>JAFTYG010000081.1 GCA_017461365.1 Clostridia bacterium | reverse complement strand
TCTACATGCTCCAGACACGTAACGGTAAGAGAACCGCTCAGGCTGCTCTCCAGATCGCTGTTGACCTCGTTGCTGAGGGCCACAAGACCAAAGAAGAGGCAGTTCTTATGATAGATCCCAGAAACCTCGATACACTTCTCCATCCTCAGTTCGACGCTAAGGCTCTTAAGGCTGCAAAGCCTCTCGGCAGAGGACTTGGCGCATCTCCCGGAGCTGCTTGCGGTCAGGTAGTATTCACTGCTGACGATTCAGAAGCTTGGAAGAACGCTGGTAAGAAGTTAGTTCTTGTAAGACTCGATACATCTCCCGAGGATATTACAGGTATGAAGGCTTCTCAGGGTATCCTCACCGTTCGCGGCGGTATGACATCTCACGCAGCAGTTGTTGCTCGTGGTATGGGTACTTGCTGTGTATCCGGTTGCGGAGACATCGCTATGGATGAAGAGAACAAGCAGTTCACGCTCGCAGGTAAGACCTTCCATGAGGGTGACTACATCTCCATCGACGGTTCTACAGGCGCTATTTACGACGGCATCATCCCCACAGTAGACGCTGAGATCTCGGGCAACTTCGGCACGATCATGGGTTGGGCTGATGAGTTCCGTAAGCTCAAGGTTCGTACTAACGCTGATACACCCGCAGATGCTCGCAAGGCTCGTGAGCTTGGCGCTGAGGGTATCGGACTTTGCCGTACAGAGCATATGTTCTTTGAGGCTGACAGAATTGCGGCATTCAGAGAGATGATCTGCTCCGATACTGCTGAGGAAAGAGAAGCAGCTCTTGCTAAGATCCTTCCCTACCAGCAGAGCGACTTCGAGAAGCTCTACGAGGCTCTTGAAGGTACACCTGTTTGCATCAGATTCCTCGATCCTCCTCTCCATGAGTTCGTTCCTACAACAGAAGAGGACATCGCTGCTCTTGCTGCTGCTCAGAACAAGTCTGTTGAGGACATCAAGGCTATCATCGCATCTCTCCACGAGTTCAACCCCATGATGGGCCACCGTGGATGCCGTCTCGCAGTAACCTACCCCGAGATTGCAAAGATGCAGACAACTGCGGTTATCCGCGCTGCTATCAACACAAAGAAGGCTCATCCCGATTGGAATGTTAAGCCTGAGATCATGATTCCTCTTGTTGGCGACGTTAAGGAGCTTAAGTTCGTTAAGGCTGTTGTTGTTGCAACCGCTGATGCTGAGCTTGCAGCTGCAGGCGTTGAGCTTGACTATGAGGTTGGTACAATGATCGAGATTCCCAGAGCTTGTCTCACTGCTGACGAGATCGCGGCTAACGCTGACTTCTTCTGCTTCGGTACAAACGACCTGACACAGATGACGTTCGGCTTCTCCCGTGACGACGCAGGTAAGTTCCTTAACGCTTACTACGACACAAAGATCTTCGAGAACGATCCTTTCGCTAAGCTCGACCAGACAGGTGTTGGTAAGCTTATGGATATGGCTCTCAAGCTCGGCAGACCTGCTAACAAGGACCTCCATGTAGGTATCTGCGGTGAGCACGGCGGCGATCCCACATCCGTTGAGTTCTGCCACCAGCTCGGTCTTGACTATGTATCTTGTTCTCCCTTCCGTGTTCCGATCGCTCGTCTCGCAGCGGCACAGGCAGCACTGAAGTAATCAACGATTACTTGAAGAAGTTGTGAAAAGGCAAACCGCCTTATAACACAATAGGCAAAACAAAATAAAATTACGACCTTGTAGAAGAAATTCTATGAGGTCGTTTTTTTACGCTTAAAACCTTGCAAAATAGCATTGAAATAGGGATTTCAGGGTTGATTTATCCAAAAAATAGCGATTTTTTGGGGTTATTCCCGAAAACTTGGTAAAATCTCTATTTTCTGAACTTTTCCGAAATGATAAACGGCTTTGCCTTTTTCGTGATAAAAGGTATTGCCCGAAAACAAGAAGAGAAAATAAAAATTGACGATTCTGATGAGGAGTGATCCTCATTGGAATCGTCTTTTTCGATTACTTAATATTTTAAAAGCCTAACCCCTCGTTTTTTCGAGGAGTCGGGCTTTATTCATAAATTATTTTTTCTCGAGAACCAAAACATCATAAGGCTGTATTTGAATTTCGCTTTCTGCCTCAAATACGCGCTCGGTCAAAATATCGCAAGAAGTATATGGCACACGGTATTTTCCGCCTTTACCCATAACATCAACGATCATCTTTCCCTCATACTTTTCGCCCTTTCGCTCGGCAATCACCACGCCTCCACACTCAAAGGTATCTATATCTGCCTCTCCCATTACCTCGGGAATAATAATGTTCTTCATTGTCTCGTATGTCGGTATAGTACCGAGAACATATACCACTCCCTTTCCTACCTTCTTCTTTGCAAAAACCGATTTACCGAGGAGCGCCGAATGCGTAGCCCCAGATACCTTTGCCAAGGTATCTCCATCAGGCTCGGAGAGCTCATACCAGCAATTTCCCTCAAACTTTCTCCCATCGGTACAAACGCAAGCAATCTCCCTATTCTCAAGATCAGGTACAGAGAAATCCCAATGGATCCCCGTCATTTCCTCAAGAATACCGTAAGGTCTATCCTTGTATCTTGCTCCGTCGGCGTTTCTTACGTCGGTAAGAGGTCCAACCACCCATATACCACCATTCTCTACCCACGCCTTTATTTTTTCATTCATGCCCCTGTCTTCAAGAGTAAGAACAAGATTTGTAAAGAGTACCTTATATTTATCGAGAGAATTCTCCGAGTCTATAATGTCAGGACGAACGCCCGAATCGGTAAGCGGACGGTAATAATTATTTCTGAGCAACTCACGGTAATCAAAACCCTTGTATATTCCCTGTCCAAAATACATATTGCAGGCGAGCGAGGTAAAGTGCATGGCAACGAGCGTCTGCACCTTGGTATTATTTATAAAATCAGCTGCCTTTGCATAACTTTCCGATACCTTCTGAACCTCTCCGAAAATATGCATGGGTCTGCCACTCGCCGATATTACAGAGCCGTGCATAAGCTCGTGCCCACCCCAATGGGTACGCCAGAGCCAATACATATTTGCTTCTCCTCCAAGTACTATGGGAAGCCACGAGTTTGCGTAGCAAAAACCTTCAGGCTTTACGCTCTGTCTTATTTTTGCCGCACCGTTCCAGCAGGTAGAGGTCTCGGTATTCCAGAACGGCGCATCCTTAACGTTCCTTATAAAATCAAACCAATATCCCGCCTCCCAAAGATTTTCCGCGGTGTTGTAATGATTATACTGTACAAGATCAAGCTTTTTATGCATATCTTGATAGCTTTCTTCACCGCGCGGCATCATATCTGTGCCTATCGGAACCTTGACGTACTTTCGGAGAACGTCAGCTTGCATACCGATAAACTTAACGTGAGATTTCTGCTGGAATACGTTCCATTCTTGAATGTGATGAGGATTTATCCATGCAAAGCGCGGTGCGGGGATATGGTCAAAACTAAGATATTCCTGACTCCACCCTCCCAAATTCCATCGTGCATTGAGGTTTTCTATATTACCGAAGCTATCGGCAAGGTGTTTTTTGAATTCCTCCTGACACACCTTGCAAAAGCAACCGTTATTTGCGTTATGTATCTCATTGTCTATCTGCCAGCCTATAACATTTTCGTCGTTGCCGAATTCCTTTGCCATCTCCTCTGCAATGCGGAGAGAATATTCTATATAATGCGGATTATTGGAGCAACAATTGCGTCTTGCGCCATGGTTGCGTATCTCTCCGTTTTCTCTCTCGGTCATAATATCGGGATACTTTACGGACAGCCACCTCGGAGGAGTAGCGCTTGGAGTACAGAGCACGGTAGCTATACCCGCCTTGCCTAACGCATCAACTACCCTATGAAGCCACCCGAAGGTGAACTCTCCTTCCTGCTTCTCCATCTTGCTCCATGCGAATTCGCCCATTCTGGCAACGTTTATGCCTGCCTTTTTCATCATAGAAATATCCTCTGCCATAACCTGCTCGTCCCAATCTTCTGGATAGTAGGCTACACCTAAATAGGGCGGTTTAAATTTCACGCTCATACCTCTTTGACTCCTTTTTCAAGTATATATTTTTGACGATAATTTCGTTTGAACATTATACCATTTTCCCCGACGAATGTCAATAACACGACTCTCAAAAAGCAAATTTCAGCGATTTATATAAATAACTTGTTTTTCAATCTTAACCAAAAAATTCTTATTTCACCTTTACAAAAGGATTTTTTTGTGCTATACTTGTAACTGTAAAATCAAAATTACTATATAAGTAACGGAAAGGAAGCGTTTATGAAAAAAATTCTGCTTATCGGAGACTCAATAAGAAAAGGCTATGATAAATACGTTGAGTTAGCTATGGAGGACGTCGCCAAGGTCTACTATCCAAATGAAAATTGCCGTTTTGCCGCTTATGTACTGCGACATCTTCCAAACTGGAAAAAAGAGCTTGAATTGGGTGATGACGTAGACTGTATCCATTGGAACGCAGGACTGTGGGATGACCTTCATCAAATAGACGGAAAGCCACTGACCGATATTGCCTTATATAAGGAGTACATTGAGCGCATCTGTCATACTATGCCCTTGCTCTTTCCTAACGCTACCTTCATTTTTGCCACCTCCACCGCTGTGCAGGAAGATAAATATAACGGATACTTTAAGCGCTATAACTGCGAAACAGAAGAATACAACGCCGCCGCAATTGAGATCGTAACGCGTTACGGACACAAAATAAATGATCTTTACGCGCTTACAAAGGATATGCCGAAATCCTTTTACACAGATTGTACGCATTTTTATACTAAGGAAGGCACAAAGCTCTCTACCGAGGCTGTACTGCGCTGTCTTGAAGCCGATCTGGGCGTAACGTCAAAGCCATTGGATTATGACGCCCTGTTCACAAAATCGACCAACGTTGTCGGAATTTAAAAAACTATCTCTATACAGATATAAATTTATTGTATCACGATAAAATATATTGACTTTTCAGAAAAATATGGTATAATAATCATACAATGTCAAATGGAGGCTTGTATGTCAAAGAGATCGCTTTTTATTCTTGCAAGAATTTTAATTATTGTCATTGCCCTTTGCGGCTTATGCATTTGCGGCTTTATCTATCCTTTTTTAGTCTCACTCAATGGACTTGATAAGGTCTCTGAGATAACCATGTGGAGTCAGCTTATATTCTATTGGCTCTCCTCTGTTCCCTGCTTTGTTATTCTCGGACTTGCATGGAAGGTATCGGCGTCTTTCAAGTCTGAGCTTTTCACCTTTGAAAACGCAAGCCGCTTCAAACTATCCTCACTTCTTCTCTTTGCAGACGCTGTCTTTTTCTTCGTGGGAAATTTGATATTTACGCTGATTGGCTGTAACCCTTTTGTCATCATATTTTTCTTCTTGATCGTCACAGCTTTATCTGTGGCTCTGGCGCTCGGCGCTGCAGGTCATTACGTTGCCAAAGCAACAGAAATAAGAGAAGAAAACGAGGCATATGTATGATAATAGTAAATATTGACGTAATGCTCGCCAAAAGAAAAATGAGCGTTACAGAGCTTAGTGAGAAAGTCGGCATCACGATGGCTAACATATCCCTTTTGAAAAATGGAAAGGTCAAGGGTATAAAATTCTCCACTCTTGAAAGAATATGCGAGGCTCTTGATTGCCAACCCGCAGATATATTGGAATACAGAAAAGATTAAAAAACACTCCAAATGGGCAGTTCCCCGTTTGGAGTATTTTTACTTATTCTTCAATTATCAGTGTCGAAATACTTTCGGGCATGAGCTCGGCGTACCACATCGTGCCATCTAAAACGATCTGCGTTTGATATTTTTCAGCGTTAGGATTTATAACGACGGCTACCGTTCTTCCGTCGTGATTATCAATAACAAAGCCAACGGGAGCTTCCTTACGTTTAGGATATTGATATATCGGCTGTCCAAAGTAATTTCCGACGCTAAGCGCGCGTATCTCAGACGATTTATTTATATAAGGAGCGATATGTGAGAACGCCTTGTACTGTCCGCTAAAAGCAAGCTCTCCCGTTACACCGTTTCGGGTAACAAGACCGCCGCACCAGAAAGGACCAATGTTAGGTCCGCCCATTTCGTTGAGCATCAAATTCCAACCTGTAAAGGAATTATATCCGCAAGCAAGCGCCTCAGACATCATAATTCCCCACTTACACCAATCCGTATCATAGTGATCCGTAAGTCGCGGACCGCCCTCGGTAAATTGTAGCTTTAGCTTCGGGTATCTCTCGGTCACTGCCTTTGTCTCCTCAATATAGCCCGCATAATAGTGGAATGCCACGCTATCACAGCATTCTGCCAAGTCCTTGACGTTATCCAGCTGCCACAATACGCGCGACGTGCCATAAAAGCTGTGGTCAAAAAGCCATATCCTTGTGTCCATACCATTTTCGTCAAGCTTTCTTCTAAGGACCTTTACAAATTTCGCCTCTATCTCGGGATGCCATATACAAGCAGGCATTCTTCTGGTCTGCTGTGTATTGGGCTCGTTTTGAGGTGTGATAGCGGATATTTTTATTCCGTATGTCTCATACGCCTTGATAAATTTTATAATATAATCCGCATAGCAATCTATAAACTCCTCACGCATATATCCGCCGCACATCATGCCCTCGGTCTTCATCCATCCCGGAGGGCTCCAAGGTGAAGCGAACAAATATAGCTCGGGATTTACCTCAAGTATCTCTTTTATCATCGGGATAATATAGCGTTCATCGCGCTTGACCGAAAAATGTTTAAGCTCTCTGTCAAACGGAACGTCATCGTAGGAATAGAGTTCTGCGGAATAATCGCTTGAACCGATGCTTAGTCTGCCGATTGAAAGTCCGAGACCATCCTTTGAATAAATATTTTTTAAAAGCTCTTTTCTTTCACTCTTATCCATAAGACTCAACTCGTAGCACGATGCACCCGTTATAGCCACGCCGAAGCCTTTAAAGTCCGTATTAACTTCATCCGCAACGTAGAGCTTCTGCGCGCCTAAAATATTCTCCGATGGAAATATTTCTACTTGGAAATTGGAATGATCCTTGTCTGTAAATATCTGAATACCTTTCATAAAAACTCTCCCTCTTTTTAATTTTTTTAATTATATCACATAAACGATTTTATTTCGAGGTAAATTTCAGGAAAGCAATTGTATTTTTCGCTCAAATGATGTATAATATAAAAAAGGAGTGATAAAATGTATAAAAAAGAGGTTTTTGAATTTTTAGCATCGGGAAACAATTTTATTCCGACAAAGATATTAAAACAGTATTGGAAGCGCAACAGCTTCAGCTATATGACAACGCCACGTCCCGACTTTGGTATAATGCTTTTACTGAAAGGACAAATAAATTTTATTTCCAAAAACCAAACGCTCTCAGTTAAGGCAGGAGATATTATTTTTCTTCCCAAAGGCTGTTTTTATGAGGCTGTTTTTTTGCTTAAAGAAGGCGACGTAGAAAATTACCTTGTAAATTTCGATACAGAGTATGCATTACCGCCGACATGCGCTCCCGTAAAATTATTTGAAAGTGCAACGCACGCTTGCGAAAGTTTTTTTAAGGAAATGCTTGATGAGCATCTTTCGCCTGATCATACAATACTCGGCAGTATGGGAAGGTTTTACTTACTGTTAAATTCAATAGTAAATTTTCAGCCGTTTCAAAACCAAAATAACAATAATTTAACAAGTAAAGCCTGCGAGCTTTTACAAAAGTCTGAAATATCTATTCCCGACATAGCAAAGGAATGTTGTATAAGCGAAAGTGGACTCAGACGGTTATTCAGAGACACTCTCGGTACGTCTCCCCTGAAATATCGGAACGAATTCAAGCTAAAGCAGGCGGCTTATATGCTTGAAGCTACCGATCTTTCGGTAAGTCAGATTGCGGATGAGCTTCACTTTTTTGATACCGCTCATTTTTGCAAGCTGTTCAAGTCGTATTTCGGTATAACTCCTAAACAATATATTCAAAACAAAAAGCTATAAACCGCAGTTTATAGCTTTTTTCATCATTTTTCCATTTCATCCATCAAGGATGAATATACATAAAGCGATCCGAGGCATATAAGGGGTACGTTATCAGCCCTTGCCGTATCCATAGCCGTATTTAACGCATCGGATAACGTATCGAATGAACGCGCCTCTATTCCCGCGCCGTTAAGCGTTTCTGCATATTCCTTTGCGGAAAGCGCGCGCGGGCTGTCGGGTGTCAAGGTAAACGCCTTTGATGCTATCCTTGACAGATCCTTTGCGATAGCCGTGTAATCCTTGTCACGGAGCACACCTGTCAGAAGATAGACCTTATTATCACCAAAATAGGTCTTTATACTATCCACAGCGGAACGTATTCCCTGAGGATTGTGCGCACCGTCAAATATCATAAGCGGATCTCGGGAGATTATCTCAAATCTTCCCTGCCACCTTGCCTTTTTCAAGCCGTTTCTGAGAGCGCTCTCGGATATATTTATTCCCTGTTCTCTCAAAATTTCAACAGCGCTTATAACGACTGCGGCATTTCTTGGCTGATACATACCTAGAAGCCCGATGCTGACATCTTTATTTTCACCGAAGTCAAAGGCAGTTCCGCCAAGACTTGGACGAATATTTGAAAGTCTTGAATAATCAACACGGCAAAACGCAGAGCCCTTTTCGTCAGCGACCGCCTCAATCACCGCCGCGGCGCTGTCATCGTCACCGCCAAAAAGTACGGGAGCGTTATCCTTGATAATTCCCGCCTTTTCCTTTGCAATCTTCTCTACCGTATCACCGAGAAATGCGGTATGGTCAAGCGCTATTCCCGTTATGACCGAAAGATATGGCTTACGGATTATATTTGTGGAGTCAAGTCTGCCTCCCATACCTGCTTCAAGTATGACCACATCGCAGTTATGCCGTTTAAAGAATTCAAACGCGATAGCCGTAATAAGCTCAAATTCTGTGGGCTTGTCGTTCATACCGTCGGCTATCGGCTTTACGTATTCGGTAAGCTCTGCAAGCTCTTCATTGGATATTGGGACGCCGTCAACGCACATTCTCTCATTAAAAAAACGAATGTAGGGCGACGTATAAAGACCTACACGCAGACCGCTCTCAAGCAATACCGAGTTAAGCATCGAACAAAACGAACCCTTACCGTTGGTTCCCGCAACGTGTATAAAACGCAAAGATTTTTGCGGATCTCCAAGCCTTTCGCAAAGTTCACCTATACGCTCAAGCCCGGGCTTACAGAAAGTCCAGCTTATTGAATGAATATATTCAAGAGCTTCACCGTACGTCATAATTCACCTCAATAATATTCTGTCACACGACAGAAGGATCTGTTTTTGAACAAAAGACAAAGTATCAATATCTCAATAGGTGCGATAACGAGATACAACGGTATTCTCAGGAGGACGCCCCATTGATAAAATTGATATAATCCTATCGGCTTTATTATCATAGAGCCGATAACGTGGGCGACCGACGCAGATATTATTATCTGTTTTGTACCTTTGCTTTTTACAACAAATTTTGCCATAACGCCCGAAACGATACCAACGCTTATCGCGCCTGCCGTAACTATGAGATTGGGCGGCAGTGTTTGCGAAGAAAGCAGATAGCTTACCATATCGGATGCCGCGCCGACAAGACCGCCTATAATAGGGCCAAATAAAATCCCCGACATAATTATAGGCAGATTTTCAAAGGTAATTCGGAAAAGTCCGTTACCGAAATTCATAAAATTCTTGCAAATAATACCGATAACGACGCTCATAGCCGTAAGCATTGCCGCTATTGTGAGCATTTTTACGCTTTTGAATATCGCGTTTTTTCTTTTTTGATCTTTTAACATAAAAACCTCCTTTTCCTCGACTGCATATGGCGAAAGAAAAGGAGGCATTACGACCTTATTAGCTTTGCCGTATGAAGCGGGATGCAGAATATGAGCCGCAAGCCGTAGCTTTTCGTCCCATCGACAACTCCCCGTCCGACAGGCACTTAACGCTTATATTCTTACTCTTCTACACGAATTTTTTTAAATTTACAGATTTACTGTGGTTGATATTATATACCTTTTTTTAGCCGATGTCAATAGCTTTCGATAAAAAAATAACATTTACAATGAAAAAGTTTCATACCCGCCACTTTTGTATATCCATAGCTCTTTTACTCCCAAAGCTTTCAGATAGTATGCCGCATCCAAAAAGCCGTAGGTCAGATACTCGGCGTTATGCGCGTCGCTTGTGAGCGTAAGTCTGCCCTTTTTATCGACGATCCTTTTAATAATAAACTCAGAGGGATACGGATGCTTACGCCAACCTCTGGACACCGCTCCCGTATTTACTTCAAATATGCGATCGGATTCAAGAAGCGTATCCACCGCTTCAAGCGCCATATTTCGGTACACACTGTCATTCTCATCAAAGAGCAGATATTTTTCATTGAATTTTGTTACAATGTCAAAATGTCCGATAATATCGCAATCGGTCTTATCCGCGACGTCCGCAACAGTCCTGTAATATTCTCGGCAGAGCTCTGTCATATCCGCGCCAAACTGACGTTCCGCTCCGTTTTTTAATCTGTCGTACGAATGGTCGATAGCAACAAACGCTCCGTCTTTTTTTATGTAATGCACAGAGCCTATAACGTAATCATATTCGCCCTCAAGCGTGGGAGAAAAATAATCCTGTTCAATACCCAAGAGTATTTCTATACGGTCGGAGTATTTTTCTTTTAAACGCAATATCTCCCTTCGGTAGGCTTCGATATTTCCCGCGGACAGACAGCCTTCCTTGTCGTGCTCTCCGTACGGCGCGTGGCTTGAAAATCCGAGAGAGAACAAGCCCTTGTCAATTGCTGCAAGCACGTTTTCCTCAGGCGTCTGCTTTCCGTCGCAAAAGGTTGAATGTGTATGCAGGTTGCAGAGCGGTATCATTAAACCATCTTCTCCTGCTTTACCTTGTGATCGATAACGTGACGGGATGCAAGCTCGCGGTTTATATCGTCAAGAGATATTCCCATTTCTATCATAAGCACCATTACATGATAAACAAGATCGGATATTTCATAGATAGTCTCGGCTTTATCATTAGCCTTACCCGCGATTATGACCTCAGTACATTCCTCTCCGACCTTTTTAAGTATCTTGTCAATTCCCTTTTCGAAAAGGTAGGTGGTGTACGAGCCCTCTTTCTTTTCTATCTTTCTGCCCTCAATGACCTTCATAAGAGCGTCAAGCGAAAATTCACCGTCAGCATCTCCCTCATAGATCACCTCATTAAAGCAGCTATCCGTACCGAGATGGCAAGCGGGACCTTCCTTGTGAACCACTACGGTAAGCGCGTCGCGGTCGCAATCGGCGGTAATGCTCACGATATGCTGTTTATTTCCCGAGGTCTCACCCTTTCTCCAAAGGCACTTTCTCGAGCGCGACCAGAAACAGGTAGTTCCCTCCTTCATACTTATTTCAAGGCTTTCCTTATTCATATAAGCCACCGTCAGCACCTTTTTTGTGACGGCATCCACAACAACTGCGGGTATAAGACCTTTTTCGTCGAATTTAAGTTCATCAATATTAAACATAGCGATCTCCGTTTATATTCTCACATTTATATTTTCTTTTTTCAAGCGAGCTTTAAGCTCTTTTATATCTACCTCACCGAAATGGAATATAGATGCGGCAAGTCCCGCGTCGACCTTGGGAAGCGTATTGAAGAGCGTTATAAAATCCTCGATACATCCCGCGCCGCCCGAAGCTATAACGGGTACGTTGACGGCGTTACATACCGCATCGAGCATCTCAAGATCAAAGCCCTTCTTTACTCCGTCGGTATCTATGCTGTTTACAACTATCTCACCCGCTCCGTTTGACACGCCGCGCTTTATCCATTCGATTGCTTCAATGCCCGTATCTTCTCTGCCTCCCTTGTTGAATACATGAAAGACACCGTCCACACGCTTTATGTCGACAGAAAGAACGACGCACTGATCTCCGTATTTTTTTGCCGCCTTGTAAATTATATCGGGATCGGCAATAGCTCCCGAATTTACGCTTACCTTATCTGCGCCGCATTTGAGTACACGGTCAAAGTCGTCAAGCGTTTTTATTCCGCCTCCGACCGTCAGAGGTATAAACACTCTTTCTGCCGTCTCTCTCAGAATGTCGGTAAAAAGCTTGCGCTCCTCAAAGGAAGCTGTTATATCGTAAAAAACAAGCTCGTCGGCGCCGCATTCGCTGTAAAATTCAGCCAACGAAACGGGAGAGGAAACGTCACGAAGATCAAGAAAATTAACGCCCTTGACTACTCTTCCGCCCTTTACGTCAAGACAAGGTATTATTCTTTTTGTTATCATTCTGCCTCCTTTGCCGCCGCCAAGGCTTCATCCAACGAGACCGCGCCCGTATAAAGCGCCTTTCCGAGTATCGCACCCCACACCTTCATTTTAGAAAGCTTGCGAATATCATCAAGACTCGAAACACCGCCCGAGGCGATAATATTCATATCAAATTTTTCTTGAAGCTCCGAATAAAGCTCAAGATTTGTACCCGACATCATTCCATCCTTGGATATATCGGTACAGATTATTGTCTTTACGCCGAACGTCTGCATCTTTCTGCAAAAGTCAAGGCAGGAAAACTCGGACAGCTCCGTCCATCCCTTGATGGCAACCGCTCCGTCCTTAACGTCTATACCAACGGCGATATTTTCGGGGTAGGCTTTGACAGCCTCCGCCAAAAACTCGGGATCCCTGACAGCCGCAGTTCCGATTATAACGCGATCGACACCGATCTCCATGTATTTTCTGACCGTATCCATATTGCGGATACCGCCTCCGACCTCGACCGACAGCGACGTATCCGACACGATAGCCTTTATAGTGTCAAAATTCGCCGTACTGCCATCCTTTGCGCCGTCAAGGTCAACTATATGCATAAAGCTCGCTCCGCTTTTCTCGAAGCTTTTTGCTACCTCTGAGGGCTTATTACTGTACACAGTCACCTCATTGTAGTCACCCTTTTTTAATCTGACCGCCTTTCCGCCGATCAGATCGATAGCGGGAATTATATTCATATATTCTCCTTTATATCTCGCAAAATGCCTTTAATATATTAAGTCCGACCTTGCCGCTTTTTTCGGGATGGAACTGAGCGCCCCACACGTTTCCGTTACGCACTGCCGCGGTAAGCTCTTTGCCATATTCTGCGGTAGCTATAACGTATCCGTCGCAATCTGCCGCGTAGTAGGAATGAACGAAATAAACGCAATCTCCGTTGCTTATATATTTAAAGAGCTCATCCTCAGGCTCAGTCATGTGAAGCGGATTCCAACCTATATGGGGTATCTTCAGCTCCTCGGATATTTCGGGACGTATCGGCTTGACCGCTCCGGGTATAAGCCCAAGCCCCTTATGCTCTCCATACTCATAGCTTTTTTCAAAAAGCATCTGCATACCAAGACAAATTCCGAGTAAGGGCTTACCGCCCTTTGCTTCTTCAATTATCACCTTGTCAAGTCCGCTGTCGCGGAGCTTCCTTGCGGCATCCTCAAATGCTCCGACACCGGGAAGTATAATTCTGTCCGCCTTTGCTATGACAGACGGATCGGATGTAACTATCACCTCCGCGCCAATAGCCGCAAAGGAGCTTTTCAGTGAGAAAAGATTTCCAACTCCGTAATCAACAATAGCTATCATACGAGCATCCCCTTTGTTGAAGGTATTCTGTCAGCTTTTTTTTCATCTATCGCTGCGGCAGATGACAGCGCGCGAGCGAACGCTTTGAATGTGCCCTCGATTATATGGTGAGAATTTTTACCTTCAAGCTGTCTTATGTGCAGAGTTATCCTTGCGTTGCGTACGAAAGCGAGGAAAAATTCTTCAACAAGCTCAGTATCAAAATCTCCAACCTTAGCCGTAGGTATCTCCAAGCGGTCGACAAGGCAATCTCTACCCGAAATATCGACGGCGCAAAGTATCAATGCCTCGTCCATAGGAAGTATCATATTGCCGTAGCGGTATATTCCCTTTGCGTCTCCGATAGCTTTGGCAAATGCCTGACCGAGACATATACCTATATCCTCGACACTGTGGTGGTAATCCACGTCGGTATCTCCCTGACAGCTCACGGTAAGATCAAAGCTTCCGTGAGATGCGAAAAGCGTGAGCATATGATCGAGAAATCCGCACCCCGTATTTATCTCGCTTTTTCCCTCTCCGTCAAGCGCAAGCGTAAGCTTTATATCGGTCTCTGCCGTTTTTCTGTTTATCTCTGCGTATCTGTTCATTTTGTTTCCTCTGTTATCGAAGCTATTTCGGCTATCAGCGCGTCCATCTGCTCGGGCGTACCGACGGTTATTCTGTTATATTCGCATATTTTTCCGTTGCTGAAATGGCGGACGAGTATGCCTCTTTCCTTGAGCTTCAGATATAGCTCCTCTCCTCCGATCTTATTGCTCTTTGCAAAAATGAAATTTGATTTCGAGGGCGTACATTCAAATCCGAGCTCTTTCAATTTTTTCGTGGTATATTCGCGCGTATCGGCTACCTTTTTGCAGTTTTCGACGTAATATCCGTCATCATCGACCGCCGCCTCGCCTGCAACAAGCGTCAAGCGGTTAATATTATACGGATTGGTTGAAAATTTTATTTTTTCAAGGTCTGCTATAAGCTCGGCAGAGCCTATTGCAAATCCGAGTCTCGCTCCCGCCATGGAACGGGATTTTGAATACGTGCGAACTACAAGAAGATTGTCGTACTTATCAACAAGCGGCAGACAGCTTTCGGCACCGAAATCAACGTACGCCTCGTCTATGAGCACAACGAAATCTGGATTTGCCTTTAATATCTGCTCTATCTCCTCCACGGTCAGTGCAATTCCCGTGGGTGCGTTGGGGTTTGCTATAACCACGTTCGCGTTATTTCCGAAGTAATCTGTAATATCGACAGTAAAATCCTCTCTTAGCGGTATTGCGGAATATTTTACTCCGTAAAGCTCTGCATACACCTTATAAAATCCGTATGATATTTCGGGAAATTTTACAAGTCTGTCGCTGTCATTACAAAACGCCATAAATGAAAAGTTCAGTATATCATCCGAACCATTGGAGACGAAAATATTTTCTCCTTTAACGCCGTACAGCGCCGCCAGCTTCTCTTTAAGCGCCTTACAGGTCGGATCGGGGTAAAGGTTCAACAGAGACACCTCAGCCTCGTTTACCGCCTTTATAACGCCGTCAGAGGGCGGATAGGGCGACTCGTTCGTATTGAGCTTTATGTATTTTCTTTCTCTCGGCTGCTCCCCGGGGGTATATGCCTCAAGACTTGCATATTTTTTGTTTATAAAACGACTCATTGTAAATCTCCGAATTACTTATCTTCACGGAAACGGATGACAGCGCTTTTTGCGTGAGCGCCGAGACCTTCCTTATTTGCAAAAAATTCAATATCACGGCTTACTTTTCTGAGCGCGTCCTCGGTATAGTAAGTAAACTGTGTTTTCTTTATAAAATCGTCGACCGACAGTGGGCTCGAAAATCTTGCCGTACCGCTTGTGGGAAGCGTGTGGTTAGGTCCTGCGAAATAATCGCCAAGCGCCTCGGGGCAGTTCTTGCCCATAAATATCGATCCTGCGTGCTTGATCTTATCAAGATAACGGAAGGGATCGTCCACGCATATCTCCAAGTGCTCGGGAGCAATACTGTTCGCTACCTCTATTGCCTGATCTATACTGTCGGTAACGATTATCTTTCCGTTATTATCAACGGATGCTCTTGCGATCTCCTCGCGCGCAAGCAGAGGGATCTGCCTCTCAAGCTCGTCGGATACGTTCTTTGCAAGCTCTTCGCTGTCGGTAACGAGCACCGCGCTTGCCATTTTATCGTGCTCCGCCTGCGACAGAAGATCTGCCGCTACGCACACGGGATCGCAAGTGCCGTCGGCAACCACAAGTATTTCACTGGGGCCCGCTATCATATCAATAGCAACCTTTCCGAACACCTGCTTTTTAGCCTCGGCAACAAACGCGTTACCGGGACCTACGATCTTGTCTACCGCGGGAACACTCTCTGTTCCGTACGCCAAAGCGGCTACCGCCTGAGCGCCTCCAACCTTGAATATTCTCTTAACCCCAGCTATCTTAGCGGCGGCAAGTATGACTGGATTGACCTTTCCGTCTTTTGAGGGGGGAGTCACCATCACTATCTCACCGCAGCCCGCGATCTTTGCGGGAATACAGTTCATAAGTACGGAGGATGGATATGCGGCTGTTCCACCGGGAACGTAAAGACCTACCCTCTCTATGGGAATTATCTTTTGACCTATTACAACGCCGTCCTTCTCATTTATCATGAAATTGTTGCGCACCTGACGCGAGTGAAAGGCGTATATATTTTCGGATGCCGCACGCAGTATTTCTATAAATTTCGGCTCGACCGAAGCAAACGCTTCATCTATCTCTTCGTCTGTAACCTCCAACGACGAAAGAGACACCTTGTCAAATTTTTCGCAGTATTCGAAAAGTGCTCTGTCGCCGTTTTTTCTGACGTTCGCTATAATATCGGATACCACGTCCTCTATATTTTTCGTATTGCCGATCTCCCGTGAAAATATTTCCGAGGGATCTATCTCGTTATAACGATAAAGCTTTATCATTCTGTTACCTCTGTTTATTTCTTATCCGCGATCACCTTTTCTATCTGCCCGCAGATCTCCTTTATACGCTCGTTTTTGAATTTATAGCTTACTTTATTTGCCACAAGTCTTGCGCTTATATTAACGATGTCGCTTTTAGGCTCAAGATCGTTTTCGTAAAGCGTTTTTCCCGTCTCAACAATATCGACGATAACGTCGGAAAGTCCGAGGATGGGCGCAAGCTCTATCGAGCCGTTGAGCTTTATTATATCTATCTCACGGCTCAGCGATGAATAATAGCTCTTCGCGATATTCGGAAACTTTGTCGCTACGCGCAGAGTTCTGTCGCGTCTGTCGCAAAAGTCCTTTTTTGCCGCAACTGCCATTCTGCACCTGCCGATACCGAGATCGGCAAGCTCATAAATATCGGGCTTGTATTCAAGTATTATATCCTTACCCGCAATTCCAATATCCGCCGCTCCGCGCTCAACGTAGATAACAACGTCCGAGGGCTTAACCCAGAAATATCTCACGCCCTTTTCGGGATTTTCAAAAATCAGTTTTCTGTTCTCTTCCTTTATTGAGGGACATTCGAAGCCTGCCGCCTCGAACATTCCGTAAGCCTTTTCTCCGAGCCTACCCTTTGGAAGAGCTATGTTAATCATTGTTTTCAAGGATCTCAATGCCTCCGTCCGTAAGTTTTAGAAGCTGTCGGTAGCTCTGCGCCATATCGGGAGAATGTCCTACGAGCACACGCTTTCCCTCGGCCAAAAGCGCCTTTTGAGCTTCGGTTATCTTCTTTATGTCCGTTCCCTTTTCGTAAAGCAATACCGCATCAACGTCATATCCGCGAACACCGTTATCAAAGCGCTCGAGTCTGTCAAGATATACGGCAAAGCCTATCGCGCCCGACGATCTTCCGAGGCGCTCAAGGAGCTTGTCGTAACGTCCGCCCGAAAGCACGCTGTCGGGAATACCGTTTATGTATCCCTTAAAGCAAATGCCGTCGTAATAATTCATATCGTTTACGATAGTGGGATCAAGATATAGCTTGTCGGTAATTCCGTAAGCCTTCATCGCCTCATTCACGCTGACAAGACTGTCGTATGCCGACCGCATCTTTTCTCCGCGTATCATTTGCTCTATTCTCGACAAGGCGTCACCGATAGGCATATACATCTCGGTAACAGCGCATATATCATTTTTGAGCTCTGTGGGGATACCGAATTTTTCACACATATCCCTTATAGCATACACGTTCTTGGTTTCGATCAGCTTTACAAGCTCAGCCCTCTGCGCATCGTCAAAGCCTGCCTCAAGCAAAAGTCCGTCCACAAGTCCCATATGGGATATATCCAATATATGATCCTTGCTGATAGTATCAAGGCTTTTCATAGCGAGCATTATGACCTCGCACTCCGAATATGTATCTATCTCACCGATACATTCAAGACCTGTTTGCATTATCTCACGAAATCCGTCGCTGTCGGCAGACGTACGGTAGACCGTCTCGTTATAGCAGAGCTTATGCGTACAAGTGTCGCCGTCGGGAATATTTTTTATTATAGAAAGCGTAACGTCGGGCTTGAGCGCAAGCAGCTTTCCGTTAGTATCGGTAAATGAAAGAATATTTTTACTCACAAGAAAGCTCTTATTGTGCGCGTAAAGATCGTATTCCTCAAATTTGCTCACCTTATAGACCGAATATCCGTAATCCTTGTACAGCGAGCGAAGGCTGTATATCGCCTTTTCATTATTCATCAAAACGTTATCCGAAAAGCTCACTCTCAGTCCTCCTTGATCTTTTCGAGTATTTTTCTGTATCCGCCGGGGCCGTAGAGGTACGCGCGGTTTACGCGGCTTATAGTCGCGGTGCTTGCGCCTGTTTTTTCAACTATCTTGTTGTAAACGATCTGCTCGGAAAGCAGCTTTGCAACTTCAAGGCGCTGTGTAATATCGTTAAGCTCTTTTTTGGTGATCAGATCCTCAAGAAAGGCTTCACATTCTTCCTCGGTTTCCAATGCCACCAATGCCTTTATCAAGAGCTTATAGCCGTCATTTTCATTTAAATTCATAGTTCTGCTCCCTATGTCAAAATTAACGCTTTAGTATGATAACACATTAAAGCGATAAAGTCAATAGATTTTTCGAAATTTTTTTAATTTTAAAGAAGTTTTTGTCCATTTATTATAAGTCTGAACTTCATTCCTAGAGTTTCAGCGGCTTTTCGGCAAAGTATCATTCTCTCAAGGAATATCTCGAAGTAGTCCATCACCGAGCTGTACTCATTTTCTATCTCAAGCTCGAGCCGTATTTCTTTATCCTCGGAAGAAACGACAAGTCGGGAGCTTTTAGCCGAATAATTCACTCGGTCGTGAATATCAAAGCCCGTTACGTCCATATTTCTTACGCGGCTTCGTCTGACGTCGGATTTATCCGCGAGTATAAGCGCCGCCGCAACGTTGTTCACAGGTACGCCCGTTCCCTCGTCATGATTTCCGATAGCGGTCACGACCGTTGCTATCTCTGAGGGATCCATCCCGAGATTATCAAGAATACGGAACGCCATAACAGCTCCGCTTTGAGAATGCTCCACTCTGTTTACAAGATTTCCTATATCGTGAAGATACGCCGCTATTTTTGCAAGCTCTACCTGCCGCTCGGAATATCCGAGAGAACGCATTATATATTCCGCATCGGTCGCGACCTTTTCCACGTGGGCAAAGCTGTGCTCGGTAAATCCCAAGGCAAGCAACGACTCGTCGGCTCTTTTTATATATTCGCGTATAGCCGCGTTATTCTTTATATCAGCGTAGCTTAACATATATTATCCTCCTCAAAAAAATACCGCATAGACACCGTAGCCTGTGCGGTATGTTTCCTCGCTATTTGTTTTTTCCGAAAAGCTTTTTCAGCCTTCTCTTCAAGCCGAAAAATTTGCCCTTAACAAAGCGCCAAGTCTTTCTGTAAGGCATAAAGCACCAAAAGAAAAGATACAGTCTATGTCCGAAAGAGTCGAGCGAATG
This sequence comes from Clostridia bacterium, assembly GCA_017461365.1. GTDB lineage: Bacteria > Bacillota > Clostridia > Oscillospirales > CAG-272 > HGM12713. The sequence continues at coordinate 2,845 of JAFTYG010000081.1, read as the reverse complement.
CTCTTTATCCTCTTTATATATTCTGTCCACGTATCCGATTATCTGTTCTTTTTTTATACCGTATTCGAGCTCGGTCTGATTGTCTCCGCACATAACGTATGTACCGTCATCGCAGATCTTCATCACCCGATGTAAGACGAACTGACCGTTCGTGCGTCTGTAAAACGCAATGTCATGCTTTTTGGCGGCACATTCAAAGTTTCTTTTGAGCACCACAGAGTCCTTCCCCTGCACGATGAGCGGAAGCATACTTGTCCCCTTGGGGTACATACGAAACTCTCCGCCGCCCGACAGTATCTCCTCGATAACGTCTATGGCGTCGGCAAGATAAAATTCTCCGTTATTCAAGGATGTTCGCTCCTTTAAGTGTTTCTGTAAAGCGATCTATATCGCTCTCGGCGGTAGCTCTGTCAATATCATATTCGGCAAGGATAGCTGAAACGAGTTCTTCCTTTTCACATCCCTCGGCAAGCTTATCCCAAAGAAATCTGCCCGTATCATTGAGCTTGATTATTCCGTTAAAATTTTTGCTTGCCTCTCCGAGAGCTACAACAACGCTCTCGCCTGCGATACTTCTTACAACAAATCCGTTCTTTATCTTCATAATGCACCTCTTTTTAATTATTCATTCCGTTATATGCGACCTCTGCCGCCTCCTCGGATATGTTACATCCGAGCACGTAGCAAGGTATCTCGGTCAGCGTTCGATCGAGCAGCGGCAGAAAGCTGTCAAGACATTCTACCGTCTCGGGTGTAAGTATCTGATGAAAGATACGCGTCAGCGCATCCGAGGGAGATATTTTTCTTATTGAATTTTCCTTGGCTCTTTCGATAAAGCATATAGCCTTTATCGGAACCGAGGTATTTTCATTAAATCCCTCCTTGCCGCACCAAGGCGTTCCATAAGCGTAAAGCCGATCTCCCGAAAAACGCATTATTGGCTTGTCTCCGTTTACTATGTGTACGCCGTCGCCAAAACGCTTTTGCCAAAGAGAGATGTGCGTGGATTTTCCCGTACCGCTTGCCGCCGCAAATGCGTATCCCTCGCCCTCATACTCGATCACCGCGCAATGCATAAGATACGCTCCGAACATTTCGGGAAGCGGCTTACAGATACATCTGTAAGTACATACCCCCTCGGCGTACGCGGGAGAGACGGGAAACTCCGATATTTCGATCTCTGCCCTGATCTCATCCTCGCTGACAGCGACCGTCATATCGGGGGCTTCAACAGGTGGAATTATATACTTTTCGCATAGTCTCCGAACATATTCGTATTTATTTTTTATTGCAACTGTAATATCCGCTATCTTAATAAAAAACATAAAGACGCTCCTAAAACGATACTTATATATATTGTACCATATATTATTAAAATTTGCAACAGAAAATAAAAAATACCCCGCTATTTTCCGTTGTGTTCTTAACGGAGAATTTGGGGCGGTATGTACACGGAAGGCATTTTGCCTTCCGTGTACTGCTTTTTAGGCAGTTTCTCGCATTTCTTTTGGTGATAGCACATCAAGCGCGGGCATTCCGTCTTGTTCGGGAAGTTGGAATGCATAGTGAATATTGATGAGATTGCCGACTTTCCTTGAGTATTTTTCCATTTTCTCAAAGACTTCTATCTTTCGTATAAATACTCGTAACAGTTCAGGCGTGAGCTTCGGCATTTCAATATACTGCTTTGCCTTTGCTATAAATTCCTTGATGCAATTATCTCGCATATCCATTTTGCTGATACCGTCGTTCACGGCTATCAGCTTTTCTTTTAATGTGGTTTGCTCTTGCTCGTATCCGCTTGCCATTGTATCGTAGCGTTCGGGGGTGATTCTTCCGCAGACTCTATCTTCGTATAAGCATCGGATGATATTATCAAGCTCCCTGATACGCTTTTCAAGCTGCAGTTTTTCTCTTTCTGCTGCCTTATAAAATCTCTCGGCTTCAGCTTCGCCGTTAGCGGTTGCCATTGCATAGAATTCCTCGGTACGTTCTCTTGCGAATTCAGTTACCTGACGAAGATTCCGCAGTACGATTTCGTCAAGTACGCTTTCACGGATATAATGCGAAGTGCAATCGGTAGTTCGGCTTTGGTATCCACCACACATAAAGTTGTTCTTGGATTCGTCAAACGATTTTGACCTATGGAGATATAATCGTTTTCCGCATTCACCGCAGAAGAGATAACCTGCATACTTGTCCATCTCGCCTTGCTTATCGGGGCGTTTCCGTCCTGCAAAGTGCCTTTGGACTATTTCAAATGTTTTTCTGTCAACGATTGCCTCGTGCGTATCTCTAAAAACAAGGATATTTTCGGGTGAGTTTTTCAGTCTTTTCTTGAGCTTGTTGGACTTGGTATAAGTCTTGAAATTGACTGTATCGCCAACATACTCTTGATTGGATAGCATCTTACGAACGCTGTTCTGCGCCCAATGATAAGGTCGGGTGAGATCTGGCTTTCCGATTCTACCGCCTGTTCGTTGGAAGATATAAACGCTTGGCGATATTACCTTTTCAGCGGTTAATCTGTCACAGATTTTTCGTATTCCTATTCCGCTTGCGTACATATCGAATATCCGTTTTACGATAGGTGCGGTTTCGGGATCGACTATGAGCAACGGGTGTTCCTTTTGATTGCCCTTGTATTCGGGATTTTTTAAGTATCCGTATGGTATAGTCGTTCCGACTCTTTCGCCACGCTCGCCTTTTGCTTTCTGTACGGCTCGTATTTTTCGGCTCGTGTCACGAGCATAGAAATCGTTAAAATAATTCTTGATTCCTGAAAAATCGCTGACACCGTTGATGCTGTCCACGCCATCGTTTACAGCAATAAATCGCACGTCGT
>JAFTYG010000080.1 GCA_017461365.1 Clostridia bacterium | reverse complement strand
TATTCTTTTTGAAAGAGAAGCAAGTGATAATCTTATTCCTTGCAATCCTTGCAATGTTTTCTTTTTGCCTACTTTATTCTTTTTTGAAAGAGAAGCAAGTGATAATCTTATTCCTTGCAATGTTTTCTTTTTGCTTACTTTTTCTTTTTCAAAAGAAAAAGTAAGTTGACAAGCAGAGAAAACTGTGCTATAATAAAAAGAGTAAGAATTTTTGCTGAAAGGTAGCTTGAAATGATATACAACACAGTCTTGGACGCGATAGGAAATACGCCCATAATAAGACTTAGGAATATGACGGGGCCCGAGGACGCGGAGATACTTGTAAAATACGAGGGACTCAACGTCGGAGGCTCGATAAAAACAAGAACGGCGCTTAATATGATAGAGGATGCCGAGCGGCGCGGACTTATAGGCGAGAACACCGTGATCGTCGAGCCGACAAGCGGAAATCAGGGTATAGGACTCGCGCTCGTCGGTGCGGTCAAGGGCTATAAAGTAAAAATAATCATGCCCGATTCTGTAAGTGAGGAGCGCAGAAAGCTCGTTCGCCACTACGGAGCTGAGGTAATTCTCGTTCACGACAGCGGAAATATTGGACTCTGCATTGAGGAATGTGTGGCGCTTGCGCTCAGAATGCGTGACGAGGACGAGAACGTGTTCGTGCCTCAGCAGTTCGAAAACCCCGCAAATCCCGAGATACAGAGAATAAGCACAGGACGTGAGATACTCGAACAGGTGGACGGACAGATCGACGGCTTCTGCTCGGGCATCGGAACGGGCGGTACTATCACGGGTATCGGAGAGGTGCTCAAGGCGGCTAACCCCGATATGACTATCTGGGCGGTAGAGCCTGAGAATGCCGCGATACTGTCGGGCGGCTCGATAGGTACGCACGTTCAGATGGGCATTGGAGACGGCGTTATTCCCGATATACTTAATCAGAGCATTTACGAGGACGTTTGCATAATCAAGGACGAGGAGGCTCTGGAAACGTCAAAGCTCCTCGCAAAAAAAGAGGGCATAATGTGTGGGATCAGCAGCGGTACGAACGTTGCGGCGGCTATAAAGCTCGCCAAAAAGCTCGGCAAGGGCAAGCGCGTTGTTACCGTTCTTCCCGATACCGCCGAGAGATATTTCTCAACACCTTTGTTTGAGGATTGAAAGGAGACAAATTATGTCACGTATGTATCATAAAATGACCATCGCGGGACTCGAACGCGAGCTGCCGCTGTGTCCTATCAGCGACGAGCTGATGATAGGCGCGTTCGTTATCTTCGGAGATCCCGAGCTGACAACGGCTTGCGCATCCGAGATGCTAAAAAGAGCGCCCGAGTACGATTATATGATCTCGGCGGAGGCAAAGGGAATACCTCTTGTCCACGAAATGGCGCGCCTCGCAGGAAATCAGAAGTATTTTCTTGCAAGAAAAGCCCCCAAGCTCTATATGACGGGCGTTTTTGAGACGACTGTTCATTCGATAACCACCGAAAAGGTGCAGAAGCTCTACCTCGACAAAGCGGATGCAGAGCTTATGAAGGGTAAGAGGATACTTATAGTTGACGACGTAATATCCACGGGCGAGTCGCTCAGAGCGATAGAGAAGCTCGTCGAGGCGGCGGGCGGTGTTGTTTGCGGTAAGATGACGATACTTGCCGAGGGCGACGCGCAACAGAGAGACGATCTCATCTACCTCGAAAAGCTTCCCTTGTTTGATAAAAACGGAAATATAATAGGCTAACACCGAAAGGATAAAGAAAATGGCAGAATTTTTAAGTGCAAATGACAAAAGAACAAATTACTGCGCAGAGCTTTCCGCAAAGAACATAGGCGAGAGAGTTTGCGTTATGGGCTGGGCGCAGAAGCAGAGAGACCTCGGCGCGCTCATATTTATCGACCTTCGCGACAGAACAGGCATCGTTCAGCTTGCGTTTGACGAAAAGACCGACAGAGAGATATTCGACAAGGCGTTCACCGTTCGCGCAGAGTTCGTTCTGCTTGCAAAGGGCGAGGTTCGCAGAAGAGGCGAGGGCGCTGTAAACAAGAACATCCCCACGGGTGAGGTCGAGATCGCCGTTGACGAGTTCAAGATACTCTCCGCCGCTGAGACTCCTCCCTTTGAGATAGTTGAAAACAGCAACGTAAATGCCGAGCTCAGACTTAAGCACAGATACCTCGACCTCCGCCGTCCCGATATGCAGAGGCGTATCATGGCGCGCTCGAGGATCGCAAAGCTCGCGAGAGACTACTACGACAGAGAGGGCTTTGTGGACATCGAGACACCTAACCTCTGTAAGCCTACCCCCGAGGGAGCGAGAGACTACCTTGTACCCTCGCGTGTGCATAAGGGTAAGTTCTACGCTCTTCCTCAGTCTCCTCAGCTTTATAAGCAGCTCCTTATGGTTTCGGGCTTTGACCGCTACTTCCAGATCGCACGTTGCTTCCGCGACGAGGACCTCCGCGCTGACCGTCAGCCCGAGTTTACACAGATAGATACAGAGATGTCCTTCGTTACCGCAGACGACGTAATGAAGATACACGAGGGCTTCCTCAAATATCTTATGAAGGAATTTGCAGGTCTTGATATGAAGGAGGACTTCATCCGTATGCCTTATGTCGAGGCTATGGAGCGCTTCGGCTCGGATAAGCCCGACATACGCTTCGGATATGAGCTTACAAACCTTTCCGAGGTCGTAAAAAATTGCGGCTTCAAGGTCTTTGCGGGCGCCGTTGAGGCGGGCGGATCTGTCCGCGCTATCAACGTAAAGGGCGGCGCAAAGTTCTCGCGTAAGGAGATCGACTCGCTTGTTGAGTTCGTAAAATCCTACCGCGCAAAGGGACTTGCTTGGCTCAAATGGGCGGAGAGCGGAGATATTTCTTCCTCCTACGCTAAGTTCCTCACAGATGAGGAAAACGAGGCTATTAAGTCGGCAATGGGCGCTGAGGTGGGCGACCTTATACTTATAGTTGCCGATAAGAATAAAGTGGTATTTGACTCTCTCGGCGCTCTGCGTTGCGAGTGCGCGAAGAGAATGGGCATACTCGATCCGATGGACTTCAAGTTCCTTTGGGTAACCGAATTCCCGCTTCTCGAATACAGCGAGGAGGACGGCAGATTTTACGCTATGCACCATCCCTTTACCTCGCCTATGGATGAGGATCTTCAGTATATCGACAGCGATCCCGGACGCGTACGCGCAAAGGCATACGACATCGTTCTCAACGGAACGGAGCTCGGCGGAGGCTCGATAAGAATTCACGACGGACAGATACAGTCCAAGATGTTTGAGGTGCTCGGACTTACCGAGGCTGAGGCAAGAGAAAAGTTCGGATACCTGCTTGACGCGTTCAAGTACGGAGTACCTCCCCACGGCGGACTTGCATTCGGCTTTGACAGACTTGTTACGCTCATTCTCGGTCTTGAGGACATCCGCGACGTTATAGCATTCCCGAAGGTTCAGAACGCCTCCGAGCTTATGACCAAGTGCCCCTCCGAGCCCGACTCGGGTGCGCTCGCAGAGCTTGGCATTGCAGTTGTTACCGAATAAGGAGAGCTTAATGTATAACTTTTTTGCCTATATGGCAAGAATGAAGCTCATCAAGCGCTGGAGTCTTATGAAGTCGGTCAGTGATGAGAATATAGCAGAGCACAGCGCGCAGGTCGCGCAGATAGCCCACGCGCTGGCTCTTATAAAGAACCGACGCTTCGGAGGAGACCTCAATGTCGATAGGGTGGCGACGATGGCGCTCTACCATGAGACCTCAGAGGTGCTTACGGGAGATCTGCCTACGCCGATAAAATACTATAATCCCGAGATACGCAAGGCTTACAAGGACATCGAGAGTACAGCGAACGAAAAGCTCATTTCAATGCTTCCCGATGACCTGAGAGAGGATTACAGAGAGCTTATCGAGCCCGAAACAGACAGCTATGAGGCGGTACTTGTCAAGGCGGCGGATAAGATCTCGGCGTATATCAAATGCATCGAGGAGATGCGAAGCGGCAACCGTGAGTTTGCCAAGGCGGAGATCGCCCTCCGCGAGGCGGTGGAGAAATACTACTGCTATGAGGAAGTAAAATATTTTTGTGAGACCTTCATAGAGAGCTTCGGAAAGACACTTGACGAGCTCGAATAAAATAAGGTGGCTCTGAGTAAAAGCGGAGCTGAGTTGCGACAAACAACTCAGCTCCGTTTTCGTTATTATTTCACCTTAGCCACTATCACCGATATGTCATCAGTAGCGCCCTCGGATTTTGCGTACTTGACCACAAGCTCCGCTATGCGCTCGGGCTCGGCGTCGCTTTGACTTCGCAAAAGATCAAACAGCCAAGGACATTCCTCGCGTCCGTCGGTAACTCCGTCGCTCACCATTACCACAACGTCCGACGAACGGAGCTCAAGGTCTATCTTCCGAAAATCCAATTCCTTGATTATTCCGACGGGCACGGTGTGAGAGCGGAGCTTGAAAAGACTTCCGTCTCTATATACATAAGTCGGCGCTGCGCCGCTCTTGTAAAGACACGCCCGTCCGAGATAAAGATCGAGCTCCATAAGATCGACCGTCGCGGAGCACTCGTGCAGACTTCCCGCGCCTCTGTTTCGCAGAAAACCGTTGAGCAGCCTCAACGCGCCCTCGGGATCGCTGTCCGACGTGAGCAGACGGCGCAAAAACAGACCGCACAGCCCCGAGGTCATTGCTGCCTCTCTGCCCGAGCCCATTCCGTCGCTGATAAAGGCGTAGGTCCTGCCGCACGCGCCGCCGAATACTCCCGAGGTGTCTCCGCAGTATTCGTTCTCACCGTCGGCAAGCAGGCTCCTTTTCGCAAAGCTCACGGATATGCTCTCCCCGACAGAAAAGCTGATTGCGCCGCTCTCCTCGTCGATCTCGGGAGCGCTTACGGGTGAGTCGAGGAGATCTGAGAGGATATTTCCTATCTCCTCGGCTCTTTTTCCGAGCGCGAGGGAGTCGGAGCTGATGAGCGTTATCTTCTTTTGCCGCTCCCCGAGAACACAGCCGCCCTCGGCGGAAATACCTTTTTTCGAAAGCTCTGTCGCTATCCTCTGCCACAGAGCGTCATCGGGCGTATATTCACCCTCGCCTCTTGAGAGTGAGCTTGAAATTAGCTTTGATAACGCCTCAAAATCGGCGGCAAAAAGCTCTGTTCTGTCGCCCTCGAAAAGCTGTCGCGCGTGAAGATAGGAATTCTGATTTATCTGCGAGATTATATCGGGCAGGCGCACGCATCTGTCCGAGAGCTCCTTGCCCGCCTCGTCACCTGCAAGGCTTCCGTTTCTGTGAAGCGCGGAGCAGAGCTGTCCGAGAGCCTCGGAGGTCTCTCTGTATTTCTCTCCCCAACAGACCGATCTGTTTTCACAGCCCGCGCAGGAGCTGTCAAACGCGCTGTCGCAAATCTGCCGCAGATCGGCGTAGCAGGGAGCTTGCAGCTTTTCGCTTATGCCGTAGAGAAGCTCGGATATTGACGACAGCCCCTCCTCGATGCCTTTGAGCCTTTGCTCGGTATCGGCAAGTCTCTGCCTTTCCGCTACGCGCAGAAGCTCGGAGCGGACGTATTCCTTTCGTATGTCCCTCTCGTCCTTTTCCTCGGAGACCGTGTCCGTTTTTTTTGTCTTTGAGGATAAAAAGAGCTTGTCCCACACACCGAAGATAAGCGTTGCGGATACGAGAGCCGCCAAGGGCCCGTTAAGCACCGACAGCCCGTCGGTGTATATTCCCCACGCCACAGCCACCGACAGAGAGGAGCAGAGCGCAAACACTGCCGATATGGGATAGAGCATTCCCGACACAAGCCCCGCGAAGGCAAAAAGCGGAACGTATTTTACCGAAATGGCAAGTCCCAGCAGAGCGCCTGAGAGCACACCCGTTACGGTTCCCTCGGTGCGCGAGAGATAGAGCGTGACGAGCATACATCCGAAGACAGCAAGAGAAACGCCGTAAAGCCTTGTGTCACCGACCGAGTAGATCACGCCGAATGCAAGCGCGAGAAGCCCTATGATACGGCGGTATTTTTTTGCGTTCTCCGAGAAAAATCCGCTTACAAGCAGAACGCAGACAGGCGCGGATACCGTGGAGATTATCGTTCCGTACAGATCGTAATAGAGCATACCTCCCTCGATAAGTCGGTGAACTCCTATGGCGAACGCTCCCACTGCCGCGCTTGCGGCGCGGAGGGAGACGTGCTCCGAGAAAAGATGAGGATAGATCTCGGCTACCGTTCGCTCGCCTGATGCCTCATCCTTTTTCCAAGGCGGATCGAGGATAAGTCGGATAAGCAATCTGACAAAGAGCAGAGCCGTATATACGCCGATGAGCAGAAGCCGTCTTTCCGACCTCAGCGCCGATACGACAAGCCCCGCGTAGATGTAAAACACCCGTCTGTCGGATGCGGCAAGGAGAGAGACGCCCAACGGAGTGGCGCCATAGGGAAGCACCGCTCCGCCGAGAAAGTAGCCCCATAGGGCATACATCGCTCCGAAAAAGACGTTTTTCAGAAAATCGGCTGTTTTTCGTTTTGAGTCTGTCTTGTTTTTTGTCAGCTCGGGGGCGATCTCCTCCGCTGTCCTTTTATCATTCGCGTCCATTTTTTTGTCCTTCCTTTGGTCTTACGATATAGTTACAGTATAGACTGCGTTTATTTTACCAAAAGATGGATAAAATGAAGGTCGCAATAGGTCGACGGAACGTAAGTGTACAAAAAATCGCTCGACAGCCTCTCTGACGGTACGACTTTGTGTTACGTTATTTGCAATATCGGCGGATGGGAAATATCGGGAAACGGAAAAAATGAAAAATGCCCGTCGAGCGACGGGCAGAATATTTTTTGCTGTTGATGCATATACAGGTGTTTTTCTATTGTGGGGGATAGTAATCAGCGAGCGTAAAAAAATAACCGCCTTGGCTATAAAGCTTTGGCGGCTATTGCTTTAGTATGACATTATGTTTTCAAAATTCGTAAAATTATTTTCTGCTTTTTTCAGACTATAAAATTACTTTTTATCGGTTCTTCCAAGTAAATAATCAAGCGATACATCAAAATAATCAGAAAACTTTATGAGTGTCTCATAATCAGCTTCTCTTTCCAAGTTTTCATATCTAGATATGGCATTTTGATTCATATTCAAATCAAGAGCAAGCTTCAGTTGAGATATATTTCGTTCTTTTCGTAATTCTTTTAAACGAAAATTCATTTTTTCTCCTTATCTGAAAATTTTTAAAAATCTCTTGACATTATTATACCATTTTGGTATAATATAAATATCCCGTTTTGGGATATAATTAAATTCATTATAAGATGCAAAAATTATATAACATTGAGGAGAAAAAACTATGAACTCAAAAAGCAAAAAACTTAAGGCTTATATATTGATAGTTATAAGTATAGTTTTTATTATTATTGCTATTTTTCTCGTTACATCAAACACGTTTTGGTATAATCTTCAAAATATTGACTATTATGCAGCGAAATATGAATATACACAATCTATGTCAAGTGGTTATTTTGGTAGTAGTTACAGATATATTGCTTCTCAATGGAAAGAATTGTATAACGAAGCACTAACCTGCGTTATTGGTCATGTGACTGGGGCGATTATACTATTGGTTGGCGGTAGTATAGGATTATACGATGGAATAAAGAAATTAAAAAAACTTAAGATGTTAAATGACGAGAATAATTAAGTATTGTATATGGAAAGGCTGAATGTATGTTGGAAATTAAAAAATTTTTAGTTAATACTAATTCTAAAAAAATTCATCTTTCAAATTCAAAAGACGGAAGATGCAAAATTAAAACAATGAGAGAAGAATATAAAGTATATTTCGAGACTTTGGACGAAGCAATAGCATATCCAACAGCCAATAAACCTCTTGCGAAAAAGTGTTCGTTTTGTTTTAAAGAAGATATTTAAAAAGAAAGGTGGCATTTTAGATGAATGAAAAAAGACAATTATTTATAGTTGTAGGTGTTATTCTATTGGCAATCGCCGTCATTATAGGTGGCATCGTAATCTCAAAAAAAATTGATGAAGAGCTAGAACAGGAAAGACGTGAGGCGGAATACAAAGCAAAAATAGAACCGTTAATGGAAGATTTTAAATCTTATTATTCGGATTTGTCTTTTGAAATCGAGTATAGAGTTCTTGATTATGGTGGACATTTAAGGGTGGTTTACTATATAGATGGAGATAAATCCATTGAAGACTATTTTTTGGCACGAAAAAAGGATTTTTATAAAGGTTTTTCCCCTTTAGTAAAGTACGGAACTGTAGAACATATTATCATCTACATAAATGGAGAAGAGTTTACAGAAATTGATGATTGGTTTGAAGAAAAAGAACGATATCTAAGCCTATGCCGAGATGGAAATTGTCCTTTGACTCGTGAATATGGATCTGATTATTGTGAATTTCATCAACCCAAGCACTAATAATATAGGTGATAATTATTTATCTTAGGACATACAGGCAGAGCAACAATACGACTTGTAGATTTTAATTCTACACAGAAATATCCCTCTGCTGATGCGTTTACATACGCTTAAACAAATCAAACACCGCCATAGTCAGGCTTTGCTTGCTATGGCGGTGTTTATACTATAAATAAATTATATTTCGATATAACAAAAAAGATAACCGCCTAACTTCACAATAAGGCGGTTATCTTTAATTCGTCAAACGGAAGCGACCGCTTGGCGAGCAACCGCATCCCAAAGGATGATAAGGGTTGCGCGACAAGAGGAAAAAACAAGGAGTGTAGCCGTGGCTAAACGAGTTACGCGACTATGTTTTTGACCGATCATCGGTGCCTCGCTGTCATATTGTACCCCGATTTTTTTATTTGTCAATAGATTTTATGAAAAATTCTCCGAGCTCTCCTCGGGGATATTTTTTTAGTCGGAGATATTTGCGGTGTATCTGTATAAAAGACCGAAAAGTATTATGGCTTCAAAACTATAATTCCGCCGTCGGTCACTCCCTCGATAATGAGTTCGTTTCCTTTTAAACATATATCCTTTTCTCCGTCGATCGCGTGAAATTCCGCGGAGGAAAACGGAATGTTCACACGCACTCTTGCGGTAACTGTATCGCGCGCTGTGGAAAGAGCTGTGATTACTATCAGATAATATCCGTCTCCCTCCAATAGCTGCGTTCCGATATACGGATCAAGCGGAACGACTCTCGGACGCACGCCTGTAATATCGGCAACGTCGTACACGGTGTTGGTTATCTCCATCGCCCGCTCCTTGTAGGGCTTTACTCTCTTTTCGTATTTCTTGTAGCCCATTCCCGCTGTATCCCAATATGTGTAGGCTACCGTATATACCTCGCCGCCCCTTTCTGCAAATCGGTCGACCGCCGCCTGCTCCTCGGGTGAAAGCATATCTGTATGCGGAACGTACAGCACTTTTATACCGAGCTTGTTTTCGTCAAGATGATCTGCGTCGGTCAAGGTCACGTTATATCCCGCTGCGCGGAGCTGCCTGTGCATTTCGGTATATTCGAGAAGATAGGAGTTATGCAACTGCTCGTTGAGTCTCTGTCTGTCTCCGTTTTCCCTTGCGTCGCAAAGATATATAGCGTAGTCGGAATGAAGAAGTCCTACGCCGTCGTGAGCGCGGTGGGCGTTCATAATAAGATCGTTCATAGAGATGATATATCTGTTCACATTTGCGCCGTTTTCAAAATTATGTGTTTTTGTTCCGTCGTAGTTGAGAAGTCCGCAGCTGTTCGGATGGGGCACTCCCTCAACGGGACAGTCGCCTCGCCACTGATAATATACGATGCCCTTAGCTCCAGAGCCGATCACAGTATAGGTGCTTCGGTTGTAGAGCGGTATCGGGATGTACGTACGGCTGTCAAGCTCGATACACCACGACTCCTTGCCTTCAAGCTCTGCGGCGCATTGCACAATATCGGTAAGCAGGCACATCGGATAGTAGTCGACACCTCTGCCGTGAAGGTAGCAGGTATATCCGACTATATCCATAGATCTCGCGTTGGCGAAAAGATCACAGCCTCGGTAAGCCGCCCGCCTTGCTATCTGGTCGTCTGTAAAGCAGGTGTAGGTCGGAAGTGACGAGCCTGATCTTGAGCCCTCCGATGCGTTATTGAGAAAATCGGTGAGGCTGTCACGTGCGAATATCCGCCAGAGCGCCCACATACGGTCGCTCTGCTCGCCTCTTGACCTCGGCGGCGTGTAGCTTTTTGCCTCGCTCTCGGTAAGTACGTCTTTCTCAACGAGCCATCTTCGGTACGCCTTTACCGTTTCCTCATGATAATCGTAAATACCCTTGCCGGGGTAGTGGGGCTCGTTGTATATCTGAAAAGCCACCATATTCGGAAATTTTTCGTAATGCCTTGCAAGCGCTCTTGCGTATATTCGGTTGTCCTCGAGAATTCCCTCGTGGTGGAGCGTCGTCCGTATAAAATCCGACCATACCGTTTCCTGCGGAGCTCCGTTCCAGTCTATCATCGCGACGTTTTCAAAGCCACGCAAATTTACCGCAAAGCCCTGCTCGCGTACAGATACCGAAATCCCGTTTTTATGCGCCTCCTCAGTCATGGCGTCTATAAATGGCGTGTCGACGCATACAGAGCCGTCCTCACGAAGAGCTACCTCTCCGAGCGCGGCAAATCGAACGTGATTAAATCCGAGCTTTGCCATCATCGCAAGATCCTTTTTCATCTCGCCTATTCTGTCTTTTTCGGGCGGAACGGGAAACTTGCAGGGGTGAAAGGATGGATAATAGGACTCTCCGAGTGCGAAGACCTTTTTTTCGTTTTTGTGAAGAATACCGTCTTTGATCTTGTACATTTTCGCAGTTCTCCCTATCTGACTTATAAATTTTTATCTTGTATAAAATATTATACTCTAACGTATTGACAAATTGAATACACTTATTTATAATTAAGATATAATATTTTATCATCGGAGATATTTATGAAGATACAGCTTATCGCCGCGCAGAAGGTAAATCGAAATAGCTTTATAATGGAAGATTTTTTGGGCTCGGACGACATATTCGCGCTTGTCAGAGAGGGAAGCTTTTGCATGGAGAGCGAGGGAAAGAGCTTTACCGTAAAAAAGAACGAGGGCGCTCTCTTTAAAAAAAATACGCTCTGCCACCGATGGGTGAGGGAGCCTATTGTAATGTATCTTTTCAGATATAAGTCGGATACGCACGCATTTGACAGTGAGCACGTTATATTTAAGGATCAGACTCGGCTCGCTACTACGTTTGCTATGCTCGAGCAGCTTGACTGTGAGGTGTTCAGAGAGGATTTCGAATACAGAAGCCGTCTGTTTTCCGACCTTGTGATGCAGTATTCAATGGAGAACCGACAGCGGCATAGTGTCGACGAGCCGATAGAGAGGGCTATTGCGCATATAAACCGCTCTTTGCACAAGGGTACTCGGCTTGCGCGTATAGGTGAGGAGAGCGGGCTTTCATACGTGCAATTCCTGAGACGCTTTAAGGCGTTTACGGGTGTGTCTCCGTCCGAGTATATAACGGCGCTCAGACTGCAAAAGGCGAAGCAGATGCTTACCGATACCGATCTGCGCGTGAAGGATATAGCATCCGCCTGCGGATTTGAAAACGAATATTATTTCAGTAATTTTTTCAAAAAGCACACGTCAATCTCCCCATCCGCTTTTCGAGCGTCATCGCCGTAATATGGGCATTTGTCGATAGCTTTTATGAAAAAATCTCCGAACCTTATGCAAGGCTCGGAGATTTTGTTTTTTACTTCGTTCCCGTGCTTCCAAAGCCGCCGATGCCGCGTACGGTATCGGAAAGCTCATCGGCTACGGTAAATTCGGCGGTCATATAGGGCGCGAACACTATCTGCGCGATCCTCTCGCCGTCGGCTATTGTCTGCGCGACCGCGCTGTGGTTATGAAGCGCGACCATTATCTCACCGCGGTAGTCGCTGTCGATAACTCCCACCTTGTTTGCGGGCGCGAGACCTCTTTTTGAGGCAAGACCGCTGCGGGCATATATGAGACCGACAAGTCCCTCGGGTATCTCCATAGCGATACCTGTGTGGATGAGCTTGGTCTCTCCCGCGCCGATAGTGACCTCTCCGCCCTCGCAGGCATAAAGGTCGGCTCCTGCGGCGTACGCCGAGCCGTAGGTGGGGACGGTTGCGTTTTCGTTAAGCTTTTTGATATTCATAGAAAAACTCATGTGGGTAATTCCTTTTTGTTTTATTTTAATAAAATTCTTCCATAAGGACGACCTCGCCCTTTTCAAGGGAGACGGGGACGTTGATTATCCTTTGGTTTGACGAGCCTCGAAAGCGCAGAGAAAGGTCTTTCTTTTCCTCGACGAATTCTCCGTCAACGAGCACGTCTATGCAATTGATCATACGCCTTGTTATATCGGCATCTCCGAGACGGCAGGGAAGTATGTCGCGCTCGAAATCATAGCCCGAATAGCACCATACTGTTTTTTGGGGGTAGGTCTTTTTTATTTTTTCAAGCAAGCCGACGAGCGCTGCCTGATTGCTTGGCTCAAAGGGCTCTCCGCCGAGCAGGGAAAATCCCTTTATATAGTCGGGCGCGAGGGCGGAGATTATTTTTTCTTCAAGCTCCTCGGTGTAGGGCTCTCCGTAAGAAAAATCCCAAGCCTCGGCGTTGAAGCAGCCCTTGCAGTGATGTGTGCATCCGCTGACGAACAGCGAGACGCGCACGCCCGAGCCGTTTGCTACGTCGTGTGTTCTGAAGGTGGCGAAATTCATCTTTTCTCCTTACAGGTGAAGCACGCGCGCTTTTATCTCTTTGGTCTTGCCCACGTTCCAGAAGTTCTCGCCAAGGTAGCCGCAGGTACGTCTTGTGACGTTCATCCTCTTCTGATCCTTGTTGTGGCAGGCGGGGCATTCCCATTCATTGTTGTCGTTTATGATTATCTCTCCATCGTATCCGCAGACGTGGCAGTAGTCGGATTTCGTATTGAATTCGGCGTACTGAATGTTGTCGTAGATGAAGCGGACAACGTCCTCAAGCGCTTCCAGGTTGTGGCGCATATTGGGTATCTCAACGTAGGAGATAGCTCCGCCCGAGGAGATAGTCTGGAACTGGCTCTCAAAGGTGAACTTTGAGAATGCGTCTATTTCCTCGCGGACGTCGACGTGATAGGAATTCGTATAATATCCCTTGTCGGTAACGTCGAGGATATTGCCGAAGCGTTCCTTGTCGATACGCGCGAAGCGGTAGCAGAGAGACTCTGCGGGCGTGCCGTAAAGACCGAAGCCGAGTCCCGTTTCAGCCTTCCATTCCTCGCACTTGGAGCGCATACGCGTCATTACCTGTCTTGCGAAATCTATGCCGTCGGGATCGGTGTGGCTGACACCCGTCATGAGCTTTGTGACCTCGTAAAGTCCTATGTATCCGAGGGATATTGTCGAATATCCGCCGTGGAGATATTTATCGATGGTCTCGCCTTTTTCAAGTCTCGCTATAGCGCCGTACTGCCAATGTACGGGGCTTGTGTCGGACAGAGTGCCCTCAAGAGATTCGTGGCGGCAGAGAAGCGCTTTTTTGCAGAGCTCGAGACGCTCGTCGAAGAGCTTCCAGAACTCGTCAAGATCGCCGTCTGCGATGATGCCGATCTGAGGCAGATTTATGCTGACAACGCCCTGATTGAAGCGGCCCTCAAACTTGTAGTTTCCGTTCTCGTCCTTGTAGGGAGAGAGGAAGGAGCGGCATCCCATAGGAGAGAATACGTTGCCCTCGTAGTTCTCGCGCATCTTCTTTGCCGAGATATAGTCGGGGTAGAGGCGCTTTGCCGAGCATTTTACCGCAAGGCGTGTGATGTAGTCGTACTTTCCGCCCTTTAAGCAGTTACATTCGTCAAGAACGTATATGAGCTTGGGGAAGGCGGGAGTTATGTAAACGTCCTTTTCGTTCTTTATTCCCTGATAACGCTGATTGAGGATCTCCTCGATTATCATTGCGTTCTCCTCAACGTATTCGTCATCCTCGCGGATGTGCATGAAAAGGGTGACGAAGGGAGACTGACCGTTGGTGGTCATAAGGGTGTTTATCTGATACTGAATGGTCTGAACGCCGGAGCGAAGCTCATCACGCAAACGCGCGTCGGCTATTCTTTCGATAGTTGCGCTGTCAAGCTCGCTCTCGAAATCTCTCTTCAGATTGCTTACGAACTTTTCGCGGCTGCGGCGGAGATATTTTCCGAGGTGGCTGATGTCGACCGACTGACCGCCGTACTGCGAGCTTGCGACAGCGGCGATTATCTGTGTCATTATGGTGCAGGCGACCTGGAAGGACTTGGGGCTCTCGATGAGCTTTCCGTTCATAACGGTGCCGTTGTCGAGCATATCTCCGATATTGATAAGACAGCAGTTGAAGATAGGCTGTAAGAAGTAGTCGGCATCGTGGAAGTGAAGCACGCCCTCCTCATGCGCCTTGGATATTTCCTCGGGGAGAAGTATGCGCTTCGTCAGGTCCTTGGAGACCTCGCCCGCGATAAGGTCGCGCTGAGTGGATGCCATAACGGCGTTTTTGTTGGAGTTCTCCTCCATAACGTCCTTATTGGAATTTTTGATAAGCGAGAGTATCGACTCGTCGGTGGTGTTTGCGTGACGGACGAGAGCTCTTTCGTAGCGGTAGATGATATAGGTCTTTGAGAGTGTGAATTTGCCCATATCCATAAGGGCGTGCTCGACCATATCTTGAATGTCCTCGACGAGCAAGCGGAGCTTTTTCTTGCTTTCGATGGAGCGGACTATTTTTTCTATCTGTTCGTCGGTCACCCTATGCTCGGGCTCGACTGCGGCGTTGGCTTTTTTGATGGCGGTTGCTATCTTATTTCTGTCGAAATCGACTGTTGTTCCGTCTCTTTTGATTACCTTCATTTTTTTCCTCCTTTATTTTGTATATTATACGTCGTAATTTTAGCAGTGTATATGATACCATATATTTTGTGGATTGTCAAGAGAAAAAACACAATATATTGTGGTGTTTTTGCTTTTTGTGGATTTGCACAAATTAACGTCGCGGAGATTGGTAGTATTTTTTTGAGGCGGTTTGAATGCGGAACGAGAAATTACAAATTGGAGTTTGTCGAGATGTTCGCACATACGAAGATAGCCTTCTCCGGTGGAGAAGGTGGCGCGACGAAGGAGCGACGGATGAGGAGCTCGGAATCGGTGCAAACGGCGATCTCCTCATCCGCCTCGCAAGCTCGGCACCTTCTCCACGGGAGAAGGCTAAATATTAGTTCGCCCACCGATACAAACACCTCGACAAACTCCAATTTGCTTTTGCCGAAGGCAAAAAGACAAACTCCAATTTGAAAGCGCTGAGCTTTATGTCGGCAAACAACGATATTTAACAAAACATTAAAAAAACTTAAAAATATCCTCAATGTTTATTTTCAGTTTATTTTAATTTGATAGAATTTTGTCGAAAATGGGATAAATTTCATTATTTTATAATTCAAACACGTAAAAAAGCATATCTATAAAATAAGATTTACTGAGAGGTGCGCAATATGAGCAGACAGACGATCGACGGCAGACTCTATTCAAAAATGCTTGAGGGAGGCGCTGCGTCGCTGGCATTACATATACAGGAGATAAACGATCTCAACGTCTTTCCCGTTGCCGACGGCGACACGGGAACGAATATGGCAAGAACGATAAACGGCGGTGTTTCGGCGGTCGCTGTGGGAACAGAGGAACGCATATCGGCGGTTTGCGGAGAATTCGCAAAGGGAGTTCTTCTCGCCGCAAGAGGAAACTCCGGAGTTATACTTTCACAGATATTCGCGGGAATTGCCGACGGAATATCGCAGTACGACAGCGTGGGAGCCTGCGAGCTTGCACGGGCGTACAAGGCGGGCATTGAGCGCTCTTACTCAGCGGTACAAAATCCCACCGAGGGAACTATACTTACCGTGTTCAGGGAAAGCGCCGATTATGCGGCGAAGAATATCGACGAGAGCTCGACCGTGGACGACTTCTTCCGTCTCCACATAGAGGAGGGCAGACGCTCGCTTGTGAGAACAAAGGAGATACTTCCCGTTCTTGCCGAGTCCGACGTTGTCGATTCGGGCGCGGCTGGATATATGTATATCGCCGAGGGAATGTATCAGACGCTTCAGGGCAAGGCGCCCACAATGCCCTACAATTACTCCGTACCAAAGGAGACCGCCGAGGTCGACATCACACGCTTTACCCGTGACTCTGTTTTAGAGTTCGGATACTGTACCGAATTCCTTCTCCGCCTGACTACGGTAAAATGCGATCCCGACAGCTTTGAGATCTCCGAGCTCATACAAAAGCTCGAAGCGCTCGGCGGTGAGAGCATAGTGGCGTATAAGCAGGATGACATCGTAAAGGTACACGTTCATACCTTTACCCCCGGAAGCGTATTTTCTACAGCTCAGGCGTACGGTGAATTCCTTACGGTCAAGGTAGAGAATATGTCTCTCGGTCATTCGGGCGCCCCCGCAAAAAAGACGAGGACGAACAAGAAGTTCTCCGTCCTTGCCGTAGCCACGGGAGACGGGCTTTCGGCTCTCTTTACCGATATGGGAGCCGACCGTATCATAGCGGGAGGACAGACGGCAAATCCCTCTATCGAGGAATTTATCGAGGCGTTTGAGTCCTGCGACACCGAGAACATCATAGTTCTTCCCAACAATAAAAACGTAATACTTGCCGCGCGTCAGGCGGCGGAGCTTTACGACAAGGCGAAGGTGTATATAGTCGAGACCAAAAATCTAATGCAGGGATACAGTGCTTTGTCGGTCATTACCCCCGGCATCAAGGATATGGACGCTCTTTGCAACAGCGCAAGGAATGCGGCGGAGGGCGTTACGGGTATTGAGATCACGCAGGCTGTTCGCGACGCTTCGATGAACAGTATGGATATAAAGGAGGGCGACTTTATCGCTATCACCGAGGGCGAGATAAACGCCGTTTCGGATACCGCCGAGGATGCGGCTATGGATGCGCTTTCCGAGTGCGACACCGACCTTTGTGAGATGATCACGGTATTCGTCGGCAAGGGTGTTAGCGAGGAGCGCCGCGTATCTCTTACCGAGAGGATAGAAGAGGAATATCCCGACTGCGAGGTCACCTTCTACGAGGGCGGACAAGACGTGTACGATTATATGCTGGCGCTTGAATGAGCAGGGAGGACAAAAATGGCTGATACATACAAGATAGTAATTGACACAAAGGGCTCGGACAAGGGCTCTTCGGAGATA
This sequence comes from Clostridia bacterium, assembly GCA_017461365.1. Classification (GTDB taxonomy): domain Bacteria; phylum Bacillota; class Clostridia; order Oscillospirales; family CAG-272; genus HGM12713. The sequence continues at coordinate 1,126 of JAFTYG010000080.1, read as the reverse complement.
GTAAAGGGCGCGGCTCTGGCGCTTGAGAAAAACGAAGGACTTTCACTGCTCATTGTCGGTGACGGCGAATATCTTAGAGCTGAATGCGAGCGTCTCGGAATGCCGCAGGACAGGGTGGAGATACTTGACGCTCCCGAGGAGGTCACAAACTATGACGATCCGTCGGTAGCGGTGTTCAAAAAGACCGACTCGTCTATGATGAGGTCGCTTATGACGCTTTCCGAGCGCGCCGATCTTTACGGCATGATAACGGCGGGAAACACGGGCGCGCTTATTGCGGGCTCTGTGCGCTACCTTTCGGCAAAGGAGCGTGTGCGTCCCTGTCTTTCTGCGGTGCTTCCCGCCTCGGACGGCTCGTTCACCTGCCTTGTCGATACGGGAGCGACGATCGACTGTACACCCTCTATGCTTCTGCATTTCGCCCGTCTCGGCTCAGACCTTATGAGAAGGATGTATGGAATAGAGAGTCCGCGCGTCGGTCTGCTCTCGAACGGAAGTGAGCCTACAAAGGGCAACAAGCTCGTCAAGGAGGCACACCCCATGCTTGCCGAGGCTGAGGACATAAATTTTGTCGGAAATATTGAGGGCAATGCGGCTCTCTCGGGCGCGTGCGACGTTCTTGTCTGCGACGGCTTTGCGGGTAATCAGGTCTTAAAGGTCTCCGAGGGAATGGCGACAAGGCTGATGACCGATATAGTAAAATACGCGAAGCGGACGGGAAGCGACGAGGTGATGAAGCTCGTCGGGCACCTGATGGGAGTTTATGATTTCAGCTCGCTTGGCGGCGGTATCATACTCGGCTGTAAGAAGCCCGTGATAAAAACGCGCGGCTCGTCGGGAGCAGATGCAGTTGCCAATACCGCAAGGATGCTCCTCAATATGGCGGAGAATAAGGCTGTTTTTGATAAGGAAAAGAATAGGATATAATTTAATTTCGTAACTAATAAAATAGTTGCTATTTAGATGAGCTTCAAATTGGAGTTTATCGAACAGATTGTATTGGTGGGCGAACTAACATTTAGCCTTCTCCCGTGGAGAAGGTGGCACGACGAAGGAGTGACGGATGAGGAGCTCGAGACTTGTACAAATAGCGATCTCCTCATCCGCCTCGCAAGCTCGGCACCTT
>JAFTYG010000079.1 GCA_017461365.1 Clostridia bacterium | reverse complement strand
TTCGGACGATAACAACAAATCCGATACTTACACGGTAGTTATCTACTGGGAGCCTTCCGAGAATGACAACGACTACAATATGAACAACGGCAAGACCGACACCGATGGCAAGAAGTCTCTTCAGATCGAGATCGGTGTAAACCTCTTTGCAACTCAGCTTGAGTCCGAGAGCGACAGCTTTGGCAAGGATTACGACGCGAACGCAACGTACGGAACATACGTTGAGCTCGAAGAGGACGAAGAGATACTCGACGTGCTCGCGAATGCTAAGGCAGGCGAGCCTATCACTATCGTACTTAACAGCGACGTTGAATGGGTAACAGACGCTCACCACGGTGAAAATAACGTTACCCCCGCATCGGCTATTACGATCGACGGTAACGGCTACACCATTACGGCTAAGGGCGCAGGCGTTACTCCTATCGGAGATCTTGAAGCTCCTATGACTTTGAAGAACGTGACTATCGTTGACAAATCCGCTTCGTACGCCGAGAGCGCATGGGAACTCAGCTATTTGGAAGTAGGCGGCAAAGATCTTGTTTGCGAGAACGTCACATTTAAAGATCCGATCATGGTTGACAGCGCAGTTGCAACCTTTACCAACTGCTCGTTTGTAGGCTACTACGACACTGTAAACGACATTAAGATGAACGGCGTATGGATGTACAACGGTGACGCTACGTTCACGAGCTGTACCTTTACAGGTACTCGCGGTATGAAGATATGCGATATGTACGCCGGCGGAGAGATCGGAACTGTCGTTATCGACAACTGCACCTTCAATTCTCTTACACAGAAGCCCGGTATCGCTATCGACGATGAGGATACTCAGGACATGAAGATCACCATCAAGAACAGCACGTTTATCAACTGCCAGCCCGGTGATCAGGGACTTTACATTTACGAGACAGACAATACTGTTCCTACTCTTGAGAACAACACCGTTATAAACGGCGCTATCTCCTCCGGACGTATTGAATATACAGGTTCGCGTTATCAGATCGCAGCTGATTTTTCGGCTACAGGTGTTAAGACTCTTGCGGTAAAGGTTCTCGATGAGGCAGGAAATCTTATTACTACCATTACTCCTGAGACCTATCCAATTCCCGAAGACGGTAAGATCGGAAATGCGACTGTGTGTGCTGCTGTAACAGGTGATTCGAGCTCTTGGCAGAACACCGCATTTGTTCCTTCGCTTGACGTTGTTCCCACCACTATGGTACTTGTTGTGAACGGCATTGAGCTTTCAAAGACGGGAGTAAGTCAGACTTCTTATCCCAACGGCGTAACTTGGGATAAGGTCGTTGAGGAATCCATTACTACGGTTACGGGTAACGCTGAATTGACGAGTGCTATTGGCGCAGGCTACAAAACAATATATCTCGAAAACGGAACTGACTATGACCTCAAGGGCATTCAGTCCAACGGTCTTACGCTCATCGGTAAGGGTGATGCGGTAGAAATTGCAAACACCACTGATTTTGCAAGCAACGGTCATCTTGGAGCAATATGGAAAGCAGTAAATCTGGAGAACGTAACCATCACAAACACAGTTTACACGATGGCTGAGGGTGGAGCATCTACCTTTACAAACGTAACGTTTGCCGCAGGCTTCAGACAGGGCTACGGCTCAAACGTCACATTCAACAACTGTACTTTCGGCTCTAATTCTGAGAAATATGCTTTGCACTTCCAGACCGACAGCGCAAGCGAAGGCGGTGTTATCACTCTTACGGGATGTGAGTTTGGCGGCGGTAATGTTCATCTTGGCGGTAAGAGAACCTACGTATTCACCGACTGTGACTTTGTTGAGGGTACAGATTTTCAGGTTTGGTCGGGCATTACTCTCGACGGATGCACTGTTAACGGTGTAGAGGTAACAGCCGATAATATCGCTACCCTCTTCCCCAATCTGGACCTTGCTAAGGTTACAATTAAATAATTCTGTTAATTTGTAATATACTTAAACGGGGCGGTCTCATTGAAAAACGAGACCGCCCCTACTCTTCTCACCCCTCGGCGTCGGATGTGAGGTATTCGACGATGGTTCTTGTCATTATCAGAAGTCCTAAGCGCGAGGTGCCTCCGAAGCTTCTGTTTGAATGTATGCTTTGTGTATATCCGTACAGCAAAAGGTCGGAAATTCCGTCAAGCTCGGTACCCTCGGTACAGCAAAGTGTGATGACCTTTGCTCCCATCTTTTTTCCGAGTCTTGCTCCGATGGCGAGCTCGGGCGTTGAATTCTTTACCGAAAGGATAAGCACTACGTCTCCCTTTCCCGCAAGCAGGTCGGTCTTACGCATCATTTCCGAGTCCGAGATAAGGCAGACGTTTATTTTCTGACATTGGAGCTGAACGGCAAACTCCTCTGCGATCAGAGCGGTGAGTCCGTTGGCAAGCAGGTAGACCACCTTTGCCCTTTTCAGCTCGCCCGCTATATCTATAACAGACGGTATATCTATGCGTTTTACCGTTTCGACGCATTCGGTATATGACTTTGAGAGTATTCTGTTCATTTCATACGTCTGCGGATCGCCTTTCGTTTCCTCCTCGAGTCGGAATTTCATTTCGGACAGTGAGGAAAATCCGCATTTACGGATGGCTCTCGAGACGGTGGCGTTCGAGACGAACGCACCCTCGGATATATCCGAGATCGACAGAAGTCGGATGATGGATTTCTGTTTATTTTTGTTTATATATTCGACAACCGCTCTCTCAGCGTCGGACAGGCGTTTATCGGGCAGGCATTTAAGCTCCATAAAAATATCCTCCCAAAGGGCTTTTTTTCATTATACCATAAAATCAAGCTTTTTGGGAGGTTTTTTACTATTATTATTTATTCAGCGTCCGAAATTTTTACGAGCACCTTGCCCTTTCTGCTGAAATTGGGGTGTCGTATCTCGTCCATTGCCTCTTCCATTGAAAGGACGGCGGAAATGAGCCTATCTGTATCGAGAAGTCCCGAAGCGAGCATATCCACGGCTCTTTTTGTTGTGAAGGGGTTTACGAAGGATGCCTTGACGGTCAGCTCCTTTGCAAATGCCTCGTAGGGCGAGAAGGGCAATATCTCCTTTTCGTCGGCAACGCCGAAGAGCACGACGGTAGCTCCCTTTCCCGCAACCTTGATGGCTGTCGCCTCGGCGTGTCTGTTACCGACGCACTCGATGACCTTTGTTATTCTTCCGCTCTCGGAGAGCTCCTTTATTGCCTCCTCGTCGGTGGGGGAGACGAAGCGCGTCGCTCCCATCTCTATCGCCGTTTCTTTTTTATCGGTATTCGTTTCGATAACGGTTATATCTCCCGCTCCCGAAAGTCTGAGAAGCTCGAGCATCATAGCTCCTATCGCTCCGAAGCCGACGAGCGCGACCGACTCTCCGTGTCGGGCGTCGAGCAGGTCTGCTCCGTGTATGCAGCAGGAGAGCGGCTCTGCGAGGGCGGCGTCTCTCATTGAAAGTCCGTCGGGCAGCTTATAGACGTTCTCGACGGGGGAGACGACGAACTCTGCCATTCCCTTTACCACGCCTCTTGCGTTCTCGCAGAATGCGGGCTTGCCGTTCTGACAGAAATAGCATTTGCCGCAGCTCCAGTTGGGATCGACGGTTACTTTATCTCCGACCGAAAGTCCCTTGACGTCCTCTCCGACCTCGGCTACCGTTCCCGATATTTCATGTCCGAGGGGGACGGGGTATCGGATGGGGTGGGTATTTGCCTTGCCCTCATATTTATGGTAGTCACTTCCGCAGATGCCGCAATAGCTGACGGCGACCTTTACCTCTCCTCGGTGTGTTTCGGGTGTGGGGAATTCCCCGAGGGATATATTTTCTTTTCCGTGTAATATTATTGCTTTCATTTTTGTACCTCCAAAAGTTTTCTTAATTATATCATCATCACATATGAAAATGTTTTCAAATGATGCCGGGAGCGGTGAAATTCTTTTCAATCGTTACTACTGTCATCATAAAAAATTGTAGCTATGCAGGCATGGCTTCAAATTTGATGTTTATCGTTTCGGGGAGTTTTATATATGTAAATATATCCCAATGGAGATAGTGCAGTAAAGCGACTTCGTCGCAAGATCCTTCGAATGTTTCCGAGGATGCCCCCATAAACGGTTCGGACTCAGGATGACAAGTTAGTGTATGACAAGTAAATAGATATATGCCAAAGTTTATTACGGGCACCTTATTATAGGTTTATGCATATGTTCGTCGCCCAACATCCACTATCTGTCATCCTGAACGGCTTGCTACCCTGCAGACACAGTGAAGGATCTTTTTTGCGTCAGCAAAATTTACCTTAGAGAAAAACAAACATATTTTCTCTGCTTAACGAGATAACAAACACTACAACAAATCCCAATTTATCGAACAAAACGCTCATATTTTTATTTTCTTTTGCTTACTTTAATAATATGTTTTAAATGGTTTTGTTTTCTTTTGCTTACTTTAATGATCTGTTTGAAATATTTTTGTTTTCTTTTGCTTACTTTTCTTTTCCAAAAGAAAAGTAAGAAAAAATTTACAAAAAATCCATTGTATTTTTGAGCAATTTGCGATATTATAAGATGATGAGAAGTTTTTTCTTGAAAGGGGGAATTTGTACGTTCGGTTACGTCAGAGTTACAAGGTCTGAGCTTCGTGTGCGCGAATACGAGGCTTATCAGGCGACCTACTGCGGTCTTTGCCGTTCTATGGGCAAATGCACAGGTCAATGCTCGCGCATGACTCTTTCATACGATTTCGTCTTTCTTGCGCTTACACGTCTGTCCTTGCTCGGTGAGGAATTTGGCTTTGATAGAAAGCGGTGTATCGCTCATCCCCTCCGAAAGCGTAGCTATATGAAGCGAAACAAGACGCTTGACTACTGCTCGGGGGCGGCGGCTCTTCTCAACTATCACAAGGTAAGGGACGACCTCTCCGACGAGGGCGGCTTCAAAAAGCTCTCGGCGGCGCTCTTGCTTCCCTTTGTTGCTCACGGCAGAAAAAAGGCTTTGCGGATGGGGCTATCCGAGCTTGACGGCAAGATCTCGGACGGTCTGCGGCGGCTATCAGAGCTTGAAAAGGAAAATCGCGCGAGTGTAGACGAGCCCGCGAGGATATTCGGAGAGATACTCGGAGACATTCTTTCTTACGGAATTGAGGGAGACGGCGCGCGTGTGGCGCATACTCTCGGTGCATCGGTGGGAAAATGGATATATATTGCCGACGCGCTTGACGACTGGTCGGAGGACGCCGAAAAGGGGCGGTACAATCCCTTTATACTTCTTTACGGCAAGGAGCGTCCCGATGAGGGTGAGCTTGACGGCATAAAGATCGCTCTCAAAAACGAGCTGTGCTCCGCAGAGGGCGCTCTCGATCTTATCGACTTTGAAAACAGTGATATAAAGAACATCGTTCAGAACATACTCTTCCTCGGACTGCCCTCGAAGATAGACGAGATAGCCTCCGAGGACAGTAGAAGTAGAAGCCAAAGCAAGGGTAAAGGTAAAGGCAAAAACAAAAACGCCCGAAAGGATAAAGATAAATGACAGATCCATACAAGGTCCTCGGTGTGTCGCCCGACGCGTCGGATGAGGACATAAAAAAAGCATACAGGGCTCTGGCAAGAAAATACCATCCCGACAAATACAGAGACAGCGATCTTGCCGATCTTGCAAGTGAGAAGATGAAGGAGGTCAACGCCGCTTACGAGGAGATAAAGACCATGCGTGAGAAGGGCGGCTCTTCTTCGGGCGCATACGCAGGCGGTCAGAGGTCTTATTCGGGCAGCTACGGCGGAAGCACTGCCTCGGGAAATCCACGTTTTGCGGAGATACGCCGACTTATAAATATGAACAACGTCTCTCAGGCAGAGACTCTTCTTGCCGGCTTTGTTGAAGCCGACAGGGGCGCGGAGTGGCATTTTCTTATGGGAAACGTGCAGGTCAAGAAGCACAATTACGTTGATGCGCAGAGATATTTTGACACTGCCTGCGCAATGGATCCCTACAACAAGGAATACCGCGCGGCTCAGGAATATCTGCGCTCACGCGCGGGCGGCTACGGCGGCGGATACAACACAAGTGACAGTGGCGGATGCTCGGGCTGTGAGATCTGCCAAGGTCTTATCTGCGCCGATTGCTGCTGCGAGTGCATGGGCGGAGATCTCATTCCCTGCTGTTAAGTTTGGGGGAGCTTATCATGTCGATCAAGGACAAAACAAAAAGGCTTGCTTTTTCGGCAATACTCTCGGCGCTCGGAGTGGTACTGCTGTACGTCGGGGCGCTTATATCTGTGCTTGACATATCTATGGCGGTCATCGCCTCGATCTGCTGTATATTTGCGGTGATCGAATACGGCGGGTACTATCCGTGGCTGATCTATGCGGTGACGGGAGTGCTTTCACTGCTCGTTCTTCCGCAAAAGGAAGCGGCGGTGATGTACATTCTTTTCTTCGGATTTTATCCTATCATAAAGGAAAAGCTTGAAAAAAAGAAAAAGCTCTTATCGTGGATACTCAAGGAGGTCATCTTCAACGTGGCTCTTTGCGTGATGCTTGTGCTCTCGCATTTTCTGCTTGCCGCGGACGCATCCGAGCCCGCTATACTTTACGTTGTATTTGTGATACTTGCGGAGATTGCCTTTCCGCTTTATGACTTGGCGCTGACGAGGATGATCTCGCTGTATATATACAAAATTCGGTCAAAATTTAAGATAAAATAGTCATTTTACTTATTTTTTTGGTAAATTTTCAGAAATCTATTGATTTTTTTACCGAAATGTATTATAATGGTACGGATAGAGAGGGCGAATTGTCTGCTCTGTCCGAAAGAGAATGTTAAAAAAATAACTAATTATAAAACGAGGTATGTATTATGGCAGAGATCAAAAGGATCGCGGTACTTTCTTCGGGCGGAGACGCGCCCGGTATGAACGCGGCTATCAGAGCCGTTGCAAGAAAGGCAAACAAATTGGGTATTGAGGCTGTGGGCGTTATCGGCGGCTACAAGGGCCTTGTTTATGAAAATCTTATTTCCCTTACGTCGGGAGCAGTTTCAAATATAATCAACAGAGGCGGTACGGCGCTCTACACCGACCGTTGTCTCGAATTCGTGACCGAGGAGGGTATGCAGAGAGCTATCGACACCTGCAAGCGCAACAAGATAGACGCTATCGTGGCTATCGGCGGCGACGGAACATTCCGCGGAGCTACAGACCTCGCTGTAAGAGGTATCCCCACCATCGGTGTTACGGGAACTATTGACAATGACATTACCGCTACCGACTACACCGTCGGCTTTGACACGGCGATGAACACGGTACTTGAGCTTGTTGACAAGCTTCGCGACACCTGTGAGTCTCACGCGCGCATCAACATTATCGAGGTAATGGGCAGACATTGCGGACAGATCGCTCTTTGCGCGGGTATCGCGTCGGGCGCTATCGCAACGGTAATTCCCGAGGTTCCCTTTGACGAGCAAGAGATCCTTGAGCGCATCAAGGCGGCTCGCGACGGCGGCAAGAGAGGTATGATCGTTATGGTCAGCGAGGGTGTATTCGTAAAGGATGAAAACGGAAACGACGTGCCCTACGCAGAGGTTCTTACAGAGAAGATCAAGAGCGCTTACGGCTATGACGCGAAGTTCGTACGTCCCGCTCACATCGTAAGAGGCGGTGTTCCCACTCTCCGCGACAGACTCACGGCTACAAAGATGGGTGTTCACGCTATGGAGCTGATTTCCGAGGGCAAGAGCAATCTTGTTGTTATCGAGAATGACGGCAAGATCGAAAGCCTTGACATTGTATTTGCTCTTACGGCTGACCGTCTTTACAAGGGAACTCTCAAGGAGGGCGACCTTGACAAGTTCAGCGCCGAGGAGATCGCGGCTATGGAGGCTATTGCCGACAAGCGCCGCGCAGAGATCGCAGAGCTTTACGCTATTGCGAACGACGTTGCGCTTTAATGCGAATAAATTAAACGGTTTACAAGAGCCGCTTCGTCTCCGAAGCGGCTTTTTGCGTGGGGAAAATAAATTTGAGTTCGTCGGGCAAGATTATTTTTAACACGGTGTAATAAATTATCCACACACCCGTAGGGGCGAACACAGTTCGCCCCTACGGACATTATTATATAGACATTGAGCACATCGACAAATTCTAATTTGAAGGTTAGAAATCTGAAAAAGCAAGGAGCCATCTCGCTTTTGAATGAGATAGCTCCTTATTTTGTAGTAAGGGGAATTTTATTTACAATGTCCGTTGGAACGGTATCAAAGATTACGTTATGCTTTATTTGATACCAAGTTGACGAAGATAATCTTGTTCACCTCTGAATATACGAATTACACGCACCTCATCACCGACTATTTTATAAAATGCAATATAAGTCTTTTTGATCGAAAGAAATTTGTAATCATTCTTCTCCAAAGTATAATTTGACAAGTTAGCTCCCATTTCAGAAAAAAGCTGTAAATTTTCAAGCGACGAATATATTACATTCGCTTGTTTTTTAGCAATTGACTCTCCATCTTTCAAAACATAGTTATAGATAGACTCTATATCATTTTGAGCCTGTTCGGAAATACGAAGTTTGTAACTCATAAAGATTATAATTCGAGGCGGGCTTTACATTCGTTAAGATCAAGCCATCCCTGTTCTTCTCCCGATCTTTCGCCAATTGCAAGCTCATCCATAAGCTTCTTTTCAGCAAGAACTCTATCGGGGACTTTGAGTTCAAAGGGTAAACCTCTGTTAAGCTCTATTTGCTTATAAAAAAGCTTTATAGCATCGGATGAAGTCAATCCGATCTGATTGAGAATAGCTTCAACATTTTCTTTCAGTGTTGCGTCCATTCTGGCGTGCACAGTCGTTGTATTAGCCATAATATCACCTCCGTTTATCATTATAATCATTGTATCACAAAATATTATATTTGTCAATATATTTTTATATTTGTGTTACAACCCCTTATTATTTATACGCATAATATCCGTTGGGACGACCACACGGGTGTGTAGGTAAATTATTGTGCGGTATGTTTCACATTTGAATTACTATACCACTTTTTTGCTCAGTTTTTATTTTTTTGAAAAAGGCTTGAAAATCCTTCCCTGCTATGATATAATTCCCACATAAGCCGAAGAACGGCAATTTCATAACACGGAGGATAAAAATTATGGTAAGCATAAAGGTCGACACTTCAAAGTCGATAAAGCCTATAAAGCCGATGCACGGCGGTGGGCAACCACCTATCGGCGGTAAGAATATGACCGAATATTTCCACTATATGACCGAAGCAGGTATTCCGTTTTCGCGTTTGCACGACGTGGGCGGCGCATTTGGCGGAAACCGCTTTGTGGACATTCCCAACATCTTTCGCAATTTCGATGCGGATGAAAACGATCCCGCAAATTACGACTTCACATTTACCGATCACCTGCTGAATGCTTTGGATAAGGCAAACGTAGAGCCATACTACCGTTTAGGCATCACCATCGAAAATCAGGCATACATCAAGCCATATCATACCCATCCTCCCAAGGACTACGGGAAATGGGCGCGTATCTGCGAGCATATCATCCGCCATTACACGGAGGGTTGGGCCGACGGATTTCATTACAATATCCGTTATTGGGAAATATGGAACGAGCCCGAGGTGCAAAAAGAAATGATGTGGTGCGGTACCGATGAGGAATACTATCGCCTTTATGATGTGACCGCAAAGCATCTGAAAGGATGTTTCCCTCATCTCAAAATAGGTGGATACGCATCATGCGGATTTTACGCCATAGCGCCAAAAATGGCAATAGATCCCGAGACCAATCTGCCCGGAACTATTCCGCCAAGTGAACACGAAGAAAAGCTTATGCGCTTCTTTTACGGATTTTTTGAATATATAAAAGAGCACGGCTCTCCAATCGACTTCTTCTCATGGCACAGCTACGCCGACGTTTACCGTGTGGAAAAGATGGACGCGTGGCTTCATGATGAGCTTGAACGTCTCGGATACGGCGGACTCGAGACTCATCTTAACGAATGGGATCCTTATGCTAAGGAATTCGGTACTGCTCATCACAGCGCTGAGGTAGCGGCAATGATGCTGGCTTTGCAGAACGGTCACACCGATATTTGCTGTATTTATGATATGCGGACAAATACGGCGCCATACTGTCCGATCTTCGATATTTGCACTCATAAGCCTATCCACGCCTATTATGCTCTGGTAGCTTTCAATAATCTTTATAAGCTTGGAACACAGATAGAGGCGGTGTGCGACAATAACAGGCTTTATACCGTAGCGGCATCTGACGGCCAGCGTAACGCTCTTATGATCTCCAATCTGACGGGTGAGTGTCAGCAGCTTGTCATCGAGGGAGCAGACCTTACGAACGCTCGTTTCTACGTTCTTGATCAGAACAGGCTTTTGTCTTGGGCACCAAACGCAAATACGATAGATAACCACACCGTAATGCTTATAGAATGGTAAAATACGGAGGATAAAATTATGGTAAGCATAAAGGTCGACACATCAAAGTCAATAAAACCGATAAAGCCTATGCACGCGGTAGGTCAGCCACCCTTTGGCGGAGGCTTTATGAAATTTGATTTTTCTCATATGGAGCATCTGAAAAACGCCAATATTCCCTATTCCCGTCTGCACGACGTTGGCGGTGCGTTCGGTGGAAACCGATTTGTGGATATTCCCAACATCTTCCGTGATTTTGACGCCGACGAGAACGATCCCGCAAGCTATGATTTCGCATTTACCGACGCGCTGATTGCGGCAATGTACAGCTATAACTTAAAGCCTATCTTCCGTCTTGGCGTGACCATTGAAAATCAGGCGCATATCAAGGCGCTCCGGATAAATCCGCCGAAGGACTACGGCAAATGGGCGCGTATCTGCGAGCACATCATCCGCCACTACAACGAAGGCTGGGCTGACGGCTACGCCTACGGCATCGAATATTGGGAGATATGGAACGAGCCCGAAAACGGTCATACACCCGAAACGAACCAGATGTGGACGGGCACGGCAGAGGAATTTTATAAGCTCTACGACGTGACCGCTAAGCACCTGAAGGCTTGCTTCGGAGACAGCATAAAGGTAGGCGGCTACGGGGCGTGCGGAATGTACGGTCTTTACTATCACCCCGAAAAATATGGCTTGGATTTTCCCGCAAGAGAGCCCGATGAAAGATATGAAAAGGACACCTACCGTGTAGAATTTTTCTTGGGATTTGTAAAATACATAAGGGAGCAGGGCTCACCCATAGACTTTTTCTCCTGGCACAGCTATTCGGATGTGGAAAAGACGCTTGGTATGGATTTCTTTATACGCAAAACGCTTAAGGAGAACGGCTACGGCGAGCTTGAGACACATCTAAATGAGTGGAACAATGCTCACAAGAACGAGCTTCACGGCACAGCCTACGCATCGGCGGCGGTTGCGGCGATGATGCTTGCTATGCAGGACGCAAGCACTCATATGCTCTGCTACTACGACACTCGCTTGCAGGCATCTGCTTACGGCGGATTTTTCGCGCCTCTGACCTATGAGCCTGTATCTACATATTATTCCTTTGCAGCGTTCGGCAGACTTTACGCCCTTGGCACGCAGGTGGAGACGGTGATAGAGAAAGACGGCGGTGAATTTTACGCTGTTGCGGCTACCGACGGAAAGCGAAATGCGCTTATGATCTGCAACAGAACGGGAGAGGCACAGGAGCTATCTATTGAGGGTGTTGATCTCTCGGAGGCTCGCTATTACGTTCTCGACGGAAAGCGGCTTTTGTCGATGGCGTTCGGCGCGGAGAAGCTATGCGACAATACGGTAATGCTTATTGAGTGGTAAAGGCTTATATAGTGCGGAATGCGGAGTGCGGAATGCTTATTTCTCACTCCGCATTTATAATTTACGACCAAATCCAAGCTTGACAAACTTTTCCAAATGTTATATAATATTTATGTCACATAATATTTACAAACGAAGATACGAATGGAGAAGATCATGCTTGAAACTGTTATCGGTTCGATAAACGATGCGCTTTACAGCTACGTATTGATAATTCTGCTTATTGCGGGTGGGCTTTACTTTACCTTCCGCACAAAATTTGCTCAGGTGCTTATGCTTCCCGAGCAGCTCCGTGTTGTCGGTGAGCGCCCCAAGGACAAAAAGGGTGTTTCTTCCTTTCACGCGCTCATGGTATCGACCGCCTCGCGTGTGGGTACGGGAAACATCATAGGTGTATCGACGGCTATTTGTCTCGGCGGCTTCGGCAGTGTTTTCTGGATGTGGGTGATAGCTCTCATCGGCGGCGCGTCGGCGTTCGTTGAGAGCACTCTTGCGCAGATATACAAGCGTCGCGGTCCCGACGGCAGCTACGGCGGTCCCGCCTATTACATTGAGACGGCTCTCCGTTGCCGTCCTCTTGCGATAGTCTTTTCGGTGCTTCTTATTCTGACCTACGGCTGCGGCTTCAATATGCTTGCCTCCTACAATCTGCAATCGACCTTTTCGTCCTACGGCTTTTACAATGAAAAATACGCGCCGTGGATCATTGGCTTTATCATCGCCGCCATTGTCTGCTACTGTCTTTTCGGCGGCGGCAAGCGTGTGATGAAGATAACGGGTGTACTCGTTCCCGTTATGGGTGTTGCGTACATTCTTGTGGCTCTTATTATAGTCCTTATGAACATCACCGCTCTGCCCGACGTATTCAAGCGAATATTCTCCGAGGCGTTTGACTTTCGCGCGATCTTCGGCGGGTTCGGCGGCTCTTGTGTGATGTACGGCATCAAGCGCGGACTTTTCAGCAACGAGGCGGGTGTAGGCTCTGCTCCGAACGCGTCTGCATCGGCTGACATCAGCCATCCCGCAAAGCAGGGGCTCGTTCAAGTGCTTTCGGTATTTCTTGACACCATCCTTGTCTGCTCGGCAACGGCGTTTATGTGTATGTGCTCGGGTGTTGAGCCCACCGAGGCTCTTTCGGGCGCGCCCTACGTTCAGGCGGCTCTTTCCGCGACGCTCGGCGGCTTCGGCCCTATATTTATCACCGTATCCATGGTGCTCTTTGCCTTTACGACGTTGCTTGGAAATCTGTTTTATGTAAATCAGGCGTTCAGCCACATTCTCGGTCACGTTCCCGGCAAGGCGTTCAATTTTGTTTATTACATCGTAGCGTCGCTCCTCATTTTTGTCGGTGCGGGGCTCTCGGCGGATCTTCTGTGGGGTATTGCCGACATCACGATGGGGCTTATGGCGATAATAAATATGCCTGTGATAATCATTCTCGGGCGCTATGCCTTCCGCGCGCTGAAGGATTACAGAAGGCAGAAGAAGGCAGGTAAGGATCCCGTATTCTGCGCGAAGGATATTGGAATAAAGCAGGAGCTTGATTATTGGAAATAAACAATGAGCTATCTCACATTGACCGTGAGATAGCTCATTGTTTTTTATTACTTTTCCTTTATCGGCATACTGAGGATCTCCTCGCGGCGGTCGAGCAGGTCGTTTGTTGCTATTGCCGCTTCAAGTGTTTCTGCTCCAAGTCTATCGACGGCGGCGCCGAGGCGTTCCTTGGCGTATCCGTTCTCCTTATACCACAGCATTACCTTTTCGATAACGTCGGGTATCTCGCTCTCGCTGTACGTATTCGACAGCAGAGTTCCCATTCTCTGCTTTTTACCCCACGTTCCGCCGACATACACGCGGCAGGCCGACGGCGCCTCCTTGGGGAATGCTCCGAAGGGGCATTTACCTATGCAGACTCCGCATTTTGTGCATTTCGTTCTGTCTGCGGTGAGCTTGCCGTTCTCTACCGTGACGGCTCCCGAGGGGCAGTTTTTCGCCACGTTACAGACCTTACAGCTCTTGCATTTTCCGAGGTCGGGCTTAAAGGCGCGGCATCCCTCCACGCCGACGTCGTTGAGGCTCGGCTTCATACAGCTATTCGGGCATCCTCCGACGCCTATCTTGAATTTATGCGGAAGCTTTACGTCCTTCATGCCGACGTAAAATCTATTATGTATGACCTCTGCGAGGGCGTGCGTATCGATATTTCCGTAAACGCAGGTCGTACCCTTGCAGGCGGTAACGGGGCGCACCTTTGCTCCCGTTCCTCCGAAGAAAAGCCCTCTCTCCGCGGTGAATGCTTCTGCCTCGGGGATCTTCTCAAAGGGTATGCCCTGAATTTCCGCCGAGAGGCGCGATGTAAATATCACCGTACCGTTTCCGTATTTTTCGGAGCACTCGGCTACAGTTTTGAGATCCTTTGCCGAAAACTGTCCGCCTATCGAGACTATTCTTCCCGAAAAGCTCTCTGTGCCTCTGTTAAGAAGAAAGCCTCTTCCCTTTACCGACACTATCTGTTCCTTTGTCAATGCCATATTTCGTTTTCCTTTCAATTGACACCCGTCGAATAATATGATATAATATTCGAGGACGTATTTGTCTCGTTTAATTATACCTCAAACCCATAACGATGTCAACAAATTTCGAAAGGATATTCGGAAATTATGAAAAAAGCCCTCTCGCGTATATTATCGCTCCTTTTGCTTACGGCTCTTCTTTCGGGCTGTTCGGACAAGGCTGACAGCGGGAAAGATAAAATTGAAAGCCCCTATTGCGAAAATGCCGTAAGGATAGTGGACGCTCTCGGCTACGAGCACGTAATAGAAGAGCCTCCGCGCCGTGTTGCCGCGCTTATCGGCAGCTTTGCCGAGGTCTGGCAGCTTGCGGGTGGCGAGGTGGTCGCCGCTCCCGAGGATGCGTGGGACGATCTCGGGCTTACGCTTACGGGCGCTGTATGCATCGGCGGCGCTCATTCACCAAACGCGGAGCTTTTGCTCTCTGTCTCTCCCGATCTTGTTCTTGCATCATCCTCTACCGCCTCGAACGTAGAGCTGCGCGACACTCTGACGGCGGCGGGGGCGACCGTCATTTATTATGACGTGGACTGCTTTGAGGACTATCTCTCTATGCTCAGGGAGCTTACCTACATAACGGGACGGAGCGATCTATACGAAAAGAACGGTCTTGCTCTGCGCGATCGGATAGAGGATCTGAAGAGCGATCTTGCAAAGAGCGGTATTTCCGAGAGTGAACGGCGGATACTGCTTCTTCGCGCGTCCTCATCCTCGGTCAAGGCTAAGGGGAGCGAGGGGACTGTGCTCGGAGAGATGCTCTCGGATATGGGATGCATCAATATTGCCGACAGCAACAGCGGTATTCTTGAGGAGCTGAGCGCCGAGAGTATTATTGCCGCCGATCCTTACAGGATATTCGTCGTCACGATGGGCGACGACACCGAGGCGGCGAAGCGCTCGCTTGAAGCTCTGTTTTCGGAGTCCGAATCACTCGGCGGACTTTCGGCGGTCAAGGCGGGGCGCGTTCACGTAATGGACAGGCATCTTTACAATATGAAGCCCAACGCGCGTTGGGCAGAGGCTTACGGGGGACTTTATGAAATTCTTACCGACGTTTAAGGGCAGGGTTGCGTTTATTTACGCTTTTGCCGTTTTTCTCTTTATTTTTGCGCTTATACTCGGCATTTGTGTGGGTAGCGTTTACATATCTCCCGTTCGCGCTATCGGCGCGCTGTTCGGCGCATCGTCGGGTACTGCCGAGGGGAACATAATACACTACGTTCGTCTGCCCCGGACGCTCGGAAGTCTCTTTTGCGGCGGCGCGCTTGCGCTTGCGGGGGCTGTGATACAGGGTGTGCTCGGCAACCGTCTTGCCTCTCCAAGCATTATCGGTGTGAACGCGGGGGCTGGACTTTTTGTGAGCGCCGCCTGCGCTTGCGGCATCTTCGGGGGCTGGCGGCTCTCCTTATGCGCCTTTATCGGGGCTTTGCTTTCGGTCTTTGCCGTGAGTCTCGGCGCCAAAAAATGGGGCGCCTCCCACGGGACTGTCGTGCTTATGGGTGTTGCCCTGAACGCTCTGCTCGGGGCGTTTACCGACGCGATAATCACCGTTTTTCCCGACGTGAGTATTCTGAGCAGTGATTTTCGTATTGGCGGATTTTCGGGCGTGACCTATGCGAAGCTCATACCTGCGTCTGTCATTATTGTTATATCGGCGCTTCTGCTCTTTACGTTCTCCTCCGAGCTTGACGTGCTTTCTCTCGGAGATGAGAATGCGCGAGGTCTTGGGCTGAACACGGGAGTTATGCGAGCTCTCTTTCTTATTTTCTCCGCACTTCTTGCGGGGGCGGCGGTGAGTGTTTGCGGAACGCTCTCCTTTGTGGGGCTTCTTGTTCCTCATGCGGTCAGGCGTATAAGGGGCGGCGCGGCGAAGCATCTTTTACCGCTATGTTTTCTTTTAGGCGGTGGATTCGTTTCGGTATGCGACACGCTCTCGCGCAGTATCTTCTCGCCATATGAGATACCCGTGGGGATAATTATGTCCTTTCTCGGCGCGCCCTTCTTTTTCTTCATACTTATTCGTCGGAGGGGAGGTCACGACAATGCTTGAGCTAAAAAACATATCCGCGGGCTACGGCAAGGAGGCTGTGCTGTCGTCTCTTTCACTTACTGTTGCGCGCGGCGAGGTGCTGTCGGTCATCGGCGCGAACGGGTGCGGAAAGAGCACACTTTTGCGCGTAGCGGCGGGGTTACTAAAGCCTATCTCGGGAGAGGTATTTATTGACGGCGAGGCTCTTTCCTCTCTTTCTCAAAGGCAGAGCGCGAGGCGGCTTTCGTATCTCGCGCAGAGTCGGAGCGTTCCCGACATGACGGTTTTCGAGCTTGTGCTTCACGGGCGGTTTCCCTATCTCGGCTATCCGAGGATATACGGCGAGGCGGACAGAAAAAAAGCCCGCTCGGCGATCGAGCGGATGGGCATTGGGGAACTTACGGAGCGTCGGCTTTCCTCTCTTTCGGGCGGAATGCGGCAGAAGGCGTATATTGCGTTGGCGCTCTGCCAGGACACCGACTATATTCTTCTTGACGAGCCGACGGTCTATCTTGACGTGCCGTCGGGGCTTGAGCTTATGCACGCTCTGCGTTCGCTCCGCGACGGTGGAAAGGGTATCGTTACGGTGATGCACGATCTTCCCTTGGCTCTCGGATTTTCCGACAGGGTGGCGATCATATCGGGGGGCGGTCTTTTGGCTCTCGGAAGTCCTGAAGAAATCTGCGATTCGGGATGTATTCGCGAGGTCTTTTCGATCGACGTGGCGCGCGACGGCGACGGAAGATTTTATTACAGGTATTAAAAACGCGGCTGTCTCATCAACAAGCGAGACAGCCGCGAATATTTTTGACGTTAGATGAACGAAAGAATGAGCTCGATTATGTTCAGGAATGCGAGGACAAGGCAAGCGCCTCCCGTTACGCAGACAGAAATGATAGAGAGCAAACGAGCCGTTTTTGCAACGCTGAAAGCCGACTGCTTTTCTTCGCTGTCGGGAAGAGCGTCGATCTCTTTTACGAGCTTGCAGGCGCGTACAAGAGCGATTATTCCGCATACGGCAGAGCTTACCAGGAGAGCGAACTCAATTACTGACAGTATGAAAGAGATTATAAATCCGATTATCGGAATGGGGAGAAGAGCGAAGAGAATCGAGCCGAAGCCTTCGAGGACATATACTCCCGAAAGGACAAGAGCTACTGTTGCGAGTGTGCGTGTGGTTTTGGCTTTCGCCATGGTTAATTCATCTGCGAGATATTGAACATTATCCATTTTATGTTCCTCCAAAGTATAAAATATGAATAAATTATATCATCTGACTCGGTATTTGTCAATACTTACGGGAAATTTTGTTGCGTTTTGCAGAAAAAATCCGACATCGTGCGGCGATAAACAAAAGCGGGATGTCTTTTGGCTGTGTGCATGGAAAAAGCCGTAAAAAATTGCGTCGGTGAAAAAAGTGCAAAAAAGAAAAAGAATTTTTCAAAAACCTCTTGAAAAAGAGATAAAAGTGTGGTATAATAGTCAGGTGAAATACAGGGGTATAGCTCAGCTGGTAGAGTACCGGTCTCCAAAACCGTGGGTCGCGGGTTCGAATCCTCCTGCCCCTGCCATAACCGAAGCCAAACGGCTTCGGTTTTTCTCTTTTTGGTGTGTTTTGTTCCGGAATTTCGGTTTTGTCGAAAAATAAGACTTGTTTTTTATGAAAAATAACATTATCATTTTCTTTTGTTTACGTTTGTTCCAACCGTTCCGTTTGCTACAGCATCAAAAAAGCAGCAGCCGTTTTGCCGTAGCATAAAGGCGACCGCAGAATTTTCATTTCTGAGGTCG
This sequence comes from Clostridia bacterium, assembly GCA_017461365.1. Classification (GTDB taxonomy): domain Bacteria; phylum Bacillota; class Clostridia; order Oscillospirales; family CAG-272; genus HGM12713. The sequence continues at coordinate 529 of JAFTYG010000079.1, read as the reverse complement.
CCCTTTTATTTGTTTACTGCGATGCAATTTTTGAGCCTTTATAGGCAGAAGTCGTTTGTTATGCCTTTAGCATACTTGTGTCTTTTTTGACATAGTACATCTCCGTTACTTGCGTTGTGGAGTGTCCGAGTAGGTCAGCTACTTGTTTGACTGTGAGTGACTTGATTGTTCCGTTGTGTTGCTTGACTCCATTTACAAGGTTGGTTGCAAAGGTATGGCGGAGAGAGTGTAGTCCTTTGCTTTCTATTCCCGCGCCTTCAAGTAATCTGTGGTATCTTCTTCTAAATACATCGGGTTTGGTGTATTTGCCATTCTCGTCGCATATCAATGGACTATCTTCTCCGAAGTAGAAAGCTGCTCGATACGGTCGATCCTGCCGCTTGTGTAATCAAGAATTCTTCTGCGGCAAGACTCGGTGCGGTAAAGCAGGGCGCCGAGACGGTGATCCTGAACGTCAAAGCCGTGAGGCTTGTTGTCATAGAACCACTGCTTCTCAAAGGCTCTCGCATATACCCTTATGAGCTTTTCA
>JAFTYG010000078.1 GCA_017461365.1 Clostridia bacterium | reverse complement strand
TCGTCGCAAGATCCTCTACTCCGCTGTGCTCCGTGGCAAGAACAAGTTCTTGCTCGAATGTTTCCGAGGATGCCCCCATAAGCGGTTCCTTTTGCCAACGGCAAAAATGCTCTGTGATGACAGGTTAGTTGAGATAAAATAAATAGGTTTATGCCAAAGTTTATTACGGGCATCTTATTATAGGCTTATGCATACGTTCATCGCCCAACATCCACTATCTGTCATCCTGAACGGCTTGCTACCCTGCAGACACAGTGAAGGATCTTTTTTGCGTCAGCAAAATTTACCTTAGAAAAAGAACGAATGGACTACCGCAAAAGAAACAGGCATTAACCCACAATTGCAACTTCAACATCCCGCCGCAAGAACTTCGTTCTTGCCACAAAGCGTAGCGGAGTAGGAACTGCAAGAAATCTGAACCACGTTAGTGACTCAGCTCCTTTTGCTTTACAAAAAATTAACAAAGAATTTTTATTTTTGGAACGGCGGCGGAACTTCTGCGGAACAGGCTTGGAACACTCGACGTGTATAATATTATCGGGTGATGCCCAAGGGGCGCGCCACATTTTTTTGGAGGTATATTACCATGTATTTTGACGCTATTGCAAAGGTTATCGCAGAAAGGACAGACATTGACGTATCCGAAATAAAGCCCGAGAGCAAGTTTGTCGATCTCGGCATCGACTCTCTCGACACGGTCGATATGATCATGAGTCTTGAGGACGAGATCGGAATTGAGATCGAGCTCGACAAGAAGGTTGAGACGGTTGACGATCTTGACAAGTACATCCAGAGCAAGGTTCAGGGTTAAGCTATGATAAAAACCGAAATCTGTGAAATGCTCGGTATAAAATACCCCGTATTTCAGGGAGGTATGGCATGGATCGCGGACGGCAGGCTCGCCGCCGCGGTCTCGGAGGGCGGCGGTCTTGGCATTATCGCCTCGGGAAACGCCCCCGCCTCCTACGTTCGCGAACAAATAAGGATCGCGCGCGCGCTCACAAAAAAGCCTATCGGCGTAAACATTATGCTGATGAGTCCTTTTGCCGATGAGGTCGCCGCCGTCGTTGCCGAGGAAAAGGTTGACGCGGTGACAACGGGCGCGGGAAATCCTTCTAAATATATGAAAGAATGGAAAGAAGCGGGCATCAAGGTCATTCCCGTTGTCGCCTCGGTTGCGGTCGCCAAGCTCGTTGAGCGTCGCGGAGCCGACGCTGTTATCGCAGAGGGCGGTGAGAGCGGCGGACACGTGGGAGAGCTTACGACGATGGTGCTCGTTCCGCAGATCTGCGACGCGGTAAAGATCCCCGTCATTGCGGCGGGCGGTATTGCCGACGGTCGCGGTGTTGCCGCGGCGTTTATGCTCGGCGCTAAGGGTGTACAGCTCGGAACGCGCTTCCTTTCCGCTACCGAGTGCAATATTCATCCTACCTACAAGGAAAAGATACTCAAGGCGAACGATCTGTGCACGATGGTCACAGGTAAACGGCTCGGACATCCCGTTCGCAGTCTGCGCACGAAGTTCGCACAGGATTATTCCAAGGCAGAGTACGGCGGTATGCCCGACGATGAGCTTGAGAGACTTGCGGTAGGTGCGCTCCGTCTTGCGGTACAAGAGGGCGACAACGACAAGGGGTGCTTCCTTGCAGGTCAGATCGCGGCGATGGTCAAAAAGGAACAGCCTGCCGCAGAGATCGTAAAAGAGATAATGGATGAGGCAGAGCCCATCCTCAGAGGAGGAGCTAAATGGATAGAATAGCATTTGTATTCTCAGGTCAGGGAGATCAATTTTCGGGAATGGGAAAGGATCTTTACGAGGGATACGGCGCGGCGAAAGAGATATTTGATCTTTGCGACGGCATACGTCCCGCCACCTCCCGTCAATGCTTTTATGGCACTGAGGATGAACTGAGGGAAACAAAGAACACACAGCCCTGTCTGTTTGCCATGGAGCTTGCGGCGGCGAACGTTCTTTTGAGTCTCGGTATCGCCCCTGCGGCGGTTGCGGGATTTTCTCTTGGAGAGGTCAGCGCGCTGACGTTTTCGGGTATTGCCGACACTGAAACGGGCTTTCGGCTCGTTTGCCGCCGTGGAGAGCTTATGCAAAGCGCGGCGGAGAGCGCCGACACGTCGATGGCAGCGGTAGTAAAGCTACCGAGCGAAAAGGTCATCGAGCTCTGCTCAAAGTATTCGGCGGTATATCCCGTAAATTTCAACTGCCCCTATCAGGTATCGGTAGCGGGACTTTCCTCTGAGATGGCGGACTTTTCTTCCGATGTAAAGGCGGCGGGCGGCAGAGCAATACCGCTGAAGGTAGCGGGCGGTTTTCACTCGCCCTTTATGAATGAGGCGTCAAGGTCTTTTGCCGAAGAGCTGAAAAAAGGCGATCTCGGTGCGGGCAATATTCCGCTCTATTCAAACAAGACTGCCGAGCGTTACACCTCTGACGTTGTATCGTTGCTTTCGGAACAGATCTGCTCGCCCGTAAGGTGGGAGGAGCTTGTGCGGAATATGATACGCGACGGCATAGACACCTTTATCGAGATAGGCCCCGGAAAAACGCTTACAAACATGATAAAAAAGATAGACTCCGACGTTCGGGTATATTCGGTTTGTGAGATGGATGCTATACTTGCGGAGGTAGAAGGATGTTAAGCGGAAAGGTAGCCGTCGTCACGGGCGGCTCTCGCGGTATTGGCGCGAAGATCGCGGAAAAGCTCGCGTCACTCGGAGCTGACGTTGCAATAATCTACGCAGGAAACAAGGATGCGGCGGAGAAGGTCTGCGGCGTATGCAGCTCGGTATTCACGGTAAGGGCAAAGGCGTATCTTTGCGACGTATCGGATTTTGGCGCTGTAAAGGCAACGGTCGCTCAGATCAAGGCAGACTTCGGCGGCATCCACATACTTATCAACAATGCGGGAGTGACGCGCGACGGACTTGCCGCGATGATGAAGGAAGAAGATTTCGACAAGGTAATAGATACAAATCTCAAGGGGGCGTTCAACATGATACGCCACACAGCTCCGCTCTTTATCAGAGGACGCGAGGGCTGTATTGTAAACATCAGCTCGGTCTCAGGTCTTATGGGAAACGCGGGACAGTGCAATTACTCGGCTTCAAAGGCAGGTCTTATCGGACTTACGAAGTCGGTAGCCAAGGAATATGCCTCTAAGGGTATTCGCTGTAACGCGGTTGCACCCGGATTTATCCGCACCGATATGACCGAGGCGCAGGCTGACAATCCGCTTTTGTCTATGATCCCTCTCGGAAGAATGGGAGAGGCAGACGAGGTCGCCGAGGCTGTGGCATATCTCGTATCCGCAAAATACGTGACGGGAGAGGTATTGCGCGTCGACGGCGGCATAGCAATGTAAGGAGAATTATTATGAATAAAAACAGACGAGTCGTTGTAACGGGAATGGGCGCTATCACCCCTCTCGGAAAAACCGTTACTGAGACGTGGGAGGCACTGAAGTCGGGGAAATGCGGCATCGCTCCCATTACTCTTTTTGACACGACAGAATACAAGGCAAAGCTTGGCGCAGAGGTCAAGGACTTCAACGCGCTTGACTATATGGAAAAATCCGAAACTATCAGAACCGACAGATACACTCAGTTCGCGCTTATAGCCGCAGAGCAGGCTGTTGCCGACAGCGGTATAGTCGGTTCGGTAGAGCCCGAGCGGATGGGAGTATATCTCGGAGTGGGAATAGGCGGTATGCTCACGTTTGAAGCCGAGCACACGAAGCTGCTCGAGCGCGGTCCGCGCAGAGTTTCCTCTCTCTTCGTTCCCATGATGATACCGAATATGGCGGCGGGAATGATCGCCATAAAATACGATTGCCGAGGTCCTGCAATGCCTGCCGTTACGGCTTGCGCATCGGGCTCGAACGCGATAGGCGAGGCTATGCGTCTTATCCGCCACGGCTACGCCGACGCTGTGATAACGGGCGGCGCGGAGGCGACAATTTGTCCTTCTGCCATTGCGGGATTTGTAAATATGCACGCGCTCTCGACCGCCGAGTGTGCAGATGAGGCTTCTCTTCCCTTTGACAAGAGGCGCGCAGGCTTTGTTATCGGTGAAGGCTCGGTATCTCTCGTTCTCGAGGAATACAGCCACGCGGTAGCGAGAGGCGCAAAGATCTACGGCGAGGTATGCGGCTACGGCTCGACCTGCGACGCAAATCACATCACCGCGCCCCATCCCGATGCAAGAGGCGGAGCTCAGGCGATGCTCGATGCTATGCGCGAGGCGGGCTACAGTGAGAGTGACACGGTCTACGTCAACGCTCACGGAACGGGAACGCCGATGAACGACAAGCTCGAAACGCTTGCCATTAAAAAGGCGCTCGGTGCGGATGCGGCAAGGCGCGCCTACATAAGCTCGACCAAATCAATGACGGGACATCTTCTCGGAGCGGCGGGAGCTGTCGAGGCGCTTGCTTGTCTGATGGCTCTGAACGAGGGAATTCTTCCTCCCACGATAAATCTGAACTCTCCCGATCCCGAATGTGATCTCAACTATATTCCGAACAAAGCCATAGCACAGAGTGTCGATCTTGCGCTTTCGAATTCTCTCGGCTTCGGCGGACACAACGCGTGTCTTGCGTTCAGAAAGGTATAAATACAAATATGAAAGAAGCAGATATTCGCAAATACGCCGAGCTTATGAAGGAGCTCGAGCTGACAGGTCTTGAGATCACCGAGGACAACAAGGTAGTCCGTCTTGAACGGACACAGCCTGCCGCGATCCGTGAGTCTGTCGTTGTACAGAGCGCGCCTGCCGTCTCTTCTTCCTCCGAGCAGAGCCCGAAAGAGACGACCGACGGCTGTGTTTCGGTAAAATCGCCTATCGTCGGCGTATTTTACGCCGCGCCCGCAGAGAACGCAGAGCCCTTTGTATCAATCGGAGACAAGGTTGAGAAGGGACAGGTGCTTTGCATAATCGAGGCTATGAAGCTAATGAACGAGATCACCGCCGAGGAGAGCGGAACACTTGAAAAGATCTCCGTGACAAACGGTCAGGTCGTTGAATACGGCACGGAGCTTTTCCGCATCAGGAGATAAATTATGAACCGAGAAGAAATAAAGGCTATACTTCCCCACCGCGACGATATGCTTCTGCTCGACGAGGCAGAGCTTGCGGACGGCGCGGCGATCGGGCGCTACAGAGTACGCGGAGACGAATTTTTTCTCAGAGGTCATTTCCCGAACGATCCGATCGTTCCCGGGGTGATACTCTGCGAAATACTTGCGCAGTCGGCTTGTGTACTGATGGCGGACGTGATGGTCGAAGGCAAGCTCCCTGTTTACACGGGGCTCAACAACGTAAAATTCAGGCATCCCGTTCGCCCCGGGGATCTGATCGAGACAAGATGTACTATCAAGCGGGCGAAGCATCCCTTCTATTTTGCCGAGGGCACAGTAAACGTTGACGGCAAGGTCTGCGTAAGCGCGGAATTTTCCTTTGCCGTAGTTGGTGGATAACTTATGTTTTCAAAAATTTTAATTGCTAACCGCGGCGAGATCGCCGTGAGGATAATAAGAGCCTGCAAGGAGATGGGCGTGGCGACGGTCGCCGTTTATTCGGAGGCCGACAAAAACGCCCTCCACGTAGCTCTTGCCGACGAAAGCTACTGTATCGGACGGGCGGAGGCTCAGGAGAGCTATCTGAACGAGGAGCAGATCATAAGCGCCGCTCTTCTTGCGGGGGCGCAGGCGATACACCCCGGGTACGGCTTTTTGTCGGAAAACGCGCATTTTGCAAGGATGTGCAGAAAGAACGGTATAGTTTTCATAGGTCCTGAGCCCGAGAATATGGAGCGTCTGAGCGACAAAGCCATACTCAAGGAGCTTATGCGCGATGCGGGACTTACCGTTATACCCGGAACGAAAGCCGTCGACTCGATGGAAGAGGCAAAGGCAGCGGCGGCAAAGATCGGATACCCCGTGATGCTCAAGGCGTGCGCGGGTGGCGGCGGACGCGGAATACGTCTGATACGCAGTGAGGATGACATCGAAGATAATTATATGCAAGCCACAGCCGAAGCGCTGAGTGCGTTCGGTGACGGCTCCGTATATCTTGAAAAATATATTTTCCCCGCAAGGCATATCGAATTGCAGATACTTGCGGACGAGGCGGGCAACGCCGTATGTCTCGGAGAGCGCGATTGCTCTCTCCAGCGGAGAAACCAAAAGCTTATTGAGGAGACTCCCTCTCCCGCGGTAAATGAAAAACAGCGCAACGCTATCATGTACGCAGCTGTGTCAGCAGTAAAAAAGATCGGCTACGTTGGCGCGGGAACACTTGAATTTCTTTACGATACATCGGGAAATTTCTGGTTTATGGAAATGAACGTGCGGCTTCAGGTCGAGCACTGTGTGACCGAGATGCTGACGGGCATTGATCTTGTAAAGTGGCAGATACGCATAGCGGCGGGTATTCCGCTCGGATTTTGTCAGGATGACGTACGCATCGTCGGCTCTGCCATCGAATGCAGGATAAACGCGACGAGCTGTGGCACTCTGCGTATGCTCCACGTCCCCGGTGGGCCGTCGGTGCGCTTTGACACCTGTCTTGTCGAGGGAACCGTCGTTACCCCTTATTACGACTCTCTGCTCGGCAAGCTCGTGGTATATGCAAAAACGAGGGAGGAAACTCTGCGCAAGATGCGAGCCGCGCTTTGCGAGCTTGTGGTGGACGGTATTCCTACCAACGTCGAGGAACAGCTCCGTACCGTTTCGGACGCGCGCTTTACCTCGGGAAATTACGATCTGACATTTATGGGAAGCAGGTAAGACGTTATGCCGTTACTTAAATTCTTAAAACCTAAAAATATGCTTGAGGAGGGCGGCAGAAGATCTGCGCCCGTCCAGGCTGACGCGGGCGAGCCCGAAAAGAACTGTCCGAACTGTCACAAGGACATTCCTCTCAGCCGCCTATGGTCGGATCAGCTTGTCTGTCCCTGCGGCTACCATTTCAGGATGAAGGCGCGACAGCGTATAAGTATGACCGTCGACAAGGGCAGCTTCGTTGAAATGTTCTCGGACGTGCGCTCCTGCAATCCTCTCGACTTCCCCGGTTACAAGGACAAGATCGAAACCGTTCGGGCGGCAAGCGGCGAGGAGGAGGCGGTAATATGCGGTACGGCGTCGATAGGCAGGCAAAAGTGCTGTCTGTTCGCCATGGACTCCTATTTTATGATGGGAAGCATGGGAAGCGCCGTCGGTGAGAAGATCACCTTGCTTTTCGAATACGCAATAAAGAAAAGACTGCCCGTTATCGGATTTACGGTATCGGGAGGCGCGCGGATGCAGGAGGGACTTTTGTCGCTTATGCAGATGGCAAAGACGAGCGCCGCAGTAAAGAGGCACAGCGACGTGGGGCTTTTATACATTGCCGTACTGACCGATCCGACAACGGGAGGCGTGACTGCAAGCTTTGCTATGGAAGCCGATATTATCATCGCAGAGCCCGGGGCTCTTGTGGGCTTTGCGGGAAAGCGCGTTATCGAGCAGACGACACGTCAGAGCTTGCCAAAGGAATTCCAATCTGCCGAATTTGTGCTTGAGCACGGATTTATAGACAAGATAGTACAGCGCAAGGATCAGCGAAAGCTCTTGGCAGAGCTTTTAAAAATGCATAACGGAGGACAAAAGCAGTGAGCCGAATCCCCTATGACAGAGTAAAGCTTGCCCGTGACGGCACGCGGCCGACGGGACAGGATTACATAAAGAATATTTTTACAAATTTTATAGAGCTTCACGGCGACCGCAGATATGCCGACGACAGAGCGATAATCGGCGGACTTGCACGTCTTGACGGCACTCCCGTAACGGTCATCGCCATTGAAAAAGGTCACACTCCAAAGGAGCGTTCCGAGAGAAACTTCGGAGCTCCCCACCCCGAGGGCTACAGAAAGGCTCTGCGTCTTATGAAGCAGGCGGAAAAGTTCGGCAGGCCCGTTATCTGCTTTGTCGACACGTCGGGCGCATATTGCGGTATCGGCGCGGAGGAACGCGGTCAAGGTCAGGCTATAGCCGAAAATCTTATGGAGATGAGCACGCTCTGCGTTCCCGTTATATCTATTCTCATCGGTGAGGGCGGAAGTGGCGGAGCTCTCGCTCTTGCGGTTGCAGACCGAGTATGGATGCTACAGAATGCCGTCTACTCGGTCATTTCTCCCGAGGGCGCGGCGAGTATTTTATGGAAGGACTCGTCAAAGGCTGCCGCCGCGGCGGACAGTCTCAAGCTCACGGCGGAGGATGCAAGAAGCCTCGGAATAATCGAGAGCATTTTGTCGGAAAACGGGATCGGCAAAAAGGAATACTACGACCGAATACGCGAGCTTCTTTCCGAAGAGGTAGAGGCGCTTTCGGAGGACACCGAGCTTGTTCAGAAAAGATACGACCGTTTTCGACGCATAGGTCAGACGGCAAACGCGGATTAAGGATATTTTATGAGTATATACAAAAATTTTTGCCGTGAGTATTTCGATGCTTGCGGCAGACTTGAAAAATTTGAGCTTGACTATCCCGAAAATTTCAATTTCGGATACGACGTTGTTGACAGGATAGCCGAGAGTGAGCCGAACAAAACGGCTCTTGTCTGGTGCAACACTGAAAATGAGGAGCACATATTCTCATTTTCAGATATAAAAAAATACAGCAACAAAATCGCAAATCTTCTATCGTCCTCGGGCATAAAAAAGGGCGACCGAGTTATGGTGATATTGAAGCGTCACTTTGAATATTGGTTCGTTTCCGTGGCTCTTCACAAGCTCGGCGCGGTAATGATACCCGCAACGCATATGCTTACGGTGAAGGATCTTGAGTACCGTATTGAAAGATCGAATGCAAAGGCGATCATCTGCACGCCTCAGAACGAGCTTCCCGAAAGAATACGCGAGGCTCTTGCAGACGTATCGCTCGATCCGATATTGTGGTGTGTAAAGACCGCTCCCGAAGGCTTCAGAAATCTCACCGCGGAGATGGAGGAGCAGAGCGAGGAGCTTTTGCGTATTCCGACGCTTGCGACCGACCATATGCTGATGTACTTTACATCGGGCACGACGGGAGATCCCAAGGGAGTTATACACGATTTTACCTATCCTCTTGCGCACATTGTCACGGCAAAGTATTGGCAATGCGCCGAGGAGGGCGGACTTCATTTCACCGTAGCCGAAACGGGCTGGGCAAAGGCATCGTGGGGAAAGATATACGGTCAATGGCTTGTGGGTAGTGCCGTTATGGTATTCGATTTTGACAATTTCGATCCCAAGCAGCTTACAAGCATAATCAACAAATACGGTGTGACATCGTTTTGCGCGCCGCCGACCGTTTACAGGTATCTCGTCCGCAAGGGCGTATCTCCGATGCCCTCTCTCCGCCACGCGTCGACTGCGGGAGAAAAGCTCTCCCCCGAGGTATTCAGGCGCTTTACTGAACGCACGGGGCTTGATCTTTGCGAGGGCTACGGGCAGACCGAAACGACGATGCTTCTCGGAAACATGACGGGCGCTATTCCCGCGGAGGGCTCTATGGGCAGACCGTCGCCTATGTACGACGTAAGGCTTTACGACAAAAGGGGTGAGCCCGTTGAGGCAGGCGAGATCGGAGAGGTAGTTGTCGTTCCTCCCGAGGGTGGTAAGCAGGTCGGCATCTTCTGCGCGTATCTTGACAATGAAAAGCAATATGCGCACGTATGGCGCGGCGGTGTTTATCACACGGGCGACGCAGCATGGCAGGATGAGAACGGTCTTTTCTGGTTTCACGGACGCTTTGACGATATAATCAAGACGGGCGGATACCGCGTAGGTCCTTACGAGGTCGAAAATATTCTCTCAGAGCATCCCGCGGTTGCCGAGTGCAGTGTTGTCGGTGTTCCCGACGAGCTTCGCGGTCAGGCGATCAAGGCGGTGATAGTACCCTCTGACGGTTATGCTCCGAGCCGCGAGCTCGAGCGCGAGATAAAGGAATATTGCAACGATAGGCTTGCGGAATACAAGTGGGTGCGTATCCTTGAATTCGTTGCCGAAATGCCCAAGACTATAAGCGGCAAGATCAAAAAAAATGAGCTTCGCGAGAAAACGGAAAAATAGTATTATGGGGCTGTCTCGTCAGGCAGTCCCGTGTCTTTATGTAAATGCGTATTACAAATTGGAGTTTCTACTCCGCTACGCTCCGTGGCAAGAACTTCGTTCTTGCAAGGGGGAGTTTGAATTTAAAATTGCTACGCTTGAATGTGGCACAACAAGAACCCCCCCACACAAATCTAAGGTAAATTTTGCTTACGCAAAAAAGATCCTTCACTGTGTCTGCAGGGTAGCAAGCCGTTCAGGATGACAGATAGTGGATGCTCTGCGACGAACATATGCATAAACCTATAATAAGGTGCCCGTAATAAACTTTGGCATATATCTATTTACTTGTCATACAGTAATCTGTCATCACAGAGCATTTTTGCCGTTGGCAAAAGGAACCGTTTATGGGGTTATCAGCACGTTAATTCGAGCAAGAACTTGTTCTTGCCACGGAGCACAGCGGAGTAGAGGATCTTGCGACGAAGTCGCTTTACTGCACTATCTTCATTGGGGATATATTTACGCATATCAAACATCCCGCCGCACGAACTATGTTCGTGCCTTTTCGCCAACGGCGAAAAAGAGACTCAAAAATATACTGTCAGCGTTTGACATTTTTTGATTGACTGTTTCTTTGAATTATGGTATAATAATACGGATATTTGAGGAAACGACTGCTCGGCAAACAGTATAAACAGGAGTAAATATGAGCATTCAAACAGAAAATAATTTGGAGATCCTCGACAGCATAAGCGGTCTCCGTCAATATACCCTCGGCAAGCCGCCCGCTCTTATCTTTGTCGGTCAGAGCCTTTGCGATATGCTGGGCTATGCTAAGGATGAGCTTTTGTCGGACGGCGTCGATACGTATTTATCGGTCATACATCCCGAGGACAGGAGCGCGTATGAAAAGTATATAAAGCAGGCGTCGGTCAAAAGGAAGTCCTGCTCTGCCGAATACAGGCTGATAAAAAAGGACGGCTCGGTCATATACGTCAAGGACACGATGACCGTAAAGGTATCGGAGGGGGGCGCTGTCGGTTACGCGACTCTCTCTGACATAACCCACATAAAGGAGGAAAACGACAATCTGCACTTTCTCAACGAGACGGTTCCCTGCGGTATGCTCAGATACACCTGTGAGAAAAATCCGCGTGTCACTTACATAAACGAGCAGATGAAGCGAATGCTCCGTCTATCCGAGAGCCGCCGCGGAGAGCTTGACTATCAGGCGTATTACAGAGACAACGTATATCTTATGATCCCGATTGAGAGCAGGCGGAAGTTTTCGCATTTTCTGCACCGCGTGTACAAGAGCAACTCGCCTATGGCGGGAGAGATGTCGGTGGTGCGCTGTGACGGAACGAAGGCGCGTCTTTTCGGATGGATAACAAAGGTCGTCGGCAAGGACGGAAAAGAGGAATTTCAGAGCGTTTGCATGGACGTCACCGAAAATTACCAAACGAAGCGGGCGAGTGAGACCGACCGCTACCTTAGAGCGCTGACCGAGGTGTACGAATATATCTTCGAGTACGATCTTCAAAGCAAAACGGTAAAATACGTTTCGGGAACGTCGGGCTCGTTCAGCAAGATCAAAAATCTGCCAATGCATATGGAGGAAGCGACCGAGGAGTGGATAAAGAACACGGTGCATCCTGCCGATACCGAACGTGTTCGGGAGTTTTTCTCCGAATTCATCTCAAAAAGAGAGTACTCTCGCGATGAACGGCCGCCGCAGATCGAATACCGCGCTATAGCGTCGACGGGTGAAATAAAGAGATACAGCGGAATATTTCTGCGTGTCAACAGCTCTATCTGCCTTTTCTGCTGCAAGCATATCATTGACGAGGTAGAGATGGATGAGCTGAAAAAGGAAAATCTTGCGCTGAAGAATATGCACGAGCTTGTGATGCGGTTTACCGAGGGAGTTATGGCGTTCAAGATCGAGAACGGCAGTGTAAAGCCCCTTTACGCCAGCGACAACGTATGCAATTTCTTCGGCTACACCAAAGACGAATGGCTCGCCTTAGCGGAGGGAAGCTGTTCTATCAAGAATTTTATAGCAAATAGCGCGCTTTCCTACGAGGACGTTGAGATGCTTCTTTCTACGGGCGAGGCGGAATTTACATATTTTGACATGACTCAAGGGCGCACGCGTCTGATAAAGGCTATCTGCTCGCAGAAGAGCTATGACGGGCAGTCGTCCTGCTACGTTATGCTTTACAACGTTGACGATTGGCAGGCATCGGCGGAAAGCGGCGGGCATCCGAAAATATACATTCGGACGTTCGGATATTTCGACGTTTTCGTCAACGACAAGCCGATCGCGTTCCGCAACAAGAAGGCGAAGGAGCTTTTGGCTCTTCTCGTCGACCGACGCGGCGGATACGTTACGAGCGAGGAGGCTATCGGATATTTGTGGGAGGATGAGCCCGCGAACACTGTGACGCTTGCGAGATACCGCAAGGAGGCTCTGAGGCTCAAGAACACGCTTGAGGAATACGGCATATCCGACATTATTGAAGCTGTGGACGGCAAGCGCCGCATAATTCCCGAAAAGGTCAGGTGCGACTTGTTTGACTATCTGTCATCTAAAGAGGAATACTCGGAGCTCTTTGGCGGCAGTTATCTGACAAATTACGCTTGGGGAGAGTTCACGCTCGGACAGCTTATGAACAGAAATACGAATTAAAGGTACAAATTATAGTATTCAGCGCCAAGGATCGCTTTGATCCTTGGCGCTTTATTTTTACATATTTATACAAATCACACTATTTTTATTCATTGGTTTAATTAAAAATTAACAAAGTTATTCTGCGGAGCTGAAAATAATCTGAAGCCTCTTGACTTATATTTAAGCTTATATTTAATTTAGTTGTATAATATTTCCAAGGATTTTGCAATAAATCCCTATTTTTTAAAGCATCTTTTAAATCATGGTAAAAGGCGAGTATGACGCTTTTTATAAATATTACAACAAAGGAGAGAAAACAACATGAAAAAAAGAAATCTTGTCATTTGCGCGTTTGTACTCTGCGCTACCCTCGTTACAGGTATCGGGCAAGAACAGCGCAGGAGAGGAGCAATCCCTGACTTTCTTTGTCAAAATCGCTCACACTCAGCGTTCGAACACCACCTACAATCCCCTGCTTACCTTTAATTTCAGCACCGAGATAACCAAGAAAGAGGAGGAGAGCGCAAAGACGGTTGCAAGCAAGTTTTTGGAGATACTCAACACTGAGTCAAGCTACAATCAACTAAACACCGCGATCGACACAAACTACGATGGCTCGCGCGATTGGACGGCTTCCTACATTGGAAACGTTACGGGATCATCCGACGATGACACGACGCTACTTGAGGAGTTGTTTGAGGGTACGCTGTCGCTCGATCTCAATGGCGCAACCGTTGACGTAACTTGTATCATCAAGCGTGAGAATATCGACAATAACGCGACAACGGGTAACTCCTACACTGTCGGAGGCACCGCCTACAACGGTTGTGAAATGACGCTCTATCTTACAACGGCAAATTTCAACAATCTATCGTATAACGATTACCCCAACGTATATGCTATGGTGTTCACAAGGGTATCGGAGGACTCTCTGTGGGAGCAGATCGGTGAGAAAATGTACGAGGGGACGGCGCAGGTCGTCGGTTATGTGGGCGGTACCACAACGGGCTCGTTCGATACGGGAACCTGGACGTCCTCAAAAGAATACCACGGAATTTCTTCAGGCGCCAAAATAAGTGAGCTCATTCAGGAAGCTGTTTCCTGATTGCTCTTAAAAGCATCAATAAGACACTGCAAAATGTCAGGCTCGGTCGAAAGACCGAGCCTGAACTTTTTTTAGTCGTGTTTATTCTGAATTTTCAGGATATAATCGCAGACGGTATCGACTATTTCGTCGTTGCCGACCGAGCAATCGAGGCAGAGGTTATAGTTTTCCTTCTCGCCCCACTTTCGGTTGGAAACGAGCTCATAGTATCCTGCGCGCGACTTATCGCTTGACAGTATTCTTCTTTCAGCCTCCGACGCGCTGTCGCCGTATATCTGCATAACGTTCTTTATCTTATAATCCATCGGCGCGTAGAGGAATATGCGTATGACGTTATCGCGCTCGCGCAGAACGTAATCGGCGGCGCGTCCGACTATAACGAAGGATTCCTTATCCGCCAACGCGTTTATGATCTCGCTCTGAGCTATAACTGAGTCCTTTTTGGCATCCAAGGACAGATATAGCGAATACATATCCTCTTCTCTGTGTCCCTCGGCGTACTGTCTGTCAAGCCCTCTGTGCTGCGCCTCGAGCATGGAGAGCTCTTTATCGTAAAATTTCATTCCGAGTCTTTCGGCAACGAGCTTTCCGATGCGCTTACCGTTTGTGCCGTGCTCGCGCGATACGGTAATGATAAGCTTATCGCTCCTCTTGCGCGTCTCCTCCTTGAGCGTGTCGATCTTCTTCCTTTGCGCCTGTCTCAAAAATACGACCGCGAAAATGCAGGTAAGCACCTCGGCTATCGGGAAGGTCCACCAGACGGTATCGAGCACCTCGGGCGACAGTGTAAAGAGATAGCAGACGGGAAATACGAACACGACAAGGCGGAGCAGAGAGAGTATCAGGGGCTTGACGGCGTATCCGAGAGCCTGCAAAACGCCCTGAACCGCCACTGTAAAGCCCATAAAGGCATAGCCAATAGCCGCTATTCTCGTAGCCTTGGCGCAGACGTCGACGAGCGCCTCCGACGAGCCGCCCGACAGCGCAAAGAGCATTGACAGCGGCTTTGCGACGATCTCAAAAAGCACAGTCATAGCAAGAGTGGTGATAAGTGTATCGATGATACCGTACTTGATACAATCCCTTGCGCGCTCCTTGCTCTTCATACCGTAGTTGAAGGACAGGACGGTTATCATCGTGTTTGACAGACCGAACGCCGAAAAGAGCGCGACCTGCTGTATCTTATAATATATGCCGAAGGAACCGACGAGGACGGTCGGATCGACGTCGGCGGTGCCGAGAATCGCATTTACTCCCGCCATCATTACCGAGAGAAGTCCTTGCATGATCGCCGCCGACGCGCCTATCTTATATATACCCTTGATGATCGCTCCGACAGGTCTTATATATTTCGGATGTCCGCCGATCTCCTTATTGGCGGTATAATGAAACGCCATTGCGACGAACAGCGAGATAAACTGACCGATAACGGTTGCCCAAGCCGCGCCCGCGACGCCCATATTCAAGGGGAATATGAATACATAATCGAGGACGATATTGGCTACAGCGCCCGATATTTGCGCGATAGTTGAAAACATTGTTTTGCCCGTTGCCTGCAAGAAGCGTTCATAAATGGTAAATCCTATAGAGCCCAAGGAAAGGCAGGTGCATATCTTCAAATAGGATGTACCCATTTCAAGCACGTCGGGGCGGTCGGTAAAGAGACCAATGAACCATTCGGAACAGAAAAGTCCGAACAGCAGAAATACCGCATAGATAACTATGCCGAGAAAGATACCGTTTCCTGCGACTCGGTTGACCTTTTCTCTGTTTTTTTCGCCCAAGCTCTTTGAGAGCAACGCGTTCAGACCTACGCCCGTTCCTACTCCGACGGCGATTATCATTATCTGTATGGGGAACGCGATAGTCAGCGCCTCATTTGCAAGCGCGCCTGTGCCCTCCATATTTGCAACGAAAATACTGTCGACCACGTTGTACAGAGCTTGCAGTACCATTGAAATTATCATCGGCAGTCCCATTTTCCAAAATAGCTTTTTCAGCGGCTCGATCGCCATTCTGTTCTGTTTAGCCTGTTCCATAAAATACCTCACTTTTCTTTTTTACGCAGAAAAGGCGCAAGTCCGCATCATAAGCTGGACTTACGCCTTTCGACTACTCACTACGCTTGATATTATATCATATTTCAGGGAAAATTTCAAATGGAATTTTTTGACGAAAAAATTTTCCCCGTACGGCAATTTTTCGGAAAAAGGCACATTTCGGCAGGATAGATAGTATAATACAGACGCAGACGTCGAGGTCTGCAAAATGAATAAGAACACGAATACCGAAGCTATGTACTCATCAATGAACCCGTGGAGGCTCTTTTTTATAGAAATACGCAAAAAGGGCTTACCGTTTCGGTAAGTCCTTAAAAATTTCGGTAAACAAAGCTGAAAAAAGTCTTATTACAGGAAAAATCTTGAATTATCTGCGGATATATGCTATAATGTACGTGTATTATTTTAAACGACGGGATCTTTAAAAAATGCTATGATAAAAAAGAAAAAATTTACTTTATCCACAACCCAGATCATATTATTGAGCTTTCTTGCCACGATACTGCTCGGAAGCCTTCTTCTGGCGCTTCCCATAAGCTCTGCCAACGGGAAAGCCGTTCCGTATATTGACGCTCTGTTTACGGCAACGACCTCAACCTGCGTAACCGGTCTTGTTACGCTTCCTACGGTCTCCACTTGGAGCGTGTTCGGGCAGATCGTTATACTGCTGCTGATACAGATAGGCGGACTCGGCATCATCACCGTTATGTCGGGCGTGATGCTTCTTCTGAATAAAAAAATGGGTATTGGCGACAGATTGCTCATTCAGGACGCTTTCAATCTGAACACGATGTCGGGGCTTACAAGGTTTGTAAAAAACGTACTGCTCGGCACGCTGACGGTCGAAGGCGCAGGCGCGATACTTTACGCGTTCGTTTTCGTTCCCGAATTCGGTGCGAGGGGCATCTGGATTGCCGTATTCAATTCGGTATCCGCATTCTGCAACGCGGGAATCGATATTATCGCGGAGAACAGCCTTTGCAATTATGCGACCGATCCCCTTGTCAATGCAGTCACCTCCGCGCTCATTATTCTCGGCGGCTTGGGATATATCGTTTGGTGGGACGTGCTTCGTGTGATAAAGAGCAGATCTTCGAAAAACAGAAGGATATTCAGGCATCTGACCTTGCACAGCAAGATAGTCGTTACGGTGACACTCGGGCTCATACTCGGCGGCGCGCTTCTTATATTTATTTTTGAATATTCAAACCCTCTGACTATCGGAAATATGTCTCTGTTTGACAAAATTCAGGTATCACTGTTTCAATCGGTAACGACGAGAACGGCGGGCTTTGCCTCTATTCCTCAGGAAGATCTGACGAATGCCTCCGCCGCTGTGTCATTGATATTGATGCTTATCGGCGGCTCTCCCGTCGGAACGGCGGGAGGCATTAAAACGGTAACTGTGGCAGTTCTGATCTGTTCAGCCTTGGCTACAGTCAAAAATAAAAGTGACGCTACGCTGTTTTGCCGTTGCATATCGGCAAATTCGATCCGCAAGGCGATTGCCGTGGCGATGACGTTCCTGTCTATCTGCTTAGCCTCGACCGTTCTGTTGATGGCAACGAATGATGCCTCGGCGCTTGACGTGATCTACGAGACCGTCAGCGCGACGGCAACGGTAGGTCTGTCGCGGAGCTTAACGCCAAGCCTGAACGTTTTCGGAAAAATTATTATCATTATTACGATGTATTTCGGCAGAGTCGGGCCGATCTCGTTAGCCGTTGCTCTCGGAAGCAAGAACGAAAGCCAGAACGTTATATCCGAGCCGACGGAAGAGATAAGTATAGGTTAAGGAGAAAGATTATGCAAAAGAAAAAAACGTACGCAATATTCGGACTTGGAAGATACGGAACGGCAGTTGCGAGAGAGCTTGTCGGGAACGGGAAGGAGGTCATCGCGGTCGACAGCGATCAAAAAACCGTCAACGATGCGGCGGCATATCTGCCCGTTTGCAAGTGCGCTGACGTGACCGATGCGGAGGTAATTTCTCGCCTTGGAATCGGAAGTATTGACACCGTCATCGTATGTATGGCAAGCAATCTTGAAGCAAGCGTAATGGCTGTAACTCTCTGCAAGGAAGCGGGCGTTAAGACCGTTATCGCAAAGTGCGCAAATGAGATGCACCAAAAGATACTGCTCCGTGTCGGCGCGGATCAGGTTGTTTTTCCCGAAAACGAATCGGGAATCCGTCTTGCAAAAAATTTGTTGAGCTCGGGATTTATCGATATGATCTCGCTGTCCGAGGACGTATCAATGGTCGAGATCGACGTAAAGGACGAATGGATAGGAAAAAATCTGATCGAACTCAATCTGCGTAAAAGATACGGCTTCAATATCGTCGCCGTTAAAAAGGGAGAAAAGGTCAACGTAAACGTCAATCCCGAGCAGGTCATCGACGCGGAGACCACGCTCATCGTTATTGCAAATACGGCAAAATTGGGAAAACTGAAATAATACTTACGCACAGAGGGCTGACAGAAGAAAAGCTGTCAGCCTTTATAGCCTTGAACGGTTGAAATATTCATAAAATATGATATAATAAACTCACCGATAAATAAGAATTTGTTTTAACAAAGGAGTAGATTACTATGAAAGAAGCGTATGATTTTTTAAGGGATTGCGGCACTTTTTACATCGCAACAGAAGAAAATGGTCAACCTCATGTTAGACCATTTGGGGCAATAAGTGATTTTGAGGAAAGGCTATATATAGAAACGAATAATCAGAAAAAAGTATATCAACAATTGGTAAAGAATGGAAAAGTCGAGATTTGTGGTATGCATGATGGTAAATGGATACGAATAGAGGGGACAGTTAAGGAGGATTTGCGACGTGAAGCAAGGGTGGCAATGTTAGAAGATAACCCATCACTCAAGAGTTTGGCTTCTCCTGATAACGGTACAATGACAGTTTTCTATTTTGACGATGGAAAAGCAACGATTTATTCGTTTACGGAAGCACCCAAGGTTATTACATTATAATTTTTATGGACAGTTGCATAAATTCCAATTTGTCGGGCTATTGAAAAACTTTTAGAAACGAAAAGGCGCACTTCTATATCCTACTCTCGGGAGTACTGTGAGTATCGTTAGCAAATTGAAAGAGCGAAGTCTCGGTCTTATGTCAACAGAAGAAAACCTACAGAACTCGAAAGTTGCGTCGCTTCGTTCCTTCAAGGTGGCTACACCCCACGGCAACGCTAAAGTAGCTATCTGTCGGCGAGTTGAAATAACTAATTGTATAAAAATCCTCCGTATGATTGTAGTCATATGGAGGATTAACTGTTTTATGCGCGCCTTCCGAAAGCGACGCCTCTATTGTATTCATTGATTCTTTTGCATTTCCTTACGCTTTTGCCGTCTGACACGGTTGATGTGTCTCTCAAAATCACCGTTTGATATGAGCTCTGCCAATACATATTGTATATAGGTGGGAACAGTACAGGAATAGAATCCGAGCTTTTCCTTAAAGATCGGAACAAGTCGTTTCGGTAATATCATA
>JAFTYG010000077.1 GCA_017461365.1 Clostridia bacterium | reverse complement strand
CATACAAGGATAACATTTCCCTCAAGGAGGCTTGCGTAGAGCTCGGCTTCCTGACAGAAGAAAAGTTCGACGAGGTATTCCACCCCGAGCAGATGGTATAAGTCACAAAGCACAACAAAAAAGTATTTTGGAGGCAAATAATGAAAGTCAGTTATTTCCCCGGATGCACCCTTCGTACAAAGGCTAAGGATCTCGATCTTTACGCACGCAGATCGGCAGAGGCTCTCGGCGTAGAGCTTTGCGAGCTTGAAAACTGGCAGTGCTGCGGCGGCGTTTACGTCTCCGCGAATGACGAGATCGCGTCCAAGCTCTCTTCCGTCCGCGCTCTTGCGGCGGCAAGAGATGAGGAACAGCCCCTTGTTACGGTGTGTTCGGCGTGTCACAATGTAATAAAGCAGACGAACCACGCAATACAGAGCGATGAGTTCTTTGCAACAAAGGTAAACAACTACCTTGCTCAGGATAAAACGCCCACCGAGTATCACGGCGAGACAGAGGTTCTCCATTTTCTTGAGCTTCTTCGCGACAAGGTAGGCTTTGACAAGGTACGCGCGGCTGTTAAAAATCCTCTTACGGGCAGAAAGATCGCCGCTTACTACGGCTGTCTGCTTCTCCGCCCCGGTAAGGTAATGGCGTTCGACGATCCCGAGAATCCCACGATAATCGAGGACTTTATAAGAGCGCTCGGAGCTGAGCCAGTTGTTTATCCCGCAAGAAACGAATGCTGCGGCGGATACATAGCTCTTGAGGATCCCGCGGCGGCTAAGAAGAGAAGCAACGCTGTTTCCGACAGCGCTGAAAGCCACGGAGCGGAAGCAATAGTTACCGCTTGTCCTCTTTGCAAGTACAACCTTGTAAAGAACGGCTCTTCCCTTCCCGTTATTTACTTCACCGAGCTCCTTGCAGAGGCTCTCGGCGTAAAGGAGGTATAACGATGCACAACAAGACCGAAAGACAAAAGGAACAGATACTTCGCATGAGCGGTGTAAATCCTCTCAAATGTATGAAGTGCGGCAAGTGCTCGGGCACCTGCCCCTCTTACGATGAGATGGAGTATCATCCCCATCAGTTTGTATATATGGTAGAAACAGGCGACATCGAGACACTTATGAAATCCGAGTCGATATACAAGTGCCTCTCCTGCTTCGCTTGTGTTGACCGTTGCCCCAGAGGCGTTGAGCCCGCAAAGCTCGTAGAAGCTCTCAGACTCACCGTTATCCGTGAAAAGGGCGCAAACCACTTGAAGCCCGAACAGATTCCCGCGCTTATCGACGACGATATGCCTCAGCAGGCGATCATGAGCGCGTTCAGAAAATATTCTAAGTAAGAAAGGAGAAAACAACGATGCAAAGAATTGGCGTATTTGTCTGCCACTGCGGAACTAATATCGCGGGTACGGTAGACGTTAAGGCTGTTGCGGCAGCGCTGCAGCACGAGCCCGGTGTTGTTATCTCCACCGAGTATCAGTATATGTGCTCTCAGGCAGGACAGGATCTTATAAAGGCGGCTATCGCTGAGCACAAGCTCACAGGTATAGTTGTCTGCTCCTGCTCTCCCCGTATGCACGAGGCTACCTTCCGCAAGACAGCGGCAGCGGCAGGTCTCAACCCCTATATGGTAGAGATCGCTAATATCCGTGAGCAGTGCTCTTGGGTACATAAGGAAATGCCTATCGGTACCGAAAAGGCTATCATTCTCGGTAAGGCGGCTATCGCTAAGGTAAATCTTAACGCGCCCCTGACTCCCGGTGAGAGCCCTGTTACAAAGCGCGCCCTCGTTATCGGCGGCGGTATCGCAGGTATTCAGACAGCTCTTGACATTGCCGACGCGGGCTTCCCCGTTGACATAGTTGAGACCAAGCCCACCATCGGCGGTAAGATGGCTCAGCTTGACAAGACGTTCCCCACTCTCGACTGCGCGGCTTGTATCCTCACACCTAAGATGGTTGACGTCGCTCAGCACGAAAAGATCCGTATCTTCTCTTACAGTGAAGTAACAGAGGTCGGCGGATTTGTAGGTAACTTTGACGTTACCATCAAGAAGCGCGCGCGTTACGTTAAGGAGGACCTCTGTACAGGATGCGGTCTTTGTACCGAAAAGTGTCCTCAGAAGAAGGTACCCAACGAATTCAATATGGGTATGGACAACAGACGCGCTATCTATATTCCCTTTGCGCAGGCAGTTCCGAAGGTTGCAACGATCGACGCTAACTACTGCACGATGCTCAAGACGGGCAAGTGCGGAGTTTGCTCCAAGGTCTGCACGGCTAAGGCTATCGACTATCAGGCAAAGGATGAATATATTACGGAAAAGTACGGAGCTATCGTAGTTGCTACGGGCTTCAATCCCATATCGATGGATAAGTTCGACGAGTACGCTTACTCTCAGTCCAAGGACGTTATCACGTCTCTCGAGCTTGAGCGTCTCATGAACGCCGCAGGACCTACGGGCGGTACGCTTCTCCGTCCCTCCGACGGTGAGCATCCCCACACCATAGTTCTTGTTCAGTGCGTAGGCTCGCGTTGCGCCGCTTGCGCCGAGAAGGGTAAGGAATACTGCTCTAAGATCTGCTGTATGTACACAGCTAAGCACGCAATGCTTATCCGTGACAAGTACCCCGACACAGACGTTTACGTATTCTATATCGACGTTCGTACACCCGGTAAGAACTTTGACGAGTTCTACCGCAGAGCTGTTGAGGAATACGGCGTTCACTACATCAAGGGTATGGTAGGTAAGGTATCTCCCGAGGGTAAGAAGCTCAAGGTTCAGGCTTCCGACCTTATCGCGAACAAGCAGCTCCATATCGACGCTGATCTTGTTGTTCTGGCGGCGGCTATCGAGCCCGATAAGTCCGCGCGCCCCTTGGCTACTATGCTGACGGCAAGCATGGACACCAACGACTTCTTCACAGAAGCTCACCCCAAGCTCCGTCCCGTTGAAAGCCCCACGGCAGGCGTATTCCTTTCGGGCGCTTGTCAAGGCCCCAAGGATATTCCCGAAACCGTTTCTCAGGCAGGCGCGGCGGCGTCCAAGGTCATCGGACTTCTCGCAAAGGATAAGCTCACGGGCAACCCCTGCGTAGCTCATTCCGACGAGATGATGTGTAACGGATGCTCCACCTGTGAAAAGGTATGTCCTTACGGAGCTATTTCCTACATTGACAAAGAATTCAGAATGCCCGACAGAACCACAAAGGTTCGCCGTGTCGCCAGCGTTAACGAGGCGGTATGTCAGGGCTGTGGCGCTTGTACCGTTGCTTGTATGTCGGGCGCTATGGACCTCAAGGGCTTCCTTAACAAACAGATCGTAGCGGAGGTAGATGCAATATGCAAGTAAAAGAATACAAACCCTTAATAGTTGCTTTTTGCTGTAACTGGTGTTCTTACGCGGGCGCTGACCTTGCGGGTAACAACAGACTTAACTACCCTGCTGACGTAAAGATCATAAGAGTTCCCTGCTCATGCAGAGTAAACCCCATGTTCATTCTCCGCGCTTTCCAGAGAGGCGCTGACGGCGTTATCATCTGCGGCTGCCACCCCGGTGACTGCCACTACACATCGGGTAACTACTACACCCGCCGCCGCATGGCTCTGCTCTTCTCTATGCTCGATTACCTCGGCATTGAGAGAGAACGTACCCGTGTTGAATGGGTATCCGCCGCTGAGGGCGCAAAGTTTGCCGCTACAATGAATGATTTTGCCGAGAAGGTAGCTGCCCTCGGTGAAAACAAGAGATTGGAGGATCTGAGATGCAAGAAATAAGTCGTGATATTCTCGTAAAGAGAGCCTGTGAGCTTCTTTCCGACGGCACGGTCGACCGTGTGCTCGGTTGGAAGTCGGGCGAATTTGCATACGATGTAACTCCCGCCGTTTTCAGAAGCGCTGAGGAGCTTTCCGAAGGCTTCGTATGGAACGATTTCTGCGGCGCTAACTTCTCAAAATATCTCGTAAAGGAAACGGGAAAGAGTGAGGGAAAGGTCCTCGTTTTCCTGAAGTCCTGCGATACGTACAGCTTCAATCAGCTTCTCACCGAGCACCGCTTTGACAGAGAAAAGGTCTACGCAATAGGCGTTCCCTGCAACGGTATGCTCGATCCTAAGCTTCTCAAGGATAAGGCGGAGGGTATTCTTTCCGTAACCGACAACGGCTCGACTGTTGCGATCGAGACGCTTTACGACGGTACTGTTACCGTAGAGCGTGCTGCGCTCCTTCCCGACAGATGCCTCAACTGCAAGTCTAAGAAGCACGTTGCTTACGACGAGCTTCTCGGAGAGGACGGCGACGTTGTTGAGAGCGCAAGATTTGACGAGGTCGCAAAGCTTGAAAAGATGAGCGCCGACGAGCGCTTTGAGTTCTGGCAGAACGAGCTCTCCCGTTGCATCCGTTGCAACGCTTGCCGTGACGTATGCCCTGCTTGTACCTGCGAGAAGTGCGTATTTGACAATCCCAATTCCGCGCTTGAAAACAAAGCTCCCGCAAACGAATTCGAGGAAAAGATGTTCCACATCATCCGCGCGTTCCACGTTGTGGGCAGATGTACAGACTGTGGCGAGTGCTCGCGCGTATGTCCTCAGAGCATCCCGCTTCACCTGCTCAACCGTAAGTTCATCAAGGATATTGATACATTCTACGGCGATTATCAGGCAGGCGCAGAGGTCGGAAGCCGCGCTCCCATCGTAAATTACACCACAGAGGATCTTGAGCCCTCTGAGGCAGTAGAGAGAGGTGACGAATAATGCGTAAGATCACTCTTGACAAGCTCGACACACTCTTTGCCGAGATAGCGAAAATAAACAAGCTCTACCTCCCCGTTGACACGGCGGCAGGAGCAAAATATGAGGAGTGGGCAGAGGGCAAGACTCTCTCGAACGCTCTCAACACGGTAAGAAGCCCCAAGGATTTCTTCTTCCCCCAGACGGAAAATCTTGTTGATTTCAAAATGGAGGGCAAGACCATAGAGATCATCGACACAAGAGCCGAGTGCGAGGATTTTGTTATCTTCGGCATACGCGCTTGTGACGTTAAGAGCTTCGATATACTCGACAGAGTGTTCCTCTCCGAGCCCGTTGATACATACTACAAGAACCGCCGCGACCACGGAATTATAGTTTCCATGGCGTGCACACGTCCTGCCGAGACCTGCTTCTGCGGTACGTTCAGCATCGACGCGGCATCCCCCGCAGGCGACGTAGTTTGCCACAAGACAGAGGACGCTCTCTACCTTGACGCAAAGACAGAAAAGGGAGAGGCTCTCCTCGCCGCACTCGCTTCCCTCACAGAGGATACCGACACAGCGGCAGTTGAAGAGCAGAAGAAGCTCATCGCCGAGCACCTTGCAAAGCTTCCCTTGAAGGATCTTTCCGCTGAGGATTTCGGTGACGGCAAGACTAATGAGTTCTTTGGCGCTCCCGAATGGAAGGAGCTCTCCGAGACCTGTCTCGGATGCGGCACCTGCACCTTCGTTTGCCCCACCTGTCAGTGCTACGACATCAAGGATTTCAACACAGGACACGGCGTAAAGCGTTTCCGTTGCTGGGACTCCTGTATGTACTCCGATTTCACAAGAATGGCGCACGGCAACTCGCGTAATAGCCAGCTTGAGCGTTTCCGTCAGAGATTTATGCACAAGCTCGTGTATTATCCCACCAACAACGACGGTCTGTTCTCCTGCGTAGGCTGTGGCAGATGTATCTCTAAGTGCCCCATCAATATGAACATCGTTAAGGTCATGAAGAAGTTAGGAGGTAAGAAAAATGGCTGATATTCGTGAACCTCTCATTCCCGTTGTCGGCGTTGTTACCGATATTCGTATCGATACGCCCGACGTCAAGACCTTCCGTGTGGTAACTCCCGACGGTAAAAAGGCATTCGAGCATAAGCCCGGTCAGTGCGCTATGCTCTCTATCCCCGGTGTTGGCGAGGCTATGTTCTCCATCACATCTTCCCCTACAAACACCGAATTTATGGAATTCTCCATCAAAAAGTGCGGTTGTGTTACCGAGTGGCTCCATTCTATGGAGGTAGGTCAGCAGATAACCATTCGCGGACCTTACGGTAATGCATTCCCCGTTGACACTGCTTTTGTCGGTCAGGATATGCTCTTTATCGCGGGCGGTATCGGACTTGCTCCTCTTCGCTCGGTAATCAACTACTGCCGTCACTACCGTGACAGATACGGTAAGATCGACATAGTTTACGGTTCGAGAAGTATGCAGGACCTTGTCGACTACAAGGAAATAATCGACGAGTGGACAAAAGACACAGGCGTTAACGTTTACCTTACCATTGACCGTGAACAGCCCGAGTGGGACGGACACGTTGGCTTTGTTCCCAACTACGTAAAGGAGCTTGGCTTTGACACAAACAAGACGGCTATCCTTTGCGGACCTCCCATAATGATCAAGTTTACGCTTGCCGGACTTCAGGAGCTCGGCTTTGATAAGACACAGGTATATACAACTCTGGAGCTTCGTATGAAGTGCGGTATCGGAAAGTGCGGACGTTGCAACGTAGGAGCAAAATACGTTTGCAAGGACGGCCCCGTTTTCCGTTGCGATGAGCTCAGCGAGCTTCCCGACGAATATTGATAAAGGAGAAATTCACATGGAAAATATGGTAAATATTTACCTTTACGGTAAAAAGTATGAAGTACCCGCAAGCCTGACCATTATGAATGCTATGGAATACGCAGGCTATCAGCTGGTTCGCGGTGTCGGATGCCGTTGCGGCTTCTGCGGCGCTTGCGCTACCATCTACCGCATCAAGGGACAGAACGAGCTCAAGACCTGCCTTGCTTGCCAGACCAAGGTCGAGGACAATATGTACATAGCTACACTTCCCTTCTTCCCCCTTGTAAAGCAGCCCTACGATATAAACGAGATAAAGCCTACCGAGCAGATCATGATGCAGCTCTACCCCGAGATCTACGCGTGTGTCGGCTGTAACGCCTGCACAAAGGCTTGTACTCAGGAGCTCAACGTAATGCAGTACATCGCTTACGCTCAGAGAGGTGAGTACGAGAAGTGCGCAGAGGAGTCCTTCGACTGCGTTATGTGCGGTGTTTGCTCCTCCCGTTGCCCTGCTGGCATCACACATCCTCAGGTCGGCTTGCTTGCAAGAAGACTTACAGGTAAGTACCTCGCTCCCGAGACTCAGCATCTTCTTGAGAGAGTTGCCGAGATAGAGAACGGCGACTGTGAGGCGGCTCTTCAGGACATTATGCACAAGACGGCAGACGAGCTCAAAGAAATGTACAACAACCGTGATTTTGAGAAATAAGGAGGCGCTGTAAAATGTACACACAGGAAATGTTGGAATCCATCAAAAAGGTGGAAGCTACCAGACCGGAGCGTCTGAAGCAGGTCCTTGCAGGCAACCATCCCCGCCGTATGACGGCTGAGGAAAAGGATCAGGTGCTCCTCGAAAATCACCCCGACCACATACAGTCTCAGTTCACAGAGCTCGCTATCGGACCTAACAAGGGTGAGAAGGTACCGCTTGAGCTCGCTGAGATGCTTCAGGCTAATCCCCGCGTAAAGCCCGCCGACATCGACCTTTCCAAGGTTGACTACGATGTTGACGTGCTCATCATCGGAGGCGGCGGAGCAGGCTCTGCTGCGGCTATCATGGCTCACGAGAACGGCGCAAACGTAATGATCGTTACAAAGCTCCGTCACGGCGACGCTAACACGATGATGGCTGAGGGCGGTATTCAGGCGGCTGATAAGCCTAACGACAGCCCTGCTCAGCACTATCTTGACGTTATGGGCGGCGGACACTTCAAGAACGTTCCCGAGCTCGTTTACAAGCTCGTTAACGACGCTCCCGTATGTATCAAGTGGCTCAACGACCTTGGCGTTATGTTCGACAAGGAAGCTGACGGTACTATGGTAACAACTCACGGCGGCGGAACATCCCGCAAGCGTATGCACGCCGCAAAGGACTACTCGGGAGCTGAGATCATGCGTGTTCTCCGCGACGAGGTACAGAACAGAAATATCCCCGTTGTTGATTTCACCTCGGCTATCGAGATAATCAAGGACGAGAACGGCAAGGCTGCAGGCGCAGTTCTTATGAACATGGAGACAAAGGAGATCCTCATCGCTCGCGCAAAGACCGTTATCATCGCAACGGGCGGCGCAGGACGTATGCACTATCAGGGCTTCCCCACCTCCAACCACTACGGAGCTACGGCTGACGGACTTGTTATGGCATACCGCGCAGGCGCTCCTCTCCTCTACGCTTACACACTTCAGTACCACCCCACGGGTGCTGCATATCCCTCTCAGATCTTCGGCGCGCTCGTAACCGAGAAGGTACGTTCTATCGGTGCTCAGCTTATCAATGCTGACGGTGAGGCATTTATGTATCCTCTTGAGACACGTGACGTTTGCGCGTCCTCTGTTATCCGCGAGTGCAAGAAGGGTAAGGGCGTTGACACCTTTAACGGCGGTCAGGGCATCTGGCTCGACTCTCCTATGATCGATATGATCCACGGCGAGGGCACTATTGAAAAGCGTATTCCCGCAATGATGCGTATGTACCTCAAGTACGGTATCGATATGCGTAAGCAGCCTATCCTCATCTACCCCACTCTCCACTACCAGAACGGCGGTATCAAGATCGCTGACAACGGTATGTCCGATGTTGAGAACCTGTTCGTAGCAGGTGAGGCAGTCGGCGGTATCCACGGTGAGAACAGACTTATGGGTAACTCCCTGCTTGACATCATCGTATTCGGTAGAAACGCAGGCGTTCACGCGGCTGAGGCGGCAAAGAACACCAAAACTCCCGAAAAGCTCACACTTGACCACGTTGAGAGCTTTATGAAGGAAATGGCAGACGCAGGCATCGTAACAGACGCCGTATCTCCCAAGCTCCTTCCCCGTTACACACACGGCAACCCCGTATTTGACGAGCCCAACGCGAAGTTGATGAAGTAATAATCCCCTATCTCGGGCGAGCTTGCAGTGCAAGCTCGCCCCGAAATACGGAGAAAACACTATCGTGCGGATATATTCTGTACAGAAGCTGAGATTTCTGTGCGAAATACACCCGCAGGGACATTATCTTATTCATAAATTTAAGAGGTCATAAAATGAAAATCTTTGAATTTTTTGACGGAAAGTTCAACCTTTCCATCAGCGGAGTATCTTTCCTAATATTCTCCGTTCTGGCAATCGCCGCTGTGGGTTATCTTCTTGGACGTGTCACCATCAAGGGAGTAAACCTCGGTACGGCAGGCGTATTCCTTATCGCGCTTCTTTACGGTTGCTTCTTATTTAACCCCATCAACGAAATGTTCCCCTCGCTCAACGGCACGTGGATCGCTGAGTGGTGGCCTAACGTTTCCGAGCAGCTCTCAGGATACACGGGAAATGCATTGAAGATAGTCGAAAATCTCGGCCTTATCCTCTTTGTTACCTCGGTTGGATTTATCGCAGGCCCCAAGTTCTTCGGAAACCTTAAAAAGAACTTCAAGACCTACATTCTTCTCGGTCTTGTTATCATCATTTCGGGCGCTCTCGTCTGCGCAGGCTGTATCGTCGTTGCAAAGCTGACAATGAAGGACATTCCCGCAGATCAACTCACCGCTATCATGACAGGTCTGTTCTCGGGCGCGCTTACCTCTACACCCGCATTTTCTGCTTCCAAGGAGGCTATCGGCGCAGAGCTTTCCGAGTACGTTGCGGTAGGTAACGGTATCGCTTACATCTTCGGTGTTATCGGCGTTGTACTTTTCGTACAGCTCATTCCTAAGTTCCTCAAGGCTGATATGGCTGTCGAGCGCGCAAAGCTCTCTGGCGGAAGCGGCGACAACGGCGAGGATCCCGTTGAGATGAAGAGCGAAAAGAAGCTCCTTGAGATCGACTCCTTCGGTATCGCGCCCTTTGCTCTTGCGGCTATTCTCGGTATGCTTCTCGGAACAGTAAAGATCGGCTCATTCTCGCTGACTACAACGGGCGGATGTCTGCTTGT
This sequence comes from Clostridia bacterium, assembly GCA_017461365.1. Lineage (GTDB taxonomy): Bacteria > Bacillota > Clostridia > Oscillospirales > CAG-272 > HGM12713. Next base: position 17,236 of record JAFTYG010000077.1, on the reverse strand, counting down.
AGCTCTTGTATTCGGTCACTTCGGACGCATCGGTAAGATCAAGCTCATGCCCCCCGCAGCTACCCTCAAGGTATTCCGCGAGCTCGGACTTATGCTCTTCCTTATCGGCGCAGGTATCGCAGGCGGTGCGAAGTTTATTGAGTGCTTCGAGGCTATCTACTTCCTCTATGGCGCACTCATGACCGTTATCCCTATGATAATCGGCTTCATCTTCGCAAAGTTCATACTCAAGCTCAATCTGCTCAACACCTTGGGCTCTATCACGGGCGGTATGACGTCTACCCCCGCTCTCGGAACTCTCATTCAGGTTTCGGGCACAGAGGACGTTGGCGCATCCTACGCGGCAACCTACCCGATAGCTCTTATCTCGGTAGTTCTTGCTTCGCAGATTTTGATAATGATATTCTAAATAAAAACGGTCGGCTCATCGAGTCGACCGTCTTTTTATTTATTCAAGTATCATTTTTTCAAGCTCCCTTGCGGGCAAGGATAGCGTGTGTCCCTTCTTTTTTACCAAGGAGATACTGCGCTTGGGCATCGGTGTAGAAACAGGTATGCGATATATTCCCTGCCCGTCGGCGGCTCCGTCGAGGAAATCCTCGGGAACAAATCCGATACCAAGGTTATGCCGTATCAGAGGCAAAAGCTGATCTGCCGTCGCCGCCTCAATATCTACCGAAAAGGGCGCGCCATACTGCGCGAAAAATTTCTGATAGAATTCATACGTTGAGGTTTTATTGCCAAGCGACACTATCGGGTATTCGCTTAGCTGTGTGAGAGTAAGCGGATCTCCCTTGGAAAGCGAGCGAAAGGCTTCTCCGCAGACCGCCGCCTCGGAAAAATCCTTAATCGGCTTTTCGGTGATCTCAGGCGAGGAGTCGACAGGAGTCGTCAGCACGGCAAGGTCGATAAGCCCTCCTTTAAGCATCGTCAAAGCCTGCGGAGTAGAGATATTGACTATCTTTATTCGTATTCCGGGATACTTTGAGCAGTATCGGTTAAGGATAGGCAAAAGCAAGCAGCGCAAAGCTATCTCGGTCGCTCCGATAGAGACAAAGCCCTTTTGCAGAGTCTTATTTGCCGTTATTCTTTCCTCTCCTGCGATTATGTGCTCAATCGCGATCGAAATATCCTCATAAAGCTTCTCCCCCTCGTCGGTGAGCTTTACACCCTTATTTGAGCGTTCGAGAAGCGTACAGCCGAGACTCGCCTCCAAGGATTTAATAGCGCGCGTAAGGTTTGGTTGGTTGCTCATCAGGATATTTGCCGCCTGTGTAAAGCTGCCGCATTTGGCAACGTAGTAAAAAATTCTGTAATAATCGTAGCTGACGTACATAAATTCTCCCATATCATTTTGATATAAGCCAAATAGATAATATACATTTTACATATGGCTCGATATGTATTATAATATACTACGGTAAAAATGTCAAGTACAAATTTGAAAATCAGGAGAAAATTTTTATGGATTACTCAATGCTCATCAACCTTCTTGAAGCCTTCACGATCTTTTGCTTCGGACTCTCATGGCCCATATCTATCCGTAAGTCCTACGTCAGCCGCACAGCAAAGGGAAAGAGCCTCTTTTTTGAAGTATTTCTCGTTATCGGCTACGCGTTCGGTATCGCGCGTAAGTTTATACAGCTTTCCTGCCTCGGTGAAGACGGCTTTCTCTTCTACCTCAGCTTTTTCTTCTACGTTCTGAACTTCATTGAGATCGCCATAGACATAGCTCTCTACTTCCGCAATAAGCACCTTGACGCACTCGCAACAGAAAATCCCGCACACAAGGCGGTAAAAAAGCTTGTATGCGAGAATTAAAGACAGCTCATTATTGACAAACACCAAAAAATGTAGTATAATATTGGGAGTAAAATTTATCAACAAAGGAACAACAATATGTCTACTACGTCACGAAAATATTCTTCCCACGTGCGGCAGATACTTATCCCCTGCTTTGTACTGTCAGCCATAACGGGTATCCTTACGGGCGGCATTATATTCCTCTTTAGAATATGCGCCGCCTTCGTTATCGAAAAGTCGGATTTGATCTACGGCTACGTCCGCGCAAATCCCGCATTTCTTCCGCTTCTGCTTCTCGGTGCGGCGGCTCTCGGAGGTATCGCCTACCTTTTGATGAGGTTCTTCCCATCCTGCCGAGGCGGAGACGCGCAAACTACAATTACAGTTCTGCGAGGCTTTATTCCTCTAAAATGGCTACCCAATACCATAATTCTCTTTATTTCTTCCCTGCTCTCTTATTTTTCGGGAATACCGCTCGGTGAAGAGGGTACAAGCGTTCAGCTCGGCGCCGCAGTCGGAAAAGGCACCGTAAAGCTTTTTTCAAGCAAAAAGCGCAGTGCTCGGGCGTGGGACAGATACATTATGACAGGCGGAGCCTGCGGCGGCTTTGCGGCGGCAACGGGCGCGCCCCTGACCGCCATACTGTTCGCTTTCGATGAAGCGCACCGACGCTTTTCGCCTATCATCTTTATGGCGACCGCAACGGCAACGCTTTCATCGTGGGGCGTCTTACAGTGCCTCTGTGCGCTGTTCAACGTCGAGGCGCGGCTCTTTGTTCTTGAAACGCCAAAAATACTGCCTATGAGGTATCTATGGGCGCCTGTGATAGTCGGAATACTCTGCGGTCTGCTTGCTATCCTCTTTGCAAAGGGTTATACGTTCGTAGATAGATTTCTCGAAAAGACACTAAAGAAAGTGCCTCAAGCAGTAAAGATAATTTCCGCTTTTGTTATAATCGCGCTCTTCGGCTTCATCTCCGCAGACCTCATCGGCTCGGGACATAATATAATACACCATCTTATAGACGGACACGCTCCCGTATGGTATCTTCTGCTTCTCTATCTTGCCGTACGCTCAGTAGTATTTCTCTTTGTCAGCTCGCTTGAAATAACGGGCGGTCTGTCAGTTCCCGCAATGGCTGTAGGAGCTATCGTCGGCTCGATTTCGGCAAAGGCACTGACCGCTATCGGAATCTTCCCCGAGGAATATGCCTCCGTTCTTGTTATCGTCGGAGTCTGCTCATTTATGGCGGCGACAAACCGCGCTCCTCTTAACGCCATGACCTTTGGCTGTGAGGCGCTCTTCGGATTTACCAATCTCATCTCCATCGCTATTGGCGTTGCATTCGCGTTTATCGTCATCGAGCCTCTAGGTGTCACAGCATTCTCGGATATAGTCATTGAAGATAAGATACACACCGCAAGCCACGGTAAAGAGGTACACGTTGTCGACGCGCATTTTACCGCGAGAAGCCACGCATTTATAACGGGCAAGGAGGTCCGCGACATTCTCTGGCCCGCGAACTGCGCAGTTCTTTCGGTGGACAAGCAGGACGTTGAACACCCCACCATTCAGGCGGGAGACGTGCTTCATATCCGCTACCGTACCTTCGATCCCGAGGAGACCTATAAGACTATCGAGTCGATCGTAGGCAGACAAAAGGTCGATCCCGGACTGAAAGACGTTCATCAAGGCGACGAAAATTATACAATTCCCGAACCTTAAAATACACAAGCACCCGCTCTTCATCAGAAAAGCGGGTGCTTTTACGTTTACTTTTGAAATATTATTTTACTTCCGCGCCATCGGGCTCTTCAACTGCGGCGATAGCATCGTGGATAGCCACGTAATCGGGAAGCTTATCTCCCTCGGGGGTATAGGGCAGCTTCAGCTCTGCAAGCCCCGCACCCGCAACGATTATCTTTTTAACGTACGGAGCTTCGTTACAGATATAGGCGTTCGGCATAGGCTGAAGCCTTGTCTTTTCATATGCCTTCCAGCGCTCGAAAACGTTGCTCTTATCAGGTCTCTGCCATCCGTATATATTCATGGGCCAAAGCACCGTCGGCGCCGCCGCAAGGTCGTAAAATTCCTTTGTAGCGCCCTCATAGCCGTGATGCGAGAACTCCACAATGTCGGCTTTCAGCTCCTCTGCGGGAATCTCCGCTTCTATTATGCGGCTTGCCGTCTGCATGATGTCCATGGGAAACAGAATTCTCTGTCCGCCGAACGTAACGCGAAGGACGGTAGAGGTGTCGTTCTGCGATACGGCTCTTTTCGGGAAAAGCTCCTCATGCGTGTACAGCACATCTGCCTGCAGATCACAGACGTAAAACCGCATACCCGTGTGGAGCTTTCGGTATATCCTTACGCCGTCCCATTTGTCTATAAGAGGCTGCAGCTTTTCTTCAAAACGCTTTCCGTGTTCAAACGGAAAGGTCTCGTTATTCGCGGGGAAATTGTAATAAAAGGCTTTAAGCTCCGATCGGTCGGAATACTTTTCCGCAAATTTCATAAAGCATCCGTAATGGTCGCCGTGAAGATGGCTGATAAACCACCCCGAAATAACGGGCGCGTCAATACCGACGGCGTCCGACTTTTCTTTCAGAAAAGCATACAGATTATCCGCCTCAAGCTCGGTAGGATAACCGCCGTCGATTATGAAAAAGCTACCGTCGGCAAGCTGAAATACGTAGGACATTCCGCCGTTAGCCGCAGAGCCCTTGCAGTCCACGGGCAACTGCCAGAATGTCGGCGTATAGCCCTCAAGCGGAGCGACCGCGGGCATAACGCTTTCGGGAAAGATCGATGCTCCCTTGGGCTCCGAGTATGTCCGTATTGATGAAACACTCGGAACAAATGAAAGATACACCGTGTTTTCCTTTCCCTCCAAAAGTATATAGCGGTTGTCTCCGAGAGAGTATTCGCCAAGGAAGTCAAAGCCCTTTTCCTTCCACTCGTTTACATATCTATCAAACACATCCGCATCCGCTCCGTTCCAGAGCCATACGTAGCAACCGTCACCGAGGTGAGCATAGCCTACGTAATTTCCCCCGTCGGGAGCGAGCAGCTCGCAGAAGCGAGCCATATTTTTTTGATCCAATAATGCTGACATATTATTCTCCTTTGCATTTTATTTACTTTATTTTACCGCAAAAGCGCCTCCGTGTCAACTCACAATAAGCGAAGAAATACGACATCTTATGCAACTTTTTTGCGCATACGCTTGACACTTCCCCACAGTGGTGATATAATAGATACGATATTTACGTAAAACGAAGCACAAGGAGTCTCAGAAAATGAAGAAATATTTAATTTCGTCCGACAAGCCGCAGTACCGCGCCAATCTTCACAGCCACAGCGTTCTTTCCGACGGACATCTGACGCCCGAGGAGATGAAAAAAGCATACAAGGATGAGGGATATTCCATCCTTTGTATCTCCGACCATGAGTATCCCAAGGATCACAGCGATATTACCGAGCCCGATTTTCTTATGCTCACAGGCTATGAGGTGTATATCCGTATGTCCCCCGACGGAAAGATGCATCCGTATGAGCCCGAGGTTCACCTTAACCTCTTCGCAAAAGAGCCCCACAACGAAAAATACGTCTGCTACGACTATCCTTACGCAAAGTATATCCGTAAGACAGAGGGCAGACTTGAGGGGCTCACGCTTGTCGGTGAGCAGGGCGCGAGGCATTACGATGTTGAATATATAAATAAATTTATCAAGACCGCCGTAGATAACGGCTATATGGTAGCGTATAACCATCCAGTATGGTCATTGGAGGACGAGGCAAGCATACTTGCCTATGACAACTGCTTCAGCCTCGAAATATGCAATTACGGCTCATATCGAAGCATGGCAGTCGAATATTGCGTAGCGCTCTATCATCAGCTTCTCCGCCACGGAAAGAGAATGTTCTGCAACGCTGGAGACGACAATCACAACGGAAACAAGATGCTTACGGGCTCGTTCGGCGCGTGGACAATGATAATGGCAGATAAGCTCGATTACGCATCGGTCATCGAGGCAATGGAGTGCGGAGATATGTATTCTTCCACGGGCCCCTCCATCAAGGAGATTTCCTTTGAGGACGGCACAGTACACGTCGAGTGCTCCGAGGCGGCGCATATACATATGTTCAACGGCGGAAAAAAGACGAAAGCGGTATATGCCAAGGAAGGCGAAGCACTTACCTCTGTCGATATGGAGCTTGACGAAGAAGCACCCTTCTTCTTTGTCCTTGTTGTAGATAAAAATGGAGGCATGGCTACCAGCCGAGGATATTTCAGAGACGAGCTTGTATGAAGCTAAAAAAGGCACTTCAACCGAAGTGTCTTTTTTATATTTGATATTCCCTATTATTCATCATATACTCTGTCGGTGTCACGCCTACGAGCTTTTTGAACGCGCGTGAGAAATGATACTGATTGGAAAATCCGCAAAGCTCAGATACGGCGGCGATCTTCAAACGCCCCTCGGATAAAAGCCGCTTCGCCTTTCCGATGCGAACATCAATAATAAACTGCCTCGGAGTAGTCTTATATTGCTCTACAAAAAGCCTTCTGAAATAAACCTCGCTGATACGGCACTGCTTGGCAAGCATAGCATTGCTGAGGGTGGCGTCGCCGTAGTTCTTCTCAATATATTTTACGGCGGGAATGAGCGTTCGGCGGTCCGTTGAAAGCGCGATGCGGTGCAATATTTTATAAAATATGCTCATTATTTTGAGTCGATTACCGTCCATCAAGTTAAGTGAGAGCATTTTTTCATAATCAGCCACAAGCTCGTTTACGTTCTCTATGGCAAGAGATACCACGGTGTCGCACAGCGGCTCGGCGCATTCAAAATCAATAACGGGAAAAGCGCCTCCGTCATCGCAATACAGCGTATAGCTCTGCCCTTTCGGAAGTATTACGGCGTGCGTGCTATCTTCAACATAGCTCTGCCCATTATGCGTATAGGTTATCTTCCCTTCACGGCAAAAGGAAAGCCCATAGCTTTTTCTTTTCGAGATCGACGCTGTCGTACCTGTAGGATTATTTACTGTATGTATATCCTTTATCTCGGTAACAGCAATATTCTTAAACAGCTCGCGCATGGAGAAGCCTCCTTTAAATGTCTATATCAATTATACCGTTTTTGTCAACAAAAGTCAACAAAATACGCCAAATAATATCGAAAATATCAATACTGTATCATATTTATCATTGAAATATACACATATTTGAGTTAAAATATAGTTACATTATTTTAGGAGGTTACATATGGATTTCACAAATAAGACTGCCATATCCACAGGTGCGGCATCGGGAATGGGCTTGCTCTTTTCCGAGAATTTCACCGCGCTCGGCGGAAATGTAGTAATGGCAGACGTCAACGAAGAGGTACTTTTCGAAAAGGTTGCCGAGATAAACGCAAGAGGCAAAGGCAGAGCTGTCGGCGTTGTCTGCGACGTCCGCGACTATTCGCAGGTCTGCGCCACAAGGGACAAGGCGGTAAGCGAATTCGGAAGCATCGATATTATGGCAAATTTTGCAGGCGGAACTGCCACGCGTATGCTTAAAGTACGTAGATCGCAGTACCCCGAATTTCCCGACGTGCCGATAGAAGTCTACGATTGGGGTATTGACGTAAATCTGAAGGGCCCCTTTTATTTCGGACACGCCGTTATGAAGCAGATGCGCGAGCAAAATAGCGGACTTATCATAAATATCGGCTCTATCACGGGTGCGGAGGGTGACGGATACGGAATGGATTACCCCACCTCAAAGGCAGGTCTTATGTACGGGTTTACAAAGTCACTTGCGCAGTGCGGTGCAAAATACGGTGTACGCGCAGTTTGCATCTCCCCGGGACCTGTCCTCACCCGTGCGGCTATGGCGAATATGAAAACTCTCCTCGGCAGAGCGGCTGAGCCGCAGGAAATAATTGATCTTATTCTGTTCATCGCCTCGGACAAGGGACAGTTTATAAACGGTGAAAACATTATGATAGACGGCGGACGAAACGCCATGCAAAGGAGATCGGAATGAGCAAGTCTACATTTCTGAAATATGACAAGCCTCTGCTTTGCGCTATGATACAATGCCCGACGGCACAAGAGTGTATTATAAAAATAAAACGCTCGCTTTCGGGCGGCGCTGAGGCGCTTGGAATTCAACTCTGCAAATTAGAGCCGCAGTACAGAAATGAAGAAACGCTGAAAAAGATATTTGCCGCCTGCGATGGCAAGCCGATATATATTACAAGCTACCGTTATGGATATAGCAAGGAGCTTTCCGACAAGGAGTGCGCAGAGCTTCTTCTGATGGGTGTCAGATGCGGCGCGACTCTTGCCGACGTTATGGGCGATTTCTTTGATCGCGGCTGTCGTTATGAGCTTTCCACCGATTCCGTAGCTATACAAAAGCAAAAGGCGCTTATAGAACAGATACATTCTATAGGCGGTGAGGTGCTGATGTCCTGCCACACACGCGAAAGCCTCGGGGTGGATGAAAATATTATGATAGCCAAGGCGCAGATCGAACGTGGCGCGGACATAATAAAGATAGTCGACAAGGCGGAGCGAGCCGACGAGATACCCGCATATTTAGAGAGCATACAAAAAATAACCGCTATGACAGACAAAAAGCTTTTGTTGCTTGTCAGCGGCGAAGGTCAGCTTGTAAGATACATCGGCGCAAGCTTCGGCGTTTGTATGTATCTTTGCGTTGAAAGCCACGGCGAGCTTGACACAAAGGAACAGCCGACACTTGCAAGGATCAAGGCTGTAAGGGATAATATATTATTTTAACTAAAAAACGGTACTGCCTCACAATAATGGGACAGCACCATTTTTTATTACATATCCGAAAGGACTTTAAGAATAACCCCGAAAAATCTCTCGAAGGACGCGACGTCTAGCGCTTCGTCGGGAGAGTGCAGGTTGAGCACAATGGGCCCGCACGAGAGCATATCCATATCGGGCAAAGCCTTTTTGATAAGACCGCACTCAAGTCCCGCGTGAATGACCTCGACAGTAGGCTCTTTGCCGTAAAGCGCGCTGTAAGCCCTTGTGTAAGCCTTTCTTATCTCCGAGCTCTCTGCATACTCCCAACCGGGATAACGGTTGTAATGGTCGCTCACACCGCCGAAAATACGCGCGTAAGCGTCGAGCTCAGCGGCAGAAAGATCAAGCTGACTTTCTATTGCCGAGCGTGAATTTACGACAGCCTCAAAGCTATCAGCCTCGGTTTTGATTATTCCGAGGTTTCTCGAAAACTCAACGATACCCGACAGCGAACGGTTCATTTCAAACACACCGTTTGAGAGCGATAAAAGCAGGAATATTATTCTGTCTCCACACTCCCTTGTCATAGGCGCAAGCTTGCTTTCAGCAGGCGAGACGGAGAGGAAAAAGCCCTTGTCGTCCGCGCAAAGCTCCGCGCTTATCTCAGCGTGAAGCGTCTTACAGAGAGCGGATATACTATCCACACCGCCGCAAAGGATATATGCCGTCGACTCTCGCGGAATTGCGTTTTCCTTTGTTCCGCCGCTCACACTTATCAGACGCGCCGAGGAGTTCTCGCAGAACAGTCTGTTAAGAACTCTTCCGAGCAGCTTGTTGGCGTTTGCTCTGCCTCGGTGTATATCCTCACCCGAGTGTCCGCCCGCAAGTCCGCCTATCTGTACCTTTACCACTTCTCCGCTCTGTTCGTAACGTTCAACAGGCAGAGTGACAGACGAGCGCAAGCCTCCCGCACAGCCCGCGATAATAAGACTTTCGTCTGCACTGTCCATATTTATCATCTTACGCGCAAATATACGGCTGTAATCAAAGCCCTTTACGCCGTCAAGTCCGACCTCTTCGGATGCAGTGAAGAGACACTGTACTCTTCCGTGGCTCTCGCACGCGCCGTCGAGCAGAGCAAGCATAGCCGCCACCGCAACGCCGTCGTCAGCGCCCAAGGTAGTGCCCTCGGCTCTTATCCAACCGTCCTTGACGTAGAGCTTCAGCGGATCGGCGAGAAAGTCGTGCGCCACCCCCTCGTTCTTTTCACAGACCATGTCCGTGTGTCCCTGCAAAAGTATCGGCTCGCTCTTTTCTCTTCCCTCGGTCGCGGGAAGATCTATAAGAACGTTATTGAGAGCGTCGCGGTAATATTCAAGTCCTCTCTTTTGCGCGAATTCAACAAGATAATCGGCAATCTTTTCCTCGTGATAAGACGGGCGCGGTATCGCCGAGATTTCTTCAAAATATTTTAAAAGCTTTGGATAAGCAAAATTTTCGATAAGCATAACTTCTCCTTTGGTAATAATTTTTTATGTGTAAATAAAGCATATCAAATTGGAGTTTGATGAGATGTTTGCACGTATAAATCGTATGGACCGGCGTCCTCGACGGTCCGTAAAAACGAAGAAATCCATATCAAACAAACGGCGAACGCCATTCTGCAACGGACCGTTAATTTGCCACGCAAATATGGACGCACGGTCCCTACAATTTGTCCGTATATATGTACGTTCAAACAATAATTTGAACTCCCAAATAAACTCCAATTTGACGAATTTCAATAACTTACGCGTTCATCTTTATATGTTTCAAGGCTGTCCCACAAGCTCAAGGAGACAGCCCCGTTTTTATTTTTTCTTCTTAACTCTCGAAAGATCAATAACTCCCTCGGGTAGATTATCAAGATATTTAAGTATGATACCCGTGCCCATAGCCACACACTTTGTGGGCTCCTTTGCCACACGCGTACGTATCTCTATAACGTCCGCCATAAGTCTGTCAAGACCGTAAAGCTGACTTCCGCCGCCCGTAAGTATTATACCGTTTTTGAGTATGTCTCCAACAAGCTCGGGAGGCGTTTCCTCAATAACGGAGCATACCGCGTCAAATATAGCCGAGATAGGCTCCATCATCGCTTCAAGCATCTCCTTGGAGGAAAGCTCGATGACCTTGGGAAGGCCCTGAACAAGACATCTGCCCTTTACCTGCATAACCCTTGCGTCTCTGTGCTCGTACACAGCGCCGATCTTTATTTTTATCTGCTCGGCGGTGTATTCACCGATGGCAATATTATATTTACGTCTGACGTACTGCATAATAGCCTCGTCAAACTTGTCCCCCGCGATCTTTATCGACTTTGAAACAACGATACCGCCCATAGAGATCACTGCGATGTCGGTAGTACCTCCGCCGATGTCGACTATCATATTTCCCGTGGGATTATGAATATCAACGCCAGCGCCAACAGCCGCCGCGACTGGCTCGGCAACAAGATAGGTCTTTCGCGCTCCCGCGTTAGTACCCGCGTCGATAACGGCGCGCTCCTCGACCTCAGAGACACCCGTCGGAATACAGATCACAAGCCTCGGGCGCACAAAGGTATTTCCGCACGCTCTGTGAATAAAATACTGTATCATCTTCTCGGTCACGTCATATCTGTCAATGACTCCCGCGCGCAGAGGTCTGACTATCTCTATGTTGCTCGGATTTCTGCCAAGCATCACCTGAGCATCCTTGCCTATCTTGGCAATACAATCGGTATTCTTATCTATCGCTACCACGGAGGGCTCGTTAAGAACTATACCGCTGCCGTCCACGTAAACGAGAACGCTTGCCGTACCGAGATCTATTCCTATATCCTTAGACAAAAATTTTTTCGCCTTGAAATTGAACATTTCACCCTCCTTTTTCCGAATATTTTCAATACACTATATATTATACAATAAATTTCCAAAAAATGCAATAGGCTATTTTACACTATTTTGCCCAACCTCTGCAATACTCAGACAAAAAATGCCTTTTGCTCCCGCTTTTTTGAGGATTTCCGCGCACGCTGACATACTTGCTCCCGTTGTCACCACGTCGTCGAAAATAACGGCGTACTTTCCCTCCACCGCGAGAGTGTCAGACACCTCAAAAAGTGAGCGCACGTTGCGAAATCTTTTTTGCCTGTCAAGCTGTTTTTGCTCCCTGCCGCCTCTCCGTCTTTTTATAGCAGGCGTAAAGGGTATGCCCGATACCTTTGAGAGCTCGCCGCATATGAGCGCCGCCTGATCGAAGCCGTACATTCTTCTTGACGTATGCCCTCTCGGTACGTTTACGATAACGGTGTTCTCCGAATTTGCGTCAAGCACCGAAAGCTCGGACAGCATAAGAGGAGAAAGCTCTCTTGCTATAAAGGACGCCATTCTTTTGTTAGGATGCTTTTTGAGAAAATACAAAAGTCTGTTTTGCGGCTCTTTATCCTTTTTGGAGCTGTAAAAGTAGAGCTTACGAAGGCTCAAAGCTCCCGTTTTCGAAAGTCCCTTTGGCATACAAGAGCAATCGGGCGCGCTTTGACGGCAGACGGGACAGCTTTCGGTCTTTGCGATGCGCCACCGCATGGCGCATTCGGGACAAAGAGCATCACTCAGATTTTCATAGTCAAGTATCTCCCGACAGCCTCCGCACTTATGTACCTTCAGAAATCTGTCGCAAAATTCCTTAAATTTCATTCTTCAACCACTCACAAAGCCCCGTATATCTCATCGTCTGGCGGTTATTTGCCACCATCGCCTCAACTATCTCGCCTCTGCCCACAAGTATCACCATTTTCTCGGCTCTCGTTACGGCAGTATAAAGAAGATTACGCGACAGAAGCATAGTAGCCGCAGAGCACATGGGAATTATAACTATCGGATATTCACTTCCCTGACTCTTGTGCACAGTTACGGCATATGCGTGCTCCAAGTCCTCAAGGAGCGAGAAATCGTATATAACGCGCTTATCGTCGAACAGCACTGTCATCGTGCTCTCAGGCTCGTTTATCGCCTCTACAACGCCTATATCGCCGTTAAATATGCCGTTACCGTCCTTATCATCCGACGAGCGGTTCCATTCGATGTCATAATTATTCCTCGTCTGCATAACTCTGTCGCCCTCTCGGAAGATGCGGTCTCTGAATTTATGCTCGCGCTTGTACCTTGAGCTCGGATTAAGAGTCTGTTGGAGAAGCACGTTCAGACTCTCAGTGCCCGACTCGCCCTTTCTTGACGGAGCTATTACCTGTATTCCGTTTTTCGCCATATCTCCGTATGTCTTGGGCAGACGGTTAAGACAGAGATCGGCAATGGTCAGCGCTATCTCTCGGTCGGTGTTCCTTTTGAGGAAAAAGAAGTCGTTATCCTTAACGTCGAGAACGGGCAGCTTGCCGTTATTTATGGCGTGAGCGTTGGTAATTATCAGGCTCTCACGCGCCTGCCTGAATATTTCGTTGAGCTTGACAGTCGAAAATCTTTCGCTCTCAATTATATCTCTGAGCACGTTGCCCGCACCCACCGAGGGAAGCTGATCAGAGTCGCCTATGATTATAAAGCGCGCCCCGGGTTTTATCGCTTTCAGAAGAGCGCACATCAGCGCATTATCTATCATCGACGCCTCGTCGACTATTATGACCTGCTCGTCGAGATGAGCCGTCTCATTTCGGTTGAAAACGTATTTCTCCCCCGCCTCATAGGTATATTCAAGAAGTCTATGTATCGTCTTTGCCTCTACCGACGTCGCCTCGGAAAGCCTCTTTGCCGCTCTTCCCGTAGGAGCGGCAAGAGCTATGTCATAGCCCATACTGTCAAATATATGGATCAGCGCGCGCACGACGGTGGTCTTACCCGTTCCGGGGCCTCCCGTCAGCACCGTAACACCGTAACGAAGCGCATCGGAGATCGCCTTTTTTTGCAAAAATGCATACTGTATGCCGCTTTTCGCTTCTTCTCTTTCGATAAAGGCGTCCACGTCACGCATATCAATGGCGGGGCACATCTTTTCAATCGTGATCAGCTTTTCGGCGATATATTTTTCGGCAACGTAGCTCTCAGCGTCGTATATCATCTGACATTCGTCACGAAGCACATATCTGATTTTTCCGTTTTTGAGGAGCATCGACATAGCCTCGTCCGCCCTCTGGGGAGCTACGCCGAGAAGAGCCGCGCCGCTGTCTCGGAGCTTCTCTCGCGGCAGACAAACGTGCCCGTTCTGCATACCGTTCTGCATAAGGACGTAAGACAGACCGCTCATAATACGCTCTATATCGTCACCACCAAAGCCCAGCTTCTGCGCCATCAGGTCTGCGCGCTCAAAGCCGATGCCGTCGATCTCATTGCAAAGTCTATATGGGTTCTTTTTGGCAATATCCACCGCGCTGTGTCCCCAATGCTTATATATCTTTACTGTGGTGGCAACTCCGAACCACTCGCGGAAGAACATCATCGCACTCCGTATTCCCGCCTGCTCGCGGAAGCTCTCGGACGCCGCAAGAGCTGTTTTCATTGATATTCCCTTTATGCTTGCAAGCCATTCGGGATGATTTTCTATCACGTCAAAGCTCTCGTCCCCAAACTCGTCTATTATTCTCTGCGCCGTCTTGGGGCCTATGCCCTTGATAGCTCTCGATGCAAGATAACGGAGCATGGATGCGGTATCTGCGGGCATTACTCTTTCATACTGCGACACGGAAAACTGTCTGCCGTACTTTGGATTATGCACCCATCCGCCGTACAGACACAAATGATCTCCCGCGCCGATCATCGGCATAATGCCGACAGCAGTGATTATCTCTCCGTCCTCGGAGACGGCTACGTCGCATATCGTGTATCCGTTTTCTTCGTTGGAATATATAACGCGCTCCACGCTTCCTTCAAGCTTTTGAAGCTCACCGTTCTTTTCCTCAGCCATAGCCTCTCCTTTCGTTTTCTAAAGACGTTGCGGCGGGACAGCACCTCTGCCGTCTCCGCCGCGCTGTGTCGGATATTTTTAAATTACAGACCGAGCTCTGCTCTGAGAGCGTCAGCCATATCTCTCTTTTCCCAAGGAAGATCAATATCCTCGCGTCCCATATGTCCGTATGCCGCTGTCTGGCAGTAGATAGGACGGCGAAGGTCAAATCTCTTAATAATAGCTGCAGGGCGAAGATCAAAGAGCTTGCTTACAGCCTCGGAGATCTTTGCTTCGTCGATCTTACCCGTACCGAAGGTATCTATCATAACGGATACGGGCTTTGCAACGCCGATAGCGTAAGCTACCTGAACCTCGCACTTGTCGGCAATACCCGCCGCAACGATATTCTTTGCGATATATCTTGCCGCGTAAGACGCCGAGCGGTCGACCTTTGTCGGATCCTTGCCCGAGAAAGCTCCGCCGCCGTGGCGCGAGTATCCGCCGTATGTATCGACGATTATCTTTCTTCCCGTAAGTCCCGTGTCACCTGCGGGGCCGCCGACAACAAAGCGACCTGTGGGGTTGACATATATCTTTGTATTTTCATCTATGAGCTCGGCGGGCACGATAGGCGTGATGACCTCACGGATAATATCCTCTCTTATCTGCGAAAGCTCGACCTCCGCTCCATGCTGAGAAGAGATAACGATAGCGTCGGCTCTTACGGGCTTATCGTCGTGATATTCGATCGTCACCTGAGTCTTTCCGTCGGGGCGGAGATAATCGAGCGTGCCGTTCTTTCTTACCTCTGTAAGTCTGCGCGCAAGCTTATGCGCGAGGGATATGGGCAGGGGCATAAGCTCCTCCGTTTCGTTGCAGGCATATCCGAACATAAGTCCCTGGTCACCCGCGCCCGTATCAAGACCGTCATCCATCTCTCCCTCTTTAGCCTCAAGCGCCTTGTCAACGCCCATAGCAATATCGGGAGACTGCTCATGAATAGAGCTGATAACAGCACAGCTGTCGCAGTCAAAGCCGAACTTGGCTCTTGTGTAGCCGATCTCTCTTACCGTCTCGCGTACGATGGTCTGTATGTCCACGTATGCCTTTGTAGTTATCTCGCCCATTACGCATACAAGACCTGTTGTACAGAAGGTCTCGCAGGCAACGCGCGACATAGGATCCTGACGCAGAAGCTCGTCAAGTATCGCATCGGATATTTTATCGGATATTTTATCGGGATGTCCCTCTGTCACCGATTCGGATGTAAAAAGCATTTTTTTCATTTTAAACCTCTTCTTTTTTCATAAAAAAATCCTCGGTCGCCCGAAGATAAAATTTCCTTATCTTTCGGGAATTAGCACCTTGCGCTCACGCGCAGGTTGCCGTGGTTTCATCGAGCCTGTCTCTCCGCCACTCTTGATAAGATACTATAAAATTATCATTTAATAGTATAACATAAAACAGAGCCGATTGCAATAGTTTTTTGCAAATTCGGCTCTGTTTTTGTATGTTTAAAAATTATTTTTTCACTTCGAATGCCGCAAAGCCGTAGGCGGGTATATCCGACAGATAAACTTTGTTGCCGTCAAGTCTTCCGGAAGCGCCGCCGATAAAGCTTATCTCCTTGTATTCCTCCGAAAGCTCCACAACATTCTCAAATGTAGGATCGGCAAAGAAATTCCAAAGACCTACCGAAAGGCTGTCCTCTCCCCTCTTAGCTATCATATAAAGCAAGGGGTTTCCGCCGCAATATGCGGGAAGCTTATTGCCCGAAAGCCATTCCACATTGTCTGCTATCTGTCTTCCGCGAAGGCTGACTCGCATAAATCTGCCTATATATGTGTCCGTACAATCAAGCATATCGACATTAAGCACAAGAAATCTCTCGCCGTCGGCATTTTCATATGTGTACGATATCGGAACAGAAATATTATCGGCATTCTTACTCATAAGTGAAAATGTGCCATTATATCTTGCTTCGCTCAAGACACGAATATTCTTGTTGAATTTATGATCATAAGAGCCTACTCCATAGGTCGTAACCCTTTCGTCATAATCATAAAAGTATTCTACCGCTGTGGATACTCTCTTTCCTATGCTCTCGATACCCACGTCAATTCCCTGCTCATAGAGTATCTTTGCCGCAAGGGCGTCGATGATAAGTCCTTTTTTGCGTGCGCTCTCGTCGAGATGTCTTGCGTTTTCCCCGAAGGCTATTCCGCAAGTGCCGTCACCCTCATATACTGTGGGGATCGCCTGACAATCGAGCAGTCTCGCCGCCATTGAAAAGAACATATTTTGCGCGCCCTCGCCCGAATTTTTGTAAATGTCAAGGTCGGCATCGGCAACCTTTCGCATACTCTCGTAAACACGTATGCCGCAAGCTCTCTTGTTTCCGAACATCATATCTATACTGCGATAAAGCGCTCTGTTACGCTTATGAGCCTTTATGTATCCTCTCTCGTAATCTACCGAGGAAGTGTAATCTATCGCATATTTGAGTATTCCTCCCATACAGCCCGCCGCGCGCAATGCCGTATCAAAGCCCTCAAGATAGCTTGCGGGACACATAAAGCGAGGACGGGGATAAGTATCGCCCTCCGCCATAAGCTCTATCTCTCCGTCAGCGGTCCACGCGCTTTCCATTCTTTCAAGCTCGATAACATCCTGAAGCTTATTGCCCCACGCCGAGGGAGACTTCCACGTCCAATACGGTGCTCCGCTGAGACGCGCAAATGGT
>JAFTYG010000076.1 GCA_017461365.1 Clostridia bacterium | reverse complement strand
CTTGAAGTTCTCGTTGTTTACGTTAACAGAGCCTGTTTCCTTAGCTATGTTTACACCGAGCTGATACTTGAGAGCAAGGCTGCCCTCGTTTACTACCTTGAGGTAAACTACCTCTGCGTGGCCGGGCTCCCAAAGAGTCTCTGTGAACACGTTGGTCTCATCATCGACCTTAGCCCAACTATCTTCATCGTCGGGTGTAGATGTCCAATAGAGCTCAACATCAAGATTACCCGTCTTGATGATGTTGTTGGCACTCGTTACGCTGTCGGTAAACCACGCGTAGGTCGTACCCATGAGCATTGTAAAGCAAAGCAACAGTGAAATTACACTTGCTATCAGTGCTCTTTTTGTGGATTTCTTATTAGTCATTTTTCTTTTTCCTCCTTAAATTTTTATTTTGGGTGACTAATATCCAATTACCATTATAGCACATTTCTCCAAAATGTCAAGATATTGCCCTCAATTTTGTAGCATTACACATAAGAGACTTCTTATCATTGTGTAATATTGCGCATAAGGCATAACAGACTTCTATTTAATTTTAAAACCGTAAAAATTCGTTTGCGAATAATCATTGACATCGCTCTCATATTGCGGTATAATTATCACATCACTTTAAGAAAAGAGAATTCCCTATGAAGCGAAAATTCGATCCTCGCATTATGCTGATCCTCTCTATGACGGTGTTCGGCACTATCGGGCTTTTTGTAAAGAGCATCCCTCTCGCCTCAGGAGAGATAGCTCTTTGGCGCGCTGTTCTTGCGGCGGCGCTTATCGGTATTTTTCTGCTCGTCACAAAGCAGAAAATTCCTTTCAAAAAAATAAAAAAAGAGATACCCTTACTCCTTATCTCGGGCTGCGCTATAGGTATCAATTGGATATTTCTTTTTGAAGCCTACAAGTACACCACCGTATCGACCGCAACGCTGAGCTATTATTTTGCTCCCGTTATCGTAACGCTTGTCTGCCCCATCCTTTTCAAGGAAAAAATGGGTGCAAAGCAGTGGATATGCTTTGCGATGTCGACTATAGGGCTTGTACTTATCACAGGGCTTGGAGACACGGCGGAGGGCTCTAACCATCTGCTCGGAATTCTTTTCGGTCTTTTGGCGGCTCTTTTTTATGCTACTGTCATACTGCTGAACAAGTTTATCAAGAACGTTGAGGGAATACACAGGACCTTTCTGCAATTTCTTGCGGCGATCGTAACACTTATACCTTACGTTATCTTTACGGGCGGTATAAATATTACGAGCCTTGACGCGAAGGGTACTGTTTGTCTGCTTATCGTCGGACTTATACACACGGGAATTACCTATTGTATGTACTTCTCTTCCCTCAAGGAGCTGACGGGACAGAAGGCGGCAATACTCAGCTACATTGATCCGCTTGTTGCTGTGCTTATTTCGGTATTCGTCCTCGGGGAGAAAATGACGGTCTTGCAGATCATCGGCGGCGCGCTGATACTTGGCTTTACGCTTTGGAACGAAATAACACCGAAAAACAAAAAAGATGCTTCGTAAATTGAAGCATCTTTTTTGTTTTTTATATCTGTCTCGTTACCTTATCCGAATAAATAAGGCTTCCCTTAGTGATAGGTCCTTCGCAATGTCTTTCTCTCCATCTGTTCTCAAACTCTATTATCTCAGCGCTCGGGAGCTTAGGTGCTTTTCTTCCGAAATATCTCTCCTTAAAGCTCTCCGTTACCTCTACCTGACATTCAATTACCGATTTATCAACGTCTCCCATAGCGTAAGCGCGCATAGCTACGCCCTCGCCCTGACAGATACGCTGAAGCGTCGGGAAGTAATCCTCAAGCAGGAAACGCGCGTAGCTTACAAGTCTGAGCTTACCGTAAGCGCGGCAAATTCTGTCGTATTCATAGCCCTGAGACTCAACGGCAACCGACATTCCCGACTTGATGGCGGCAAGTATATCCTCTTCACTTCTGCTCTTTGCGAAAGCTACTGTAAAGTTATTGGGATAAATTGACACGTCCTTCATAGCGTGTACGTCGCTTGATCCCACAACGGGGATATTAACGCCCTCGGCTCTCGCTTCGCACCAGAGAGCGACCTGACGGTTATTGAGCTTCGGAGATATTCCGCCTATGACCTCGAACGCGTCGAACATTCCGTCCTTTAAGAATATCATTGCAAGCTCATCGCAGACGTTAAACGACTTTGAGTCACCCGGCATCCAATAAGGATGGGGGAATATTGCAAGTCCACCCGCCTTATGTACGCTGTCGCAAACCCACTTTGCCATAGCGTAGCGCTCGGAATATTTTTCGGGCACAGATGCGGGGACGTTTGCCTTATGCTCCGCCATATCTGCCTGATATTCCTCGGAGTTATCGATATATATCTGCGCGACAGAGCTCTTTCCTCCGACGTGAACGATATGTATGGGAGTACCGGGAACGTGCACCTCCTCGCCTTGGATATGCGTTATTCCGAGCTTTACGTCGGCATAAGTTTCATCGATCTCTCCGCCGGGATAATATCTGTTATGGTCAGAAAGCGTAGTGAAATCGTAGCCCTGCTCGCGGTAATGTCCGAGAAATGCGGCGGGATCTCTATTACCGTCGGAGCGATAGCTGTGAGCATGAAGATCTCCGCGCAGAGGTGTGAGGGCGTAGAGATCCTCACGAAGCGAATATACCGAGAGCTTAGCTATATTCTTTTCGTTGTAGTTGACTATGACCGTATGCTGTTGCTCACCGCGGAACGTATATTTAAAGTTGAGAACGCCTCCCGACGCCTTTACAGTAAAGGTATTATGGTGCTTTGGATCTTTTCTTTCGGGAACGTCCTCGTCAACACCGATGACGGTGACGGTATATTCCTCTCCCTCAAACATAAGAAAGGCTCTCTCACTTGGAACTATCCACACCTCAGAATCCTTGTCTGCGGGATATACTGCGGGAAAGATCGAATAATTTGTTGGCATTGGAAGCATTTTCTTTTCTCCTTTGTGTTTTTATTTATACCACTCATATTATAGCACTTTAACAAAAAAAGTCAAGTACAATTTTCAAAATAAGACCGACAGAAGCACAAAATCGGGCTTTCCCCCAAGTGCGAGGGAAAGCCCGTATTTCAGTTATTCTCTTTTTCCTGTTCTTTAAGCTGTTTTTTCTTATCTATCTTGCCGATAAAGAAATTCAGCGCGTAAACAACAAGTATGATAACAGCTATAACTACGAAAATGCAAAGCATTCCCTTCCACATATATTGCAGAGAGAAAACAAAGCGGCTCATATCAATGTTCTTGAATATATCCATGATCTGCTCCTTTCATCAACCGAGGAAATTTACGAAATCCTTGGCAAAGCTCAGTATCAATCCGCCTGCGATAACGGATGCTATCTGTCCCGATACGTTTACACCGATCGAATGCATAAGAAGGAAGTTCTGAGGATCCTCTTTCAGTCCCATCTTATGAACTACACGTCCCGCCATCGGGAACGCCGAGATACCTGCCGCGCCGATCATAGGATTGATCTTTTCCTTGGAGAAAAGGTTGATGATCTTTGCAACGAGAATTCCTCCTACGGTATCGAAGATAAATGCGAAAAGTCCGAGACCGAGAATAAGCAGAGTGGAGGGCTGAAGGAACTTTTCAGCCGTCATCTGTGTTGCAACGGTAATTCCGAGGAATATGGTAATGAGATTTGCAAGCACCTTCTGCGCTGTCTCGGAGAGACTGTCGAGCACTCCGCACTCACGAATGAGATTACCAAACATAAGGAATCCGATAAGATCGATAGACTCGGGCGCGATAAGTCCCGCAACTATGGTTATAACTATGGGGAAGAGTATCTTTACAGTCTTTGAAACGGCCTTAGGTCTGTAAGGCATACGGATAAGGCGTTCCTTTTTGGTAGTCATCAGCTTGATGATGGGAGGCTGGATAACGGGAACGAGCGCCATATAGGAGTACGCCGCGACCATTATCGCCGCTGTTATTCCATTGTCGCTTCCGAGAAGCTGCATAGCGACAACGATAGCCGTAGGACCGTCAGCCGCGCCTATGATACCGATAGATGCCGCCTCGGGGAGCGTGAAGAATATAGACGCGAGACAGAACGTAAAGAATATACCGAACTGCGCCGCCGCGCCGAATATCATCAGCTTGGGGTTTGAGAGCAGAGGACCGAAGTCGATCATTGCTCCGATACCTATGAAGAGTATCAGCGGGAAGAGCTCGTTTGAAATACCCATATCAAAAAGCTCGGAAAGCGCGCCGTCGTATATCGCGGGGATATTTACTATGATAGCGCCAAATCCCATGGGAAGAAGCAACGTGGGCTCCATGTCCTTTTTGATAGCAAGGTAGATAAGAAGCGCGCCGATGAGCCACATTACAACGCGCTGCCAACCGCCGTTCTGAAACAGCAGAAGGATGTTTTCGTACAGTATCTCCATTTTTTCACCTTTCTCGGGAGTAAAAAAATAAGACCTTATCACACGTCGGTATGATAAAAGTCTCGTTTTAAACCAAGGTTCAGGTTGTCCCGGGCTATACGAGCCGTTCTGACGACACAACCGACACAGCAAAGCTGCGCAAACTACTCCCTTTTATTACATATTACTTGTTTATTATATACCTTATTTTTACATTTGTCAAGTAGATTGTGAAAATTTGTTGACGGTCTTATGAAGAAAAAAGAGGTCATCTTTTTTCAGACGACCTCTTTTCTATATTCAAATAACGAACTGAACCACGCAAAATGCGGCATACAGGCAAAGCAGGATAATTCCCTGCGCTCTTGACAGCTTGCCCCGTATCAGCGCGGGAACTGTCAGCAAAAGCATTACCGCTATCATCATAGGAATATCTAACACCAATGACGTGGGATGCCCAAAAAGTGTAGAGTCAGTAGGTACGTCAAAGGGACTCAGCGTCGTCGCAACGCCGTTGACGAGAACAAGATTGAAGAGATTTGCTCCTATGATATTTCCGAGGGAGAGCGCGCTGTGTCCTTTCGCAAGAGACGTTATCGCCGTTACAAGCTCGGGCAAGGAAGTGCCAAGTGCCACGAAAGTAAGCGCGATGACGGTTTCGGGCACGCCCACCGCCGCGGCTATCGCCATGCCGTTATCAACAAGAAAATCTGCGCCTATTGCGATCAATATCGCGCCGAGGATAATAACAAGTACGTTAGAGCTCAAGAGCTTCAGCTTTTTACCGAGAAATGCCTTGAGTATTCCGACAGCAAGGACAACGGCACCGACAGCGCCGACCAAAAAGCTACTCTCGCCCGTTCCGAACGTCATTATGAGCTGAGCTATGATCATTGAAGCACCGACAAGTATGAAGCCGAGAAAATCTTTTCCCTCTTTAGGTGCTTCCTCGGAAGCTTCTTCTGCCGCGTCCGATATTGCCTCGACGTCACTCTTGCTTTCTGTCATGGATCGCTTAGCTTTAATGATATTTATGATCATATACGCAACAAAGGCAAGGAGCAAAACGATACCCACCCAAAGGTAGAAGCGTCCGAAAAAGTACGCAACGAATGCATAAAGCGCCGCCGCGCCGAAGAAGAAACAAACCGGTAATATCAGCGACTTTCTGTCCGCCTTGCTCGGCTTTATCGCTATTGTCAGCGCCGCGATAAGCGAAGTATTACAGATTATCGAGCCCATAGCGTTTCCGTATGCCATATCTCCCGAGCCCGCAAGTGCGCCTTGCGCCGAGACCATTACCTCGGGAAGTGTCGTTCCGATGGATACGACGGTAGCGCCTATGAGTATTTCGGGCAGACGGAACTTACGCGCAATACCCGTAGAGCCGTCCACAAACCAGTCGCCGCCCTTTATGAGCACAAGGAGTCCAACGCAAAACAGTATAATATTTATTACCATGAGTTTCTCCTTTTTATATTGAACAAGGCAGATCGCTCACGGTCTGCCTTGTTTTTTATTTTCAGTTGAAGTAACCCTCTCTGTAAAGGAGCTCAGCGATAAGCACCGCTCCGCCTGCCGCACCTCTGAGAGTGTTATGAGAAAGTCCTACGAACTTGTAGTCATAGATTATATCCTCACGGAGTCTGCCTACGGTTACGCCCATACCGCCGTATATATCGCGGTCGAGAGCAGCCTGAGGACGGTTATCCTCCTCAAAGTAGGTAATGAACTGCTCGGGAGCGTGGGGGAGTCCAAGCTCTTGGGGCTTGCCCTTGAAGTTCTTCCAAGCCTCAAGTATCTCTTCCTTAGTAGGCTTATTCTCAAATTTAACGAATACAGCCGCAGTGTGTCCGTCGCTTACGGGAACGCGGATGCACTGTGTGGTGATTACGGGAGCGTCAGCCTTGACGATCTCGCCGTTTTCAACCTTACCCCATACACGAAGGGGCTCCTGCTCGCTCTTCTCTTCCTCGCCGCCGATGTAGGGAATGATATTGTCTATCATTTCAGGCCACTCGTTGAAGGTCTTACCTGCGCCGGAGATTGCCTGATATGTAGTAGCTACAACTTCCTTGATGCCGTACTTCAAAAGGGGTGTAAGCGCAGGAACGTAGGACTGGATAGAGCAGTTGGGCTTTACGGCTATAAAGCCTCTCTTTGTTCCAAGTCTCTTTCTCTGAGCCGCGATGACCTCAAGGTGCGCGTCGTTGATCTCCGGAATTACCATAGGTACGTCGGGAGTCCAACGGTTTGCGGAGTTATTGGAAACAACGGGGATCTCAGCCTTTGCGTATGCTTCCTCAAGAGCCTTGATCTCGTCCTTTTTCATATCGACAGCGCAGAATACGAAGGAGCAGAGCTTACCCATCTCCTCGATATTTGCCGCATCGATAACTACCATTTTCTTGTATTTCTCGGGCATGGGAGTTTTCATCTTCCAACGTGCACCTACTGCCTCCTCATAGGTCTTTCCCGCAGAACGTGCGGAAGCCGCAAGAGCAGCGACCTCAAAATAGGGGTGATCCTCAAGGAGAGTCAGAAAACGCTGACCTACCATACCTGTGGCGCCGACAACGCCAACCTTCATCTTTTCCATAGTTGTATATTCCTTTCATAATTATTACACCGTTATTGCACTGTTATACAGTATATAATATCACAAAATCCGCAAAAAATCAAGTTTTTTTCACCATTCAAAATGTAGAATGTTATGTATTTTCAACCAAATTCTTTGTATATTGGCAATAAAAAGGTCTCATTTATTTGCCGAGAGTCAGCCGATAGAGCTCGTTTTTCGATATTCCGAGCCTTTTTGCCGCCGCTTTGAGCGCATCGTTTCGGCTCATACCCTCTTCAAGATAATATGCGAGAGCCTCCTCGGGTGTCATCGTATTTTCCGAGGTATCTTCTCTTTTTTTCCGTCCTCCCTCTATAACGAGAACGTATTCGCCTCTCGGCTCTTTTTCGCTGTAATATTCCACAGCGTCGGCAAGTGTCGTTCTCTGAACGTCCTCGTTTAGCTTTGTAAGCTCTCTGCACAAGGATATTCTCCTCTCTGTGCCCAATACCTCGGCAAGGTCGGAAAGAGTCGTACGGAGCTTGTGGGGCGCTTCGTGGAGTATAAACGTCCTTCTCTCATATGCGAGCTCTTCGAGCCGTTCTCTTCTCTCTTTTTTCTGAACGGGCAAAAAGCCCTCAAAAACAAATCTTGCGGTAGGAAGCCCCGAAAGCGTGAGCGCGGTTATCATAGCGCACGCCCCGGGGACGCTCGTTACGGGTATGCCTCGCTCTGCGCAAAGAGCGACAATATCCTCCCCGGGATCGGATATTGCGGGAGTTCCCGCATCGGTAATAAGCGCGCAGGACTCCCCCGAAAGGAGTCTTTCTGCTATCTCCTCACCCCGTTCGCGCCTATTGTGGTCGTGATACGAGACCATAGGCTTGGAAATGCTGAAATGCGTGAGCAAGCGCAAAGAATTTCTCGTATCCTCCGCCGCGATAAAGTCGACCTCGGAAAGCACCTTGAGGGCGCGTTCGCTCATATCGGCAAGATTACCTATAGGCGTTGCCACAAGGTAGAGGACACCGCCTCTTATTTGATTTTTTTCTTCTGAGTTTTTATAAGTCGTCATATAAAAATTCCTTCTATTTTTTCACAATCTGCCATCCCGCCGAATATTATGCACATAGAACACATTTACGGAAGGAGTACACAATGGCGATAAAGATATACATAGATCAAGGACACAATCCGCAGAATCCGAACGCGGGCGCTGAGGGAAACGGACTACGAGAGCAGGACATAGTTTACCGCGTAGGCGTTGATCTTGCGGAGCTTTTGCGCGCCAACGGCAATTTTGAGGTAAGGCTCTCGCGTCCAACTCCAGACTCACAGATAGGAACATCAAACTCTACAAGTCTGCGTCTGCGTGTTTCCGAAGCAAACGAATGGGGCGCGGATTATTTTATAAGTCTACATACCAACGCGTCAAGCATCAGTTCCGCCACGGGTAGCGAGGCGTTCGCCTTTTCCGAGCCATCCGCCGCGTTCAGTCTCGGGGAGGATATTCTTGTCGGGCTCAACGAGACGACAGGACTGCGAAACAGAGGTATGCAGGTACGCACAAATCTTTACGTTCTGCGCCGCACCGCTATGCCATCGGTGCTTGTGGAGCTTGGATTTATCACAAATCCTAACGACGCGAATTTAATGAACACCCGTCCCGATCTCTTTGCCGAAGGGATATATAGGGGAATAGTTGCTTTCACGGGAGTATAAGTAACTATTCCAATGCACAGTTCACAACTTAGGTAGCTTTTTGCCTGTGGCAAAAAGCAAATTGACTTATATTTTTCAGGTATAATAATACAAAAATTTATAAAGTGTCATTTGAATAAATTACTTTTCGTTTACGAAAAGTTACCTTAATTGTGCGTTGTGCATTGTGCACTGTGCATTTTCACTTACTTTCCTTCAGAAAGTAAGTGAAGCAGCTCTTCCTCGGAAATTATCTTTACGCCGAGGCTTTGCGCCTTTGTCAGCTTACTGCCCGCCGCCTCGCCTGCGACGACATAGGTGGTTTTCTTAGAAACGCTGCCGCTGACCTTTCCGCCCGCCGCCTTGATAAGCGCCGAGGCTTCGTCTCTTGACATTGTGGGGAGCGTTCCCGTAAGCACAAAGGTCGAGCCTGCCAGAAGGTCGCCCACGGGCTCGGAGACAGAGGTAGTCACAAGTCCGAGCTCAGCAAGCTTTTCGCAGAGCGCGCGGTTCTGCTGATGCGAGAAGAAATCAACAACGCACCTTGCGGTTATCTCACCGAAATCCTCTATTTCGCAAAGCTCTTCAAGGGTAGCCCCCATAAGTGCTTCGAGGCTTCCGTAGCGAACAGCAAGCGCCGTTGCCGCTACCTCTCCGATATTTCGTATGCCGAGAGCGTACACAAGGCGTTCAAGCCCTGCGCCCTTTGAGCCCTCTATTGCCGAAATAAGATTTTCAGCCGACTTCTTGCCCATTCGCTCAAGCCCCTCGAGCTGTTCTGCCCTCAAGGTATAAAGATCGGACACGTCGTGTATAAGGTCATTTTTCAAGAGAAGCTCGACTATCTGAGGTCCCATACCGTCGATATTCATAGCGCCCTTTGACGCAAAATGCTCGATCGACCTTGAGAGCTGTGCGGGACACGCGCTGTTCGTACAACGCACAGCCGCCTCGTCCTCATCTCTCGTTACGGGCTCTCCACAAGAGGGGCAGACGGTAGGCATCGAAAAATGTCTTTCGCTTCCGTCTCTCTTTGCGATTACAGTGCCAACGACCTCGGGAATGATGTCACCCGCCTTTCTGACTATGACCTTATCGCCAAGCATAATATCGCGCTGACGGATAAAATCAAGGTTATGGAGCGTTGCTCGGCTCACGGTGGTTCCCGCAAGTCTCACGGGCGAGAGCACCGCAGTAGGGGTAAGAACTCCCGTTCTGCCGACGGCGATGATTATATCTTCAAGAGTGGTCTCCTTTTCCTCGGGTGGAAATTTATACGCAACCGCCCACTTAGGCGTGCTCGTTCCCTCTCCGACGGTACGTCTTGCGTCAAGTCCGTCTATCTTTATGACAACGCCGTCAATATCGTATTCGAGAGACTCACGCGCTTTACCTATCTTTTCTATATGCGCCGTAACGCTCTCGGCGCTGTCGGTCCTCTCCCTCATACAAAGCACCTTAAATCCGAGCTCAGAAAGACGGTCAAGCGTTTCGGTGTGACTCGCGAGCGCGTGTCCGTCGGCATAAAGATTACCGCCCTGAAAATTAAAAACGAATATATCAAGCTTACGCTCCGCGCATATCTTAGGATCGAGCTGTCGCAAAGATCCCGCCGCCGCGTTTCGGGGATTTGCCATAAGCGCTTGTCCCTCGTTGCGCCGACGTTCGTTTATCTGCTCGAACACCGCGCGGGGCATATACACCTCGCCTCTGACAACAAGATCGAGAGGTTCGGAAAGCTTTAGGGGGATAGAACGAACGGTACGGAGATTTTCGGTCACGTCCTCGCCAACAGTTCCGTCGCCTCTTGTCGCGCCCTGAACGAAAATTCCCTTTTCATATCTCAGCGCAACCGAAAGTCCGTCTATCTTAGGCTCTACCGAATATACGGGTTTTACAAGGATCTCCTGCATACGTCGGCAGAAATCCTCTACCTCCTCAAAGGAAAACACGTCGGCAAGCGAGTCCATACGCGCCGTATGTGTGACCTTTTCAAACTTATCGAGAGCCCTTCCGCCAACTCTCACCGTAGGAGACGTCGGATCGTAAAGCTCGGGATGCGCCTCCTCAAGAGCCTTCAGCTCGGCAAACATCATATCGTACTCATAGTCGGATATTTCGGGGGCATCCTCATTATAATATTTTTCCGAATGGTAGGTAAGCTCTGCTCTCAGCTTTTTCACCCGTTCCGTTATTTTTTTATCCATAATTCAAACCTCTGAAAATAAAAGTCTATATAACTATTCAGTAAATCTTCAAATTGGAGTTTATCTTTTTCGCCGTTGGCGAAAAGTCGATATGTTCACACAAACAAAGAATAACTGTGGGCGAACTAATATTCAGCCTTCCCCAGCGGGGGAAGGCTTTTTTGTTAGTTTTTCCACCGATACAAACACACCGACAAATTCCAATTTGAACGTATCCAGAATAGTCACAAAGCCATTCAATATATTATACCATAAAATCCTCCCCTTGTGTAGCTTTTTTTAATATTGCTCGGCAAATATTTTGTGCTTTGCCTGTTTGTCCGTTGGAATTTATGCGCCCTTCCCGTCATAAGTTTTACATAGTGATATTTTTGTCGGAGGGATGGCGGTATGATAGCGGTCATAACAGTTCTTATTTTGCTCGTTGTGCTTGTCAACGGATGGACAGACGCTCCGAACGCCATCGCGGGATGTGTGTCGACGCGCTCAATGTCCCCATCCTCCGCGCTTGTGTTGGCTTCAGTATGTAATTTTACGGGAGCTGTGGGAATGGCGCTGATAAGTCCGCGCGTTGCTGAAACTCTTTACAATATCGTAGACCTCGGGAGTGACGGCAAGGGCGCGCTGTACGCGATAGCAGCGGGGCTTGCGGCGGTCATACTCTGGGCGACGCTTGCGTGGCGTTTCGGACTTCCCACAAGCGAGAGCCACGCCCTTATTTCGGGCATTACGGGTGCGGCGATAGCGGAGCGCATGAGTCTTGACGCAATCAACCTAAAGGAATGGGCGCTTGTGCTCACGGGGCTTTTCGCCACGACTCTTCCGCCGTTCGTTCTCGGATACGTTGTCAACAAGCTCTTATGCTTCATTCTCCGAGGAAGCGAACGGCGGCGAACGATGCTTTATTTTTCACGCGCGCAAAAGCTGAGCGCCGCAGTGAGCGCTCTTTTACACGGAGCGCAGGACTCACAAAAATTTATGGGCATATATATGCTTGCTCTGTCGCTTGGAAGCGGGGGCGAGGTCTTTGACGGAAATATCCCCATCGGAGTCGTTCTCATATGCGCTTCGGTAATGACGCTCGGCACGGCTCTCGGCGGCGCAAGGATAATAAAAAAGGTCGGCTGTGATATGACCGATCTCGACGCCGCAGGCGGAAGCGCCTCAGATATAGCCTCATCCGCAGTGCTCTTTATCTGTTCTCTTCTCGGTATTCCCGCAAGCACCACACATTCAAAATCCTGTGCCATTATGGGAACGGGCTTTTGTAAGCGCGGCGGAGTTGATCTTCGCATCGTTTCTCAGATGCTTGCCGCGTGGGGGCTGACCTTCCCCGTATGCGCCGCTCTCGGATTTATTTTTTCTCTCCTGATGTCTGCTCTATTCCAATAAAAAAAACAGAAAGGCGTGATGTATATTTGGTAAAATACAATTATTTCGAGGATCTTGAAAAGCTGTCCGAGCTCTCCCTTTCGGCTGTCTGTCTTGCCTGCGGCACAGAAGAAAAGGCGAACATCTCAGACATACGCCGCGAGTGCGACCGACTTGTATGCAAGACCGAGGATGCTCTTTTTTCGGATTTTCTTCCGCCACTTGAGCGCGACAACATAGCTGCCACGGCTCATTGTCTTTCACGCATAATCGACACCGTATCCGAGCTTACGTCCGATCCGTCGGCTACCGCGACATTTATGAAGACCAATGAGGAAGCGGCTGTCTGCATAAAGCTGTCGGAGGAATTGCGGAACGGAATTTTTCTCCTACGCCGCATACGAAAGCCTGATGAAAATCCCGATCTCCAAGGCTACCGACAGCTTTTGTCCGAGGGAAGAAATGCTCACAAACGTATGCTTGCAAAGGTGAGATCGGGAGCGCTTTCAAAAAAGCACGCCGAGGCAATAATACTTACAGGCAGACTTCGCTCCGAGCTTTCTACCGCTTTTGACGAGCTTATTGAGATAATGCTTAATAATATTTAAAAAATTTACATAATATTTGTTGAAAAAATTTTGTATATGTGGTATAGTGTTAGGGTACACTTTAGGAAGGATCGAACATATACAATGAATATCAAAAAAATTCTGAAAAATATGCTTACCGATACGTCCATATTCTTTACCGTTATCACTGCGCTGTACGCGGCTCTGATGATGGTGGTGAACGTGGAGACCGAAGAGCCCGCGATACGGGCATCGTGGCTTCTTTACATTTTTATTTTTTCCGTCCTCGGCGCTATTTCGCAATGTATCCTGAGGATAGACTCGTGGAACAAGGCGCTGAGAGTTGCCATACAGTACGTTATACTGATCTTCGGCTCTTACGTCTGCTTCTTTTTGCCTCTTTCCCTTTCGGGCTCTCAGATAATGATAGGCTTTGCCGCTGTGACCGTTCTTTATTTTCTGATCTACGGTGTATGCGCATTTCTTTCGTGGAGCTTCAAGCGAAACAGCAAAAAAGAAGAGGTGTACGAAAGCAAATTCAAAAAGCTTCGCTGATATTCTTGCCTCGGTCTGAGTAAAATGTGGGAGACCGAAAGGCAAATGAAAAAAATTATAAAAAAGCTGTCAATAATACTTTCTCTGTTTCTTTGCGCAACTCTTTGCGTAACACTTTTCTCAGCCTGCGGGGATGGCGATAGATCCGCCCCGACAGCAGCTACCTCGGATGAGGAAGAGCCGCCTACGGTATTGGAGGAAAGCGACGATATGGGAGAGGATTATATTGACAGCTTTGTTTTTTTCGGTGAGTCAACGACCTATCACTTAAAGAGTCGCGGCGTGCTTTCGGGCGGCAGAGATACGGCGCAGGTGCTTGCCGACGAAAGCGGAACGGCGATACTTGACAGCGAAACGGCAAATATGAAGGTGATACATCCTGAAAGCGGAGAGCTTGTATCCTTCGGAGAGGCGATAAAGAGAAAGCGCCCCGAGTATCTTCTTTTGACCTTTGGGCTCAACGGAGCCGTCGGAAAGGTGAAGCGAGGCGAGGAATATTTCAAAAGCTGCTACAAAAAGCTCATAGATACGGCGCGCTCGTCATCCCCCGACACTAAGATCATCCTCGGTTCGTGCTACCCCGTAGCCGAAAACATGGATATGAGCGGCTATTCGGTCACTCTTGACGGGCTGAACGAACGTATCGAGACGCTCAACGGCTGGGCGTTGGAGCTTTGCACCGAGGAGGGATTGCGGTATCTCAACGTAAACGAAATACTGACAGACTCAAACGGTCGGCTGAAGCTCGAATATCAGGCAGGTGACGGACACCACCTGACGCGTGACGCATATATAAAAATAATTGAATATATCCGCACACACGGATACAAATAGGAGTAGAAAATGAAAAAAATTCTTTGCTTTGCCATCATTTTATCATTTGCGCTCAGCCTCTGTGCCTGCTCAAAAAAGGGAGAATACAGAGACGACGTGCCTTGCTCTGAGCTCCTTGACAGCGCCGAGGAGCAGATACCTGTCGATATGGGCTATGAAAGCTTCGACGGTGATCACATCAAGTACAATTTTGAGGACACCGAGCTTGACGACGACCACGCGCTTCGTTATTCGACGGCATCTGAGAACATCAACGAGATAGGTGTTTTTCACGCTCCCGACGAGGCGTCGCGCGACGGACTTGCGGAGCTGACGGAAAGGTATCTTGACGGTCTTCTTGAAGAAAAGGGAGAATTTATTGCGAGCTACGCGCCAAAGGAGCTTGAAAAGCTAAGGAGCGCGGAGGTCAAGACCTTCGGCAATTACGTCGCCTACGCCATTCTTTCTGAGGACGACAGAGAGGTGTTTTTTGATACGGTAGAGAAAATGCTCAGGGGGGATTGAGCGGGTAGCATTAAATTGGAGTTTATCGAACAGATTGTATTGGTGGGTAAACTAACATCAAAGCCTTCCCCAGCGTGGGAAGCTACTATGTGTAGCGAAGTAGTTCTCCCGCTGGAGAAGGCTTTGAGTTACTTTATCACAGTTTGGGTTTGTGCGAACATAACGACTCCCCGACAAATTCCAATTTGAAGCACAAACCCAATGCAATGTTTTCTTTTGGTTACTTTTCTTTTTCAAAAGAAAAGTAACCAAAAAAATAAAGAGACAAGCAATTACTGCCTGTCTCTTTATTTTTTGGCTTCGGTTAGATCTTTTCCTTAACCTTGGATGCCTTACCAACTCTGTCGCGCAGATAGTAGAGCTTTGCTCTTCTGACCTTACCCTGACGGATAACGTCAACCTTTTCTACGTTGGGAGAGTGGATGGGGAAGGTCTTCTCTACACCGCAGCCGTAGGAAACACGTCTTACAGTGAATGTCTCGGAAATTCCGCCGCCGTGCTTAGCGATAACGGTACCCTCGAACATCTGAATTCTCTCGCGAGAACCCTCCTTGATCTTGTTGTGAACACGGATAGTGTCACCAACGTTGATGACCGGTACTTCGGTCTTGAGCTGCTCATTTGTAAAAGCCTGAATAAGATCCATTTTTTCAGTCCTCCTTAAAATAACGGGTATTCATGCAGAGCCTCGCAGCGGACTACCCTAAAATAATCTGTTTTGCCGATCATTCGGCACACACGCATAATATTATAACATAACAGTCGCAGTTTTGCAATAGCTTTTTTAAATTTTTTTCGAGTTTTTTCCAAAAAATCTTTTCAATATTTTGAGAATACTCGAAAATATTCCGCGTCCGTTAAAGATGAGGATAAACACGGGGATGATCATCTGTGCCACCCACATATATCTCCAAGGCATAAACCACGCCGCCATCTGCGCGCCGAGCAGAAGCGTATTTATTATAAGCCTTACGGTATGAAGATCAAACTGCACATACTTTTTTGTATTCACCGCTCTGATCACATACACAAGCACGTAGCAGGCAAGCGTTGCCGCCGCCGCTCCGATCGCACCCCATTTCGGGATGAAAAGAAAATTCAAGATAATATTTGTCACCGCTCCCGCCATCGCCGTAAGCATTGAGAGCGCACTCTTCTTTTTAAGAAAATACACGCTTCCGAGGAATGAAACGAGCGTGGAAAAGACCGTAGCTATAACGAGCATCGGAACGTATCTCCACGACTCAAAATATGCGTCGGAGAGCAATATTTTCGTAAATATCTTCGCGCACGCGATGATACACGCGCCGCAGAAGAACATAAAGCCCATAAAATTATCGTAAACGTTTCCGAAAAAGCTCGATCTTTCTTCGTCGGATGCGTCCTTTACGGCAGAAAAATGCCACGCCTCGATAAATACTCCGCTGACAAGCGAGAGCATCGTCGGCAACTTATACGCCGCCGCGTAAAGTCCGTTTTCCTCAACACTTCGGTAGGCGGTAACTATATATCTGTCCGACACCGAGGTTATGAGCCACATAATAGTTGTCGGGATATACGGAATACTGAACTTCAGCATATCCTTTGCCACACGTCCGTCAACCGACTTTACGGATATGCATTTGTAGAGCTTTGCCGTAAAAAAGAGTATTAAGCAAAGCGTGAAGTCGGCAACAACGACCGACAGAACGTACCCTGTACTTCCCATGTCGAACGCCACAAGAAAAAGTATATTGAGCAAGATAGTCAGTACGGTGTTTATAATTCCCTGCACCGCAAAAAGTACGTTTTTACCCTCGGCTCTTATATAATTTGCGAAGGCAAGGTGCAGATTTGCCGCTATAACGTAAAGCGCGATGAGCAGAATATAGTCGTCGAGGGTATCAAACAGCCAAAGTATCTGCACAAATCCGCACATAGCCACGCTTCCGAAAAAAAGTATAGCCAAGCCCGTGGACAGTATCTTTTTCTTGTCCTCAGCCGAGTCGAGCGTAAATCGGAATATACCGTCGCATATTCCCACAGCCGCCAAAGGAATAAGCAGATTTGCCGTTTGCGAGATAAGGTCTGCCGTACCGAATTCGGCTGTCGAAAGTATGCTCGTATAAAAGGGCATAAGCAGAAGGACAAGTACCTTTGATGCAAAGGTACCCGCCCCTAAGATTGCCATATTTGACAGTAGTCGTTTATATTTTCCCATAAACGGTAACAGGATCAGTTCTCCCAGTTATGGTAGACGTTCATTACGTCGTCGTCATCCTCGAGCTTTTCAATAAGAAGCTCCATAAACTTTATGTCCTCTTCGCTTTCAAGCTCAACGTAGTTTGAGGGAACCTTGCTCTTTTCTGCCGAGAGAAGCTCGTATCCCGCACCCTCCAAGGCTTCCTTTACAGCGTAAAGATCGTCGGGCTCGGTATAGATCTCAAATACCTCTCCCTCAGCCGCGAAGTCCTCCGCGCCTGCTTCGAGAGCCGTTTCCATGAGCTTATCCTCGTCAATATCTCCGTCCTCGTTACCGATAACGATAACTCCTTTCTCGGAGAAAAGATAGGATACGCATCCCGTCTGTCCCATATTTCCGTGGTACTTGGAGAAATAAGAGCGGACGTTGCCTGCGGTACGGTTGCGGTTATCGGTGGTGGTCTCTACGATAACAGCGATGCCTGCGGGGCCGTAGCCCTCGTAAACGATCTCCTCATAGGACTCGCCCGTTCCGCCGAGAGCCTTTTTGATGGTCCTCTCGATATTGTCATTAGGTACGTTGTTGGATTTTGCCTTTAAGATAAGGTCGCGGAGCTTTGCATTCGATGCGGGATCTCCGCCGCCCTCCTTAACGGCGATGGTTATTTCTTTACCTATTTTTGTGAACACCTTCGCTCTCTGCGCGTCGGTCTTTTCCTTTTTGTGCTTGATGTTAGCCCATTTGCTGTGTCCTGACATTGTGTTTTCCTCTCTATATACAAAATTATTAACTGATTTGCGGGCGAACTGCGTTCGCCCGTTTTTTATACCTTCTCTGTTTTCGTAAGGCAGATAAGTCCGAATGCGTTTCCGAGAACTGTCTTTGCAGCCTCGGTAAGAGCAAGACGAGTGTTCTTTATCTGCTCGTTCTCAGCTCCGAGAATGGAGCAATTATGATAAAATCTGTTGAATGCGCCCGCAACGTCGAGAATATATCTCGTTATTACCGAGGGCTCATAGGTATCTATCGCGTCGACAACGTTTTCCTCAAATCTGAGAAGTGTCTTTGCAAGCTCGGTCTCCTCGGGTGTCGTTACGCAAAGCGCGGCGCTTCTGTCGTACTCTCCGCCTTTTTCGAGCACTGAGCAGGTACGCGCATATGTGTACTGAACGTAGGGGCCCGTGTTGCCGTCAAAGCTGAGAGCATCCTCCATAACGAAGTTTATATCTCTGATACGGTTGTTGGAAAGGTAGTAGAATACCACCGCTCCCACACCTATCTGCTCAGCTATCTTTTCCTTATTTGCAAGGTTGGGATTTTTCTCGTCCATAATGCCCGCTACCTTCTCGATAGCCGTAGCAAAGAGGTCGCGCAGAAGTATTACGTTACCCGTTCTTGTTGCGAGCTTTGCGCCGTTTATGCTGACAGTTCCGTAAGGAACGTGGACGAGCTTGTCTGCCCAATCGTAGCCCATAAGCTCAACGACCTTGAACCACTGAGCGAAGTGGAGGCTCTGTCCCGCGCTTGTGACGTATATCGCCTTGTCGAAGTTGTAGGTATTCTTTCTGTAAACAGCCGCCGCAATATCTCTTGTCGGATAAAGAGTTGAGCCGTCACGTTTAAGTATGAGACATGGAGGCATTCCGTATTCTTCAAGGTCGACGATAGACGCGCCGTCATCTATTTTGAGAAGTCCCTTATCTCGGAGCTTCTGAACCTCTGCGGGCATCTTATCGGTATAGAAGGACTCGCCCTTATAGCTGTCGAATTCTATTCCGAGCTGAGCATAAGTCTTTTGATACTCGGCGAGGCTTATCTCAACAAACCATTTCCAAAGAGCGATATTTTCCTCGTCTCCCTCTTCCATCTTGTGGAATTCGGCTCTCGCCTCGTCGGCAAGCGCGGGATCGGCGGGGATTCCCTGCTCCTCATTTCCCGAAATAGCGTTATTTACACGAACGTAAAGCTCTACAAGAGCGTCGATACCTCTCTGTTCAACCTCTTCCTTATTTCCCCACTTGCGGTAAGCGGTGATGAGCTTACCAAACTGTGTTCCCCAGTCTCCGAGGTAATTGATGCCTACGCACTTATAACCTGCGAATTCGTGAAGCATTTTGAGTGAATGACCGATAACGGTCGTTCCGAGATGTCCTATATGGAAAGGCTTTGCGACGTTCGGTGAGGAATAGTCAAGCACGACCGTCTTACCCTCTCCGAGGTCGGGCGCGCCGTATTTTGCGCCCTTTTCTCTTGCCTCTGCTATGACCTTTGACGCAAGATATTCTCCGTCAAGGAATATATTGAAGTATCCGTTTACCGCCTCTGCTTTTGCTACGCAAGGTACGGAAAAGCCCTCGGCAACGGTCTCGGCTATCTTTACGGGAGAGCTTCTGAGTATTTTGGAGAGCTTGAAGCAAGGAAGCGCTAAGTCTCCCATCTTTGCATCGGGGGGATATTCAAGCATTGCCGACACGGTCAACGCGTCAAGCTCTGCGTCGTTTTTAATTTCAAGCACACGGGCGACTATCGCCTCGGCGATCATCTTTTTAATACTTATCATCCTTCATTCTCCTGTTATAGCTTATTTAACCTTTTAATTATACATCATATTTCTGTTTTTTTCAAGGGCTTTTTATAAATTATTCTCTTATATGTGCAAATAATTCTCTTTTTCCCATACATATCTTCACAATATACAATC
This sequence comes from Clostridia bacterium, assembly GCA_017461365.1. Classification (GTDB taxonomy): domain Bacteria; phylum Bacillota; class Clostridia; order Oscillospirales; family CAG-272; genus HGM12713. Next base: position 44,356 of record JAFTYG010000076.1, on the reverse strand, counting down.
CTTACTATGCGTATTTGTATATAGTGTCAATTGACAAAGTTTTGACAATGTGATATAATGTATTTAAGGAATATTTGGTATTTTTTCAAATATTTCCGAGTCAGTAGGAAACCGACAAACGCACACGGAGAGTACTGATAGCTTTTTAGAGGAAGAATTACGCTATGGTTAATAAAAAAATTATTACTTTATTTCTTATACTTGGTTTTTCACTTTCTTGCTTTTGCGGATGTACGGTATATAGATATAACCCGTTGCCAAGCGAGTATGAAGCGGAACTAATAATCGGTCATACAGCCGAAGAAATTATGGAACGGTACGGAACTCCGTATTTTATAAGGTATTTTGATGAGGGTGAAGGCAATGTGGAATATATATCTGCTATTGCCTATCAAACAGGAGATATTAGTGAGTTTTTGGATGGATATGTAGAATTTTTGTATATTCAATTCGATGAAGAAACCGGCTTAGCTAATTCAATGATTCATCCGTGGACTGATGCAAATGGATTCCGTTATTGATCTATATCAGAGATAATATCCAATATCGTAGAGGTCGTTATGCTAAAAAAATATATTTCTTTACTTTTAACAATAATACTTTTGCTGTTTTCTCTATGTAGCTGTACATTTTCTTTAAATGAAGGAAACTGTATTTCCATCAACAGTTATTTTTACGAGCCTATTGATTGTAATTCTGAAATCATAGGAAAATCTTACGATCAGCTGATAAAAAAATATGACACCCCCGAGCTGATAAATCAACTACCTTTTGAATGCTACAATAGTCAAGGCGAGCAGCAACCGATGGTCAGCATATGCTACAGAAACAACAAAAGAAAGCTATTTGGAAAAGAACCTGCCGAATACTGTTACATTGGCTTTGACGTAGAAACGGGATTAGCCAACGTGGTAATATGTCCGTGGTATTTTCCGGAAGAATAATTCGCGCTAAAAACGGCGGAGCTCATTGCTCCGCCGTTATTTTCGCGAGCTTCGCGCCCGTGAATTTTATTATGTCCTCTGCCGACAAAAGGAGTTGCATACCGCGCACTCCCGCGCTGACGGTCAGTCTCTCAAGGCTCGCGGCGCTCTCGTCAAAGTATGTGGGAAACTTTTTCTTCATTCCAACAGGTGAGCATCCGCCTCTGATATAGCCCGTAATTCCGAGCAGGTCTTTAACGTGCAACGGCTCAATTTTTTTATTTCCCGTTACCTGCGCGGCGCGTTTGAGGTCGATCTCCTTGTGGCATGGAATACAGAAAACGGTATATCCCGTTTTGTCGCCCTTTGTAACGATAGTCTTGAACACTTCCTCAAACGGCAAACCTATCTGCTCGGCTATGTGCGTGCCCGACAGATCGTTTTCATCGACCTCATAGCTGCATATCTCGTATTTTACCTTCGCCGCGTCAAGCTGACGCATAGCGTTTGTCTTATTTATCTTCATCCGTAATTCTCTCCATCGGCTATCATCTCTCTTGCCGCCTCTCTCTGCGCGTCGGTTATCTCGATACCGCCGAGTATTCTTGCTATTTCGGCTTCTCTGCCCTCTCTGTCAAGCAGACGCAGTGTCGTCTCAGCGCGTCCGCCAACCTCTTTTTTGGAAATAAAGAAGTGATTATGCGCAAGCGATGCTATCTGCGCAGAGTGTGTAACACAAATTACCTGCGCGCCTCTGCCTATCTCCTTGAGCTTTATGCCGACCTTGCGTGAGGTCTTACCCGAAATTCCCGTATCTATCTCGTCAAATATAACGGTATCTATACCGTCGCACTCATTGAGCACGTTTTTGAGCGAGAGCATAATTCTTGCAAGCTCACCGCCCGAGGCTATCTTTGCCATGGGCATCAGGGGCTCACCCGGGTTGGTCGAGATCATAAATTCGACCGCGTCTCTGCCCGTCGCGCAAAAATCCTGCGTCCTCTTTATTCCAACGTCAAAGCGCACCTTAGGCATATCGAGAAAGGCAAGTGTTTCCGTAACCTTTTTTACAAGTCCGCGCGCCGAGCTCTTTCGTCTTTCGGTAAGCTCTGCCGCGACCTTCTCAGCTCTCTCGGAAAGCTCTCTCAGCTCGTCCTCAAGCTCTTCGCTCTTTTCATCAATATTTTCGATATTCGAGAGTCGCTCGAAGGCATCGTTTCTGAATTCGAGCACCTCTTCAACGCTTGCGCCGTACTTTTTTTCAAGTCTCCTTATTACGTCGAGTCTTGCCTCGGCTCTGTCGAGCTTTTCAGCCGCATCCTCTCCGCCAAATCCGTCAAGACTTGCCGCAGTTTCCGCGATGTCCTCAAGCTCATATCTTATATTGTTCAGCCTCTCGGACAGCTTCTCCGCCTCGGGCATACTGTCGGATATACTGTCCATCGCCGCCGCGGCTCTGTCGGTAAGGTATATAGCACCGCGCGATTTTTCGCCGCCCTCGAGAGCTTTCGCCACAAAATTACAGCATTTCGTTATCTGCTCGGCGCTTCTCAGGCGTTTTATAAGCTCTTCAAGCGCTTCCTCTTCTCCCTTTTTCAGCTTCGCCGCATCGATGTCGGCTACCTGAAATCTGAGCATTTCGGAGAGCCGTTCGCTCTCGCGTCGGTCGCGTCTGAGGCTGTCTATTTCTATTTTTAGATGGAGTATTTTTTTGTAAAGCTCTCCGTAGGTCTTTCGAAGCTCTCCGTTTTCCGCGTATGAGTCAAGAAGCTCCACATGGTTCTGCGGATCTAGCAGCTTTTGATTGTCATTCTGCCCGTGGATATTAAAAAGCGTCGCGGCTATCTCGCGGAGCACTCCCGCTGTTATGGCTCTTCCGTTGAGCCGCGCCGACGAGCCCGTCTGAGTAATGGCTCTCGACAGCATAAGCGTTCCGTCGGGCGCGGAAAATCCGAGCTCCGAAAGCAACGCCGACGTGCCCTCGGGAATATCCGAAAAGAGCGCACTGACCTCTCCTCTCGTCTCGCCGTTTCTTATGAATTCCTTATCCGCCCGTCCTCCGAGCAAAAGGTTTAAGCTGTCTATGATTATTGATTTACCCGCGCCCGTCTCACCCGTCAGCACGGTCATTCCCTTGCCGAAATCAACGTCAAGCGACTTTACGACGGCTATATTCTCAATATGTAATGACTCTATCAAAACGAGCGCCTCCTTTTTTCTCTTTATTTATCAGAGAGCCTTCATAAGCTCCCGTATCTTCTCGCTTATCTCTGCCGAGCTTTTCTCGTCTCTCGATACGATGATTATTGTATCGTCGCCCGCAACACAGCCGAGTATGCTGTGCATATTCATAGCATCGATAGCCGATGCCACCGCCTGCGCAAGTCCGGGGTAGGTCTTTATGACCACGTTGTTCATTGAGTAGTCAACGTGCAGTATGGAGTCTGCCATGGCGTTGTTGAGGCGGACGTTTCCCGTATGATTTCTGCTTTGAGATACGCAATATCTGTAAGTTCCTCTCGCCGTCAGCGCCTTTGTAAGCTTCAATTCCTTCAGGTCTCTCGACACCGTCGCCTGAGTTACCATATAGCCCTCGGAACGTAAACGCTCGATCATATCCTCCTGCGTCTCTATCTCATACTTTGACACAAGCTCGAGTATTCGGTTCTGTCTTTCGGATTTCATTTTGTACCTCGTTTAAACAAATTTCTTCATCCGTATTTTTGAATAAAAGCTCTGCTCCTTTATCCTGACGAGCTTTACCGTAAGCCCCGAACGGCGTACCGTTACGGAGTCTCCATAGTAAAGGTCGTAGGTAGCTCTGCCGTCAAGGGTAAGCTTGAGCACCTTTTCGCGCACGCAGATATTCTTTACTCTTAACTCCGCCGTATCGGGAAAAACGAGCGGACGCGCCGAAAAGGTGTGCGGACAGATCGGCGTTACGCAAAGGCAGGCGAGCTTGGGATCGATTATAGGTCCTCCCGCTGACAGCGAATATGCCGTCGAGCCCGTTGGCGTAGCGATGACAAGACCGTCGGCTCTGTATGTGTAAACGAGCTCGTCTCCGTCGGAGAGCTGAAGATCAACTATCCTTGCGGCGCTTCCGTTCGTTATGGTCGCTTCGTTCAGAGCGAATTCCGAAAATTTCTTCATTCCCTTTCCCGAAATGACCTCGGCTTCGAGCATAGCTCTCTCGTCTATACGGTATTTTCCCTCAAAAAACTTGGGAAGCAAATCGAGCTCATCCATTTCAAGCTCCGCCATATAGCCAACTCTTCCCATATTTATTCCGATTATCGGCGTACCCGTTGCGGCTACTCTTCTTGCCGTATCAAGCATTGCGCCGTCTCCGCCGAGAACTATCACAAGCTCTGCCGTGGAATACAATTCCTCGACCGACTTATATGTAAATTCCTTACGGTGATTTTTACTCCGCATCACTCTTTCCTTAAAGCTGACGGGAATAAGTATCTCCTCGGTGTAAGAGGCTATCTTATCGGCAACGCGCATTGCCGCCGCAAGCTTTTCGGATATATTGTAATTCGTTATTAACGCTATTTTTTTCACTTTGATATTTCCTTTCGGTATTTCTCGGTTACATAGCGGTGATCTTTTTCATTATTTTATCGTCCACACGGGGCTTCAAGCAAAAACGCTTTACGAAATGCGCAAGATACTCCTTGTTTCCGTCTCCGCCCTCGATAGGCGAGCGGATAAGTCCCACGCAGTCAAATCCGTTATCGTGCGCACACTCTATAACGCGCTTTACCGCAAGATAGCGATATGCGCTGTTATGGACGATACCGCCCTTTCCGAGAGCGCTTTTACCCGCCTCGAACTGGGGCTTGATAAGGCTTACAAACTCTCCTCCGTCGCAGAGCACCGCCGAGATATTCGGGATGATATAGGTCTGCGAGATAAAGGAAACGTCGGTCACGGCTATCTCGCAAAGCCCTTCTGTCGTCTCCTCGGTAAGCTGACGGGCATTGAATTTTTCAATGCAGACAACTCGGCTGTCGGCTCGCAGACTCTCATGGAGCTGTCCGACTCCCGCGTCGACCGAATATACCTTTGCCGCGCCCCTTTTAAGCAGACAGTCGGTAAATCCTCCCGTGGACGCACCTACGTCCACCGCTTTCTTTCGGTTGACGTTTACTCCGAAAGCATCAAGTGCCGCTTCGAGCTTCATTCCGCCTCGACTGACGAACTTGAATATCTCCTCTATGGCGACCTCGTGCGGAACTTCCTCGTTGACAAGCACCGAAGCCTTTTTTACTACCTCTCCGTCAATACGTACAGCCCCCGCATCTATAAGATCCTGCGCTTTTTTTCGGCTCTGCGTATGTCCGAAGGAGCTCAGATAAACGTCCGCTCTCATAACCACACGGGCGCAAATACGCTAACGCCGAAGCCCTTGAGTATAAAGGCGTACGCAACCGAGACCACAATGCCGAGAAGCGCTCCCATAAACACCTGAAATGGCGTATGTCCTATGATCTCCTTGAGCTTTACGTCTACCTGATCGGTATTCGAGAAAAGTATGCCTATCATTTTATTTATTATCTGCGCCTGCTGTCCCGCCTGCCAACGCACACCGAATGCGTCGTTCATTACGATTACCGAAAGTATGCCGCTGATAGCAAACGCGGGAGAGGCAAATCCGCAGGATATTGCCGCCGACGTACTGAGCGCCAGAACGGTCGCTGAATGGGAGCTTGGCATACCTCCGTTGGAGAACATCATCTTTATGTCGAATTTTTTCTTCACGAAAAGGTTTGTGAATATCTTGATCACCTGCGCCAAAAACCACGATATGATAGCGCTGACAAGCATATAATTGCCCCAAAAGTCCTTTATCGCGTTTAATATCTTATCCATATTTTCACTATTCAGCCTTTCTTCTATGTGTCTCTGTATATAAACTAATTTTTTCTTTCCAAAAGGTAATAGGCAAGCTCGATAAGCGTTTCGGGATTTTTCCACTCAGCGATCACAGCTACCGAGCGGTCGGTAAGCTCCTTTGCGTACTCTTTTGCGCCATCTACGTCAAAGTAGGTAAGAAACGTGGTCTTTCCGTGCTCCGCGTCACCGCCAACGCTCTTTCCGAGCTCCTCCTCGGTAGAAGTAGCGTCAAGTATATCGTCTACGACCTGAAATGCAAGTCCTATGCCGTCCGCATATGCCTCCGCCTCCTTATATTCCTTGCTGTCCGCGCCATATCCCGCCGACAGAGCTCCGAGGCAAGCGGCGCACCTTATGAGCGCTCCCGTTTTTAGTCTGTGCAGACGCAAAAGCTGTTCGAAGCTCAGCTTTTTATGCTCACCCGCAAGGTCGATTATTTGTCCGCCTATCATTCCACACTCACCCGCAGCCTCCGCGATAAGCCGTACCGCCTCGGCGTTCATTTTGTCGGTAGCCCCTTTGTTGCTTGCCGCCGTGAGGAACGCCTTTGTCAGGAGCGCATCGCCCGCAAGGAGCGCGGTGGAATATCCGAATACCTTGTGGTTTGTCGGCTTCCCTCTTCGCATGTCGTCATCATCCATACACGGAAGATCGTCATGGATAAGCGAATAGGTATGTATTATTTCAAGAGCCGCGCCGTAAGGCATGGATACCCCCACGTCACCGCCGAGAGCCGCGCAGACCTCGTTGACTATGAACGGACGTATGCGCTTACCGCCGCCGAGCAAGGAATATCTTTCTGAGTCAAACAGCTCGCAAAGCTCACCGTCGCCATCCTTGCAATAAGACGCAAGCACCCTTTCGATCCGCTCGGCGTTCTGCTTTATCTTTTCCTTTACGTCAGCCATCGTTTTACTTTCCCTCCGAGGGATCAAGCTCGGTCTCTACCATCTCCCCGTCGGCGCTCATTCTGATCACCTTAACACGGCGCTCCGCCTCAGACAGCTTCTCGTGGCAAACTCTCACAAGCGCAACGCCCTCCTCATAGAGTCGCAGAGACTCCTCAAGCTCCAAGCCCTCCGCGTCGAGAGCGCGCACTACTCCGTCAAGACGCTTCATGGCGTCCTCTAACTTTATTTCTTCATTTATATTTATCTTCTCAGCAGGCATCTGTACGTCCTCCGCTATCTTCATTTTCTTCAACGGAAATTATTTCCGCCTCTGCCCGTCCGTCGGACATTATCACGGTAACTCTCTGCCCCTCGGACAACTCACCGACGCTTCCTATTACGCGTCCGTCACCGTCCTTTACGGCGCTGTATCCTCTTTGCAACACTCTCAGCGGATTGAGCGCGTCGAGCTTTTCCACAAGCGCGCGGTATTCCGACGTCCGTCGGTCACGCAATCTGTCGACCGACGTGTCCATACGCTCCTTTTTATGCTCAAGCTCTTTTCTCATATAAGAGAGCCTTGCTTCGGGCGATCGCGCAGAGAGCGCGTTTTCCGTCTGTCCGAGCTTCTGTCCTCTTACCTTTATTACAGTATCAATATCCTTATCGAGCCGTTCTCTTGCGCTTTGCGTGTAAGACAGAAGAGCCGCCGCGTCGGGCGTGGCGATCTCTGCCGCCGCCGAGGGAGTCGGAGCGCGTCTGTCAGATGCGAAGTCGCAAAGCGTGAAATCGGTCTCATGTCCGACCGCCGATATGACGGGTACTGCCGATGCAGCGACGGTACGCACAAGTCTTTCATCATTGAACGCCCAAAGATCCTCGATAGAGCCTCCGCCGCGTCCTATTATGATAACGTCACACTCTCCGTATGCGTTGAGCATTTCAAGTCCCATACAAAGCGACGCAGGGGCATCTACTCCCTGAACGAGCGAGGGATAAATAAGTATCTTAGCCTGAGGATACCTTCTGCCCGTAATATTGAGTATATCTCTTATAGCCGCTCCCGTCGACGCCGTTATAACGCCTATGCACTGCGGAAATCGCGGCAAAGGTCTCTTTCTTTCCTCGGCAAAAAGTCCCTCCGCCTCAAGCTTACGCTTCAGTCTCTCGTAAGCCTCTGCCATCGCGCCCACGCCGTCAGCTATCATGTTGCGGACGTAGACCTGATATTTGCCCGTTTTTTCATACACGTCGATATTTCCGTAGACCACCACCTTCATCCCGTCGGAGGGATTAAAGGTAAGCCTTCCCGTATCTCCCCTGAACATGACCGCAGAGATCTCAGCGCCGCTGTCCTTGAGGGTGAAATACAGATGTCCCGAGGTGTGTCTCTTGAAATTCGATATTTCTCCTCTTATCGCCACAGCCGACAGTACGTCGTCAGAGGCTATAAGCATTTTTATATATCTGTTTACGTCTGTTACGGAAAGAGCTTCCGTATTGGCATTAGTATTCAAATTCACAAGCTCTCTCCTTTTGCTTTATTTCAAATCGTTCAAGTATGCATTTCTGCAAAGAATTGCGATGCCTGCCGCGTTGTCAGCTGAAAACTCGGGCTCGGCATAACACGCATCAAAGCGCGCGCTGAGTCTTTCTCTCATCAGCTTGTTGGACATAACGCCCCCCGCGAACAGAACGGGAGTTCTGCCGAAGCGTTCCTCCATATCCTCCCCCATAGCCAAAAGAGTTCTGCAAACGAAATCAAAAACGAACGCCGCCACGGCTTTTTCGTCCTTTTCGCCCTCATAGAGTCTCGCGGCGATATTCTCACCGCCCGAGAGCGAGCATCTTCCGTCCCTTACGCAAATGGGATGCCTATATATTTTCCCCCGATATTCGGAGGCTAAACGCTCCATTTCCCTGCCTGCGGGAAAGGAAAGCCCCATCATTACTCCCACGCGATCGATAAGCTGACCTGCGTTTATATCGTCGGTCTCACCCGCAAGCGTGACCGAAAGCCCGTTATCATTCGGCTCGACGTAAAGAGCTTCTGTCGTTCCGCCCGAAACGTGGAACGCCACGAACGGAGTATTTTTCAAGCGCGCCGTCTCGCCGCTCGAATACACAGCCGCCATTATATGGCCGTTCTGATGTGAAAATTTATACAGCGGAATATTCAGCGCCGACGAAAACACCTCCGCCGCCGCCACACCCGAAAGAAAGCAGGGCATATAAGAGCCCTCGGCGTCTCTCGGCGTTGCCGATACTCCGACGGCAACGGGACGAAGATCGTTCTCAGCTAAGAAGATTTTCAGACTCTTTGCAAGCTCGGGCAGGTTTCTCGTATGCTCGAACACCGCGTCCGACTGCCGAAGCCCCCTCTGTCCCGCCTTTACGGGAAGAGGCTTTTTGAGGTTCGCCACTACCTTGCCGTCAAGCGTACAGACGGCTATCGAGGTGGTATAATTGCTTGTATCGAAGCCTACGGCGCAGTCGGTCATTTTCTGCGCTCTGTCTTTTCAACGCCCGAGGCGATCGCGCTGTCCTTTACGCCGTTGAGTACGCCGTTTATAAAGGAGCGCGCCTTGGGATCGTCGTAGGTCTTTGCAAGCTCTATGACCTCATTTATCGTTACGGTATAAGGTATTCCCTTTTCGTAAAGCATCTCATATGCGCCGAGGCGAAGAAGCGAGCGCGACATCTTGGAAAGTCTGTCGGTTCTCCATCCCTTTGCGCATTCGCCAATTTTTGCGTCTATCGTTTCTTTGTTTTCGCATATCGTATAATACGCGTTTTTTACGTACGGATCGTCGGGAATAAGACGCTCCTCCGCCGATGTGGCGTAGATAGCGATATAATCCTCATCGGTACGGAATTCGCTTTCAAAAAGCAGACCGAGCAAAAGCTCTCTTGCCTGTCGTCTTGTTATCATGTTTTCTGACATAGCGATAATCGCGGATATTTTTATCCGTTTTCCTTTCAAATATGTAATGTCAAGATGCGCCCGATGTCTTCTGTCGGGCACAATAACCCATCTTATATATTATAATTCTTTTTGAATAAAAAGTCAAGACGCGTAATGAATATTTTTATAATTATTCATTTATAAATACAAAAAAAGCAGGCTCTCCGCGCGCTTCGGAGAACCTGTCCTCTTTTTGTTCGATCTCAATTCGATCCTAATTCAATTTTTTGTCTTTGCTTTTTCGATACGCGGCGGGAGATATATTCATCACCGAATAAAACGTTCTCGAAAAATGAGAATTATCGTAAAATCCGAGCTGTCTGACTATCTCGCTTATATCAATGCTTGTCAGCTTAAGTATCCTGCACGCGATACGTATCTTCTGATTTTTGATATACTCGGTAGGCGATATTCCGAGCTCGGTCTTGAACAGTCTGTACAGCGTTGACTTGCTGATAAAGTTATCCGCGCATATCTTTTCAACGGTAACACCGTCGGTGATATGCTCCTGAATGTAATTCTGTATCTTGAAAAGTCTGTCTCCGTGCTCACGCTTATCTCTGTAATCAACGTACACCTTATAGAAAAGTCGGAAGAGTCCCACACAAAGCTCCGCAGTCATTTCCTTTGCCTCGTAAGCCGTCTTTCCCTTCAGCATATTGTGAATGGCGAGAAGCTCCTCCTCAACGTCAACGTGCTGTATGATAATATGCGGAAATCCGAACGACTCCACGTTCTTTTCAATAAAGCTGCCGTACGCGTTTATCCATATTTTGGACAAGGGCTCATTCTGATCCGAATAATACTGATGGTCGTGCGTGTCGTCGAGCATATAAAAATCGCCCTTGCCAACACTGTACTTTTTGCCGTCGTATATTATATATCCCTTTCCGTCAAGGATGTATTCGATAACGAACATCACGTTCTTTACCGAGGCTTTCCTCTTGATATGGTAACTTCCGCGCGGCGAGGTATAGCCTGCCTGCTGAATATACAGTATCTCGCTGCCCGAGGACGGAATATAATTTTCAAATACGAATTCGTCACCCTTGTGGGTGTATTCAAATGCCATACTCTTCCCTTTCTGACCTTCGAAAAATAAGCCCTTGCCCCTCCCGCGAAGCTCGCGGGAGGGGACTTGTTTGTTTTTATGCGCCGAAATCTTCTTCAGTTCCCTGCCAGAAACCAACCGACGATCCGTACGATGCGATCTCTGAGATCGAGATCGTCACGATGTCCTCTGTGCGCAAAACCTGAATTTCGGCAGTGGGAGTTACATATTTCATATATTGATCCTCCTTTGCCAAATTATGCGTTTGCCGAAGGCTCAACGCCGTCTGTCCATTTAGCTGTCTCACCGTAAGATGGCGTTATGCTTACCGAATAATCCGAATGATAATCGGAGGGCTTTTCGTTATCGGGATTCCACTTGATAACCGAAGCCGCCTCATAAGGAAGCACAAGCGTGTTACAGTAGGTATCAGCCAGATAGAGCTCTTCATTGTTGTTTACAACGTACACTGCCCACTCGAGAGCCAACGTTTCGGTATCGCGGATGAAATGCGCCTTGGAGTTGGGCCAGAAATACCACTTAGCTCCCACAACTCTGTAGAACTCAGTGTATCCGCTGTCCGCTCCGTGGTGCGTTACCATACAGAACTCAGCCTGCAGCTCTTCGTCGTCTATCTCCTCGATCATCGCGGGAAGCTCCTTCTTACAAGCGTCGTTTGCAAGTATGAAGGTATTTCCGCCGAGCTTCAGACGAAGGATAGTGTTGAAATCGTTGAAGTTTGTGATCTTCTTGTCGAAAACGTCCTCATGAGTAAACAGAACGTCTATCTCAGCTCCGCCGAACGTAAGCTTCTGTCCCGTGTGGATCTTCATTACCTGAGGTATCTCGCCGTCAGATGTCTTGAAATAGTTCAGAGCGCCCGACTTGAGCTTGTTCTTTTGCAGATACGTGTCGGTCGCAACACGTGTGCTGGAGGTCTGAACGTCGTGTACACCGTTGCATATGAAGGAGTTCACAATGACCTCCTTGCCGTACTTGGGCGCGAACGCGTAGAGACATCCGTAGTGGTCGCCGTGTCCGTGAGACATAAACCAGGACGAAATAACTATAGGAGCATCAGGACCGTTTGCGTCCTCGTTGAGCGCCTTGAGCGTGTTGTAAAGAACGTCAGCCTCTTCCTTCCATCCTCCGTCGATAACGAAGAACGTGCCGTCCTCAAGAAGGAATACCATACAAGCTCCGCCACCCTCGGCAGAAATATACTTCATGGGCATAAGAGTTGCGGAGGGAGTTACCTTCTTCGCGGATGCCTGTTCTGCCTCTGTCTGCATAAGTTCGGGGTTTACGTCGTTGGGACCGTAAACAACACGGAGCGACTTTTCCGACGAAACGTAGTAGATGTGGATAAGTCTGTCATCTTTTATGTACGTTGCATAGGAATTTGAACCGATCTTGTTCTCGTTCGTAAGCGTGTAGCCCGCGCCCGCAACGGTTGCCGAATAGCTTGCAAATGCGGTATCAGCCGCATCCCCGTACCATACGGAATAGCAATCGTCGCCGCAGTCATACACACCGCTTACAGTTCCCTCAAAGGGAGGGAGCTCTCCGTAGTAGTCTGTATAGACGTACTTAAATTCATTGTTTCCATCAAAATCAAAGTAATACACGCCATCTTCTCCTGCGGTTAGGAAATCCGCTATCTGGTTGTTGAATTCGAGTACAGCAAGTCTTGCTGTGTAGTCGGTCCATCCCGTAATGACTATCTTGTAGTCAGAAACAAAAATTCCGTACTCGTTAAAACTTAATTTGCTGAGCGCTTCGGTCGTCTCCGCGCGTCCCGTAATACCCACAACGATCTCATATCTCTCGTCGGTCTCTGAGGTGTAATTTTCCGCCTCGTATTCGAGCTTGACACCAGTCTTGCTCTCGACCTTGGAATATAGACTGTTCGCCATATCGGTCTCCCAGTCTGTCATATTTTTGGGAGTGATCATAACGTAATCGGAGACCTTTGTGGGCTCGACCTCGACGACAGGCTCAGTCTCCCCCGACGTATCATCGGGGGTAGACGTGTCGGTAACACTGTCCTCGGGATCGTCCGTTGTGTTGTTACACGCTGAGAAAAGCATCATAAGGGCTAAAGAAGCGCACAGAATTGCAAATATCTTCTTTTTCATAGCTCTTACCCCGCTTATTTCAGATAACCGTTCAGATAATTAGCAAGAGCGCTTGTTACGTTCGACTCGTTGGAGATCCATACCGAGCTGAGGCTCGTTTCGTTCATAATGCAGTCAAGAACCTTTTCAATAAGATAGCCTGCCTGGCTTATGTAAGCGAAGTCAAGGTATGCACGCTCAACGACCATATCGATCATGTCCTTAGCCTGTACGTCTGTTCCGCCGTACTGAAGCTTCAAGGTCTTTTCGTAATATACGTCCTTTACCATCGTGTAGGAGTAGTAGTTCAGAGCCTCAAGAATGAATGCCGCGAACTCCTGCTGCTCCTGGGAGCGTCCTCTCTCGATAGCGAAATAGGACGTACCGAACGTGGTGGTAACGTATTCCGCGCCCTCTTCGGCAGTGGGAGGAGGAAGTATTCCGAATTCCATATCAAGGCTTGCAAGAAGCTCTGCCGTTCTCAGACCGTAGCAATAGAATAACGCGTGGTTGCCTGCAAAGTATTCAGCGGTATCTGTGGGACGCTCGTTTACACCGAGACCGTGACCGTTGACCTTGTTGTAGGATGCGTAGAATACCTCGGGGTTACCTACTATCCACTCGGAGAGGGTGGATACGATGCTCTGGTTCTTGTTGTTTGCAAAGCTATAGGTTATAGAACCGTCATCCTCGTAGTTTGCAAAGCGTCCGCCGAGTGAGAAGAAGAGAGAGCGCAAGCCCATGTAGTGAAGAATAGTTCCGTGAACGTAATCGTCACCGAGAGCGCCTGTTTCGCCAGGGGCGCCCGACCACTGAACGTTGTAGGTCGCATTCTTGGAAAGCTGTATCATCTTGTCAAGAGTCCACTCGCCGTTGTAAACGAGCTCATATACGTCCTCGTCGGTCGTCTCTTCCATGAGCTGAGTATTGAAGTACACTACCTCCATACCCTGAACGATGTCAAGAGTAAGCCAACCCACACAGGTCATCAGCTTGTTGTCAAGCGTGTAGCACTCGTTCCAGTTGCTCCACCACCAAGGGGCGTCAAAGTTGAAATAATCGAGAGTAAGAAGATTGACAAAATATCCCTTTGTCTCACACTTCCAATAGTAGTCGGGAGCAACGGCGTCGTAGTCTTTGCATCCTCCGAGAGCGGAAGCATCGAGCTTGAGCACCATATCCGAGCCCTTTACGCCGTCAGCGCCCGTATCGGGAACCGTCAGCCACTTGATATTGATATTGTACTCGGTCTGTACCTTCTGATTTCTTTCGTAGATAGCCTTGTCGAGCTGAGAGCTTCCGAATTCGATGTCGCCCTCTCCGAACTGGTCCAATCTGGCAGAACGTACGAGCATAGTAAAGTCGCGTCCGCCCCAATCGGTGTCGGGCAGGTCAAAGCCGTCGCCCTCGTCCTCTGTGGGAGTAGTAGTCGTACCCGTATCTACTACGTCGTTATTTGTTTGCTCCTTGCTTTCTTCCTCATCGCCCTTGTCGTTCGAGCAAGCGGCGAGGGAAACGAGAAGCATAAGAAGAGCAAGAGTTATACATAATATTCTTTTTGTCATTTTTGCCATAATAAATTCCCTCCTATGTGATCTGTTCAGCTTTTTTCAAAACGTAGAGATCACTCTGCTGCGGGAGTATAAACGATAGTTTTAGCCGTTCCGTTAGTCGTTACACCGTCATCTACAGAATAAGGTGTTATCTCAAATGTTATCTCACCTACAGATACGGGAACGTCGGTGATAGCGAGAGCCATAATGTAGTCGCTGCCTACGACAGAGTATGCGATCTCGGTTCCGTCAACAGAGCCCGTAAGGGACGTGTAAACGGTGGAGCACTCCTTGTTCCATACGAGAGTTACGTTCTTCTGCTTAGCCGCATCGTAGTACGTACCCTTGATCTGGTAGCCTACTTTTTCGTATACAAGAGAGTCAACGAGAGAAACGAAACGGATGTTGTAGGTTCCGTCAGATACGTTGGTCGTCTGATAGCCGTAGTAGGTTACACCCTCGGGCTTGGAGAAGCCGATGTATGCGCCTGTACCATTTGCTGTGTTGTAGATACCGTACGCCTTGAAGGTAGAGGACATTCCGTCGTTATTTGCAAATGCTGCAACATACGCGTTTATGATCTCTACGAGAGTTGCCTCGGAGCTTACGCTGAGGGCTGTTCCTACTGTATTGGAAGCGTTCTGATCACTGAGGTAATAGTTACCTGCGGAAAGTATCGCCGTGCCCTTAGAGCTCTTGAAATAATCTGCAATTGTAAGCGAGAAGTTTTTGTGATTTCGGTTAAGCTTTGTAGAGTGACCGATAATAGCTGTCAGGGGAGTAAGCGTAACCGTCTCATCATCGGGATGAGTTTTAGGACCTGCATCCAAGTTTCCTGCGTTCATGCAATACTGTACGTCGCAGAATCTTGTATATCCGACGGTTGCTGTTACACGGTCAGCGTAAGTGAGACCTCTTGTAATATCACCGTAGTTTGCGCAACGGAACAGAGTTGCTCTGGATACACCACTCGTACTTGTCATGCCCATAATTCCGCCGATATTCTGCGCACCCATATTAACGGTAATATCGCCGTAGTTGATACAATCGGTAATTTCAACGTCCATGCATCCCTGCTGAGATGTGCAGCCCGAAGCGCCGACTATACCGCCGTATCCACCGTTTCCTCCGGCGCTGTAGGTGCTTGCTGTTCCGGTTCCCGTCGCCGCGCTTGTAACGGAAATATCTCCGCGGTTAACACAGTTGCGTACATCCGATCTCTGCATCATATCAGTACCGCTATGCTGGAACATACCGACAACGCCGCCTACCATAGACGCATAGTTCTTTGCGTTTTCAATCTCAGCTTTAGCCGCACCGTCAAGTACAAGAGTCATCTGCACATCAACGTCACAGCCGTATATGTTACTTTCACCGTAAGAGCCGCCGACGAGTCCGCCGATATATCCGCAGACAGTCTTGACGTCCATTGTGCCCTTTACATTTACGTTGCATATCGTTGCGTTCTTGATACAAGCAAACAGACCAACGTTCGCGCATCCCGCAACGGTATTTGTTGTAGTAAGGTCGGTATAGTCAATATCGACCGTTACAGTCTTGCCATTACCGTCAAACTTACCTGTAAAGGGAGCTGCATAGCTGCCTATCATGGTATTTCCAACGTTTATGTCAGCAGTCAACTTGTAGCTGCCGCTGAGAGGATAGCCCGCATCGTTGCCGATCTTTGCAAATTCCTCTGCGCTGTCTATCTCTATTACGGTTGCACTGTCAGTAAAAGCAGGAACGAAGTTGAAGCAGATAACTCTCTCGCCCTCGATCTCACGAACCTCGAGCTTTGTCGCCATCTCCTCGCCTTCATATTCCTTTACGAGCAGGCTGTACATACGGTCAGCCGAATCGCCCGCTACGTAATCAAGCGCAGTAGCGCCTGCGGGAGTTCCGCAATCGGACGTGACGAAATTCTTGGTGCACGCCGCTACGTTTGTGCGGTTCGTATCGGTAGCCTTTACCATAAATATGTCAACAAAGGTCGTCGAGAAGCTGTTCTTCATATAACACATACTTACGTTACCGAAGAAGCCCGCCATCTGAGTATCCTTCTGATAGTTATCTACGCCTGTCGAATCACTGAGCACTCCCGAGTTATAGCAATTCTCCATAGCTACCGTTCCCTGCATACAAGCGATTATAGCAGAAACACGTTCACCGTTATCATACGTACGGATAACGTCGCCGTGATTTGCGCACCACGTCATCGTTATCTTCATCATGTCCTTGCTTGCGGGATTAGCGCCGTCAACCTTGTACGCGTTCATACCGATAATACCCGCTATGTTACCGCCGCTTGCGCTTACTCTCACATCTGAGAAGTTGACGCATCTTGTGATCTGCAAGTCAACAAGGTGTCCGATAAGACCGATCATACCGCCAACAGGTGTACCTGCCACGCCGTAAACGTATTCTGCATCTCCCGCAGGAGCAGTACCTGTATTCTCCTCATTATCATCAACGAAGAGTGTACCGAGGGTGTACACATCCTCAACCGTTACTGTTACCATATCGGTAGTATCAGCGTTCTTGCGATGGATACGACCGATAACGCCGCCCACGTTTGAAGCCAGATGCTCGATCTTGCTGTCACCGTCGTCCAATTTAACCGCCATATTGATGTCGGTCACAACGTTTTTAACTGTCGTTTCGCCAAACGCCGCACCTACGACTCCGCCGATACAGCCGTATGCCACAGCCACGGTCATTTCGCCCTTGACCGTCAAGTTCTTAATGGTTGCATCTTCAGTTGCGCCGAAAAGACCTACATACTTTGCGCCTGCCATAGTATGTCCGCCCTCTGCAGTGTCAACTACGTTTGTGCAGGTAATATCAACAGTAATGGTCTTACCGTTACCGTCGAATGTACCCTTGAAGCGGTTTGTATAATCACCGATAGGTGAATATGCATCGCTTGTGATGGTTATATCCTTTGTCAGGATATAGTTTTTGTCGAGACCTGTGGTGGGAATATTGAGGAATTCCTCAGCCGTGTCGATCTCGATCGCGTCCGAAACGGTTTGTGTACCGTCAGTCGCGGTCGCCATAACGCTGAATACCGAAAACAGCATTACGAGCGACAGGAAGATTGCTAATGTTTTTTTCATCTCTTTGATCTCCTTTTCTAAGTGTTTTTGTTTAGAGCTTTTGTGCATTCTGCTCATAAATCGGCGTAATTACAAGCATTACTCTACTAATATCATAACACACTTGAAAAGTATTTTCAATTCACGAAAAATTCAAAATCGAGCCTTTTTTGTAAAAATCGTTCAGCATTTAAATTTTCGGGCAAAATTTTACCCTCCGAATGGCTCAAAATCTTCCCGTCAAAAACTCCAAAAGCCGTCCGAAAAATTCTTCGGGAGCGGTTTCGAAACATTTTGGTCACATTTTTTTATACATTTTTCACAAGAGATTTATTCGACCTTTTACACCGAAAGATCCGAGAAAATTTTTCGGCTTGCAGATCTTAAATATACGAACATCGCGTATTTTTTCGCAAAAAAGCGGCTCGTTAAAACCGAGCCGCCTCATAGTTTGGAGTAGCTTTGATGTCACCACACTTATTTCGTCTCTTTATCCCCGTCCGCTTTCAATTTATTCATAAACGCCGACGGTGAATATATGATCTTTCCGAACAGCTCGTCCCCCGTTTTCAGCGTAACGAGCCCCTTTCCGCTCTCTGCGGCTATTCTTTCGTACGACGGGTAGATAAGCAATATCCGCTCAACCACTTCTCTGCCCTTGGCATACTTCTTTGCAAGCCTCGTTTTCGGCACTCTCTGCGCAAATCCGCCCGTATATACCGTATCGTTATCGGACATCTTAAACACCGAGCGCGTTCTCCGTCTTTCCTTTATTC
This sequence comes from Clostridia bacterium, assembly GCA_017461365.1. Classification (GTDB taxonomy): domain Bacteria; phylum Bacillota; class Clostridia; order Oscillospirales; family CAG-272; genus HGM12713. The sequence continues at coordinate 26,084 of JAFTYG010000076.1, read as the reverse complement.
TTCCGTCTCTCATAACGTGAAGCATATTATACGAAAAATAGGATGACCAAAGCTTTACGGCGTAGAGCTTTTTTTCATTGTATATTACCATATCGTATCTTGCCGAGCGATTGCGCACAAGAAAGATATTTTTAAACGATCTGCGGCATCTGAAGCCCGCCTTACGCGCAGTTACGCGAAGCGCTCTGAGCATAGCCGACTTCATCACCATACCCGATATGTAAGGATACGCCACCGCCGCCGCAAGGAGTAATACGGCAAGACTCACAACGATAACCGAATACGCCATCTGTCCCTCTCATTAACTCAAAATATGGGGACGGAACGCCCCCATACAGATTATACCACATTATTCCCGTTTTGTAAATACCGAAGAAAATTTATTTTTTCCCCTCGGTCTTTTCTATTGCCGCGTCTATCATTCCCGAAAGCTCTCTCTGCCCCACGGCTCCCACACGCTCGGACACGCCTCTGCCCTCGCAAAAGACCATAAAGGTAGGCACAGAGCGTATGGCGTACCTCTCGGCAAGCGCCTCCTCGCTGTTGACGTTGACCTTTCCGAACGCCATTCTGTCCTTGTAGCTCTCCGCTACTCTGTCAAGAACTGCGCCGAGCGTTCTGCACGCGGGGCAGGTATCGCTGTAAAATTCCACTCCCGCAAGCTTTCCCGAAACGAATATTTCATCCTTAAAGCGCTGACCGTTCCAATTTTCTATCATAGCGCACCTCCGTATTTTTATACGTTTAGTGTGCCCAACCTGCAGCCGCTTATTCCCCGAGCGTTTCTATATACGTATCGTAATAGCGTTCCTGAAATTCTATTTCTTTATATATCTCCTCTGCCGAAAGCATAACACCCTCGGGCGCCATTACGAGCTTATCCTCAACGTCGTTCCGCCTGTGAGCTATGGCTATAACTCTGCCCGTGTATTCCTCAACGGGCGTATCAACTCCGAGCAGATAAACGTCAAGCTCCTCTCCGTCCCCACCGAGGACGTTCGGAATATATCCGTAATTTATTTTATATTCAAGCGTATATTTTTCCTTTTTGTGAATATATCCGATAGGTCTGTCTATCCCTATCTTTATCGTCTTGCCCAGATACCACCTCACAAGCGCTTTTCTTTCTTCGAAATTCATATCTGTCTCCCTATGTGTATTTTTGTTTATGATAACACAAAGACAGAAAAAAGTCAACTCTTTTTGAGTAAAAGTCGACTCTCCTCATCTATCTCCTTACGTGCAAGGAAGAGGACGAAAAGATTTATCACCGTCATAGCTCCGATGGCAAGATCGGCAAGTCGCCACGGCGCGCCCGAGGATACAAAGCCTCCAAGGAGCACCGAACAGACGTAAACTATGCAAAACGCTCTTCTTGCCCACGGCTTTTCCGAAAGATAATGCACGCCCTCCTTGCCGTAGTGCGACCAGCACACCACCGTGGCAAATCCGAAGCAGAGCACCGCCGCTGCAAGCAGATACGACGACCATTCGCCAAGCACCGACGCATAGGCGGAAAGTGTCATATCCATAAAGCTCTCCCCCTCAAGCGGCACACCGCTGACTATTATTACAAGCGCCGTAACGGTACACAAAATTATGGTATCTACAAATACCTCGAATATGCCCCAGATCCCTTGAACAGCGGGCAGAGCGTTTTTAGATTCGGCGTGCGCCGTGGGCGACGTACCGCATCCCGCCTCATTAGAAACGAGCCCGCGCATCGTTCCAAGACGGACCGCGTCGGACAGAAAAAATCCGAACACACCTCCGCCCACGGCGCGAAAGTCAAGCGCCTCGGAGAATATTCTCGCAAAAGCCGAGGGAAGCGCCTCTGCCTTTATCACAAGGACGGCGGCAGAGAGAACGAGAACGCAGAGCGTCATCAAGGGAACTATCCTTTCGGTGAGCTTGAGCACTGTATTTTTCCCTCCAAGCAGAACGAAAAGCGTGAGCGCCGCGAGAGCTGCCGCAGTAATCGGCTCGGGCACGGAAAATGCGGAACTGAGAGAGTCCGTGACAGCGCCGACCTGTATCAGGCTTCCCATCGTAAGCGAATTCAGAATGAAGAAAAGCGCAAAGACGGCAGACAGGATCGCGCCCGTTTTTTTATAGCCTCTTGACAAAAAGCTATCATTTATATAATACATTGCCGAGCCGTGAGCGTTTTCGTTCTTATCATATCTTCGGTGACGCATAGCCAAAACGATCTCGGAATATTTTAATATCATAGCGAAAAATGCGCTTACCCACATCCAGAACACCGCGCCGCATCCGCCTCCCGCAATAGCCGCCGCAACTCCCACGATATTCCCCACACCAAGAGTCCCCGCAAGCGCTAAAGTAAGCGCGGAGAATGCCTGCTTACCTCCGCCCGACAGCGCAAGCCTCACCGTCTTTATCGGATGAAGAATATGAAACCATCCGAGACGAAAGCCAAAATAAATTCCGAATATCACAAGCAAGCTCGGCACAGCCGCCCCGAGAACGTATTTATTGAGCAGATCTATCATTTTTCCTCCGATTTTGTATGTTTTTATTCTATCTCGCCGCAAAAAGATGCTTTAGCACTCTACAAGTGCGAATAAAATGTTAATTAACTGTTAATTATTGAAAAAACACTTGATTTTTCTAAAAAAAGGTGTAAAATATAATCTGTGATTAGCACTCAGGGTTTGCGAGTGCCAAAACATAGATTAAAAAATCATAACAATAAATATTTATTAAAAGGAGGATCTAAAAATGACAATCAGACCTTTAGCAGACAGAGTTGTTGTAAAGCCCGTTGAGGCGGAGGAAAAGACGACCAGCGGTATCATACTTACACCCTCGGCGCAGGAGAAGCCCCAGATAGCTGAGGTAGTAGCAGTAGGCCCCGGCGGAATGGTAGACGGCAAGGAGGTAGTTATGACCGTTAAAGTCGGAGACAAGGTCATAACATCCAAGTACTCGGGCACAGAGGTGAAGGCAGACGGCATTGAATACAGCATCGTACGTCAGAGCGACATTCTCGCTATTGTTGAGTAATTAAGCATATTTCAAGAAAGGAAACTAAGTAAAATGGCAAAAGAAATACTTTACGGCATTGAAGCTCGCAACGCTCTTTGCAGAGGCGTTGATAAGCTCGCAGACACAGTTAAGATCACAATGGGCCCCAAGGGACGCAACGTAGTCCTCGATAAGAAGTACGGCTCTCCCCTCATCACCAACGACGGTGTTACAATCGCAAAGGAGATCGAGCTTGAGGACGAAGCTGAAAATATGGGCGCTCAGCTCGTAAAAGAGGTTGCTACAAAGACAAACGACGCAGCAGGCGACGGTACGACAACAGCTACTCTTCTTGCTCAGGCATTCATCCGCGAGGGTATGAAGAACGTAACGGTTGGCGCTAACCCCATGGTGCTCCGCAAGGGTATCAAGAAGGGTGTTGACAAGGCTGTTGAGGCTCTTATCGCAAACTCCAAGAAGGTAAACGGCACAGACGACATCGCTCGCGTAGGTACTATCTCCGCAGGCGACGAGGTTATCGGACAGCTTATCGCAGACGCTATGGAAAAGGTTACGTCCGACGGTGTTATCACCGTTGAGGAGTCCAAGTCGGCAGACACGTACTCTGAGGTAGTCGAGGGTATGCAGTTCGACCGCGGATACCTCTCTCCCTACATGGCAACAGATATGGATAAGATGGAGGCAGTTCTTGACGACGCTCTCCTTCTCATCACAGACAAAAAGATCTCCAACATTCAGGAGGTGCTCCCTGTTCTCGAGCAGGTAGTTCAGGCGGGCAGAAAGCTCGTTATCATCGCTGAGGACGTTGAGGGCGAGGCTCTCACAACTCTCGTTCTCAACAAGCTCCGCGGCACGTTCGTATGCGTAGCTGTCAAGGCTCCCGGCTTTGGTGACAGAAGAAAGGAAATGCTCCGCGACATCGCTATCCTTACGGGCGGTGAGGTGATCTCCTCCGAGATCGGTCTCGAGCTCAAGGATACCACCATTGATCAGCTCGGACGCGCTCGTCAGGTAAAGATCAACAAGGAGAACACCATTATCGTCGGCGGCGCAGGCGCTACCGAGGACATCAAGGCTCGTATCTCTCAGATCAAGGCGGCTATCGAGACCACCACATCCGACTTTGACCGCGAGAAGCTTCAGGAAAGACTTGCTAAGCTCTCGGGCGGCGTAGCTGTTATCAAGGTCGGCGCGGCTACCGAGGCTGAGATGAAGGAAAAGAAGCTCCGCATCGAGGACGCTCTCAACGCAACACGCGCTGCTGTTGAAGAGGGTATCGTAGCGGGCGGCGGAACTGCTTACCTCAACGTTATCTCCGAGGTTGAAAAGGTTCTCGAAACGGTTGAAGGCGACGAAAAGACAGGCGTACGCATCGTTCTCAAGGCGCTTGAGGAGCCCGTTCGTCAGATCGCGGCAAACGCAGGCTTTGACGGCGGCGTTATCGTCAACGAGATCATGAAGAGCGGCAAGCTCGGATACGGCTTCGATGCATACAACGAGGTATATTGCGATATGGTATCTTCGGGTATCGTCGATCCTACAAAGGTAACACGCTCCGCTCTCCAGAACGCGGCTTCGATCGCATCTGTTATCCTTACAACAGAGTCTGTTGTGGCTGACAAGAAGGATCCCGCAGCTGAGGCTGCTGCTAATGCGGCTATGGCAGGCGGCGGAATGGGCGGAATGTATTGATAACCCTCCCAAAATATACAAAAAGGACAGCAAAATTATTTGTTGTCCTTTTTTTGAATTGAAATCAAAGCTTTTTTTTGCTATAATCAAGTATCCTAAATAAACTCGGAGGTATATAATGAACAAAGGACTTAAAAAAATCGGACGTGAGGTCGCGTTTTTACATACTAAAGAGGGCAATCCCCGAAACGGCGAGGGCACTTTTATAAGACTGAATGACGGCTCGATACTTCACGCATATACAGAATACTACGGTGACGGCTGGGCAGATCACTGCACAGCGCGCATAAGCGCCTGCTATTCTTACGACGAGGGAGAGAGCTTTAGCAAGCCATTTGTCCTTTTTGAAAAGGATGAAAAAGCCGAAAACATAATGTCTGTCAGCCTTTTCCGTATGAAGAGCGGTGAGGTCGGCTGTGTTTACCTCCGCAAGGAAAGACAGGCAAACGGAAATATCATATGTATGCCCCTATTCCGCTATTCAAAGGACGAGGGAAAGAGCTTCAGTGAGCCCCGTGAGCTCGGCATCGACGACGGCTATTATTGCGTGATAAACGACGGCGTGACGGTTCAGCGCGACGGACGCATACTTGTGCCAATGGCGCTCCACGGAAAGAGCTGTGACACGGTATTTGACAAGAACGGAAATGTGATACTTGAAACGGGCGGTGTTATTCTTATCTCTGCCTCCGACGACAACGGAAAGAGCTGGTATTCCCTTGACTGCGAGATACATTCCCCCTACACCGACACTACAGGCTTTGCAGAGCCCGGCATCTACGAATACGAAAACGGCGAGCTTTGGCTCTATTTCAGATCGGCATACGGTCATCAGTATCAGACCTTCTCAAAGGACAACGGCAAGACCTGGGCACCCGTAGCTCCCAATTTCTGCTTTACCTCCCCCGACTCACCTATGAGAGTAAAAAAGGTAGGTAAATACACGGTAGCCATATTCAATCCCCTGTCCTACAATGTTCTCCGCACCGACTATTCGGCAAGAAAGAACACCAAGCGCACCCCCTTTGTCTGCGCTGTCAGCATTGACGACGGACGCTCATTTGATACAACGGGAAAAACCTTTGCAGCGGGCGGACTTGCGCATTTTGCGGAGTCGGCATATCTTTTGGAGGACGACTACAAGGACAGCTACTGCTACCCCGCTATCTGCGAGACATCCGACGGCTTTGTGGTCTCCTACTACCACAGCGACGGCTCGGACTATACACTTAACAGCGAGAAAATAACAAAGGTATATTTCTCCGAGCTTGAAGAAAACTGATCTATACGAGGCTGAGCCAATAAATGTGGCTCAGCCTCGCGCTGTGTCAGAGATTTTTTAATGTTTTATTTTTTTACAAAGGTCTGAATTTTTTGCTTGTTTTCGTTTGTTTTTTTATTTTATTGAATTTTTTTGCTTTATGTGATATAATATACCCAACAATATGAAAGGCGGTAAAAAAATGAAATTAGGAATAAGCACCCGTGCCTTTATGAGGTACGGAGACGATAGATACAACAAAATAAAGGAATACGGCTTCGACTATGCCGACGTTCCCTTTGAGGGAGAGCTCAATGGGCTTACGGAGGAGCAATATATAGAAAGCGCTCTGCATGAAAAGGCTCTTGCCGATGCGGCGGGCGTAACGATAAATCAGGTACACGGTCCGTGGATACACCCACCAAAGGACAGTACCCCCGAGGAAAGACGTACCCGCGCCGAGGTAATGAAAAGAAGTCTGCGCGCAACAGCGGCTGTAGGTTGTGAAAATTGGGTTATCCACCCCGTTATGCCCTATGGCTCAAAGAATGAGCCCGACGCCGAGGAATTCTGGCGCATAAATCTTGAATTTTTCCGCGATCTTCTTCCCTACGCCAAGGAACGCGGCATAACTATCTGCTATGAAAATATGCCATTCCCCGCTCTGCGTATCTCTCCCCCCGATGAAACTCTGCGCTTTGTCCGTGAGATAAACGACGATAATTTTAAGCTCTGCCTTGATACGGGACACTCGAATATACTCGGTGTATCTCCTGCAGATGCGGTAAGAATGGCAGGCAAGGATCTGCGAGTCCTGCACGTACACGACAATTCAAAGTACAAGGACGACCATCTGTTCCCATTCTTCGGAAAGATAGATTGGAAAGAGTTTTACGCGGCACTCAAAGAGGTCGGATTTGACGGTGTGTTCTCCTTGGAGATCGTGCTGTCAAGCAAGCTCTCCCCTGAAGCCTCTGACGTGATGCTCAGCACTCTGCCCGTACTTGTAGCGGAGATAATGGGAGAGGACTATTGTAAATGAGCTTATGCCTGAGCTCTCGGCTTTGCAATACAATTATATCCTCTTTTTGGTGACACTCTTTTTCTTTCCTATACTATTCCACGCTATCGCAGATGTTGCGCTGAGAAAAAAGCTTTCAGGCATTGCCTCGGTAAGCACCCGACTTTGCGCGTTCGGTCTGTCATTGACCTCCGCGCTCGGAGCTTACGGCTTCTGCTCGTTTGCGCTGTGTCATGTTATGACGAACCCCTCAAGACATCCTATACGCTATCCCACAAGTATTGCTCTTATGGCGTTTAGCCTTGCGGCGTTTTTGCTGTTTGTCGGGTTGTATATCCTCTGCCGCATAAGGAAGCCCTCCGCATTGGGAACAGTGATCGATGCGGTGCTTGCAGTAACGTATGCTCCCGCATGGTTTTTTGTATATTCCGCACTCTACGCATATGCGGCAGATATTTATAAGGGATTTGTTGTTTAGTTAAGATACAAATTGGAATTTGACGCACTTACCCACGGAGCGCAGCGGAGAAAGAACTATGTTCTTGCCACGGAGCGCAGCGGAGTATGAACTCTGTTCTTGCCACGGAGCGCAGCGGAGTAGGAACCTCGTTCGTGCCTTTTCGCCAACGGCGAAAAAGATAAACTTCAATTTGGAACATCACAGCTACAACAATTACAAAAGCTCGGCTTGCTCATCGATTTGATAAGCAAGCCGAGCTGTATTTTTTATTTCTCGGGATCGAGATATTTCCAATATGCTTTAAGATAAGCCACGCCCGACCATACGGTAAGAACGATAGAGAGCGCAAGCGTTATCCACGTAAGCGGTATTATATCGGTTCTCCACGCAAGACTCTGCTTTGTGATAAGCTCACCTATTTTCATAACGCAGAGCTGTACCACGGGCTCTAAAAACACCGTGGAGATAGCCACGATCTGCAACACCGTCTTGAGCTTTCCGAGCTTATTTGCCGCAACAACGATATTCTGCCCCGTCGATACCACAAGACGCATAGACGTTACCGCAAGCTCGCGGAACACCACGATAAGAAGCGCAAATATCATTATTGTGCGAAGATTGTCAAACTTGTAAAGTATCACGAACATTGCGCCGATGACCATAAATTTGTCCGCAACGGGATCGAGGAACTTTCCGAAATCGGTAACAAGGTTGTTCTTTCTCGCTATCTTTCCGTCAAGCATATCGGTAATTGCCGTACCGATAAACAAAGCTGCGCATACGGTATAAGAGATATACCACGGTATCCACGCTTCGGGCAACATACCGAAAATGATAAGCACGGGAACAAGACAAAGTCTGAGCACCGTAAGTTTGTTAGGCAAATTCATTTTCATATCAAATTCTCCTTAAAATCAATCGAGTATGGCTCTTCCCATAAGGTCGTAATCAAGCACCTCGCGTATCTTCACCTTTACGAACGAACCGGGAGCTATCCGTCTGTCCGCCTTGAAATATACCTTTCCGTCTATCTCGGGAGCATCCTCAGCACTGCGTCCAAAATGCGCTTCGCTGACGGGATCAAAGTCCTCGCAAAGAACTGTGATCACCTGTCCGACCTTAGTCTTGTTTCTCGCCTCGTTTATCTCAAGCTGCTCGCGCATTACCATATCCATTCTGTCGAGCTTTACCTGCTCGTCGATCTGATCGGGGAAATCGTACGCCGCCGTATCCTCCTCGCGCGAGTAAGTGAACACGCCCGCACGCTCGAACTTCGTCTCCTTGACAAACTCGCAAAGCTCCGAAAAATCCTCCTCGGTCTCCCCGGGGAAGCCAACTATAAAGGTAGTACGGATAACTATTTCGGGTATCTCGCGGCGAAGCTTTGCGATAACGTCCTTTATCATCGCACTGTCGCCGTGACGGTTCATCGCCGTGAGCATCCTGTCGCTGATGTGTTGCAGGGGCATATCAATATATTTGAGCACACGCGGATTGTCACGTATTTCGGCTATCAACTCATCCGTTACCTTGTCGGGATAGCAGTAAAGAAGTCTTATCCACGGTATCTCCGTTGCCTCGGTGATCCTGTGTATAAGCTCAGCGAGACTGTACTTTCCGTAAAGATCAAGACCGTAGCGCGTGATGTCCTGAGCTATTATGTTGAGCTCCTTGACTCCGAGGGCCTCAAGATCCTTAGCCTCCTTGATAAGCTCCTCCATTGGACGGCTTCTAAAATTGCCGCGTATGGACGGAATAGCGCAATAAGAGCAACGGTTGTCACAGCCCTCGGCTATCTTTAAGTATGAGGTGTATTCGGGTGTTGTCAGTATTCTGTCTCCGCCGAGACGCACCGTATTTTTGTCCTCGAACGAGGAATATCTTCTCTTAGAGCCCTTTTTCTTTTTTACGGTAACTGCCTCGATAGCCTCGACGATATTGTGTATGCTTCCTACGCCGAGCACCGCATCGACCTCGGGAAATTCATCGAGTATCCCCTCTCTGTATCTCTCGGCAAGACAGCCCGTAACGATTATGGCTTTAAGATCTCTGTTCTTTTTCAGCCAAGCTATATCAAGTATGTTGTCAATAGCTTCCTTCTTCGCGTTTTCTATAAATCCGCAGGTGTTGATTATAACAACGTCCGCCTCGGTCTCGTCGGGAGTTATCTCATATCCCGCGCTTGCCGCCTCATGGAGCATAACCTCGGTGTCAAGCTGATTTTTCGAGCAACCCAAAGAAATAAATCCGATCTTCATTTTTTCTCCTCTATCAATCAATATGCAAAAGTATTATTTAAAATGCCGAAAAGATCTCTGAAAGCTCTGCGGGAGCATCAAGGACAACATCTGCCCCCGACTTCTCAAGGACTTCTCTGTCTCGGTAACCCCAAGCGCATCCAACAGTGAACATTCCCGCGTTCTTGCCTGTCATAATATCCACATCGCTGTCTCCGACAAACGCCGTCTGCGCAGGCTCAAAGCCGAGCTCGCGAGCTATCATAAGAGGCACCGTCGGATCGGGCTTTTTGGGTAGCTCGGTCTGCCCCATAGTCACAGACACAAGCCCCTCGGAAAGAAGCTCGCCTATCATAGCCTTTACGAATTTATCCTGCTTGTTCGAGAGCACCGCAAGAGTATATCCTATTTCTTTGAGGGTAATGAGCGCTTCTTTCATTCCGTCGTAGCATCTGTCGCAGTTTTTGTAAGTGATGCCGTATGCTCTGTCATAGTCCGCAAGCACTCTGTCAACGAGCTCCCCGTCAGCAGAAGCCGACGCAGGCATCGAAAGACGCACAAGCTCACGCGCTCCGTTTCCTATATTCATACGCGTTTGTTCATAGGTCTTTGTGGGAAAGCCGTATTTTTCCATAGCCATATTTACTCCGTCACGGATAGAGCCTATCGTGTCGGCAATCGTTCCGTCAAGATCAAGTATCAAAAGACGTATGCGTTTTATATTTTCCATCGTAAATTCACCTTTGCTAAATTCATACACAGTAATTATACCACAGTTTTCGGGCTATGTCAATGTCAGTAAATGATGCTTTAACAAATATTTTATGAAAATTTACCTTTTTTTGCTGATTTGTGAAAAATTGCACAACAAAAAAATCAGATTTTTTTAAAATTTCGTCGTTTGGCATCTTTATAATATTGAAGTTTTGTGGTATAATAATGAGTTGTTAAAGGATTTCATAAAAAAAGGAGATAAAAGCTGTGATCAGAAGTGATTTGAGAAACGTCGCAATAATCGCCCATGTCGACCACGGAAAGACTACCCTCGTCGACGAAATGCTCAAGCAGGGCGGTATATACAGAGAAAATCAGGAGACCGTCACCCGCGTTATGGACTCGGGCGATCTTGAAAAGGAAAGAGGTATCACCATCCTTGCAAAAAACACCTCGGTATATTACAAGGACGTAAAGATAAATCTTATCGATACCCCCGGACACGCAGACTTCGGCGGAGAGGTAGAACGCATACTGAAAATGGTAAACGGCGTTATCCTCCTTGTTGACGCGGCTGAGGGCCCTATGCCTCAGACACGCTTCGTGCTTCAGCGCGCTCTGGAGCTCAACCACAGAGTTATCATCGTAATAAACAAGATAGACAAGCCCGACGCCCGTCTCGGTGAGGTAGAGGACGAGATACTTGAATTGCTCATCGACCTCAACGCATCGGACGAACAGCTCGACAGCCCCATGCTCTACTGCTCGGGCAGAGCGGGAACAGCCACCGAGGATCCTGACGTCGCGGGAACAGACCTCGTTCCTCTCTTTACAAAAATACTCGATTACATCCCCGCTCCCGAGGGTGACGATGAGGGTGAGCTTCAGCTTCTCGTTTCATCTATCGACTACAACGAATACGTCGGACGCATAGGCATCGGACGTATCGAGCGCGGATCTATAAGAACCAATCAGGATGCATACATCTGCAACTATCACTCCGAGGGCGCGCCCAAGCGTACAAAGATAGTTTCCATGTACCAGATCGACGGCTTGCAGAGAGTTCCCGTTGAGACGGCAAAGATGGGCGACATCGTTTGCTTCTCGGGCGCTGAGAGCATAACGATAGGAGATACCATCACAAGCCTTGCTTGCCCCGAGCCTCTCGAATTCGTAAAGGTCAGCGAGCCGACGCTTGAGATGACGTTTGCGGTAAACGACAGCCCCTTTGCGGGAAAAGAGGGCAAATTCGTTACCTCCCGTCAGCTCCGCGACAGACTCTACAAGGAGCTTCTCAAGGACGTATCTCTCCGTGTATCCGACGGTGAGACAACAGATGAATTTATGGTAGCGGGCAGAGGCGAGATGCACCTCTCCATACTTATCGAGACTATGCGCCGCGAGGGATATGAGATGACCTGCTCCAACCCCCGTGTGCTCTTCAAGGAGATCGACGGCGTAAAGTGCGAGCCTATGGAAAAGGTAACGCTCGACGTTCCCTCCGAATATGTCGGCGCTGTTGTTGAAAAGCTCGGTCAGAGAAAGGGCGAGCTGCTTGAGATGAACCCTCTCGGCACACGCATGAGAATAGAATATTCTATTCCCTCGCGTTGCTTGTTTGGCTACCGTTCCGAATTTCTGACGGCTACGCGCGGCGAGGGTATTATGAATACGCTCTTCGACGGTTATCAGCCTTACAAGGGCGAGGTAACTATGAGATTTACAGGCTCGCTCGTCGCATCCGAAACGGGTGAGACAACGCGCTACGGTCTCTACAACACGCAGGAGAGAGGAAACCTCTTCGTAGGACCTCAGACTCCCGTTTACGAGGGAATGATCGTTGGAATGAACCCCAAGAATGACGACATTTCCGTCAACCCCTGCAAGAAAAAGCAGCTCACGGCTATCCGCTCCGCGGGAGCTGACGAAAAGCTTCTTCTCACTCCCCCCATCATATTCAGCCTTGAGGAGGCTATCGAGTTCATCACCGACGATGAGCTTATCGAGGTAACTCCCAAGTCGATACGTCTGCGCAAGAAGATACTTAACACAGAGCTTCGTATGAAGGCTATGATGAAAGCAAGACGCGAGGCGGCAAAATAATTTCAAAAAGCGTATAAAGTTCCCCCCTTGGCGGCAAGATAAATCTAAGCTTGTTTGCCGAGGGGGTTTTTATGCTTGAAAGAACCGAAAATAACGTATGCCGCTCAGATACTCCCGCAAAGGAACGGATATTCTCGGGAAGATGCCTGCGCCGTGGCGCTCCCGTTGTCGGTCGGCTCGTTTTTGAAACAGCCATGGGGAGCTTTGCGGGAAATGAGGCGCTGCTTGCCGTTATCGAGGACAACGAAAGATGTTCTCTTTCCGATGACGACGGTCGTACGGTGGGAGTCGTGCGTATATCCGAGCACGTCGGTGCGCATGAGCATGACGTTTCCTGTCCCTCAATAGCTCTGTCCGAGCTTCCGCGCGAATGCGGAGGCAGGATAGCACTGCTTGATACCGACGCGGGAAAGCTGTACGTCTCTCCTAACATCGTAACGGTAAATAAATATACTCCTCTGCTCCGCTCCTGCCGTCCGTCGGTTCACGAACGTCCGCTTATTCTTCCCTGCGGCAGAAGAATAAATATCTCGGCTATCCCTGAGGCGCGCTTTCTTCTCACGGATACAGCCGACGGATATATCATACGTCCGTCGCCCGCCATCGGGGATGAAGAGGCGCTGTACTCAAAATACAGAGATATTGCCGAGAGCGCTGTCGGGCATAAGGTGACGTTTACGCTGTCGGCAAGAAAGGATATGCAGACAGAGCTTCGCGCTCTTATGAGAGCGGCGGTATGGGGAGAGGTATCTTTGCTTTTCTGTAATGTCCTTACCGAAAAAGAGCTTGTCGGAGCTTTCGGAAATTTTTGCAATGCCTTTTGCGAGCTTGAGGGTGACGGACGGGAGTTCAACGGCTATCTTCCACGAGGTCTGCGCATAGACTCACCGCATCTTCTTCGTTTTGCCGCCGATCTCAGAGGCGCGGACTTTTTTGTCTATGACGTCGAAAGAATGGCGGAGCTCATGAGCGGACGCAAGCAGAATATCCCCGAGGAGCTTATTTTACGCCTCTGCGAGGATATAATGAAGATCAAAGAAGAAAGAAAAGATATAAAGCACTCGGTCATTCTCTACAAAAACACCCTCTCTCCGTCACTTCTCCGCGCTCTTATCGACGGACGTATCTCGGAATACGCTACTCGACAAAACAGTGTTTCCGAGCTGAGAAGCGGTCTTGCAAAAGCGCTTACAAGACTCTGATAAAAACGAATATTTCCACCGTTTATTTTTTCTATTGACATTGCCTTTGATTTATGATACAATAAAATTGGAATATAATGGCGTATCAAATATTATACGTATTGAAAGGATAATGTTTATGAAAAAAGTATTGTCTTTAGCGCTTGCGCTTGTACTGATCATGCTGATCGTTCCGATAGCCGAAACGGGCGCTTTTGCGGCGGGGGGAGTTACCCTTTCCAACAGTGGCGCCAACGCGGAATACAGCGACCTCAACGAGGCGATCAATAACGTTGAGAACGGCGGTACTATTACCGTAAAAGGAACGTACACCCTGCCATCGGGCTTCAATTGGACGGCTCACGGTAAGTCGGTAACTATCACAGGCGGCACTTTCGACGCGTCGGGCCTGTCAGTTCTCAATATAAGAGACAACGTGACATTCGATAACGTTACCCTGAAGTGGAAAGGCACGGTCTGCGCCAACGGAAACGCCCTTAAGGTAGACTCGGATGTTACCGTTTCGGGTACAGTCTCAGCGATCTACGGCGGAGGCGGAGGCACGACGGTCGCGAGCACGAGCCTCACTCTCCTTTCGGGTAACTACTACAAGATCTATGGCGGAAGTAACAAAGGAACCGTTACGGGCGACACAAACGTGTACGTCGGCGGAAGTGCTAACTCCGCCTGCGACGCGGCAAGCCACGATGCTATATATACTGTTTTCGGTGGCGGTGTCAGTGATACGGTCGGCGGCAATACCAATCTGACGGTAGCCGACAATATGAAGGCAAACTACATTTACGGCGGATCTCAGGGCTCGGGCGCTAAGATCTCGGGCACCGCCTATCTCAATGCCATAGGCGGCAATGTAATGAGCATCTACGGCGCGGGAAAGGACGTTGATTGCGTAAGCAACACCGTTACCACCGTCACGGGCGGTACGTTCGAACAGATATTCGGAGGCTCGGAGGGAGCAATGGTGACGGGAAACGTGCTTCTGCGGGTGTGGGGCGGTACGGTCTCACGCAGAATTTACGGCGGATGCTATAACGAATATGATTTATTCAAGTGGCAAAGCTCGCGCGGAGTCAGCGGAAACATCACGCTTGTACTTGGAAGCGGCGCTAATATTACCTTCAGCTCATCGGACGACGATATAGCGATCTACGCAGGAAGCAGACACAGAAAAGACGTAGACGGAATGACAAATCTTGTATTTTCCGATCCGTCGGCAACCTCCATAAAAACCGGAGCGCAAGACGGCACAATGGCTATGATCATGATCGGTGTATCAGTGTATAACAATAAACACACACTGACTCACAAGGCAAGCGAAAACGTTATAACCGAGACCTGCTCCTGCGGTTGCGGACACACGGCAACGGCAACGCTGAAGCTCGCCGAAAATGCTTCTCTCCAATACGACGGACAGCCTAAAACGCCCGTTACGGTAGAATACAGCTCAGGTTGGCTCGGTGAGCCTCTTGGAGAGATCACATATACAAATAACACCGACATAGGCACGGCAACCGCAACGGCGGCATATACACGCGAGTCGCAGACGGTAACGCTGAGCTTTGAAATATGGGCGCCCGTAACCGATGCCATACTCGCAATTGCCGACGGCAAGAGCGCGGCAACGGTCACACTGAACACAAACGCAAGCTTCTTGGATATTCCCGTAAGCGGAAAACAGCTCACGGGTATCATAAATGCAGTAAATAACGGAAAAATAATCACAAACGGATATGTGCTTACCGATCTTTCGGTAGATATATCCTCAAAAGAAGAGCTCAAAGCGATAAAGAACTATACAAGAGGAAGATTCACACTCACGGACAATATTGATATGTCGGGCGAGGAGCTTTCTTCCACCGCAGCAACACTCTGCAATTCTGTGCTTGACGGCAACGGATACGCAATATATAACTATTCTGCCGTAAATTGCGGACTTATGAATATTGAAGGAGCTTCTACCGTAAGATCGTTGAGGCTCGGATGGGAAAACAATTGCATATCTGTAAAGGCAGAGGCATCTGTCGACAGCGCCGCCGCGCTTGTCGGAGAGCTTTCTGCGGGCTCGTCGCTCACACTTGAGAATATTGATATTTGTTGCGTTGCCGTCGGAAACGGCGATATGGGCGCATATATAGGCAGATCGTTCGGAAGTATTTCTATGACGGACTGCAACAGCTACGCGAGCATCACTTCCAACGAAGGCTCAGCGGGCGGATATATCGGCTCTGTCGCAAGCGCAGAGGACACATCGACAGTCATCATCAGCGGAGGACTTACACGCGGAGAAGTTATCGGGGCGGCGTACGCAGGCGGAGCTGTCGGACATATCGGCGAAAAGACGAAGCTCACCGTAAGCGATATGATAAATACAAGCAACGTAGCGAATACGGGCAATATGCCGAACGCATACGCAGGCGCCGTTACAAGTGTCGCTATGGGAGAGAGCGAAATATACGTAACGGGCGCGGTAAATCTCGGCACGGTCGGCTCTGCAACGGCAGGCTCGGGCGCAATAGTCGGATATACCGATACAAATACGCTCACGGTCAAAAATTCGGTCAATGCGGGAAAAGCTGAAAACAACACCGATACGCAGATCGTCTACGGCGGAGAGCCCATTCTTGAAAACAACCGATCGGTAAAGCTCAAAAACTCAAGCAGCGGAACCGAAACGCTTGAAGATATTGACAGTATCCTTGCCGTTCTCAACAGCGAGAGCAATACATACGCAAGCAAGCTCGGCAAATTCATGCCGAGCACAGACGGAACGTATATCGTTCTCGGCACTCCCGCGGTCTACGGCGTTCAGCAAGGAACGACCGAGAAGATCACGGTAAACGGAGCTGAAAAAGAGGTATTCTCGGTTCGCTTCATCATAACCGTAAACGACACGCTGAGCTATAAAAAGCTTGGGCTCCGTCTGCAAGCAAACGACGGTAAGCCTATTGACATAGACAGCAATTATGTGTTCACCACACTGCTCGCTACGGAAAACGGCGGAGAGCAGACAGAGATAAGCGCAGAGTCTCTCGGCGGAACGTATGTCTACGCCGTGATAGTAAACAATATTCCGCTTGAGGGAATATCCTCCGACGGAAGCGTTACTCTGACGGCAACTCCGTATGCGGTCGATGATGCGGGAAATGAATATTTGGGCGCGTCCAGAGACGTAACCTACGTTCACGGCGTAATGCAGGCAAGATAAAAGAGGTGAAAAATGAAAATATATACGTCTCCAATCTCTTCCATCCTGTATTTTGCCAAGGAAGATATTCTCACCCTCTCCGAAAACGATCCCGACGACACCTTTATCGGTGTCGCAGACGGCGGAAAAGGAACGGGCACAGAAATAGATTTTGACAAGCTAACGTAAAAATATCCCATCCTCAGCCACGAAAAAGCCGAGGATGGGATATTTTAATTGTTTTATTTGGAGCCATCGACAATGTCCGAGGCGTTGTTCTTTTTATACTGATTTGGTGATATTCCGTACTGCGCGCGAAATGCTCTGCTGAATGCATATACCGAAGAATAGTTGAGCATCTCCGCGATCTGCGTTATATTTCTTCCCTTTTCGAGGAGCAGACGCTTTGATATTTCAAGTCGGCGTATTCTGTAATAATCAAGCAATCCCTGTCCCATATTCTTTTTAAAAAGATTGGAAAGATAGCTGTAATTATAATTCATTGAGTCTGATATTTCAGTAAGACTGCGCATCGAAAAAAGGTGACTGTCTATGTAATCCATCGCCTGATAGCAAAGCGAGTCGGCATCGGTGGCAGTATTCTTCTGCTCTCCCTTCGCGGTGCGCTCAAAGGAACGGATAACGCTTATTATTATCTGCTCGCATATATTCGCCATCATTTTATCGAAGTACTTGTCCTTTACGTTTATCTCTCTTATTCCGCTCCGCACAAAGTCGCATATGCTGTCGTCGTGAAATACGCGCTTGTCGACGTCTCTGTTCTCTGCCGAGATACGCAAAAGCTCACCCCGATATTCCTCATTAGAGCTGACAAATGAAAAGAAATCAAAGTGCAACGGATCCGAGCCGTCGGATACTATCTCATGCAGCTCCTCGGGAAAAGCCAAATGAATATCCCCCGCCCTAACGGGTACGCCCTCTCCGTTTATGTACACGGTTCCCTTGCCCGAGGTAACGACCGTAAGCTCGTAAACGTCCTGTGGTTGCTTATGCGCCGTTATCTTGTTTGAGGGCTTGCAGTAAAGCCTGCCTATCTGCCACAAACGAGTCTGCCCGAAAAACAGAGGAGTCTTATGATACGAATTATCAAGATGGTATTTGTAATTCATTTTCCTCAGCTCTCCTTAAAAACAAAATCATATTAAATATTATACAACATTTTTTTGTTTTTGTCAATACTATACGACACTTGACATAAATGAATTTATATGATATAATAAAGACAATAAAAACAAAAGCGAGGATGAGATAATGAATAAGACCACCTTACTCATAATGGCGGCAGGACTTGGCTCGCGTTACGGCGGAAATAAGCAGATAGACGGCATAGGACCTCACGGAGAGATACTTATGCAGTATTCGATCTTCGATGCCATACGCGCAGGATTTTCCAAGATCGTATTCGTCATTAAACCCGAGCACCAAAGCATAATAGAGGGATTTTGCAAAAACATAAACGGAGTTGAAATACGCTATGTGTATCAGGATTTTTCATCTGTACCGAGCTTATATAAAATTCCCGACGGACGCGTAAAGCCCTTCGGCACCGTACACGCAGTGCTCTGCGCCAAGGATGCCATCACCGAGCCCTTTGCGGTGATCAATGCCGATGATTTCTACGGCAGAGACGCTTTCGCCGTAATGCAAAAAAAGCTGATAGATCTTCGTGACAAAGAAGCCGCAATGGTGGCTTACCGCTTAAAGAACACAGTAAGCCGTAACGGTGCAGTTACGCGCGGCATCTGCAACGTAAGCGGCGGACAGCTAATCGGCGTGACCGAAACCTATAAGATAACAGTGAACGACGCAGGCGAAATATTTGATGCCGATAGCGGTCTGCTTGACGGCGACTCGCTTGTTTCCATGAATATGTGGGGCTTTACACCCGATATATTTGAGAGCATGGAAAAAGGATTTGAAGCCTTTCTCAAAGCTATCCCCGATGGAGATATACGCGCGGAGTACGCCCTGCCCACGTTGGTTGATAAAATGATAACGGTCGGTAAGCTTACCGTCTCTGTTCTCTCCACCGACGCCGTTTGGTTCGGCGTGACGTATATAGAGGATAAACCCACCGTGGCAGAAGCGCTTAAAGAAAAGCACGCAAGAAGTGAATATCCTGAAAAGCTATTTTAATAAATATAGAACACCTCGGTCGATAATGACCGAGGTGCTTTATTTATCTTCCGAAATTGAGCAACAGCGCCCATGCAAGTCCGTAGTAGCTTACGACCGCCACAAGGTCGTTTACGGTAGTTATAAGCGGTCCCGACGCAACAGCGGGATCTATTCCGAGGCGGTAGAAGCACATAGGTATCGCCGCGCCCGTAAAGCCCGATATTGCCATAGCAAACATAAGCGCCGCGCCAACACAGCCTGCGGTAGCAAACGCCACAGATGCTCCGTATCCGCCGAACAGCAAAAGGTACGCCCCGACTATAACAAATGAGAATACTCCAAGCACCAAGCCGTTGAGCAGAGCCACGCGCGTCTCCTTGACGATTATGAAGAATTGCTTCTTGAAGCCGAGAGCCTCATCCGCTCCAAGCGCTCTGACGGTGACAGCAAGCGACTGCGTTCCGACGTTACCCGCCATTCCGAGAATGAGCGATTGAAACGCGACTATCATCGGCAGCTCGTCGACCACACTTTCAAAAAGTCCCACTACAGCCGAAACGCCGAGTCCCATAAAGAGAAGCGCGATAAGCCACGGAACTCTCTTTTTCATACTCTTGAAAAGCGTTTCATCCTTTTCCTCCTCAGAGGAAAGCGCCGCCAGCTTTGCGTAGTCGTCTCCGAACTCCTCGTCCACGATCTCGGTAATGTCTATGGCGGTGATAACACCGAGCAGTATTCCGTTCTCCGATGAAAGAACAGGTATCAGATCCTCCGAATATCCGCGCAAGCGCTCGATATTTTCGGAAATGCTGTCCTTGTCGTACACGTACGGGAAGTTCGTATATATCAGATCCTCCAGAGGCGTATCGCTTCTTGCAACGATAAGCTCCTTGAGGTCGATAGCTCCGTAAAAGCTGCCGTCCTCGTTTGCAACGAATATTGTATATATGTTGTCGTTCTCCGCCGCCTCTGCAATAAGCGTTTTCATAGCCGTCTTTACGCTGAGATCACGTCGGATAACGATGTAATTCGTGCTCATCCTGCTTCCGAATTCATCATCTCCGTAAGAGTCGAGTAGCTCGATATCCTCTTTTATCTCATCGTCCTCTATACGCTCGAGGACCTCCTGCCTTACGTCCTCGTCAAGGTCGTCAAGCACCTCGAGAGCCTCGTCGGCATCCATCTGCTCGATAATGTCAGCCGCATCTTCGGCGTCAAGCTCCGAGAGATATTCTCCCGCATCCTCAAGAAAAGGCACGACATCCGACATACCCTCGTTACCGAGAATACGAAAAAGTCTGTCATTTTCCTCCGTGGTCAGCTCTTCAAGGACAGACGCAATATCGTAATCGTGGTAGTCCTCAAGCAACAGCTTTATTTCGTCGTCTTCCTTGTCGCTCCGTATAATATCCAATATATCGGCGCGGTAGTCTCTTCCCTCTGCTTCGTAAATATCCTTGTTTTCCATTAAAAAAACCCCTTTCCTCGGAAAGGGATTTTTGCGCGCCAAAAGCAGAACTGTATTTTAATTACAGCTCGACAAAAGACAGGGTGCGGATAAACGCCCTTTCCGTATGTATTGAATTACAGTAAAATCGCATAAGAAACACCCGTGCCCATTACTGTCCGCGTTCATCTCGTCACCCCTCTTTCATTTTATTCGTTATATTTTTAAGCGTCCGTAACGCCTTTTAATAGTATATCACAGATCAGCAAAAAAATCAATATTTTTCCAATAAAAAATTTTATTCTATCCTGCCGAGAACTCTCATAAGCGGTACGGGATCGTTTGCCGTGATAAGATCTGCGCCCTTCTCAATACAAAGGCGCACGTCCTCCTCGGTATCCGCGCAGTACATATGAACGGGCATTCTCTTTGCCACGTAGAATGGGCAGAGTTCGGAGCGGACAAACTTCATCGAAAGTCCTATCTCGTCGTAGTAATCGTAGCCGTTCTCTATCATCACCTTCATTGCCACGTCGGGGTATCCCATTGTGCGTCCGTTATACTTTTCCTTTATGTATTTGAGCGTATTTCCGTCAAAGGCGTAGAAATAGCAACGGTCGAACACGCCGTACTTGTTGAGGAGCTCCATAGTAAGATCAACAGTCTCCTCAGTGTATTCCTTTATCTCAACTCCGTACCAAATATCGGGGCGCTTCTCTGCCGCGAGAGCGAGAGTCTCCTCAAGAGTAGGCACACGAATATCCATGTTCTTGTACTGATCTCCGAACTTCGCCTCATAGCACGCGTCAAGCTTCTTTACTTCTTCAAGCGTCAGGTCTCTTACGTGAACGTCCACGCCACAGGTGCGGAGCGCGTTTCCGTCGTGCATAAGCACAGGCACCTTGTCCGATGTGAGCCACACGTCGAATTCGAACGCGTCAACTCCGAGATCCATTGCAGCCGCATAGGAAATAAGCGTATTTTCGGGATATTTTGCGCAATATCCTCTGTGTCCCTCAACAACTATTTTTTTCATAATTTATTCTCCCTTCATTTCAGACCGCTTCTTTACGAACAGGTCTTTAATATCAAAATTCAATACGAACGCAAAAAACTTCTTGTCAGAATATTTTGTGACAAGCGCGAATATTCCCTTTACCGTAAAGAACGCCGCCACAGCGCCGACCGCTCCGACGATAACGCCCGCAATAACGTCAGTGGGGTAATGTACCATAAGGTAGTTTCTTGCCGCCATCATTATCACAACGTAGACCGACGCAGGAGCTATGAGCCATCTCCACTTTCCCTTCACCGACAGGCAGAGTCCCGTCATAGACGCCATTGCCGCCGTTACGTGACCTGACGGAAAAGAAAATTCGCTGACCTCAGACGCACCCGAGTAACACCACCACTCATAAAATTCCGTAACTCCGCTCTGAAAGGGACGCGGACGCGCTATAAGCTCCTTTAAGGTAATGTTTGTAATAAGCGCTCCAAAGCCTATCGAGAAAAGAACGCACACGCCTGCCTTTCGCGTTTTTTTAAAGAGCATCAGAACAAACGCAAGAAGAAAGCTGAAATATCCGTTATCTCCTATAATACTGAAAAAATCCATTATAGGTTCAACGATAAAATTCGCACTCAGGGCTATATTATGGTAAAATTCAAGTATGGAATAGTCAAAGCCCGCAAAAGTTGTATTAAGCCATTCGGCTACCGCTGTAAGCTCCATAAACATCCTCGCTTTTTATATTATACGTAGCCATTCAGGCAACTCCAATTCGAATGTTACCTAAACAGCAGCATTTTTACTTATTATATCACACTACTCGAATTTTTTCAATATTAAACAAAGATAATTTATAATAAAAATAAAATATTTTTCAAAAAGCCCTTGACAAAAAAATTTTTTGTGGTATAATATACGGGTACGCACGAAAGAGCGTATGCGGCGTTAGCTCAGCTGGATAGAGTGTTTGGCTACGAACCAAAAGGTCGGGGGTTCGAATCCCTTACGCCGTGCCAAAAAATTCCTCGGATTATTCCGAGGAATTTTTTTATCCAAATCACAGGCTTGGCATATCACCGCCGAAGGCGTATATCACCACGCTTTGGCGTGCATATCATCACCGAAGGTGTATTTATGCTGCTTGATGCAATAAGGGCGTAGCCCGTCATTCCCCGAAGGGATATGCAAGGCTTACGCCTTGATTTGTATTAAATTCTATAGTAAATATTTCTCATTTTTGGTTTTTTTCACCACCTTAGCGAAAAAAAGTGCCTTTTAAAAAAACTTTCCCCCACCGTATTGACAGGCGTTTTTTGGTATGTTATACTGATTTTACCGACACAAATTTGGAGATCAGAAATGAAAAAATATATTGCGCTTTTGCTTTGCTTTATAATGATACTTTCGCTGTTTTCATGTAAATCCGATCAAAATCAAAATGATCTATCGTCAAACGAAAATAGCGACTCAACCGATATAAATGACGATACCACAAACGATAATATCGCTCCGCAGCCCTCCGAAGCAGAGATCGCTATGGAAATGTACGAAGCTGTAATCAAAGGGGAAACGTGCGTTTTTGACGAGCAACTGGGAGAGATCAGCTTAAGTGACTGCCGATTTCTTACCAATAACGTGACCGTTGGAGAATGTGAGTTTATCAATAAGGCAATATTGGATATGGACGGCGACGGAATCAATGAATACGTTATACAATCACCCCAAAGAGATCATATTATTCTGCGTTACTATGACGGCAATATTTACAGTTATAGCTTTGATTCAAAGAGTCTTTACAGATTAAACACGGATGGAACATTTTATTGGTACTCCACTGATAGCGATTCAACAAATGATGCAAAAACAATTGGCTTAAATAGAATAACCTTTGATAGTTCTTTTGCGGTCATTAAGGAAATTTACAGGTTAAAAGATGTTTTTAAATATGCGGAATATGCATCGGAATATTACCTTGAGGACCGTCAGGTAACACGGGAAGAATATCTGGGATATTATACTAACAACCGCAAAACGTGGGCTCAATTTACGCCTTTTGACGTTTCGTGTCAATATCCTATAAATACCGAGATGGCTTGGAAAATTGCTGATGATTATTTAGGAAATATTGATGAGCGTCGGGAAGGTGCGGCAGGAACAACGATCGTTTACAAAGTTGTCATAACCGAGAAGCCCTCTGAGGACGATGAATATTACTGCGCAGAACTGCAAGAGTTTCATTACCATCACTGGTTTGACGGTTGGCAAGTATCATCTTCTGAGCCTATATATATACTCGAAAACTTACGCATAAATGCCATAACCGGTGAGTGTCGGGAGTATGTAGATCCCATTCCCGACGGAAAGGGATAATCCTTTCACCAAGGTGACGATGTATCACTACCGTCAATAAAGATTTAAGGAGATTTTAATGAAAAAACTTATTGCTCTTTTGCTTTGCTTGATAATGATACTTTCTCTGTTTTCGTGTGAATTAAACGAAAATCAAAATGATCTATTGTCAAACGAAAATAGCGGCTCGTCCGATTTAAATAATGATAACGTAAACGATGATAATGTTACTCCGCCCGCCTCCGAAGCTGAGATAGCTATGAAAATGTACGAATCGGTGATCAACGATGAAATATGCGTTTTTGACGAGCGCTTAGGTGAGATAAAATTGAAAGCCTGCCATTTTCCAAGTGATAACATAATGTTAGATGAGTGTAAATTACTCACAAAAGCTATACTGGATGTGGATCAAGATGGCGTCAACGAATACGTTATTAAATCTCCCAACCATGAATATATCATTTTACGGTACCATAACGGTAAGGTGTACAGTTATTGTTTGAATATCGGTGATTTTTCTAAATTTAATACAGACGGAACTTTTCATTGGTATGATTCTTCTGAAGCAGAGGGATGGAAGTGCGGACTGAATAAAATCATCTTTGACGGAGAAACGTTAAACATAAGATCCATCTACAGCCTTAAATATTCCAAAAATCCCACAAAATATGAACATTTCGTAGAGGGAGAGGCTGTTACGGGAGATGAATATGATACTTACCGTAATAACATACGCTACGAAAGAATGAAATTTTCTCAATTTGAGCTGACGCCTCTCTATCCAATAACCGCGGAACAAGCATGGAATTTAGCAAACGAATATTGGGATAACCAAGACGGTAGCACAGAGGTCTCTGCCGGAACAATCTGGACAGTCAGAATCGTGTTGATCGATACACCGAATTCTGACACGGATCATTATCGCTTTGCTTTTAATGTGGAATGGAGCTCAAACGGTGCCGGGGTGGGGGATGAATGTAGACCGCCGTATTCCGTCAATTCACATGATCAAATATTGGTGAATGCTTTTACGGGAGAAATTACAGCGTCTACATACAACACGGACGGCAAGGTACTTTCCGTGGATGAAGCGATAGAAATTGTCAAAAATAAATTTTTTGATGAAGATATACATAATGAAGAAGACGGCTATCGTTTTGTGCACGATGTCAATGCCGTAGCTCCCGATCATATTTACGTTATAGTCATTCAAAAAGTTGTCGGTCGACAGCCTGTTTTATATACAAGAGAATGGATAGATAAATACAGCGGAGAAATTATTTCTGGATATTATCTGTATGGTGGTAAGGGTTAAACCGTTTACCGAGTGTGGAGACGTGTCATTTTAGTGACACAACCGTCAGGTTCTGACCGAGGGTTCTCGGTGAAGGCAACGCTTGACGGTTTGTAAAGCAAATGACGGTCTATGACCGCCAAGACAACCTTACCGTTTCGCTTGCGAAACATGTTCAACTTGTCCTTTTACTCGCATCATAAAAAAGGAACTTTCGTTTATCGAAAGTTCCTTTTTTGTTTTTTATACAGAACGGCATTCAATAAAAAATATCACTGCTTTTTTCTGCATCCGTCTATCTGTATGTTCTGTCCCGAGATATAGCTTGCCTTATCCGAAGCGAGGAAGCATATAAGCTCTGCGTTCTCTCTGCCGCTTCCCGTTCTGCCAATAAATGCGAGCTCGGACGGAGACGTAAAATCTATATCGGACTCTTCTGAGGATGAAACGCTTCCCGGGGAGACTGCGTTGACAAGCACACCCTTGGAGGTCACCTCCTTGGCAAGCAAGAGAGCGGTTGCGCGTCCTATTCCAACAGCAGCTCCCGTAATAAGGGCTGTTTTTCCCTCGAATTCCATGGTTATCGCTCCTTGTCAATAAAATTTCAATTAAGTATTGCTCCCTCGCGTATAAGCTCCTTTTGAAGCTCTCCCACGTTTATATCACGGACTCCGATACGTCCGTTCACAGCCATAGCGCACGCAATCCCCACCGCCTGTCCCATGGCCATCGCCGCAGGCATACATCTCATACCGCCGACAGCCTGAGACTCACAGGAAAGTGTTTTCCCCGCCACAAGCAGATTTTTGCATTTCTTTGGGATAAGGCTTCTGTACGGTATGTAATATTTTTCGGCTATCTCTATTTTAAAGTTTCCACTCTCGGACTCAGTGCGGTTGTGCACGTCCATACCGAAGCCGTAAACAGCGATACGGTCGTCAAATTTCGTACCCGACGACACGT
>JAFTYG010000001.1 GCA_017461365.1 Clostridia bacterium | reverse complement strand
TAAGGCTTCTGTACGGTATGTAATATTTTTCGGCTATCTCTATTTTAAAGTTTCCACTCTCGGACTCAGTGCGGTTGTGCACGTCCATACCGAAGCCGTAAACAGCGATACGGTCGTCAAATTTCGTACCCGACGACACGTCGTTCACAGTTATCTTATATTCCCCCTCGATATGTCGGCTCTCTCTTACGCCGAGAACGGGAGCTACACAAAGTATCTCAGAATTTTCAAATCCCCGAGTTTTATTGCGGAGCACCGAAAAGGCATCTAACACTTGACGTCTCGCCGTACAATGTGCCTCAGTCATGCTCTCGGCGTTCGCCGCGTCTACGTTGTACACATGATAATGATTGACCTTGTATCTTCCCTTTACGGGCGTTCTGTACGCCTTGACGGGGCGCTCGGGCCTTGCACCAAACGCTTCATATTCGTCATCATCAACGCCTCCGACCTCAAACATAAGCGTCGCGGGCTGAGGAATTCCACTCTTTTCGTCGCCCTTATACGTAGGAACGCCTGCTTTGTGAGCGACCGCGGCAATTCCCGTACAGTCAACAAATATCTCCGCTTCAACCGCTATAAGTCCCTCGGGCGCGCTAAGCACCGCGGAGGCAATACGTCCGTCCTCAACAGCACAATCGACAAACTGAGTATAGCAGAGCACCCGAACTCCCGCCTCACGTACCATTTCATCAAGAACGAGCTCAAGACGGAAAGAGTCTATGGGCGTAACGTGTCGGTGATATTTCGATATAAAGGACGTATAAACACTCGACGCCTCAACGGTTTCTGGAGGAATAGCACCGCCAAGCTCAGAAAGGCG
The DNA here is from genome assembly GCA_017461365.1 of Clostridia bacterium. Taxonomy (GTDB): domain Bacteria; phylum Bacillota; class Clostridia; order Oscillospirales; family CAG-272; genus HGM12713. The sequence continues at coordinate 20,334 of JAFTYG010000001.1, read as the reverse complement.
TCCGACTATTTCCGAAAACATTCCACCAACCGTCTGTTCGTTGCCGTCACGGTCAAAATTCGTCATAAATGGACCTACCATTCCAACCGTTGCCATACCGCCGAGAGACGGAGAAGCCTCGACAAGAATGACATTCATGCCATGTCTTGCCGCCGATACCGCCGCGCAGACTCCCGCAGGGCCTCCTCCGAGAACAGCTACGTCGTATCTGCCATAAACATCGATCTGTCTGTTAAAGCTTATCTGCTTCATGTTTCGCACTCCTTGTCAGATAATATCCAAAACGTTTATTTCTTTTTTGATTTTTTACATCTGGAAAGAAAATAAGAATTCTCCGTCAGCTCGTTTTTATCAATGAGAAAAAGCTGTCCTTGATATTCCATGACCACATACGACGCTGTGCTCCAAAACCTTTTGATGTCGGCAAGCTTGATCTTAACTTGTCTTATCGACTCATCCGAGGATACGTAAACCGTCAAAAAATCGTCGTACAAGGCATAGTCATATACCGTATTCGGAAATTTTTCCTTAACCTGCTTAAACGTCTTTTTGTACACCGCGATAGCTTTGATAAAGATCACCGCGAATATAACGAAAAATGCTACGCCAAAGCCAATGATAGAACCATCAAATATTATTCCGATAACGGTGACAATGACACTGTATATCAGCGAAAACACAAGTCCCCTGACGTACATAGAAACGTATCTCTTTTCGATCTCCTCAGATCTTTTCGGATCCACCTTAAATCTGTAATGCTCCCTTGGCTCATCCTGAATATCGGCAAACAGATCCTTTTTCAGCTCCAACATAATTTACACCGCCTTTCTTTGAGCCTATTATAGCACAAAAAAATTCGTTTGTAAATAAAATATTTATATTTTTTTCAGCAATATACGTCCACGCGGTAGCTCTGTCCGTCCGCATAAGGAAGAAGCGTACCGTCTATGTACTCGCCGTTTACCCTTACAGACAAGCTGCCGTCGCCCTTTTGCTGATGGTAGCTTATCTCGTATCTGCATCCGCGGAATTTCTTTGTAATACCGCATTCCTTCCAATCGGGTGGCAGACATGGATCAAGGCGAAGTCCCTCGATCGTCGGAACAAGACCGTATATATACCGAACCATCGCGCGCACAAAGCAATGCGCCGTTGCCGTTCTCCAGCTTTGCCCAGGGATTCCCGCGCGGTAGCCTGCCGCCTCTCCCGCATAATAGTTATAAAGAATGTAGGGCTCACCCTGCGTTTCTCCATAGGTGTGATCCCACGGTAAGAGCTTTTTAAGCGACATCTGCAGAGCATCTCTGCGCTTCAAGATAGCTTCCGCCATAAGTTTCCACGCCATAGGCTGCATATATATGCTTTCATTAAGCAGAACTCCCGCAGGCTGTCTTGTCAGATTGCCGATCCTTGTGTCACATTCACCTGTCCACGCGGGCGTGGCGTTCAGTGTTCCGTAGGGAGTCTCCAAGGTTTTATCTACCTCTTTCATGATGCGAAGCAGCTTTTCCTCGGGGGCTATGCCCGCCATGACCGCCCAGACCTGAGGTACAAGCCACATTTTAAGCGCACGGCTCTCCTTCGAGCCTATCTTCACACCGTCGTCATTGATCGCCTCAAGATAATAGCTTCCGTCCCAACCGTATTTTTCTACGTTGATACGCATTGCCTCGCCCATATGCTCGTGACGACGCGCTATCTCGGTCTCGCCTATCATATCGGCAAGCTCTGTGAAAAGCTTATTTGCCCGATACCAAGCGATAGAGAGCCATACGCTGACGCCCTTGCCCTCAAGTCCTGCCCAGTTCAGACCGTCGTGCCAGTCGCCGCCCCAGATCTTGATAAGACCGTTTTCTCCGTGAAAATCATACAGATACTGCATCGCACGGCGAATGTGCTCAAATACGGTTGCACTCGTACCGTCGTTAAACGGAACCTCCTCCGAGAGCAACTTAAGGTCGCCAAGCTCGGTCACAAGAGTGTGCGCCGCAGAGGACATCCACATAGCACAATCGATATAATTATTATCCTGTATTTTTCCGTCCTTGATGGTTCTCGGAGCATAGCCTGTGGAATACTGCCATGCGAGAATTCTTTTGAACTTCTCCCATGCAAGCGTCGGATTGAAGGTAGCGAGACACTCGGTATCGTTTGTCATATCGCGATAGCCGTTGTGTCGGACTCTCGCCCAATGCGAGCCCATAACGGTAGAATATTTATAAAAGCTGTTAAAGGCAAGATTGAGGCGCTCGTCGGGAGTGCTGATCGTCACACCTGCGCATTCCTTTTTCCTTGTTTCAATTACCGTTTCAAGGAGCTTTTCGGGCATTCCCGCGGCGAGATTTCCGCGCTGTCTCGCTATATCCTCTTTCTTCGTGACGTGACCGATCTGATAGCGAACGGTGCGGCTTTCCCCCGCCGCCAGCTTGCAATTTGTTTCAAGCGCAAAGCAGAGCTTTTCGACGATGCAATCCGAGTTGGTACAGCCAAGCCCCTCGGTCAACGCCGCGGGATAATCCTTGTGACCGTACACGCCGATGAACGCGTTGTGTCGGCAATCGTAGGCTGCTACGGGCGCGTCGCTCATCATATAGGTGTAATTGATACCGTTCTTTTTCGTCCCGAATTTTGTAGAAAAGCGATGGTAGAGTGCATCGGTATCGGTGTCCAGATGTCCCTCCATGCTATTATAGCCCTGCTTTTCATAGACTCCGTCGGCATCGGTCGCCGTGTAGGCTATCACGCCGAGATCGGCTTCGGTATCTCTTTTGTTCGTTAACGTAACGATCCACTGCTCAAAATCTCCCTCGGCGGGAACAAATACCGTAAAATGCCCCTCGATTCCGTCTTTTTCATAAATATAGGTCGTATATCCGAGACCGTGACGGCACTCGTAGCGGTCATATTTAGCATATATAGGTAAGCCGTTGGCGGTATGCCAAGTGCCACTCTTTTTGTCGGTGATATAAAGGCATCTGTCGGTTATCATTTTAATACGCGTTGAATGTTTGTCCTGACAAAAGCCGTCGCCGTATCCTACCTGCGAAACGAAGCCCACATAGCTGTCGTTGAACATATAGTTGTACCAATGTCTCGGAGTTTTGCGCTCGGTGATAACGTATTCCTTGCCATCCTTCGACCAATGTCCGTATTCTCTGTATTCCATATTTATCCTCCTTATAGCGCAGTCTGGGTGTCGTTAGGATCGCCGTTTCTTGCAAGATCGTATTCCTTTGACCAATCGAGGTCTCGGTATTCCTCTCCACGGGGATCGTTCTTTATCCAATCAAGGAGCATATCCAGCATTTCCTCGGTCCATGTATTTTTGTCGATCTGCGCCGTGGTAAACTTACCCTGACATATCATCTCGAATCCAAAATCGTCCTTGACGTGAGTCTTAGCTGCACCCTCGACCACGTCGGGAGCGAGGTGCGCGGGAATAAAGAGGACACCGCCGCCCGCGCCGAACACTACGTCACCGGGGAGACACACCGCGCCGCCGAAGTTGGTAATGTCGTTCCAATCCTTCATTACGAACTCACGGATAGGAGTGGGATCAATACCTCTGTAATACACCTGAACGTCGGGCACTTTTTTCATCTGCTCCACGTCACGGATACCGCCCCAAACCACAGCACCGCCCGTTTTTGTGCGGTTATGTATCGCGGTGGTAAGATTTCCGCCAAGGAACGTACCCTTATAAATTTTATCATACATATCGCAAACAACAACGTCGCGCTCCACAAGGGAGTCAATAACCCACTGATTATAGTTACCCTTAAGTCCGTCCTCTGCGCCTCGATTGAACTGAACCTCGTGCAGATCGGGGCGTGTAGGCGCATACGTGCAGGTTACAGCGCGTCCGACAAGCTTTCTTCCGTCATCGTGAAGTGTCTGCAAGGGCGCTTCTCCGCCGCCTACAAACTGATGCTCATATCCGAGAACGAATATCGGCTTCCATACCTCTTCAAGCGTCATTCCGTAAAGCGCGTCGAGATATTTATCGGGAACCTTGGGGCGTCCGTCGGGAAAACGCTCTCCCTTCCAAAGAGGGGTAAGAGCGATTATTTTTTCTCTATCATTAAAGTTCATATTTTTTCTCCTTTATTTTGTAACGGTTATCAAATATGTGCAGTTGGGTGTCAGCTTCAAGGTAAGCGGCTCATTTCCTCCCTGAACTCTTACGGGCTTCAGCTTGCCTTCCTCGCGCAGAGCCTTCAATAGCTCCTCGGTCATTTCGGGACTGCCCGCGCGCTCCCACATACGGTAGGGATTAGTATGTTCCTTGTCAATGCAGTAAACGGTAATGCTCTTGCCGTCAATATCATCGGCAAAGGTCACTTCCTCCGTAATATCGGGAATATCCTCCTTAAAATTCTTTGAGCAATATGTAAGCAATACCGAATAGTTGCCGTCATCATCCTTTGTCGGCACAGTGAATACGTTCTCATTTTCACACTTGACACCGACAAGATTGTCTCCCATTTTTGAGGTCATAAGGTGAGCGTTGTAAATAGGCTTGGTGATAAAATTGAGTGTAAAGAAATTGCGGAAGCCCGAAAAGTCGGTAACCATCTCATGCTGTCCTGACAGACATATCATCATTTTGGAAATGTTGTATCCCGACTCAATAAGCTGATAGATAAGCTTTGCAAAATATGCGGAATATACCTCGTTTTCGCGGAAGATCAGCGTGGGACACTCTTCTATATTGTAAAAGCCCTGAGCAGATGCGCCCCATTCGTCAAGGATCATCTCCACATTTTCAAATCCATATCTGTGCAGAACCTCCATATACGGCTCGAGTCTGCGTTCAAAATGATTTTCGGTTGCAAGGGGTACTGTGCCGTCGTTCAGCGTTCTGACACCCGTACCGTAGGTGTGCAAAGCCACGTAGTTCATCTCCACGCCCGTCTCCTTGACGTGTGCGAGAAAACGGTCCAAAAATCCAAGATGATGCGCAAGCGCAGGTCCGCCGATACGGATACCCTTTGATGCTCTGCGCACACCTCTTACGTATGCATCGTAAAGCTTGCAGTACTCGGTGGATTTGGGAATGTAATCATCCCAGCCGTGCTCTGCCATCCAGAACACGCCGTCCGGCTCATTGTGACAGTGGCAGTGCCATTTTGCCACAGTTTCCTCACCGTAGCGCTCAACTAAATGCTTGGTGTACTCGTAGCACACCTCCTCCCATACCGCATAATCTTTTGGAGGCGAGGTATTCCACATTTTTCCCTTGTAGCGTGTTTTATTTTTCGACACGCTTGCTTGGTTGCTTATAGAGGCAGCAATGCAATCGGGCATACCGCCATAGGCAATAAGGAGGTCATAGCCCTTATCCAATAGATAGTCAAGGCGTAGGTCACTCACGCGAAAATCGTAGCAGAGCTTTCCGTCCTCGTCAGTGTAAACAATATCCTCAAACATTGAGTAGATACGAATGGTCTTGATCGCACCATCGTCTGCCATGCGGTCAAGAATACGCTTGCCCCAAGGATCCTCAATGGCATCGGTGGGATGAAAGAGCGCGTGGTTCCAAAATTTCGGTTGCTTCTTTATAATCTCATTTTCAATTCTGATCATACTTATCTCCCTTCAACTCAACTGCATCTAAAATGCCTTTCAAATATCCAATAGCGAAAAGTCTGCCCATCGCATCATAGCCCGCAAGAGTAGATCTCTCGCCCGCCATCGTAGGCACGTGGTCAACGCGTATCGGTACGTTCACGCCATTTTTAACGTACACGCGCATAAGAGCCGCCATATCTATGTCACCGTTATCGTGGAAGGTCTCGCGGAAGTGACAGGGCTCGCCCTTTGTATTTCGGAAATGTACAAGATATATCTTATCGGCAAATTCCTCGATAGTTTTTTCCAAGTCCTCGCCCATAATAAAGTAATTCGCCTGACACATCGTGATACCGAGGCTGTCGCTCTTTACAATATCATAAACAGCCCTTTTGATATTCGCCTTGCTTATCATTATTCGCTCAACGTCGCCAAGACGGGGTACGGGAGGATCGTCGGGATGAAGAGCAAGCTTTATCCCGTACTTCTCGGCTTCGGGAATAACTGCCTTGATAAAATATTCGTAGTTTGTCCACAGCTCGTCGGCACTTATCTTCGCTCCCGTGGGCTGAAAGTCCTTCATATTGAATTCCGTCACCTTAGCTCCGCCGCGTTCGGGAAAGCTCGACGAGGTGCGAAGCCAGCCGATATGCGCCATAAAATTAAAGCAGATAGTGTCGATATTGAGCTCACGCATTATCGGGAACATTTTTATTACCCTTTCGATGCTCTCGTCACGCATAGCGTCGCCCGCCTTGATGTGGTCGTGCACCTCGTTCGGCATAGGCTCTATCGCCACGGGCGTAATACCGAAATCGGTAAAACGCTTATGTACCGTTTGCCAATGTGAAGCGTCCGTCAGGTCAAAGTCCTTGTCCTCAGGCAAGCGGATAAAACCGTGGGTAACACCCGATTGGATCGCAAAATCCCACGTGGCATCACGCTGACTTCTGAAATAATCCGATAGTATCATCACACGCCTCCAAGGGTAAGAAATCCTCCGTCAACAGGAACAGTGATGCCCGTTACAAAGCCCGACGCCTCATTGTTCAAGAGCCACTTGACACATCCCACAAGGTCGGATGCCTCGCCAAAGCGTCCCATAGGCGTATGTCCTATTACCTGCTCGCCACGCTTTGTAAGTCCCTCCTCAACTGTTCCGAGATAGTTCTTGCTTCTCTCGTTTACCATAAAGCCGGGAGCAATGGCATTTATGCGTACGTTTGCGGGTGCGTAGTATGCGGCAAAGGATTGCGTAAGATTAGATACCGCCGCCTTACTCATAGCATAAGCAAAGCACCGCGTCAGCGGACAGTAGGTGTTCATAGATGCAAAATTTATGACCGATCCGCCGCCTTTTCTTATCATCTGCTTTGCAAATTCCATAGTGGGAATTACAGTACCCATAGTGTTGATATTCAGAACGCTCTCAAAAGCGTCCATATCTATGTCGTAAAGTCCCTTTTGTCCCTCGGGGAGCTCACCCGTAAGCTCACGCGGATCGTACTTGGTAATCGTAGGCATAGCCTTTACGTTGTTTCCGCCCGCGCCGTTTATGAGGTAGTCGCATCCGCCCGCCGCTGAGACGACCTCAGCCAATTTTGCGACAGACTCCTTATCGGTAACGTCACAAGCGAATATCTCGGCAGGCGTACCGCCGAGAGCGCTTATCTTCTCAGCCGTCTTTTCGAGCTTTTCAGCCGTTCTTCCCACAAGAAAGACCTTAACGCCCTCGAGAGAAAGCTGAATGGCGATCTCCGAGCAAAGCGTTCCGCCCGCTCCCGTAACTACCGCTATCTTATTTTCAAATACCTTGTTCATAACAATATATCTCCTTATTTTATAATTTTACTTTTAGCGTTTTCATAGCATATTTTGCGAACGATATTTCCCTGAATTCCGACGGGAAGATCCCACTCACCGACCGTGCTTTCCTTGTCCAGCCATGAGCAGAGCAAGCGTCGGAAATAGTCGTGGCGAACAAATGAAAGTATGCTGCGCGAGTCGGTCGTCATTCCTATAAACTGCGACAGCACTCCAAAGGACGAAATACAAGCGAGCGTGTTTTCAATTCCTAACGCGTGGTCGCACCACCACCAAGCGGGGCCGAGCTGTACCTTTGAGGGCGTTCCGTCCTCGGAAAATGAGCCCTGCATAACAGCAAGGGGCGCTTGATCGTTCATATTGAGAGGAAAGAGCACCGTGTCGGGAAGTCCCCCCGCGCTTTCCATAGCATTCAACAGATCGCAGAGCGCGGAAATATTAAAGCCGCCTCCCACAGCCGCATATCCCCCCGCAGGGCCTGCGAGACGGGCAAGCCGTGCGCTTGTTTTTCTCTTTGCATCCACGTGCAAAAGAAGTGTCCAGCCTCGCTTTGCATACTCAACGCCGAGGCTTGTAAGCATATCGGTCTTTTTGCCGTCAGTGTCGTTCTCGAAAAAGTCTGCGTCAAGAGCATGGTCGGCAAAGTGACAGCCGAGCTCTGCAAAACGGTCGAGCATAACCGCAACCGCCCCTATGTAAGAGCTCTTGTCGGATATTTCTCTTCCTGTCCTCTCCGAGAGCTTGGCGACGAGCTCCTTGGTAGGAGCAAGCAGATCGTCACCGCGCAAGGACGGAGCAACGCTCTTGCCGTCAAACAGCGATAGGTCGTCAAGAAGCGACGCTACGGGCGATTGATATTCTACGTTGAAGCGGCGAAGAAGCGCGTTATTTGAGAACTCCGACGAGGCAAGCATCTCGCCCGCTCTCGCGTAAATATACCCCGCCTTCTCCTTTGTCGGAAGCTCGTTTATGCCGAACACGCGGGAGAGCTCCATCCGCGACCATGAATACACGGGATTGCCTGCAAGATAAGGAAATATCTCGCAGTATTTCACAAATTTTTCGTACGGCTCTGCGTCTCCCGTTATAAAATGCTCATCCACTCCGCATATCCGCATAAGTCGGTGCTTGTATGGATCGGAGGCAAGCCAAAGCTCATACAGATTTTCAAAACGTCTGTCCGAAGCTACGTCGGAAACAGAAATGTGATTGTGAAAATCAATTATTGGCAGCTTTTCCGCATATTCAAAGTAAAGGCGTTCGGCGTTTTCTGTTTTCAGTAAATAATTTTCTTTCATTTTTTTGCCTCACCATATGTTTTCTCGGTAAGCCTTAATGTCTCTGCAACGTTTATTTTTACGTCGCCTCTGTGCCAATTTTCCCAATCGCCTTGCTCAAGGACCTTGCGCTCCTCTATGATCGAGCAAAGCGACGTGACCGCCGTGTCAAATTCCGAAGTCCTTACCGCTTCATCCTCAGCATAGACCATACCGTAGCAGGCTACCGCCCAACGTGTCAGATGCGTCATATAGGTTATCTCAAAATTCAAAAACTTATCGAAATACTCTCTGTGAACGTCCGAAAGCTCACTGCGTACAGCCCTTGCCTCCTCGCAAAGAGCCTCCCATTTTGGAAGTCCCTCTTTGAGCGTTTTGCAAATTCCGCCAAGATCGTAATATATATCCTTGCCTTTCAGCATAGTTTTTCCGACACGCGCGATAACTCCGTCGGTAGCGGGATATTCCGCATACGGTAAATTCTTGTAGTCGTGCGCAAAGAAATGATTTCTGTCGCAGTACGAAAGATACTCACTGCGCCCCATATCAACAAACGCATCGTAATAACCGCTCATAAGTCCCTTTACCGAAGCCGCATCCTCTCCCAAAAGCTGTCCGAGTAACCGATCAACTATCTCATCGACCTGAACGCTTTGCGGAGCCCTCATTATCTCGGCGTTCACCCAAGCGGAAAAATGCAAGGGACGCACGTTTGATACGTTCAGAATGGAATAGTAAAGCGACTGTTTTTCATACGCCTCGCGGTAGCTGAACGCCATTTTTCTGAGATCACATCCCTCGGCAAGGTGAGGCCCGTGTGAGAAATATCCCACATGATAATAAATACCGTAACGAGCGGAGGACTTTCGTTCTATTCTGTAAAAATCGTCTCCGAACATCTGGCTAAAGCCAATGTCGCTGAAAACAGCAACCGTTCCTTCGGGAATTTTAAGATAGCCCTTTCCGTATAGCTCCGCGCCCTCCATCCAAAGCGTTGCGGTCGAGTTAAATCCGTCGTGTCCGAGTGTTTTTCGGACAATATCGTACTGAGTAGCTATCGCGTCACTGATTATCGCTCCGCGTGAAGCCTCATCCATCGGAACGCTCGGATCGTTTTGCCATACCGCTTTATCCGCCTTTCCGCGAAGTCCGAGCTGCCAAACTACGTTGTCGCCGTATTTCGCCCATTTTGATGCGTAATGCTTCCATATCTCAACCATACGCTCTCGGTTGCTGATGAAAGATACCGTCTCACCCTCATAGCCACGCTTTTTTATGTAATTGTCCGCGCCGAAGAAGGAGACGCCCATAGGCTCAACGTGGTGTTGTGAAATATACATTCCACGCCTACAGACCGTCTCTACAAGCTTTTCCTCATCGGGGTTGTCTATGTCCACAAAGGATGACGGAATAATAAGATTTATCTCCATACGCAAAGCGCACTCAAGGATCATATCCAATACGTCGGTATCCATTACGTTCTGATAATAAGGATAATCTATATACCGCTTTCCTCCGCTCAGCCTCCAATCGGTCAGAAGATCCTCGTCGTTGAGAAACCATCCGCGAAAACGAATGGGGCGCTCCTCGGACGAAAAGCTCTGCTTTGCGACAGTCAATTCTTCCCTTTCACTCGGAAAAATGTCTGTCAATCTGTAAACGGGCAGAATATTCAGACATTTCGTCGCAAAGGCATAAATACCGAAAACAGTTCCGAGAATATCCGTACCCGTTACCGTCACATTTTTTTCGTCCACGCTGACGGTATATGCCTCGGATTCCCCTCCGCCAAGCGTCTTTATAAATATTCCGCTTTCGATGTTATCCTCGGTGATCTCAAAACCGCAAGTCTTTCCCGACAACCTCCTCAGATTATTTTGCAGATCGCGCGCGGCAAGACGTATCGCCTCGCAGGCTCCGCACTCAAGAATGATATAGCTGTCATTATCTCTGTCAAAAACCTTCATTGAATATCTCCTTTCAATATTTGTTACCATCAGTATAGCACAGATCGAACGGCTGTACAATCACAAATACGATATTTTTTAACACTATTCGATCATTTGCTCTTGACAATTGACCGAGCGCAGTGTAAAATATAAAAGAGGTGATGAGATGAAATATCAGTATAACTTGCAGGACGCAGATTTTACCGTCGAAAACATAGACATCCAGAACGTATCAAGACCAAAGGATTACAGACATTCCTTTCGCAGCGGGCGCGTAAAGCACGGCTTTATCTACGTAATCAGCGGACAAATGCTCGACGTATTTCAGAGCGGGAAAAAGGAAAGCATATGCGTCGACACGGGAGAGCTGATATTCGTTCCCAAGGGAAGCATCTATACGGGCGTATATCTGAAAGAAAATACCGAGATCAAAATCATACAATTCGACCTTGCGCGCGGAGAACTGCCCCCCTATCTGTCATCCCCCGCAAAGATAGGGCTTCCGAACGCGGGTGAGCTTATCGAAAGCTTTTTCAAGCCCACCGAAAACCGTACCTCAAGTCATCCCTTTTATTACCTTTCATGTCTTTACAATCTGCTGTGGCAAATAGATGAAAGCTATTCAAGGATACCGACGAAATATAAAAAGCTACAGCCCGCGCTCTCCGAGATAACCGAGTATTGGAATAAAAACGAGACAGTAGCCTATTACGCAGAACTGTGCAGTATGAGCGAGGTCAATTTCCGCAGACTCTTTCGGGAATATACGGGAATGTCACCGATAGATTACCGCAACGATCTCCGCTTAAAAAACGCCAAAACAATGCTCGGGAGCGGAGAATATAACGTCACCGAAGCGGCGGCAGCATCGGGCTTTTCCAACCTTTCATTTTTTATCAGACTATACAAAAAGAAATACGGCTACACACCTAAAAAAGAATAAAAAGATCCCTTGTGAACGACCGGGAAGGTCTCTCACAAGGGATTTTGATATAAAATACTATTTTGCATAAACGTCCACGTTAGCGCATTTCGTTTTTATGAAAGCCACAAACGCATCGTACTGCTCCTTCGACTCAAACGACGCGATAGGTATTATATACGCTATCACGCTATTCAGGTGAAGATAAATGTTTTTGTTGCTGACAATGCTTACTCTTTCTATTGCCGAATACTTCTGCTCAGTCTTGTTCTCGTCAGTGACCTCGGTAAAGTAACCGTCATAAAACTCCATATTGGATAAAGCTGAATAAGCCATCTTGCCTTGTTTCTTCATTTGCTTGATATTCCGCTTCAGAATAAACATAAAAAAGGGTTTAAGAAGCAGCTCGAACACGATAGCCGCAATAAAATACGGAATACTTCCGAGAAATGCGCTGAGAGTAAAGCCTCCCGCGATCCAATAAACAAGGATAAATGCCGCAAAAAGAAGCGCCACTACCCCTCTGAACAGCCTTAACTGTCTTGCACCGTAAAAGGACTTCAGCATATGGAATTTATTGTACTCTAAATAATCATCGTCAGATAAAGAAATATGAAATTTAAAATTCATAGCTTTACCGCCTTTTTTCATACGTTTAGAGGATGGGGAACAAGCCCGTGGGGGTGCGCTTCGTGGCATTCCTCTATTGATACTCGCTTGACGCTAACAGGGGTTGAACGTATCACCTCTACCTCACCGCCGTCTGTTCCTACCAGAACCGTAGGCTCGGTATATCCCTCGATCACGCAATCCTCAAAAATGATCCTGTCAAAATTGCCCGCTACGATCAGCGGAAGTGCCTCACAACCCTCACGGCAGGTGATATGTACACCCTTAAAATGACAAGTGATCCGCTCATTTTCGTCCGACCAGATCATACCCGTCTGATACAGCCCCTCCACCGAACAGTTTTCGTAGGTGATCTGTCTCAGGGGACGGTTACAGCACCACTGATGATGACCGTCGAATTCCACACGAATCAGCTCACAGCAGTTGGTAAAGGTGGAATTGCGAATGGTGATATTCTCCGCAGGTCGGCGGATCTCTGCCCGAAAATCGCAGTAATAATTAAAAGGAGCTTGAACCACGTGGCGGCTGGTCTTATCGGTCAGAAGGCCGTTTTTCTTCGCCTCATCGGGAAGGCTTCTGCGGTGTCCAAAGCCCGAATCTCCGGAGGTGCAATTCTCTATAAGCACGTTATTTCCGCCGAAACGGACAGCGTGACAGCCTGTATTCAAAATACAATTCCGCACCACTACGTTGTGGTTATCAAAGCCGGCAATACAGTCATCACCGATATTAAAGCTGCAATTTTCGACCAAAACATTATCACAGGTCCTGACATCTACTCCGTCGTGTCCGCCAAGGAAAGTGATATTCCGAACGGTAATATTCTGGCTTTGGAAGATGGCGTGAAACCAATTGGCACTGTGCATAAAGGTATAGCCCTCCAATCGAATATCCTTACATCTCCAAAAACTCATTCCGTGAGGACCGCGGAACTTCTGCTCGCCTAACGGATCATAGCAATTGACGCCGTCAATATAGGATCCCTTCTCGCCGATGACCGCAAAGTTGTGTGCATCTATGGCACGTATCAACGCATTACACCAACGGCTCGTCGGCCATGCGGAAGCGCATATGTCTTGCGGCTTCTCTGCCATATCTACAGGTTCCAGCTTATCCTCGGTAAAGCCAAAATAATCCTGCCAATTTCGGCTTCCCTTCAAAATAGCACCGCTTTGCAAATAAAGCTCTACGTTTGAACGGATGCGCACCCCACCCGTCAGAAAAACGCCGCAAGGTATCACAACACGTCCTCCGCCAGCTTGGAAGCACGTATCAATAGCCTTCTGGATTGCCTCGGTCTGCAACTCATCACAGACTCTCGCCCCATAGTCACAAATGTTAAATTCTTTCATATCGAACCTCATTCACGCATATTTTATTTGACAATTGATGTTTCTCCCCAATAATATAATTATAACACTATAATAATTACGAAAAACTCAAAAGATTATCATTTAAAATCGTATTTGGTAATTATCGGCGCATGGTCAGAAATATAACCGCCGTCTATCGATAACTCTTCCTTCTTCGGTATCTCGAAATTATATTTCAGGAATCTCCTAAGCAACTCTTACTCAGTCGTCAAGAACACCGTCCATCATCTTAAGATTCCAAAGCTCTGCAAGGCCTCTGATAACGTCATCGGGAATAATATTGACAGCATGTCCGAGAGAAAGCATATATATCTGAGCGGTCTTTTCCACAGTTTCGATAAGTCCGAATGCCTCGTCAAGATCCTTACCCGTACCGTAAATTCCGTGGTTGGTCCATACGACAATACGGTGATCCTTCATCTTCTCAGCCGTAGCTATACCGATCGCCTCTGTTCCGCATACCATACAGGGCAATACGCCGACACCGTCGGGGAATACGACCACACATTCGGTATTGGACTGCCAGAGCTTGTGTGTAAAATCTCTCTCATCGGCAGGACATACCGTATTCATAGCAATAGTATATGTAGGATGCGAATGAGCTACAACTCTGTGGTTGGGATCCTGCTCAAGTCTTGCGATATGGCTCATCATATGCGCGGGAAATTCGGAGGTAAACTTACCGCCATCCTTATATCCCCACAAAAGCTCGGCAGTAGTGCCGTCTGCGGAAATCTTTACTATACCGAGGTTGGTTTCGGGATCCTTCTGTACGTTCTTGAAATATTTGCCGGTTCCCGTAACGAGGAATATCTTACCCGCAAGCTTAGTAGCGTCAAAGCCCGTAGGAATAGTTCTGATAACCTTGTTAATATCGAGATACTCCGCGACCTCTTTTTCATCAAGCAAATAGCTTATGTTTCCGCCGTTTCTCTCATCCCAGCCCTGTCTGTACATATTTGCCGTAGTCTCGCACATTTCAACGATAAACGGCGCCTTCAAAATATCTTTCATAGCCCTCTCCTTAAAATATTTTAGCTTAACATTGTTACTTAATTATACCTTATTTATACAAGTTTGTCAATATGTGCTCACATTTTTCTCGATTTAACAAAAATCGGCATAACAACCTTTATACGTTATTGCCAAAGAATCACCGTGTCACCATCGTCACATATCCGCGCGTTATCATGCTTTGTTGTTACAAGCCTATGAGCCCCCTCTATATCTTCCAACAGCTCGCGGCTATACCATATCACACCTCCTATTTTTAGGATAATCTAAAGTGTACTTTATTTTATCATAATTTACCCGCTTGTCAAGATAACTATTCAATTTTATTTTCCCCACCTCAGAAACGAAAAAGCACCCAATCGGGTGCTCTTCGTCGGACCTGCTTTTATTTAAACATAGCCTCTATCTGCTCGACAGTATATCCGCTCGTAACAGTTACGATCACGAAGCACATATATCCGTCGACCTTCTTCAAATAATATACCTGTTTCATAGAAACACCCTGTACGTCCGTAGTGCATTCGACCTTGGTAAACTCGGTCTCACCAAGCTTAGCTGTTTCAAAGTTCTCGGGGAAAGTAACTGTCATTTCCGAAGCACCCGCAAGCTGAGCTTTAAGAGCCTCCACGTACTGCTCCACAGTAATATTTGTGGAAAGCGTCTTTGAAAGATTTTCATAACCTACGTTTATATTGCATCTTGTGATCGAATCTATGACCATCATATCATAAATCGACGGATTAGACTCCAATGCGTCTTTGAAGTTCTCGCCTAAAAGCTTCTCTGCTCCGATATTTGTAATAGCAGCGATCTCCTCGTCGGTAGAATATACCCACGACTCAGGCTTAGTAAACTGAAATGACAGAAATTCGTTGGTGTAAACATCACCCTCGATCGTTCCTCTTGAAAGCTCAACCTTTTCCTCGTTGTTGTCGATCACATCAGCGACCGACTCCATGCCATCGATCAGCGTATCAATATCACAAGCAACCATACAAAGCGCCATAATAGCGGCGAGCATTAACGATAGTAATTTTTTCATTTGTGTTTCCTCCAAAAAGTCAAATTTATTTTGTACTCTTATTCTACCACATTGCTCATAAGCTGTCAATAGTTAAAAATATAAAAGCATAGAAACCTTATCCGACTCACCCATACCCGTAATACTTCAAAGCAAGCGGGACAAGTGCTATCAAAAAGATTGTAAGGAACAGCAATGATGAGATCATAGATATACCCGAAATAAAAATATGTATCATTCCCTTTTTGCCGAATTTTTTCACAATGCATACAGAAAAATATATTCCGAGAAGCTCAAGCGCAGGTCCTGCCACGGCAGAAGCGGCAGCACAAAAAATAACAGCAAATATAATAGTTAGCATTATCATCTCTGAGCTTATAAAAAACCCCGAAGCAAAAAACAGCAACCATAAAACCGTATTAAATATCAGCGGAATATAGGAAAAGCACATTATAAATATTTTTAATCGTTCTTTGCTGAAATCGGGCTTTGCCCGCATAAGGACGATCAGTATGCTTGCGGCAATAAAAAGAAAAAAACAAAAAACTATCATTCCTGTATTCAGCATAGACGTTGCTTCATACATAGCTTATATCTCCTTTATCTATCTTCAAAGGTGATCGGAATTCTTATTGTCCCTCCAATAAGATCCAATTCACCCTTTTCTACCGTTTCAACATTCATTGGAGTATTAGAGCCTATATAGAGCACGAAACCGTGATCGGACGGTTTTGCAACACTTGCCCGGATGCCTTTGGTGAGGCTTATAACTCCGTTTTCATCCATCTTTGTAGCAAATGATTTTGCCAAGTCAACATCACCGAAATCTATCATAATTCTGTATTTTCCGATCGCACCGTCATAGTCTATCATTCCGTCACTGATATATTCTCCCTCGTCCTCCGACACTTCACGCACAGAATAGCCACCAGACGGAAGTACGTATT
Organism: Clostridia bacterium; assembly: GCA_017461365.1. GTDB lineage: Bacteria > Bacillota > Clostridia > Oscillospirales > CAG-272 > HGM12713. Next base: position 3,806 of record JAFTYG010000001.1, on the reverse strand, counting down.
TTATTTTCAATTCTATTTCATCACTGTTTTTGGCTTTTAACGAAATGTTTGTTACAATACCCAGAGGATACCTGTCGGAAATGTCATATAAAAATAGCACCGCCGATGCGATGATAGCGAAAACTAACGCAATACAACAAAAAATGATCAACAGTTTCTTTTTGTTTGTTTTCGATTCATAATTCGTTTGTTTCATAACTCCACCGCCTTCCTGAGCTCATTATAGCATAAACCCAAAGCTTTGTCAATGTATGCCCTCAAAAACGAAAAAGCACCCCAACGCGGGTGCTTTTCGTTTTAGCTTGTATTGACAGAAAAGATAACGATCAGAATTTCTCACTTCTGCGTTTTTCAGAAAGAAAATGCTGTTTTTTATCATCTTCTTCCGGATATAAATACTCGCTGAATGCCTCAGGTCCGATCTTCGTGAGCAAATCAAGTTCATTTTTATTGAGAAGAACCGTTTGCAAGCAGGCAACGGTTTTGAACATTCCAAGCTTGCAGCGAAGGATTCCAACGTTTTCAACAACCTGCGGAAATTCAATAAACGCCGCTATCATTTCATCATCCGAATCGTCGTTTTCCCATTCAAAGCTGTGTCCGTACGTAATATGAGTTTGGTTGTAATGAGCAAATGTAGCGATCATAACCAGCTTGCAACGATACCAATTCGCGATTTCTTTGTCATTCAAATCTTCGCTTTCGTCAACAAACATAATATATTCATTATATTGGGAGATCGAGTTGGCAACGGGCGGCATCTTGTAGTCGCTGGCTCCCATTGTTACCAATTTCCAAAAAGGATATTTCCCATTAGGTTTGTATAGAAGAACGTCAATATGATACCCATCGTCGACAATGGGATGCAACACCAAACAATCCGATTGTTCAAAATACTGATCAAAATGCTTTATTAGCTTGTCCATTTCCCTTTGTTTCATTATAACACCGCCTTTCTGCATTTATTATACCATAAATCCAAATCAGTGTCAATATATGTCTATCCAACAAAAAACACCCTGTTGGGGTGCCTGAAACAAATCAGGTATATCAAACTAAATTTGTCACTTCGAGAAGCGAAACCGCACTGCCATAAAATATTTGTTCTAAAAAAGCGTCTACGCGAAAATCTCCGAAATAATATTGAAAGGCAGACTAAAGTATGATATAATGTTATCAAGAAAGGCGGTGAAAATGATGATAATGATATATTTGCTTTTTGCTATGTCAATATTTTTCATCCGCATTTTGGCCGGATATGATAGTCGCTTTCAAACCAAAAAATATATTTCTGTCAAAAGCCCCGTTTTAAGTGTAATTCTGTTAGACAGTATGTCAATTTACGGAAAAACCAAACGTCTGAAAAAAGACAAAAACAAGATGGCTATTTGCGGTATTCCTTTTTATTTAGGGATAGGAATTGTTTTGATAATAAACATTATTTTTTTGATAATTCCGAACATTCCTACTGAACCTTGGGGAATAGAGACAAATAAATTTATTGTATTTGCAGATACACTTAACGATAAAATATCTGCTATCGCTATTTTAATGTTATTTCTTTCTGTTATAGGCTATACCGCTATTTCGATTATACATTTTACCAAAGAAGTAAAGCCGAAGTGGGTAAAATTCTTTATTTTGGGTATAGCGTCTTTAATGCTTGTTATCTCCGCTTCGATTTTGATTTATTTTTCAATTGAGTTGATTTATTGTTTCGCACAGTTGGCATCTTCACTGTAAGGACAATTTATTTTCCTCAATAACAAAAACATAATGAAAAACAGTTCGGTATTTTTTGACTAAAACCCCGTGATGTTCTGTGTACTTATTCAAATATTCTGCTTGCAATTGATTTACTGATTTCATTTGTACACCGCCGTTTGTTATTTATTGTTTGATATTTTTCATTATACCACAAATTCGCAGAAAGTGGGAGTGGGAATAATATTTCCACGCTAAATCACGCCGAAGGCGTGTATATCATTAAAGCGGAACGCCTTGCATATCATCAACACGAAGTGTTGTATATCATTATGACGCAGTCGAGCATATCATCAATGCGAAGCATTGTATATCCCTTTGGGAAATGCCAAGTCTGCGGCTTGGATAAAAGGTGTCCAAATTGATCGTGTACTATTTTATATAGTCAACATCTGTTCTGTAACCGTACACATATACGCAATTATCAAGCACCTCGCCCGGAACATGAATTTTTCGCAAAATATCAAGAACAATTTTTCTGTTTATAGGAGTTAGATCGATTTTCAACCATTCAATCTCTTTTGAATTTTCCATATTAACGCCAAAATGAGTCCACGTGCTATCGCTGTATATATAGCCATTTGTCGATTTAGTCGTCCATTGAATAGGTATATGGTTTAAATTTTCGTCATCTGCACATTCAACGCCATAATAAAACTCTTTGAATATTTCTGTCCATTTCGTATTGTTCATTTGGAGTTCTCCTTTGCTGTATCGATCAACGATATAAGTATATTACAATCAGTTCTTTTTGTCAACGAGTTGCACGGGGATTTTAACCAAACGATTTATTTCGAATTTCTCTATTATATCTTCATTTGACGCATAAAAAGCAAACCCGCTATCCTCACAAAATGCTTTCTGTGAAATGGGATTTTGTTCTTTTACCCAAGCTTTTTTCGCCGAATACTCATCATAAGTCTCAAAATAACCATTTGCGTATGGCATAAACACAAATTCAGGTGTTTCATCTTCCGAAAATCCATATACATAATATGTAGCCCAAAGATAGATATACTGCGGCAAATCCTCCCGCTCTGTTGAAAATGTCTCATAATACTTGTGTACAGTTTTTGCTTTTATGTCTTTAAAATCAGATGTTCTTGTTTTCCAAGCATTTTGAGCGTTTTCTTTGGAATCAAACACACCTAAAATCATCGGGGATTCGAATACATTTTCGAGTTTTGCTTCGGGAAGTGATACCATAACGTATAGAGTGTGTAACATATTTTGTTCTCCTTGCATCTTATACACTTAAATTTATTATACCACAAAACCGCGAATATTACAACCACTTTCGCATCCGAATCACGCCGTAGGCGTGTATATTATCAACACGAAGTGTTGTATATCATCACGACGCAGTCGAGCATATCATCAAGCCGCAGAGAATATGCACGCTGGCGCGTGATGAGATACAGCCCCACGGGGGCTGATGATATACGCCGCACTTCGTGCGTCAATGATATACCAAGCCTGCGGCTTGGATAAAAAAATTCCGAAAGCTGATGCTTTCGGAATTTTTTGGAGGCGCCACCCGGAATCGGACCGGGGATAAAGGTTTTGCAGACCTCTGCCTTACCGCTTGGCTATGGCGCCATTTACACTGCTTCGGCTCTGCTTTAAAAAGCAGGGCGTCAGCTATATTAACAGAATATCTTTCGATATTCCGATTGGCGAAAATAACGGGCACGTATTGGTTTCGTGCCCGTTCTTTCTGGAGCGGATTACGGGGATCGAACCCGCCACCTCGACCTTGGCAAGGTCGCGCTCTACCAAATGAGCTAAATCCGCATAGGTGGTGCCTCCGGTCGGAATCGAACCAACGACACGGGGATTTTCAGTCCCCTGCTCTACCAACTGAGCTACAGAGGCATACAGCCAGGGCTGTATCAAATGGCGACCCGGATGGGACTCGAACCCACTACCTCGAGCGTGACAGGCTAGCGTTCTAACCAACTGAACTACCGGGCCAAAAAATGGTGGGAACAATAGGGCTCGAACCTATGACCCTCTGCTTGTAAGGCAGATGCTCTCCCAAC
>JAFTYG010000075.1 GCA_017461365.1 Clostridia bacterium | reverse complement strand
TGTCCATCCACTCACCGAGTGTCATTCGGCATTCTTCAGTGAGGTCAACGTCACGGTACAGCTCTATGAGCTGATGCAGTTCCTTCAACGCACTTTTCTGCGTTTTGGCAAATGCGGATTTATACATGGGTGAGCCGTCGTTCTTGTGGCCGATAATAATGCGAGCTTCCCACCGTCCGTCGTTACGCTTTCGGATCGTACCGTCGCCTTGCGGTCTGCGTTTATTTGCCATAAAAATCTCCTTTCTTCAGATTTTTTGTTTCGTACCACAAACATACCACAGGTTCAACTGAATATCCAGCGGTTGTCTGCAGAGTTATCAATTTGTTATCAATTGCCGTCATCACATTCCTCCCATCGTAAGACCTTGCTTCTTCGCATAAATCTCACGGCGCTGCTTCTTGTCAATGACAGGCAGACGATCCTGCGTATACATATCCTCGGCTCTATCGTCGATGATATTGGATGCGTAATAAAGAAGGTCGCACACACCGAAAACGATTTGCGCGTTGAGGTTACGGTGGATTGCATTCACCGCTTCAACCGCAGGCTCGTATCCGTGCTCGGCGGCTTCGTTCAGATGCTCCATGCCGAGATCCCACTCATCAAAGCGATAGCAATACATAAGCCCAAGGCTTGTCTTTGCCCACAGATTCTGTTTAGCGGCGGCTTCAAAATATCTGATTGCTTCTTCTTGCTGTCCTTCTTCCGCAAGCTGCTTTCCGAGATCGTACTGCGCTTGTGGGTTTCCGTGCTTCGCCGCACGTTCAAGGTATTCTCTCGACAGCTTGGGATCGTTTTCTTTGAGAATTTTTGAATATTTATACTCGGCGTAGTGGCAATTATAATCTACTGCCATGCGAAGGTATTTCATCTTGTGGCTCGGCGTTGTCGTAAACTTTCCGTCACGGTACGCCTTATAGATCTGATACATAGCTGCCGTGTTTTCGCCTTCGGTCGCTTGCTCGAGCCAATACTCCGCATCTATCATCTCGGTTGTATTTTCAAGATAATACCTACCGAGACGGTACATCGCCATGAAGTAACCTTCCTCTGCTTTTTCCTTGAGATATTCAAAATCGTTTGCCTTATCTCGCATCTCGGTATAGTCGTATCCTATCTCACGGCGGCGTTGCGTAGGAATGTGTCCGATCTCGAATGCCGTGGCAACCACGTTGTTGCGAACCGATTTGAATTCCTTGTTTTCTTCAAGCGGAATCTTTGCCGGCATCTCGTCGGTATAGGTGCGTTGGATTTCACATTGGCATTGATACCACAGGTCATACAGCTCGGCAATTCTTCCGTCCGCGGCAATCATTTTCACGATATCGTCGACGATCTTTTTCGTATTTTTATTAAGGTATCCGTACTGCTTTTTGCCCTTATGCTCCGAGAACTTTTCACACAGCAGAGAGAATTTCTGCACAAGCTCGGGAGCGAAATCAAAGTCACCTCGGCGTATTTCATATTCAAGCTCACGCATTCTCGCGCGGAACTCTGCCTTGAGATCATCTCTTGCCAGAGTCTGCTTTTTATAAATACACAGATTTTCCTGACGGAAGATATCGCCTGCAATCGTATGCTTGATATTATAAATTCCAGTGGTGGAAAGGTACGGCTCTTGCGGCCGCTTTGACCACACGAGCATATGCACGTGCGGATGTGTTTCGGCGTTATGGTACGCCGCATACCAACGAAGATTTTCGGGAGCGATGTTCATTTCCTTTGCGATATCATTCCGTCGGGAGCGAAGAAGGTTCATCCATTGCTCCGCAGAATTATATCCGAGTCGCTCCGCATCCTCTCTCGTGAGTGAGAATATCAAGCCCCATATATTTCCCGTATGCTCATCCATTTCTTTGCCGACGGCGGAGAGATTTATCACCTCTCCCTCGTCAGTAAACATTCCGTGAGAGCCGCGGCGTTCTCCGATATATTCAGCCATACCGCTTCGGAGAATTTCCACACCGTCGCGCGTAGCAACGTACTTGGCAAGACCTCCGCGGCTCTGTCCGTTCTCGGTTTTGTGTCCGGGCTTGTAGTACGGCGCTTTGAATATAAGACCTGCCATACTTCACCTCGCAATCAATAACGGGACGAGCCGTTGGTCTGCTTCACGTTGAGGACGGCGGCTTCTCTATATTCATCGAAGTCATCGTCGCTCTTTTCAAACTCATCTCCGAGAAGAAGATAGAGCTTTTCAATCGCAACGGCAGTTTTGAATTGAATATTCGACAGGCGAGATTCTGTGTCACGAATTTTTGCGCTGATGACAGATTCAAGAGCCGGTGTTAAGAATTTTACCGACTGGGGACAGCGCAGGTATTCGCAATAGAAATCAATCGCATCACGAATAAAATCGTTTCTCGATTCAAGTCCAAGCTTCTTATAAAGTCTTTCACATTCATCGATTTGGTCTTGTCTGAGGCGAACGCTGATCGCAGGCATCGCCTCATTATTCTTTCTTTTGTTTGTCATAGGGGTTACCTCCTGAATTCGTAATAATTTTGTGATTGTTGTAATAGCGCCATAGTTGAGATACGCAAAAGAGGCATAAATCCCTTATGCCGTCTGTATGCGTACTTCTTTTGTGGGCTTAATAGGCGCCACGAGATACGGTGGCGCATATATGCCGTATCTCTGAAAAGCCTTACAACACCTGACTTTTTTGCCTCGCTCGGCGTTGCCGTGCGATGTGAATTGCCGAGGTGAGCCGCGGCTTTATCCTGCTAAAAAATAAGAGGGCTGAAAAGCCCTCTTGGCGCATGGTACACGGTTCACTTATTGTTGCGTTCACCGTGCTTTTTTGCGTTAGAATAAGGGGCAGGACATCTATGCCTACCCCTGCTTGATGAGGCTCTGAAAGCCCTTGATTTTCCTTGACTTTTTAGGCTCTAAATGCTAACACTCCATGCGTTTTTCTCTCATGAAATTTCGCATATACTCTGTGCGCTTTGTGGGAGAGCATTCGTCACAATATTTTTGTCGGTTGCTTCTCGGTGCGTAATATTTTCCGCACACCTCGCATCGCTTTGCATCCTTTGAGCATAGTTCTGCATGAAGATTTTTGTCAAGCGGAAGCACGGCACGGAGAAAATAATTGCAGTAGATGTGGTGCTGACTGATCAGTTGTACGCACACATCGTCCATCAGAACACAATTATTTTCCGCGCAATTGCAGCACTCTTTTCGTATGAGCTTGTGAACCTTTCTTGCCTGATTATAATCTAACTTCACCATAGCTGTCACCTCGGAAGCTCATCGTAACGAGTCTGCTCGTCGAGCCATTCAAGAAGTCTGTCACGAGGAATAATGGTACGCCCCTGAACGATCTTCAGCTTCGGAAAGTTATCCTCACGCACAAGCTCATAGGCACTCGCACGTGAGATTCCGAGGAGATTTGCCACGTCCATCACGGTGAGGAACATAGGCATCTCGTCACGGCTTTTATACATTGACTGCTTCATCAAGTTTTCCTCCTTTCTTTTCAAATTTTTTCATCGCCTGATTGAACCTCGCTCTTGCTTCAGCTTTTCTTAACTGTTCTTCATAGTAGGCTTCCTCCAACGGCTTGATCGGTTGCAAGGTATATTGCAGGCTGCCGTTGTGAGCGCGACCGTCACGAGTCCGAACCATCGTCGGCTCGGTGTAGATGAAGCCCTTCTTTTCAAGGCTCTCCACGTATTTTCTGACGGTGTTGTTGCTCATGCCGATTGCACTCCCGATGGTAGCGTAGCTCGGATGGCACGTGAAGGTTTTCCTGTCCTCGCAGTACATGAGGAAGCATAGGAGAGCGATCTCGCCGTAGTCAAGTCCAAGACGGAACACGGCTTTCGGCATCGGAAAGAAATCGCCGGGGTTATCTCTGCGTTTAGGATCGTAGTATCTCAAGGCAGTACCTCCTTCTTGTTTTTCTTCTGTCGGTTTTGTTTTCGTAATTTTTCATTGTGGTTTACTCCTTCTAAAAATTTTGCAATAAAAAAAGAGTGCCGAGATTTTTTCTCAGCACTCCGTGAGTGTTTTGGGATTTAATAATCTAATACTGATATGGGAACTCTGTTTCCATTGGCATCATAGTAAATGAATTTGTCATCGTATATTTCAATTTTTCCGTGGCTGCCCAAGACGGTATCGCCGTCAACAACAATTACGTGAGGATGACCGTATATGATTTCTATCATATCATCACGCTTGATGTTTTCATCGGTTGCGAGCTTCAGCTCGGTGTAGTGATAATCCTCGGGCGTTTTAACCTTTGAGAGAAGCCGTCCGTTCTTCTCGAACAGAAGGCAGGCAAAGAGGAAGCTCTTGATTTGCGATATCTCTTTTTTCTCTCCCGAATCAAGCTCTCGCAGAAGCAATCCAAGAACATGATCGTTTGACACATTGCGTGCTACGACCTTCAAGCATTCATCGAGTATCGCTTGCATCTCGGCGCGGAGAATGACTTTCGCATCACCCTGCGCTTTGCTTTCCCTGATGCGAAGGTAGCGGATATCATCCTCGGCTTTTTGCACGGCGACGATGATATTTTTCTTGCGGTGATAGTCATTGCTGTCGCTGTCGCTTTCATCAAGAGTGAAGAGATCGGAGAGCTTCACCTTTCTTTTCGGCAATCTGTACGGCTCGTATTTCGTAACAAAATCGTAGATGATCGACATCGGACAGTTCAGCGTTGCGGTATTATTTTTCTCGATCTTTTCTTCTTGTCCTGTGATGAAATAATAGAAGTTCGGGAGCTTGCCGCCGTTTGCTTTCTTGAACTCTTGCTTGCGCTTTTCCAAGCGGTGAAGCACCTTGCCTGTCTTAACAGCATACATTCTCTTTGCCTTATCGATCTCCATGCCGGACAGCACAGCCAAGATGCAGATCTCATTGTATATCGGGAGAATATCATTGATGCTTGCGCCGTCATTCACATTATGCCACAATAGGCTGTTTAGGAACTGCGAGAGGTTGACGATATCTCCGATCTTGTTCTCCGCAATGGCAAGGTCAAGCCTTGCAAGATCCGCGGCAGAAGAAGAATACTCCGCTTTGCCTACGGGAGCAACACAGCACACGGGAACACCCATATTTTCATAACAGGTCTTTGCCGAAAGGTAGAGGAACTGATCGTTCGTTACGAGCATGGAGTCCGAATCGTAGTCGCATCCGTTGAGCCTTTGCTGTAGGTTGCTGTTGATTGCGTTGG
>JAFTYG010000074.1 GCA_017461365.1 Clostridia bacterium | reverse complement strand
TTCCTACCTACACGATAATACATACGAGCGCTCTTTAAGTATTATCTTCGATTTCATTATATCAAATCATATGCCGTTTGTCAATTGACAGTAACTACAAATATGCGCGAAAAACTTTGTGGAAGATTTTTCAAAAAAATTCAGAAAACCTGTCACTTTTTTGAAAGAATTTTGAATGTAGGAGGTGAATTCAGACTGCTTCGCGGCATACCCATAACCGCCGCGAAGCATTATAAAATATAAATTCTCAAAAACATATTGACTTTTACCTCGCGAAATGGTATAATCACATTATCAAATAATACCAAAAATATATTTGGAGGGTAAAATGGATAATCAGGAAAACATTTTCGAAGAATACACCGAAGCGGTCGATACAGCCTCCCTTGAGGATGCGGCTCAAAAGGCTAAAAAGGCGCGTACGCTTTCTATCGTGACGATCTCACTGGCGGCGGCAGCGGCTATTTTGTACATCGGAAACTTTATTTTAGGTATCGCAGCGCTGATACCCGTGCTCGGAGTTATCGTATCCATCGTGCAGATGGTGTTCGATATTTGCGTTCCGATACTCGCTATCGTAGCCATCGTCTTTGCAATAATCGCACTTAAAAATACGTCCAAGGCATCCAAGGCGCTCGCTGAGCTTCCCGAGTCCGAGGAAAAGGAAAACTCAACCAAGGCAGTAAAGCTCGCTAAAACACTTTCCGTCGTAGGACTTATCTGCGCCGCGATCGTGCTTGTTATTTGGGTTGTTCTGTTCGTTATCGGCTTTATCGCAGGCTTCATTATCGGTCTCGTAGCGGCAGGCTCGGTGCTGTCCTCGCTCGGATTTTAACGGAATATCCCGTCTTTGCTTAGCCTTCGGCAGTTTTTTCGAAAAATAATTTAAAAAAATTTGAAAAAACTATTGCAAAACAGGAAATATTATGATATAATACTAAGGATGATGAGAGTGGGTTTGAAAGAACCCACTCTTAATTGTTAATTTTGCCGATTTTCGGCGCGGAGGTAAAAATGGCAAAAAATACGAGCATTGCCGAAACGGTGCGCGGTCTTGCAGAACCCGTTGCCGAGGAATTGGGCGTTTGGATATGGGACGTTGAGTTCGTCAAAGAGGGCGCAAGACGCGTTCTCCGTATCACTATCGACAGCGAAGAGGGCGTCGGTATCGAGGATTGCGAAAAGCTCCACAGAGCCATAGATCCCATACTTGACGAGGCTGATCCCATCGAGGAGCAGTATTATCTTGAGGTATCCTCCCCGGGGCTTGAGAGAGAGCTTAAAAACGAGGATCATGTCTATGCCTGCGAGGGCTGGGACGTAGAGGTCAGACTGTACGCTCCTCTGAATGGCTCAAAGGTATATCGCGGAGTGCTTCTCCCTCTCGGTGAGAACGGAGAGATACGAATAGACGCAAACGGAGAGATAAAGGAATTTCCCCGTACCGCCGTCGCTAAACTGATGACATATTTTGAACTGTAATTAAAACGTAAAAGGATGGAAACTTGAAATGAACAAGGAATTTTTCGTGGCGCTTGATCTTCTTGAAAAAGAAAAGGGCATCCCCAAGGAATATATGCTCGAAAAGATAGAGGCGGCTTTGCTTTCGGCGTGTAAAAAGGAATACGGCGCAAGCACTCTTATGAGAGTAGTCGTCGATCCAGTCAAGGAGGACGTAAGAGTTTACCTGCAAAAGGAAGTAGTCGAGGAGGTCACAAATCCTCAGTGTCAGATCTCTCTTGAGGAGGCTAAGGAGATAAGCAAGAGAAATACCCTCGGTAAAATGGTCGAGACAGAGGTAAAAACAAAGAACCTTCGCCGTCTCTCCGCCGCAGCGGCAAAGTCGGTAATAATTCAGGGCATCCGAGAGGGCGAGAGAAAGGCTATGCAGGACGCTTATGAAAGCAAGAAGGAAGAGATCATTACCGCAACCGTCAGCAAGATCGACAGTACAAACGGAAACGTCGTGCTTGAAACAGATAACGGACGCGCAGTGCTCCTCAAGAGCGAGCAGATACCCGGCGAGAGCTTTTACGTCGATCAGAAGATAAAGGTATTCGTAATGGAAGTAAATAAGGAGAGCCGCGGTCCTCTCGTTACGCTTTCAAGAGTACATCCCGCGCTTGTCCGCAGAATGTTCGAGCTTGAGGTCCCCGAGATACAGGACGGTATAGTTATCGTCAAGGGCGTATCGCGTGAGGCGGGCTCAAGAACAAAGATCGCAGTTTATTCGAGAGACGAGGACGTCGACGCGGTAGGCGCTTGTATCGGTAATCACGGTATGCGTATAGGAAACATAGTCGACGAGCTCGGCGGAGAGAAGATAGACATAGTAAAATACAGCGAAGTTCCCGAGGAATACGTTGCGGCGGCTCTTGCTCCCGCAGAGGTAAAGAGCGTGACCTTCACGTCCGAGAGAGCCTGCAAGGTAATAGTCGACGCAGATCAGCTCTCGCTTGCTATCGGTAAGGAAGGACAGAACGCGCGCCTTGCCGCAAGACTTACGGGAATGAAGATAGACATCAAATCCGAATAAAGCGCGGAGGTGGATATGGAACAGCAAAGGATAAAAAAGATCCCTATGCGCCAGTGCCTCGGATGTAATGAGCATAAACCCAAGCGTGAGCTTTTGCGTGTTGTGAGAGATCCCGAGGGAAACGTTTCTCTCGACTTTACGGGCAAGAAATCGGGGCGCGGAGCATATATATGCAAAAGCGTCAAGTGCCTGCGCAAAGCGGCGAAGTCAAAGAGGATAGATAAAAACCTCGGCTGCGCCATTCCCGACGAGGTATATGAAAAAATGGAAAGCGAGCTTTCCGAAAATGAGTGACGAAAAGAAAATGCTTTCGGCTCTCGGGCTTTGCGTGAGAGCGGGAAGAGTGATATTCGGCGTGCCGATGATATGCGAGGCGATGAGGGGCGGAGCAAAGGCTCCCGCGCTTGTGCTCTCGGCGGCTGACGTTTCGGAGAATACTCTTAAAAAAATTACCGACAAATGTAATTTCTACGGTGTAAAGCATATAAGGCTCGGGTGCGGCGGCGAGACACTTGCGGCGGCGCTCGGCAAAACATCATTCTTGGCGGCGGTAGCCATTACCGACAGTAATATGAGTATGATGGTGGAAAAATACATCTAACGACCAACAAATCCACTGAAAGGAAGCTCGCGCGGGCGGCGCGGAGCAAGGTATATGTATGGCGGCAAATCAAACAAATTCTTTATTGAAGCTTAATCAGTTCGCAAAGGACATCAATATGAAGGCAAAGGACGTAGTAAGCGTTCTTGAGGGAAAGGGCATCGTGACAAAGTCGCAAAAGGTTCTTGAGCCCCACGAATTCGAGGTGATGTTCGAGGCGCTGACAAAGGAAAATCAAATAACAAATATCGAGGACTATCTGGACGGCATTACTTATATCCCCTCCAAAAAGAGCGCCAAAAAGACCGTAAAGACCGCAAAGGCAGAGGAAAATGCGCCCGCTGTCGAGGAGAAGGAGAAAGCGCCCGTAGCAGAGGAGAAGAAGCCTGCGGCAGAGGAAAAGAAGCCCGAGCCCGAGAAGAAAGAGCCCGTTGCCGAAAAGACGGAAAAGGCAGAAAAGGTTGAAAAGCCCGAAAAGGTCGAAAAGACAGAAAAGGTCGAAAAGACCGAGAAGTCCGAAAAGATCGAAAAGACCGAAAAGGCAGAAAAGGTTGAAAAAATCGAAAAGGCTGAAAAGACCGAAAAGGTTGAAAAGACGGAGAGACCTGCAAGAGATAATTTTGCGGGCGCGTCTCAGCAGAGAAATCAGAACGGCTACCAGCAGAGAGAGGGCAGACCTCAGGGCGCAAATAATGGCTATCAGCAAAGAGACAACAGAGCTCAGAGCGGCGACCGCTTCGGAGGTAACAACGGCACCTATCAGCAGAGAGAGGGCAGACCTCAGGGCACAAATAACGGCTATCAGCAAAGAGACGGCAGACCTCAGGGCACAAATAACGGCTATCAGCAGAGAGACGGCAGACCGCAGGGAGGCGACCGCTTCGGCGGACAGAAGCCTCAGGGACAGAGAAACGACAGACAGGGCGGCTTCGGACAGTTCAGGGATAAGGACGAAAATCAGAGAGGCGGACCTAAGGAGACCTTCAAGCCTACCGTTATTGTCAGAGGTCAGACCGAAAAGGGAACAAAAGCGCCCACACAAAAGGGAGCTACGCGTGTCGTAGATATGAGAGCGAGCAGCGTAGACCTTTCGAAATACGATGAGAAGCTCGATAATTTCGTCCCCGATAGTATCGGAGACATCAAGGGCGGAAATCAAAAGCTCAAAAAGCAGACTACAAGTAACCGTCCTGCTTTCGGTATGGGCGGTAAGAAGGATAAGCAAAAGGGCAAGAAGAGCACACAGCCCGTTACTAAAGCGCCTACAAGCGTAACTCTTCCCGATGAGATCATCGTCAGCGACCTCGCGTCGAGACTTAAAGTCACCTCGGGCGAGATAGTAAAGCGCCTTATGATGCTCGGAATGATGGTTACGGTAAACCAGACTATCGACTATGACACAGCGGCTATCGTGGCTGAAGAAATGGGAATTTCGGCTACCAAGGAGGTAGTTGTTACCATAGAAGAGCGTCTCTTTGAAGAGGAAGAGGACAGCGAGGATAACCTTCTGCCCCGCGCTCCCGTCGTCTGCGTTATGGGACACGTTGACCACGGTAAGACGTCTATACTTGACGCTATCCGTCATACGCACGTCACCACAGGCGAGGCGGGCGGTATCACACAGCATATCGGCGCATACCGCGTAAAGGTAAACGGACAGGATATAACCTTCCTCGATACCCCCGGACACGAGGCGTTCACCGCAATGAGAGCAAGAGGCGCGCAGGCGACCGATATAGCTATCCTTGTCGTTGCGGCTGACGACGGAATTATGCCTCAGACAATAGAGGCTATAAACCACGCTAAGGCTGCGGGCATCGACATAGTAGTTGCTATCAATAAGATGGATAAGCCCACGGCAAATCCCGACAACGTAAAGCAGGAGCTTACAAAATACGACCTCGTTCCCGAGGAATGGGGCGGAGACGTTATCTGCGTTCCCGTGTCTGCGCTTACGGGTATGGGTATCGACGATCTTCTTGAAAACGTACTGCTCGTAGCAGAGGTCAAGGAGCTCAAAGCTAATCCCAACCGCCGCGCTAAGGGTATAGTTATCGAGGCAAAGCTTGATAAGGGACGCGGACCTGTAGCTACAGTGCTCGTTCAGAGCGGTACGCTTCATAACGGAGACATCGTTATCGCGGGTACGTCGGTCGGACGCGTAAGAGCAATGACCGACCATAACGGTAAGCCCGTCAAGGCGGCTACCCCCTCTGTTCCCGTAGAGATCATCGGACTTGCCGAGGTTCCTTCCTCGGGTGACGAGTTCAATGCCGTCGAGGACGAAAGAATGGCGAGAACCCTTGCTGATCAGAGAAGAGAAAAGGCTAAGGAAGAGGTATTTAAGGCGAACGCAAGAGCTAACCTTAACGACCTGTTCGCGCAGATCTCCGAGGGCGTCAAGGAGCTTAATATCATCGTCAAGGCAGACGTCGACGGATCTGTCGAGGCTGTCAAGCAGTCGCTTGAAAAGATCTCCAACGAGGAAGTCAAGGTTCGCGTTATCCACGCGGCAACGGGCGGTATCCGAGAGGGAGACGTTATGCTTGCGGCGGCATCCAATGCGATCATCGTCGGCTTTAACGTACGTCCCGATAAGGGAGCTATCGACAGCGCCGAGAGACAGAACGTCGAGATACGCACCTACCGCGTAATTTACGACTGTATCAATGAGATCACCGACGCTATGAAGGGTATGCTTGCACCCGAATACCGTGAAAATCTGCTCGGACACGCAGAGGTCAGACAGACGATTCACGTTCCCAACGTCGGAACTATCGCGGGCTCTTACGTTCAGGACGGTAAGGTCACACGCGCGTCTATGATACGCGTAGTACGTGACGGTATCGTTATATTCGAGGATAAGATCTCCTCGCTGAAGAGATTTAAGGACGACGTACGCGAGGTAGCTCAGGGCTACGAGTGCGGTATCGGACTTGACCGCTTCAATGACATCAAGGTCGGAGACATCCTTGAGGCGTATATTATGGAAGAGATCGCAAGATAAGATACAAATAAGACGCAATAAGATACAAAAGCACAAAGCAGACGGCGCGCCGTCTGCTTTGTGCTTGTAAGACAATATTTATTTTCGAAAAACATATTGACATTTTACATAAAATAAGCTATAATAATAACAGAGGGGCACCGATGATGGTTGCTTCCTTCCGTGATAGTTAAAAAGATAACCGCACGTTTAGCAGCTGGCGGTTATCTTTTTTGTTATTTTTTGCGGTTGTTAATAATAAACGCCGCAAACGTGATAAGTAACGTACAGAACGCGAAAAGCGCTTCGTATGTAACCATGACGTACAACAAAGGTGCAAATGAAGATCATACGCACCACTCCTTCCCTGAGAAATTCGGAAGGAGTAAGAAGCCTCCTTCCGTAAAAAGAAAGAAGCAACCACCACCATATACGGTGCCCATGGGCATTACTGCCGCCTAAAATTATAACATAATATCCGCTCAAAGTCAAGATAAATATCTTGGCTTTTTATATTATATCCGATAATTCCTTTATAAAAATCTTTTGACCGTTCTCGGCAGATACCTCGCCGCTGTCGTAATAACCGCACGATACCCAAAAGGGCTCGCCCGTAACGGCATCCGCGGTAAGCCATACTTTTCCGATACCTCTGTGCGCAAAGAATTTCTCGCACAGATACACCATATCCCGTCCTATACCGCGCCTTCTGTACGGCGGACGTACGAAAAATTCCATAATATATCCCCAATCGGGGCGAATTAAACCCGCATCGCCCTCCTTGTCGATCTTGGCATAGAAAAATCCCACACCCTCGTTTTCATCTGCGGCGAGCATCAGAATTCGGCGCCCGTCCGACCTATCGATCATACTTTTGGTTATCTTCGGGATAAACTCTTTCGGCGTGGAAATACCCCGATGCGCATCGGTTTCGGAAATATACTCAAGCATCATTTCCTCCAACAGCGCATAATGCTCCGGATTGCCCTTTTCAACCGTAATAAACTTCACAGCTCAAATATCTCCGCGCCGCTCTCCATCGCCGCCTTTACCCGCTTCAAGGCTTCCACCGCATCCGATTTTTCGGGATAGACCGCTATCACATCCCAAGAGCTGATACGCGTCTGCACCCAGAGCGCCCATCCCTCGGGAGCGCCGTTCCACTTGCATTTGTCCACGCGTAAGCCTCCGTAGCATACGATGAGCTTGTCGCCCTCTGGGCTCTGTAGCTTCATCCTCTGCTTCGGGACTACCAACGTGCCGTCGGATAAACGGAATTCAAGAGAGGAAAGACATTCCGAAAGCGCTTCGGATACGATCTCGCCAAGCCCCTCGGATATTTCACTCACCGTATCGTCCCTCAGCTCGCACATTTTTTCTTCAAGCACTTCGTTCAATACTTCGTATAATTCGTCTCTGTCCATAACTTTCTCCTTGATCATTTATCATTCCAACGGTGAGACGTACACAATTTCGTCGGGAGGCAACGTGTCCCACAGCTCGGTGTCGTCATGTCTTTCTGTCTCTACCACCGTTTCGGGTTCTTTTTTGTTATTTTTATTATTAAAGTAACCGTTCTCAAGATCTGAAATCGTAAATTCATAAATCTGATAGGATATTTCCTCAGAGCCCTTAACTATTTGTATAGAGTCTACGGAACCGTTGGATGAGTTGGGATAAAACGGCGCCCAGCTCATCGAATTTACCTTGGCATTTTCAAAATCAATATCCACGTTGAATTGACTTATTCCGTTTGTCGTATCCTTGAAAAGCTCAAATCCCTTGATATAAAGATGTGTCCAAAAAATATTTTCTCCGTCTTCGAGCTCCTCCATTTCAGTGAGACAGGAATAAAAACGTTCGCCGTTTTTAAACGTTATCATAGCCTGAGTGGAGGCATAATGAAAGAAGTTTAATTTAAACGTAAGATCGGTTATTACCACCTCTACTTCTCCCGTTCCGATCTTATCCGCCAAAAAGTCACCCTTTTCGACTGTTATTTTGAAATATATAGCGGTGGTAATGTGGAAAATATATTCGGATATATCCTCACTTCCTATGATGGGAGTTATATCCTCCTCTTCGTCATCGTACCAATGCTCGGAATCCATAGACGCGTCGTATGTTTCAGCCGAGGAGACGGGAGCCGAAAGCGATATAGACGATATACGAATACCCTCGCTGAGCGTATCGGAATTTTCCTGATTTAAAATTGTAATACCCGCATAGTAATTTATTTTATCGAGTGAATCAAATACAATTTCATCGTCGGATGCATCGGGCTCCCAGGGCAGAATATCGTCAATATATTCTGCGACGTTGTTACAGCTTGTAAAGACAGTCAATAGCGCGGCGAGGGATAAGAGTACGCAAAACATTTTTTTCATAACATATACCTCCAAATATTATTTGATCTCATTGTAGCATAAATTACCTTTTTATAAGCCCTTAGCCTTGTCGGATAACCGATATTCCCAAAATATACCTCCGCTATCCTCATTGTATCACAGAATATACCCACTGTCAATATATGAATATCCCTTTTCGTACGATTTGTCATATTGCACAACCTAATAAATTAAAAAAATATGAGGCGGTATCTTGCTGTGTTAAATATTAAAAATCCGTAAAAGCAAGGAGCTGAGGCACCCTTTTGTGACTCAGCTCCATTTTTGATCATAGCATTATTCAATTCCTCAACAGCTCGGTCAAAAGCGCCTGCGATTGCTCCGCTGCCCTCTTGCAAAGCGTCGGATAGTCCATCGCACCCGCATGATCGTCGGCATTGTCCGAGATACAGCGTATCACCGCAAAATCCACACCGTTTACGTAACATACGTGCCCGATCGCCGCGCCCTCCATCTCGCAGGCGATGGCAGAAAATGTGTCGCGTATGTATTCCTTTTTCGCTTTGTCGGCTATGAATTGATCGCCCGACGCGATAACACCCACAGCCCACCTCTTTCCAAGCCTCTCGGCGGCGGCGCAGATGTCCGAAATAAGCCCCTCCGAGGCGGGAATGTTCACAATATTTATCCCCGAGATCATCCCTACGGGATCTCCCAAGGGCGAGGTGTCCATGTCGTGCTCGACTACCGACGAGGATACGGCTATGTCAAGAAGCCCGACCGTCTCGGACAGCGTGCCCGCAACTCCCGTGTTTATTATCCTGTCGGGAGCATATTTGAGTATCATGGTCTGCGCGCAGATCGCCGCAAATACCTTTCCGATACCGCACTGCGCCACCACAACGTCACGACCGCAAAGCTTGCCCCTCACAAATTCAATATTTCCCACCCGCTCGGTAACGGGCGCGTCGATAAGAGCCTTTATAGCCTCTGTTTCAACAGCCATAGCTCCGATAATTCCCGTAAGCATATTTTTACTCCTTAAATTTCTTCATATATTTCAAGCAAACGATCCTCAATTGCGTTCTTTCTCTCGTCAAGCTCGGAAAGACGAACGTAATCGTAAGCCGCCTCGCCGTTCATCTCGACCTCGATAGCCTCAAGCTCAGCCTCTAACTTTTCCGCCTCCTTCGAAAGACGCTCAAGACGGCTCTTGGCTTTTCTCGCCTCGGCGGCATCCTGCTTTGCCTTCAGATATTGCTCCTTTTGCGTCGTCGGCTTTTGCTCCTCGGCAGCAGAGACCGCGCCCAAGGTAGCCCCCGCCTCGGTGCGCCTTGCACGCTCTCGGCAAAGCTCGTCGTAAGCCTCCCCCGATTTTTGCACGTTCATGTCGCAAAGCCCCTCCGGGAGAAGCTCGATGATCCTTGTGGCAAGCTTGCCGATAAAATATCTGTCGTGCGACACGCAAATGACCGTCCCGTCAAATTCAAGCAGTGCGTCCTCCAACGCCTCGCGTGAGCTGATGTCAAGATGGTTCGTCGGCTCGTCGAGTATCAGTAAATTCATGTCCGACAGTATGAGCTTCGCTAAGGTCAGCCGCGCCCGCTCTCCGCCGCTGAGGTCGGAGACGAGCTTGTAAACGTCCTCACCGATAAAACGGAAACGCGCAAGAGCGTTGCGGATAGTCAGCTCAGTGTAGGTCGGATAAGCGTTCCATAGCTCGTCAAGAACGGTGTTCGACATCGTAAGATTTTGGTTTTCCTGATCGTAGTAGCCAATATTTACGTTGTAGCCCGCCTCAATGTATCCACCCGTCGGCGCGAGCTTTCCGAGCATCAGCTTTATAAGCGTAGACTTTCCGCAGCCGTTCGGACCGACGATAAAAAGACGGTCGTTACGACGGACAAGAAAGGAAATATCACGAAGCAGAGGAGTAAGCCCGTATGAAAAGGACATATTTTTGACGTTCAATACCTCGTTGCCGCTTGTAATAGAGGACGAAAATTTTATTTTTATCCCCTTGGGCGACTCCTTCGGACGCTCAAGCTTCACCATCTTGTCAAGCATCTTCTGCCTGCTCTCGGCGGCAATTATGTTCTTTTCTCTGTTCCACGCGCGCTGTTGGGCAATGTAAGCCTCCTGACGCGCGATCTCCTTTTGCTGATTTTTGTAGTGCTTTTCGGCTATCTCGCGATCGATCTTCCTCTGTGCCATGCTCTTTGTGTAGCCGCCGTTGTAGAGCTTCGCCTGACAGTATTCGATGGCAAGCGTCTTGTTCGTAACTCTGTCGAGAAAATAACGGTCGTGAGAAATTACAAGCACACATTTTTTGTAGCCCGAAAGAAAGCCTTCAAGCCATACGAGCGTCTCCATGTCAAGATGGTTCGTCGGCTCGTCGAGCATAAGTATGTCGGGCTCGCGACAGAGCTGACGGCAGAGCGCGAGACGCGTACGCTGTCCTCCGCTGAGGGAAGAGAAGGGACGGTGCGCCGTCTCCTCGTCAAAGCCCATCTTGGAGAGTGTCGACGCGCATCTGCCCCGAAATTCAAGACCGCCGTCGCGTAGAAATTTGTCGTTGAGCGCAGTGTATTCGGCTATCAGAGAGTCCCGCGTCCGCTCGCCCGTGTCCTCCGAATGAAGCAGAGCCTCAAGAGAAGCAAGACGCGCTTCAAGCTCAAGAAGCTCGGGGAAAGAGCCTATCATAACGTCAAGAGCCGATAAATTTTCATCCGCCCCCACAAGATCTCCGAACGCATCGTTCTGACGGAGCACGCCGACCGTCTTGTTTTTAGATATATATACGTTTCCGCTGTCGGGCTCGTACTCACCGAGTATCAGCTTGAAAAGTGTCGATTTTCCGCACCCGTTTATTCCTATAATTCCCAGCTTGTCCCCCTCGTCGAGTGAAAAAGTGACGTCCTCAAGTATCTTTTTCGTACCGAAGGAAAGAGACAGCTTTTCTACGTTTAAACAGATCATTATTTTTTGTTCCTAAATTATTATAGCTTTATTTTTATTTCAACAGCCACGCCGAGAATTCGCGCATCCCCCGCCTCAAAATCGTCGGTTGAGAGCTTTATCGGCTTGTAATCATCGTTTTCGGGAACGAGATAGATATTTTTCTGATTGCGCCGAAAACGCTTGACCGTCGCGCTGTCACCGCCCACAAGACAGGCAACTATGTCGCCCTCCTCGGCGTATTGCTGCTTTCGGAAGAGAACGAGAGAGCCGTTCACCATTCCGATGTTCTTCATACTGTCACCGCAGATGCGAAGATAAAAATAATTGTCCGCGCTGTCGACCGATGCCTTTTCATAGCCGAGTAGAGTTTCGTTCGTGATTATCGGAGAGCCAGCGCGTATCTCACCGATAATAGGAATATTCTTTTCGGGCGAGATATAGCCATCAGCCTCCCCGTCAAGAAAATATTCAAGCGAAACGTCAAAAAAACGGGCTATCTTTTTCAGCTTTTCGGCTTTAGGCGTCGATCTTCCCGTTTTCCAATCAGAAAAGGTGCTTGCGGGAATACCCGTCTCCTTTGATACGCGGTAGACGGTCGCGTTTCTTGCGCGCAGAAGCTTGTCAAATTTTTCGTAGCTCATATGCACCTCCGAAAAAATATATATAGGAATTCCGAAATACTACTTGACAATAGTTCGGAAATCCGATATAATAATACCATACACAGATATTATAAAATAAAACTGCAAAAATGTCAAGGGATTTTACGCAATTTATATGTTTGTGAAAATAAAAAGAGAAAGGGGGAATAAATTGTAGTCTGAATGTGCGAGATATGCAGAAAATACAGGTGTCCCGACGGGTGTCCCAATAACTATACGCCAAGAGGGAAGAGAAGAAAAGGAACGCTTTCTGTGCGCTCACCGCGCTTTAAGGTCATTCTTGAGATCGGAGCGGATAGCGCAAGGAATATTGAACGTATAAGAGAAAATAATAATGAAATCATATCTAAAGATTGAAAAAGACTTAATTATAACCGAGCGGAAATACAGCGCGCGGACATCTATGGTGTCATTCTGAGCGAAACGTAGTGAAGCCGAACTTTTCGTCATTAAAATATGATGACGAAAAGCGCGAGGCAAAGCCGAGACGGAATCTTTGCGCGATACTTGCGCTCGGGTTGTAAAAAGCCAAAAAAGAAAAGGAGGGATCTATGACCAAAGATTTAATTTCAAAAGCTGAAATTAAAGAAACTGAAGATTATTTAAACGGATACGCACTGAATATGAAGCTGCTGAGACTCTGCAAATACGAAAAAGATGCCTCGCTGCGCGACGGCGAAGAGAACGAGACGTTCGGGGATGAACTGCTGGCAAGAGCAAAGATGTTCGAGGTGCGTCATTTCATCATGGGATTGAAGAATTCAAACGAAAAGCTGTTGCTTTATTACCGATACGTAAGAGGGGAGACGGTAGAAAGATGCGCGGTGCTCTTGGGCATTTCGCGTAGCAGCGCATATCGCCTGCGCGACCGCGCGCTCATCCTCGCGGCAGAGCAACGACGGAAAAACGCGGCTGAATTATAGCTGTAACGGTCATCGCTGCTTCAAAAAATTCGGGGGCTGGCTCACTAACAAGTGAGCCAGCCCCTTACTTTTTGCTACAAATTATAATTTCTACTCCGATACGCCAATTTCACTGTTAGCGAAATCTTTACAGTCTAATACCTGTTTTGCGTGGTAATTAGTTCGTTCTTTTTCTAAGGTAAATTTTGCTGACGCAAAAAAGATCCTTCACATGGCTCGCAAAGTAGCGAGCCGCTCAGGATGACAGATAGTGTATGTTTGGCGACGAACGTATGCATAACTCTTATATAAAGTGCTCGCAATAAACTTTGGCACAAATCTATTTATTTTATCTCAACTAACCTGTCATCCTGAGCCCGAACCGTTTATGGGGTTATCGGCACATCGAGTCGAAGGATCTTGCGACGAAGTCGCTTTACTGCACTATCCTCATTGGGAATATATTTACACATATCAAACATCCCCACTTCGCCACACGGTATTTTCCCACCTATCGGTAGGGGCGACCATTGGTCGTCCGAACCCGTATCACGGTAATTTACCACACATCGTAAGGAGTCGATTACTAAAAATCTAAGACCTCCGTTTTTTATACTTAATAGTAGACTATATCGATAATCTTGCCATACTCATTATACTTTCCGGTATAGATATACGTTGCTTCGCAATCTCCCAACCGTTCAAGCAAAGCATCGCGATCAATAGGCTTACACTCATCCTCCCCGTATTCGATAATGTAGTAAGCATCATCGTAGTACGGTGGATATTTTTCGGTGGAAAAGCACCATGTCACTCTTATGATCCCGACCACACCGGTATCGGTCTTTGCGTACCAACCGAAAACAGCGCTTGTTGTAGCTTTCAGCGTTTCTTGATTATCAAAGTGCGGCGGCGTGACCAAACCGCTATTCAGCCCTTCTTTTACTGCTTCAAACGCTGAAGTTAAATCGGGCAAGGTCTTCATATCATCTTCGTTGAAACGGGCGTTTGTAAAAGCATAGGTATCCTGATCTCCGCCATCCCATTCCTTGCACCAAATACTGATTTTTTCATTGGTTGTAAAACCGTTGATAAACCGTACGGCGTGAAATTGTACCTCGGACGTAAGAAAAAGCTTATCCGTTGAAAATTTTGGGACAAACATACCGTTTTCAAGGGATTTTATTTGCGTTAAAATATCCGCCGCTTCGCCGGATATATCCTTGAGCAAATGTACGTACTTATCTCTTCCGAACTCTTCGTTTTGTATAGCTTCTTCCGCTTGAATGATCTCGTCAAAATCATCGTAAGCATCGAATGCTGCGAAATTTTCACCCATTAAATAGTAACCGTACACGCGGTAGCCGAAAATAACAAGATCAAATTGTTCCGCTTTATCTTGCGTTTTGTTATACATTACCGAATATTCATAGGTGAACTGCGCCATGTCTTTAATAACAAAACAGTCAAAGACGGAAAAATCGGTCATAAATCCGACAGGAACTAAATAATAGAATTCTTCTGTCATTTCTTGCCCCTTTAAGAGCTTTACGGTCTGCATACGTAAAAGTCGGAATTCATATTGATGCCAATCGTCAAAGAAGGTGTATGTATCGGGTAACGTTTCCACCAATTTCGCTGTTACCGATATACCCTCGGGAGATACGTCTCCGTATATCCCGCTTTCGCCCTCGGTGTATTTTTCTCCGTAATACCGAGGCGCGGACGACGCTGCTTGAATGTTGACGATCGGTATATTCGGTCTGTTATCGGGCTTTTGATCGATTGTTTCCGAGGAGTCCTCTTTGTTCTCTTGCAGTATCATCGGTACAACAACCAGCGCGCTGACGATAAGCAGGGAGCAAACTGCGATCGCCGCAAGGCGAAGCCATACGCTATGAGACCTTTTGTTCTTCTGTTCGGGGGTGTCCTTTTGATCAACATATTTTTCAATAAGGTTGGGATCAAGGTGATCGAGACCTTCATTCTGTTCTTTCTTTTTCATATCGAGTAACGCTCACTTTCAAATTATTTCAATGCGCTTCTGATAGTGGTAAGTTTCTTATTTGGTACGTACCTCCTTAAGAAAAATATTCAATAAAACAGCGCATAAAGACCAACGGGCAACGTATCCCCGACATCCTTATGCGCATAGCATTTTTTATTAAGCTATTGAGCCGAATATCCCCGCGCGGACTCCTCGCATCCTTGCGAGAACAACTCGGCAACAACCAAAAACTCTTCGCGCGTTGCTGTCGGGTTTTGTTCGTTTTTTTACGGCTATCGTACTGTAACTGTATTATAACATACTTTTCAGGTTTTTTCAAGCATTATTATACATATTTTAGAAAAAATTATCTGACGTATCAGAATATACTCACCATCGACAGACTTTCGTATCTCCGTATCGCCTCGGCAGAGTCCGAAAGAAGCATAAGACATTTTTCTACCTCCGCGCTGTCCCCCGACTCGTACGCCCAACGTAGCGAAGATATGGTCTTGCTTATGTTGTCAAGATATGCCTCAGAGATAGATAGCCCGATGAACCTTCTGCGGCTCTCCCAAAAATCCTCAAGCTCACAGAGCTTTTCTTCGGTGGGAACGTAAAGCTCCTCCGAAAACTCCGACAAACGGTCGGCGCAGCTGTGGATAAATATTACGTTCGATATTATACATACGGCGAGAAGCGCAAACAGCGCTAACGATATATGAAACGCCTTCATTTTTTCTCCTTCTTTATTATCTCTATATCTCCCGCGTCGCTCCGCATCATTATATAGATGTCCTTTCGGGAGAGCCCCTTGCCCGCAAGAAATGCGTCAAGCTTCTCACGCGTAAATCCCGACTCGGAAAGACCGTGCTCGCTTATCTGACCGTTTTCTATCATAATATGATAGAGCCCGCTGTCGGATACCGTGACGTTCATATCCTTTGCAGTCAGCGGACGGTTCTTCGGCTTTGGAATGACCGATATTTTCCCATTTTGCTCAAGAATTGCATATTGTACCTCCGATATACCTAATATCCCGTTTTGTCTCAATTCGCTTATTAACTCGTCTGCAGTGAGCCGAACCTTCTGCATTTGACGTGGTAAAAGCTTGCCGTTTTTTATAAGAGTTGTGGGCCGCGTTGATATATATTTCTTTATATTCGGGAACTTTACAAGCATCACTGACGACGTAACCTCAAGCGTAAGTAGTATAATGATAGGTATTATCGCGTGCGAAACGGGAATATTCGTATCTGTTATCGGAAGCGACGCGATCTCAGATATGAGAAGCGTTGTTATAAGATCCGAAATTTCCAGCTCGCCTATCTGCCTCTTGCCCATAAGCCGCATAGCTGTGAGCAAAACTGCGTATATTATGATCGTTCGTATGAAGATCGTTGTCATTTTTCAGACTCCTTTGACAATTATGGCATTATTATTTGTGCAAAATCCCAAAATCATACCTTTTTTGAAAAAAATTGAAAAACCCCCTTGACAAATGGGGATGAAAGTGGTAAAATATTCGAGCTGTCCGCGAGAGACGGCTGCCACGAAAGGCTTTGAAAAACTTTTTTAAAAAACTTTTCAAAAAGGTATTGACAAAGGGAAAGAGATGTGGTATA
>JAFTYG010000073.1 GCA_017461365.1 Clostridia bacterium | reverse complement strand
TGCGACCTTGATCGGTCGCACCGCCTCTGATATTTATACTTCTCCGACGTCAGTTTTTTGTTGGACTCTTTCCGAAATTTTTCACGTACAGACGGTAAAAGTTACTGTAATTTTCGTATCCAACCTGCATCGCCGCAAGTGTCGGTGGAGTGCCCTCTCCGATCAGCTTGCTTGCAAGGGCGAGCTTTTTTTGCAATATATACTGTTTTGGAGAGATATTCATTTTCTCTTCAAACAGATGGCAAAGCGAGGATTTTGACCTTGAGGTGTGCTTGGCAAGATCGTCAAGCGTTATCTTTTCATGCAAATGCCGATCGATATAAAAAATAACCTTTTGCAAAAATTCGTCGGTCTTTGGCTCTGCGGAGCTTTTCGTTGCTTTCAGCGTATCGTAAAGGATCTGTATCATCAGGCTTTGCGCAAGAGGCGTATAAAAGGACGGATCCTCTTTTTGACAGATCTCTTTAAGCCTTTCGATGTGCGGTGAAAAGGATATTGCAAAATTTGTACCGTTTTCCGTAAATTCAGATCTCAAAACGTTCGGAATGGCGGCAAGATCAAACAGTACAGTTACTCTGCGGTATGCTCCGCTCTCATTGAGTGAGACCGAGTGATAACACAGCGGAGGAATGATGAGTGTCTGATCTTTCTTTAAGCGATAGCTTTTTCCCTCAAGCATCACGTTGACGTCGCCCTCTAATACGGCGATCATTTCAAATTGCGCGTGACAGTGATTGTCCCACAGTACGGAATTATTGGTTTTGCTTTCGATATATTCAAGCTCAAATTCGCCTGTTCTGAAGCTGTAGGTCATTCAAATCACCGCCTTTCCGATACTTTGTATATATTGTATCATATATTTGCAAGAAAAGCAATATATTATGCAAATTTGGTTATATATATTTCTTTTATTTTATGATATAATCATTCATATAATCAGAAGAGGTGTATTGATAAATGATTGAAAATTCAATTCAAATAGGTAAAAAAACAATTTTTAACCGTGTGGTCCTACAGCCTATGGAGGGGTGCGACTGCGGTATAGACGGAAGTCCGAGTGAGTTGACACGCGAAAAATACCTAAGGGCGGCAAGAAGCGGAGCGGGAGTCGTTTGGTTTGAAGCTAATGCAGTTTGCCACGAGGGACGAACAAATCCGCGACAGATGATGCTGACCGAGAGCAATCTGCCGAATTTCAAGACTCTTCTGAGTGAGATGCGTGAAATAGCGGCGCGGGAGTGCGGGACAGAGCCGATATTCATTTTACAGCTGACACATTCGGGCAGACAGAGCATAATACCGATGATAGCATACCGCCACCCCATATATGAGGAAAGGCGACCTGTCGGTGACGAAAACATCGTGAGCGACGAATATTTGGACACGCTCCCCGAAAAGTATGCGGCATCGGCAAAACTTGCGATAGAGGCGGGCTTTGACGGTGTAGACGTAAAATCCTGCCACGGCTATCTTTTCCAAGAGCTTTTGTCGGCGTTTACACGCAAGGGCAGATACGGCGAAAGCTTTGAAAACCGTACAAGGCTGTATCTTGATTGCGTCAGAGCGGTCAAAGAGGTAATCCCCGATGAAATTTTGCTGACTACACGCCTGAGTGTTTCGGATATGGTACCAAGACCATACGGATTTGGCACGACGGAGAAAAACGCCCTTGACCTTACCGAGCCCGATATGCTTATTGAGCGGCTTGTGGCGGAGGGTATTCAGATACTCAACGTGACCGTGGGCAATCCTTACTATAATCCTCACGTCAACCGTCCGTATCGAAAAGGCGGATATATTGCCCCCGAAGCGCCCGAGGCGGGGCTTGAACGTTTTGTTACGATCGAGACGCACATCAAGAAAAAATTCCCTTCGCTTTGCGTGATAGGCTCAGGGCTGTCGTACTATCGGGACGATCTGATCGAACAGTCCGAGAAGCAGCTACTCGACGGTGTATGCGATCTTGTGGGATACGGCAGAATGTGGCTTGCCTACCCTATGTTTTACAGAGACTATCTTGACGGCGCTTTTGAGCCTAAAAAATGCTGTCTTGCCTGCTCGAAATGCACCGAGCTTATGAGAGCAAAGCAGGTTTCGGGCTGCGCGGTGTTCAATGAGTATTACAGAGAGCTTTACAAGCAAATAAAGAAATAATACGGAGGGTATTATGTTCAACAGTTTTTTAAGTCAACACAAATTTTCGGATTACAGCTTCAGCTCGGATATCTTTCCGACAGTAAACGACAGAGCATTTTGGGATAATTTTCAAAATGATACGTGTGTAGATGAAGCCCTGCGTGAGCTCGATTACGCCTGGCCTGTAATAAAGGCTACCGACTTTATGGAATACAAGAAAAGCGGCAACAGAAAAATAATGGAAAATGTTCATTTCGACCGCAGAGACCATCTTGTTCTGTTTGCTCTCGCGGAGCTAAAAGAAAATAACGGACGTTTTCTGCCACAGATCGTTAATGGCTTATTTACTATCTGTGAAGAGACCTATTGGGGACTTTCCGCACATATGCCCAACCGCTCCTATTTTAAAGAAGATATTCCCTTGCCCACCGATCCATACATCGATTTGTTTGCAGCAGAGACTGCGGAACAGGTGGTGATGGTCACTCATTTGTTAGAGCCCTCCCTTCGGAAATTTTGTCCCCAGATTTTAGATCGTGTCGCGTATGAATTGGAAAAGCGCATCAAGGAGATCTATCTGACTCATCGGGATTTTGGATGGATGGGGTATCACAAGCGCTGTAACAACTGGAACCCTTGGATACTTTCCAACGTATTGACGGTATTTTTGCTTAACGAAACGAATGAAAGACGGCTTCACAGAGCTCTTGAAAAAATGTTTTGCGAAATTCAGCACTACTATAACGCGCTTCCCGCAGACGGCGGCTGTGATGAGGGACCGAGCTATTGGGGACGCGCAGGCGCATCCTTGTTTGAATTCATTTATCAGCTCAAGCAAGCCACAGGCGGAGCTCTCGATCTTTTCGATGACGAAAAGATCAGACATATAGCGTCGTATATGAAAAAGGTACACGTTGTTTCCGACCGTTTTGTAAACGTAGCAGACGCACACGCATCAAGCAAGGTTCAGTTGATGCTTCTGCTGTTTGGTTTTGCAAGAGAGACACGTCAGAACGAGCTTATGAATTTCAGTACCGCAATATATAAGGAAAAGGGCGTACAGGATGCATTTTTCAGCCATAAGATACGAACCATGCGCCGCTTGATCTATCACTCCGAATTTTCAAGAGAAGCGGACGGCTATTCACTTACACTTCCTCTTCACGGCAAATTGGAGTATCTGCCCCATATGCAGCTCGCCGTACTGAGAGAGGGAGATATGATACTTTCGGCAAAGGGCGGCTTCAATCAAGAAAGCCACAATCACAACGATGTGGGTAGCTTCACTCTGTACGACAGCACTACCCCCGTACTTGTTGACGTAGGAATAAATACATACACGCGCTTTACTTTTTCGAATGACTACCGTTACACACTTATTCCGTGGACACAGTCCAAAAATCACAACGTCCCGCTCATCAATGGAGAGGGACAACCGTACGGCGATGATTTTCGTGCAGAGTGCTTTGAGGCAACAGAGGAAAAATTGGAAATATCCTTTGCGGGAGCTTACCCACCCGAGGCGGGGATAGAAAAGCTTACAAGAACGCTCACCGTCAACGAGAACGGTATATCTTGCGCCGACTTGTTTACATTCACCAACGCAGAAAGATGTCAGATAACAGAGGTACTTATGAGTGTGCTCCCTGTCCGTATCGAGGACGGCTGTGCCATTCTCGGAGAGCGCTACCGTATAAGCGCAAGCCACGGAAATGTCAGCGCCGAGTTTATCCCATTTGAGGATGCTCAGTTAAGCAATGACTGGAACGCTGACGGCGTTACACGCATTCTGTTTGACGTCGAAGGCGCGGACAGCCTGACGATTACCGTTGAAAAAATATGAGGTGAAGTATGAAAAAGGTTGCCATCGTTACAGGTGTTGCAGGAGGAATAGGAAAGGCAAGCGCGCTGATGCTTGCCGATAAAGGATATACCGTTGTCGGAATGGGACGGAGCCACACACCCGCTCTTTCCGACTTTGAAGGACTCGACATAACTTACGTACAAGGAGATATATCATCGGGCGAGGACAGAGCGAAACTTTTCAACACCGCTGTATCAAAGGGTGAGATCTCGGTACTCGTCAACGTGGCAGGAGTTGCGCCCAAGGTACGACGCGATATTTTAGAGATGACCGAGGAGAGCTATGACTTTGTTATGGGTATTAACACCAAGGGCACGCTTTTTCTCACACAAGCCGTGGCAAACGAAATGGTAAGACGAAAAAAGGGCGGATCGATAGTCAACATTTCCTCCTGCTCAGCTTACACAAGCTCGACGAGCCGTGGGGAATATTGCATCTCCAAGGCGGGTGTTTCTATGATAACTAAGCTGTTCGCCGACAGGCTTGCGGGCGAGGGGGTAACCGTCAACGAGATCTGCCCGGGTATCATCGCCACGGGAATGACCGAGGCGGTAAAGGAAAAGTACGACGGACTTATCGCAGACGGTCTTGTGCCGCTCGGACGTTGGGGCACACCCGATGATGTGGCGAAGGCGGTAGTAGCGCTATGCGACGGAACGTTCGGATACACCACGGGAGAGTCCTTTATTCTTGACGGGGGAATGCACATAAGAAAGCTATGAAAAACAGATACCATACGCTCATTATCGGCACGGGCTGCGCTGGATTTTGCGCCGCCGACCGTCTCTATGATCTCGGTGTCCGTGATATTGCCATAATCACCGAGGGAAGATATATGGGCACGTCGAGAAATACGGGAAGCGACAAGCAGACCTACTACAAGCTATCTCTTTGCGGCTCGGACGGCGACAGCGTCAGGGAGATGGCAGACACTCTCTATTCGGGCGGCGGAGTTATGGGCGAGCACGCCCTATGTGAGGCGGCGTATTCTGTGCGTTGCTTTATGCGTCTTGTCGAGCTCGGCGTTCCCTTCCCCACAAATGAATACGGCGAATATGCGGGCTACAAGACCGACCACGATCCGAGAACAAGAGCTACCTCCTGCGGTCCTCTGACCTCAAAATATATGACCGAGGCTTTGGAGCGTTCTGTACTCGGCAAGGGCATTGAAATAATAGATTTTCAAAGAGTTATAAAAATTCTTACAGAGAACGATGCGGTGACGGGTATTGCCTCGGTCGACACGGTTACGGGAGAGCTTTCGGTGATCTCCTGCCAAAACGTAATACTCTGCACGGGCGGTCCTGCGTGTATCTACAAAAATACAGTTTATCCCGAAAGTCAGCACGGTGCGACGGGGCTTGCGATAGATGCGGGAGCGGCGCTTTCCAATATGGAGGAATGGCAGTACGGCATTGCAAGCACAAAATTCCGCTGGAACCTGTCGGGCACTTATCAACAGGTACTCCCCCGATATATCTCGGTGGATAAGGACGGAAACGAGAGAGAATTTCTGTATGAAGCGCTCGGTTCGGAGTCCTTGGGGCTGATCTTTCTCAAGGGCTACCAATGGCCATTCGATACGCGCAAGACCGACGGATCCTCAAAGGTCGATATTTTGGTTGCAGAGCAGATAAAGCAAGGCAACAAGGTATTTCTTGATTTTACAAAAAATCCCAAGGGCTTGGAGGACGGATTTGAAGCTCTGCCCGAAGAAGCATACGAATATCTTCGTCTCTCAAACGCGCTTTTCGGTACGCCGATCGAACGCCTTAAAAAAATGAACGTGGGAGCTATCGAGCTGTATGCATCCCACGGTATCGATCTGTATGCGGAGCGGTTGGAGATAGCCGTATCTGCTCAGCACTGCAACGGAGGAGTTGCTGTAGATGCAAATTGGCAAACGGGGATATACGGGCTATATGCGGCGGGTGAGGCGGCAGGCACGTTTGGGGTGTATCGCCCGGGCGGCAGTGCGCTCAATTCCACGCAGGTGGGAGCTTTGCGCGCGGCGGAGCATATATCGAAAAAGAAAGATATTCCCCGCCCCG
Organism: Clostridia bacterium; assembly: GCA_017461365.1. Lineage (GTDB taxonomy): Bacteria > Bacillota > Clostridia > Oscillospirales > CAG-272 > HGM12713. The sequence continues at coordinate 37,765 of JAFTYG010000073.1, read as the reverse complement.
CTCCAAACTACGCAACACCAAAGGTTAAATACAGCGTCTCAAACGTAGAGCAGATACGGAACGCGCTTCAAATTGAGATGAGCCGCGTTGCCGACTTTGACAGAAGCAGTGACAGTATGAGAGCTCTGTTTGATAAGGTAAATAAAATATGCGAAGAGTTCTTTGAGACAGTAACGATCGAGGACGAGTCTCAAACGGCGGAGCTCTTTCGGCTATACGACATGATATTGACGCAACGCTCGGTTCTGTCGGCAATGCTCTGCTCGGCGGAGTTGATCGGCACGCACGGCTCGGCGCTTGTTGACCGCTTGCCCGATAAGAGCTGCGGAAAGAAGAGAGAAACGCGCACGTTGACGAAAAACGCTACGTCGTACATGGAAAATATTTCACCGATGCCAACTCCCGAGCTATGGTTTGAAACGTTGCTGTCAAGAAAGAAACAGGAGATAGACAATGAAAGAAAATAAATATCGATTAGGCATTGTGTCGGTCTCTTTCCGAAACCACACGCCGAGGGAAATATTGGAAGCATCAAAAAAAGCAGGACTTTCCTGCATTGAATGGGGGAGCGACGTACACGCGCCCTGCCGCGATATTGAGGCGCTCCGCGAAATAGCCGATCTGCAAAAGGAGTACGGCATAGAGTGCTCATCCTACGGAACGTATTTCCGTTTGGGAGAAGCTCCGATTGAAGATCTGAAAGCTCATATCAACGCCGCTAAAATTTTGGGCACAGATATTCTGCGCCTTTGGTGCGGAACGAAATGCGGTGAGGAATATTTCGACAGCGAAAGGCAAGACTTGCTCAGGCAGTGCAAGCAAGCCGCAGAGATCGCTCGCGGTGAGGGCGTGACGCTGTGCATGGAATGTCACAAAAGAACATACACGCAACGGCTCGACGATGCCATTGAGCTGATGCGTACAGTAAATTCCCCGAATTTCAGGATGTATTGGCAGCCCTTTCAATGGCAAACGGTAGAGGAAAATCTGGCATATGCCGAGGCAATAGCGCCTTACGTACGCCATATCCACGTTTTTCAATGGAAGGACAAGGAGCGGTTTTCCCTCTGCGAGGGTATCGAGGAATGGCAAAATTATCTCGGTAAGTTCTCTATCCCGCGTACGCTGTTGCTTGAATTTATGCCCGATGATAAGATGACCTCACTCGCGGCAGAGTCAAACGCCTTGAAAACAATTATAGGAGAAACGGTATGAAAGCGATATTTTTATCAGAAAAGGAAAACAAGCTGCGTGACGTATATGCCCCAAGCGTAGTATCAAGGCTGCGTGAATTGACCGAGATTGACGAAACACCGTACGCAAAGCGCGATATTCTTTCACAGCCCGAAAAATTTTCCGACACGCAGGTGATCTTCTCCACTTGGGGAATGCCCGAATTCACAGAGGAGGAAATAAAAACTTACTTTCCTGAGCTCGAATGTGTGTTCTATGCGGCAGGCACGGTACAGAAATTTGCGCGTCCGTTTCTTAGTTGCCGAGTTAAGATATTTTCCGCGTGGGCGGCAAATGCAGTTCCCGTTGCCGAATACGCCGTGGCGCAGATAATTCTCGCAAACAAGGGCTTCTTCACACATACAAGGCTGATGGCAGAAAAGCGTCTTGACGATGCCAAGGCGAAAAAAGCCGACTGCATCGGGAACTACGGAGAAAAGGTCGGTCTTATCGGCTGTGGAATGATAGGCTCTCTCGTCGCCGAGATGCTGAAATCTTACGACCTTGAGGTATGTGTATTTGATCCGTTCTTATCCGAAGAAAAGGCAAGGACGCTGAACGTCTCCCCCGTCTCGCTTGATGAGCTGTTTGCTTCCTGCCGTGTGGTATCAAACCATCTTGCCAATAATGAAGCAACAAAAGGAATGTTACGCTATGAGCATTTTTCGTCAATGCCCGAGTATGCGACCTTTATCAACACAGGCAGAGGCGCGCAGGTTGTGGAGGATGACCTCGTCCGTACTCTTTCAGAACGCCCCGACCTTACGGCGGTGCTTGACGTGACCTACCCCGAGCCTGCGGAGCTTACGCATCCGTTCTATACGCTCGAAAACTGCTTTATGACTCCCCACATTGCGGGAAGCCTTGGCGGTGAGGTAGTACGAATGGCTGAGTACATGGTAAAGGAATTTGAAAGCTATTCTTCGGGCAAGCCTTGCAAATACGAGGTCAGCATGAAGATGCTTGAAACTATGGCGTAAGGAGATAGTATGAAAAACAAATATTTTGACCTGATGGAAATATCACTCAGCGCATATACCGACGCTCACATTCTCAGATATTTTAACGACGTAAAGGAAAATGGGCTTAGCGAGCATGGCTTTCCGCGTCTTACCGCAAACATCGGTATTCTGATCGCGCACGGCAGGCGTAAGGATCTGTTGCCTATTTTCCGTGAGATGATGGAATTTTGCTGTAAGACCATTCCGAACGTTAAGGCGGCAAACGATTTTTCGGTCAGGGAGATCATCTGCTGTCTTTGGGAGGTTGAGGAAAGCGGCATCGTTTCCAAGGAGGATACGGCGCGTTGGAGAGGCTACCTTGCCACAATAGAGCCGACGGTATGCTACAATATATTTGCCATCGCTCCCACCGATGACGTCCGCAATTGGGCGCTCTTTACGGGAGTAAGCGAATATTTCAGGCAGAGAGCGGGACTTGGCGGTTCTACTGATTTTATTGAATTGCAGATCGCTTCTCAACTGAAATTTTTGGATGAGAACGGAATGTATATGGATAACAAGGATACCGATGTTCATCAGCCTATTATGTACGATCTTGTGCCGAGAGGATTGTTTGCCCTGCTTCTGCACTCGGGTTACAGAGGACGGTATTACGAAGAGATCGACGCTTGTCTGAAAAAGGCGGGGCTCTTGACGCTACGTATGCAATCGTCAAACGGAGAAATAGCATTTGGCGGAAGAAGCAATCAGTTTCTTCACAACGAGGGTTGGCTTGTGGGTATTCTTGAATATGAGGCAAGCAGATACGCAAAGGAAGGAAACACAGCTCTTGCCTCTGCGTTCAAGTCAGCAATCGCAAGAGCGATGAGTGTGACAGAGGCATGGCTCTCAAAGAAGCCTATCCGACATATAAAAAACAGATTTCCTACCGAAACGAAATACGGCTGTGAGGGATACGCATATTTTGACAAGTACATGATAACCGCGGCATCCAATCTTTACGCCGCGTATCTTATCTGTGACGAGTCTGTTCCCACACTTATCGCCTCGGATCATACCCCCTCCGTTTTTCAGACCTCGCGCCATTTCCACAAGCTGTTTTTAAAGAGCGGCGGCTACTCTCTTGAATTTGACACGAATGCGGATACGCACCACGACGCAAACGGTCTCGGCAGAGTTCACCGAGACGGCGCGCCCTCTCCGATCTGTCTTTCGGTACCCTGCCCCTCTCATCCAAGCTATACGGTCGATATTGACGAGCCGATCGCCTTCTCGATGTGCTCGGCAATTCGCGTAAAGGACGGCTGGAGCCTTGGAGCGGAAGAAGGCGCAAGCTACGAGGTGTCGGAGAGCGGAGCGGATGACGTCTATGCCCACGCGACGCTCATTTGTCGGTTTGAAAACGGTAGGTGCATCAAAGAGCGCTATACAGTAAGCGAAAACGGCGTATCTACCGTTGTTGAGGGAGACGGTGAGATAGCTTTTTCGCTACCCGCGCTTTGCTTTGACGGGGAGAATGCGCCCGAGATCGTTGCCGATAAAAGCTCATTGACCGTAACGTATGCGGGATGGAGCTGTCGATATACGACGGACGGTACGGTTTTAGATCTTGACAAGATCGCCGCAAACCGAAACGGGCATTATCGCGTCTTTCTTGCAACCGCACAAAATATCCTCAACGTAAAAATTGAGATCGTAAAAGCATGAAATTTAAAAAAAGACCGTGGCAATTGCTAAAAACAGTTGCCACGGTCTTTTTTTGTAAGCCGTATTTTTTTCATTTAAGCGGTTTTTTGAGCACAAACTGTATAGGCAGACCGTTACGCATACGGATATTCTGCTCACCCTGAATGAGAGGCAGGCAATACTCGACAGCCTCCCCTGTCACGTCATGTCCGTTTTCGGCTATCCATTCCTTGGGGAAATACTTGACCTTATTGGCTACCAAGGAAACGTCGACGCTGCCGATCTTTACGTTATACGGATGGTTGGATACCCTCTCAAAGATCATTGCTATTCCCGACTCTCCGTCAAGCGCCGCCTTTACTGCCGCTCCGCCGATACGCTCAGCCTCGGTAATATCTCTCTTTGAGCTTATATGCGATGAGCATCTTTGCATTACGTTGAGCTCAATGGCTCTTACCTTACAGCCGATCTCCTTAGCTACTATCTTGGAGAGTGCCGTGGCAATACCCGAAAGATATTTATGTCCGAAATTATCAACGTAGCCCGATTGAAATTTTCCAACAACGTCATCCGCAGAGGGCTCAACACCCTCTGATATAGCTACTATGACCGCATAATGCTTCTTCTGTGCCTCTCTGATGTCATCAAGAAATCTCTTTACCGAAAATTCCTGCTCGGGCAGATAGATAAGGTGGGGCGAGGACTCTCCGTTTACGCGAAGTACAGCGGAGGAGGCGGTGAGCCAGCCCGTGTCTCTTCCCATTATCTCAACGAGTGTAACGGACGGAATGGAATAAACGCTACTGTCGCGCGTTATCTCCTGCAAGGTAGTCGCCACGTATTTTGCCGCCGAGCCGAAGCCCGGGGTGTGGTCGGTACAAGGCAGATCGTTGTCTATGGTCTTGGGGATACCTACTACTTTTATGTCAATGTTTTTCGCCGTAAAATAGCGATGGAGCTTCATTACGGTATCCATTGAGTCGTTTCCGCCTATGTAGAAAAAGGCTCCGATATTATACTTTTTCAGCGTCTCGGTTATCTTTTCATACACCTCAGAGCTCTCCTCGAAATTCGGGAGCTTATATCTGCACGATCCAAGCACCGTCGAGGGAGTCTGACGGATAAGCTCAACGTCCTCATCCTCGCCTATTATCTCGCGCAGATCTACAAGGTAATCGTTTACCAAGCCCTCTATTCCGTTTACCGAGCCGTAGATCTCCTCTATTTCGTCATATTTCGCGGCGTGACGGTAAACTCCCAACAAAGACGCATTGATAGCGGCGGTAGGTCCTCCTGATTGTCCAACAGCAATATTCATTTTTTCCTCCGTTTTTTTGCTTTTTTATATCAAAACAGCTCTGTCAAAAATTTGACAGAGCTGTTTTCATTCAATTTAATTCGATTGCGGAAAGTATCTCCGACTTAGGGCGAGCTCCGACCATTTTGTTTACAGCTTCCCCATTCTTCATAACGATAAGCGTAGGTATGCTGACGATACCGAACTGCATAGCAAGCTCGGGCGAGTCGTCCACGTTTATTTTTCCGACAAGTATATCAGATCTTTCCTCGGCTATCTCGTCAACAATGGGAGATACCATACGGCAAGGTCCGCACCAATCGGCATAAAAGTCGAGAAGTACAGTCTTTTCACTGTTTTTCACAGCGGTATCAAAATTCGTCTTATTTACACTCAATACAGCCATTTTTCATCATCCCTTCGATTTATAGTACAGCATACAGTGACAAAAGCCTTCAAACTCAGGATCGGCTATCTGCTCTCTGAACTCCTTGCAAATACACTTGAACTCCTCTGTTTTCGGTATTCTGCACGGACAGTAGCCGCCTCTTTGGCGAAGTCCCTCACGAATTCTTGCCACTACCTCTTCGTCGGGGTTTAACGTAACCTTAGGTTTCATTCAACCCTCCAAAACAGTATTTTTTACTACAAGCATATTATACCATAATTCGAGAGATTTTACAATAGGCAAAATGTAAAATTATTTTTCAAATCCGTGGATAAAGCCCGTCACATCCGCCGAACATACGTCTCCGCCGATGACTCTGTTGCGGTAAACTATGACGTTCGCGTAAACTGTCCCCGTCGCTCCCTCGTAATTTGTGATCTCATATGTATAGCGTACTGCCTTTTTCTTTTTATAGTCCGAAAGGTCGAGCCCCTGCCGCTTCTGTATCTCGTTGTAGCCCGTAAATATCTTATCAAACTCCTCGGGGATAGTTACCTCACATTCCTCGATCGGCGTTTCCTTTACCTCCCAGCCGAACTGCGAAAGAAAGGCTATTCTGTCCTCGTTAGTCTTGACTCCCGTATAGGTTATTTCGGCCTCCCCCGAGGCGGCGACGCTCTCTCCGTATGCGGGCACAAAGGCGATAAGTGTGATGATGGCAACCAGCGACACGCACACGACAGCAAAAAATTTAACGGTGCTTGCTTTTAAAGTGTAGATAAACATAGAGAAATCCCCCTGACGTTCAAATATAATTCTAATGAATTATATTAAGTCAGAGGGATTTTTATTCTCACCGTAGCTATATCTTGTACCCGTTGGATATTTTCCCGCAAAATAAAATCTCTTCTCACGCGCCCGCACGCTGTGCGCAAGTCCCACAAGGATGTACGTCGAGAGCACCGACGAGCCTCCGCAGCTCACAAACGGCAGAGTTATTCCGACCACGGGAACGAGAGCGAGGCACATCCACAGGTTTTCCACCGACTGCACGATGATTATTGCCGAAAGTCCCGCGCATATGAGCTTTCCCACTGTATCGCGGCATTTTATGGCGATAACCAGAAGGCGGACAGCCAACACGACGAGCGCTATCACCACAAGCGCGCCGCCGATAAATCCGAATTTTTCGCATACGGTAGCAAAGATGAAATCGGTATGCGACGCGGCGAGATCCTCGTAGTAGCCGTGAGTCATAAGACCTATGCCGAATATTCCGCCTGCGGCTATCGTCTCGCGTGAAAAAAGAGGCTGTTTGCCGACGTCGTTCGGATCGAGCTCGGGCGCAAACCCGAAGATTATCCTGTTTTGCTGATAGGGCTTGAGGAGATCCCATATGAACGGAAAGGCTATTACCACTATTATGAGCGCGCCGAGGAAGTACCATATCGACAGCCCCGCGCAAAAGAGCATCATAGCGATAATGCCGACGTAAACGAGGGCAACGCCGAGGTCTCCCGAAAGAAGGATAAGTCCGACTATGAGTCCTGCGTGAAGGGCTATCCACAAAAGTGTCTTTGGGTGATTTATTTTATCCTTTACCTTATCGAGGTGGTAGGAAAAGCTACACAGAAAAGCTACCTTTACGAACTCCGAGGGCTGTATTGAAATACCGATCAGCGGAATTTTCAGCCAGCTCTTATTCTCGGTCTCCATATTCTCTCCCGTGCTTCCGAAGATGAGCGTTACCGACAGGAGGATAGCCGAGCCGATAAGCATATAGAGCCAAAAGCGGTCGACTATAAATTTGTAATCGAGATTGGAGATAATAAATACGGCGGCAATACCCACTACGGTCATAGCTACCTGCATAACGAGCTTGCTCTTACCGAAATTTTCCACGGCGCCAAACACTGTAAGTATGCTCATCACCGACAAAAAGGTTGTTGCGGCAAAGAGCCACGGATCGACACGGCTGAGTCTTGTTTTCAGACTCTCTCCGAATATCTGCACGTCTGTCCTCCTTTCTACATTAAAAGGCTCCCTCCGGGAGGGGGCTCCCGCGTTAGCGGGTGGAGGAGAACGCGGTACTCTGGAGTATTACTCTTTTTTTACAGAGTGCTAAACCAATGTACCGCAGGCTCCTTCCGTCGGCTTACGCCGCCACCTCCCTCTCGGAGGGAGGCTTATAAATTACAAAACCAAAAGCCGACGGCGAAGTGGTATCCGCTTCGCCGCCGTAAAAATTATCAATACTGTCTGCCGAATACGACCATATGCTTTGCGGGCTTTCCACAGCATACGCACTTATCGGAAATATGCTCTTCAACAAAAGGAATACAACGGGATTTAACTCCGCCTGTCTCATCCTTGAGCTTGTCCTCGCACTCGGAGTCTCCGCACCACATAGCCTTGATAAATCCGGGGTGGTTTGCGGCAATGTCGAGGAACTCCTCGTGATCGTGAGCTACGTTCATCTTCTCGGCAAGGTTCTTCTCTGCTCTTTCGTAAAGCTCGTTGTGAACAGCCTCCAGAGCCTTCTCCACTTCCTCAACTATGTTGTCAAGCGAAACGAAGAACTTCTGTCTGCTTACGCGGCTTACAAGAACGCAGGAATTGTTCTCTATATCACGGGGACCTATCTCAAGACGGAGCGGAACGCCCTTCATCTCGTACTGGCTGAACTTCCAGCCCGTGGAGTTGTCGCTGTCGTCGAGCTTGACTCTGAACTTCTCGGAGAGAAGCGCTTTAAGCTCATTAGCCTTTTCGAGCACGCCCTCCTTATGCTGAGCGACGGGAATGATAGCCACCTGAATGGGAGCTACCTTAGGGGGGAGTACAAGTCCGTTATCATCACCGTGTGTCATGATAATAGCGCCTATCATACGCGTGGACACGCCCCAAGAGGTCTGATGAGGATACTGCACCTTGTTGTCTCTGTCGGTGTAGGTTATGTCAAATGCTCTCGCAAAGCCGTCACCGAAATAGTGGGAGGTACCGCCCTGAAGCGCAACACCGTTGTGCATCATAGGCTCGATGGTGTAAGTTTCCTTAGCGCCCGCAAATTTTTCCTTTTCGGTCTTTCTTCCCGTAATCGCGGGAATAGCGAGAGTTTCGCGGTAGAAATCCTCATAGCACTTGAGCATTCTCAAGGTCTCTTCCATCGCATCCTTTTCGTTCTCGTGCATGGTATGTCCCTCCTGCCACAAAAACTCCGACGTGCGGAGGAACGGACGCGTAGTCTTTTCCCATCTTACAACGCTGCACCACTGATTGTAGAGCTTGGGGAGGTCGCGGTAGGAGTGAATAATATTCTTATAGTGATCGCAGAAAAGCGTCTCCGAGGTAGGTCTTACAATAAGACGCTCGGAAAGCGTGTTCTGTCCACCAATGGTTACTATGGCACACTCGGGGGCGAAGCCCTCTACGTGATCCTTTTCCTTTTGCAAGAGGCTTTCGGGGATAAACATCGGCATATACACGTTTTCGTGTCCGAGTCTCTTAAATCTTGCGTCGAGGTCGCTCTGAATATTTTCCCAGATAGCGTAGCCGTAAGGACGGATTATCATACATCCCTTTACGCCCGAATAATCAACAAGCTCCGCTTTTTTTACTACGTCTGTGTACCATTGCGCAAAATCCACGTCCATCGATGTGATCTGCTCAACCATCTTTTTATCGTTTGCCATTTTTTTCCTTCCTAACAATACTTTTTAAAAAATCTATACCCAATCATTATAAATCATAATTGCAAAAAAGTCAAGAGCCAACGGAGGATATTTTTCAAAATCGGGGAAAAATATGATAAAAAGTTATTTGGAGAAAAAAAATATGAACACTATCGATATTTTAGGCGTGCGGTTTACGCCTATAGACACCAAAACAGCATATGAGGAGATAGCCGAGCTTCTTTCAAAGCAAGAGAATGCCCGTATCTTCACGCCGAACGCCGAAATTCTTTACAAGGCAAGCAGGGAGCGTGAGCTTGTCGATCTGCTAAACTCAGCGGATATGCTTCTTCCCGACGGTGTGGGAACGGTGCTTGCGTCGAGGCTTTCGGACAAACCGCTACCTTGCCGTATCACGGGGATTGATACGGCAGAGTACGTTCTCTCCCTTGCCGCGCGTTCGGGGCTTTCGGTATTTTTGCTCGGAGGCGAACGCGACGTTGCCGAAAAAGCCAAGGGCGAGCTTGAAAGAAGAATACAAGGCTTGCGCATATGCGGCACGCATCACGGATATTTTGAACGCTCGGGAAAAGAAAACGAGGCGGTGGTAAAAATGATAGCCGACGCGCATCCCGACGTGCTTTTTGTCTGCCTCGGATTTCCCGAGCAGGAAAAATGGATAGCCAAAAATACGCCCTCTCTTCCCTTTCTGCGTCTTTCTATGGGACTTGGGGGAAGTTTTGACGTATGGTCGGGAAAGGTACGGCGCGCGCCCGAGGCGGTACGCCGAATGGGACTTGAATGGCTTGCGCGATCACTTGGCGATATGAGACGACTGCGCCGATTGCCCTACCTTTTTCTGTTCATTCTGAAAGCAGCGCGATACCGCAACGCGATTTCGTCTAAAACACTATAATTATTCCGCAATTTTAGCGAATTTACTACGATATTTCGTCAACTGCTATCGGGGGTAATTGACACATTGGCAAGTTTATGATAAAATGCAGGTGAAATATAAGTTATTTATCTATTATAAATATAGAAATTTGGAAAATATCATAGTTTATTCAACAGATTTGACAAAATATCACACAAAAAGGAAACAAGGAGGAATAAAACAATGAAGCTTCATTATCTCGGAACAGCCGCCGCCGAGGGCATCCCGTCTCTATTCTGCCAATGCGACGCTTGCGAAAACGCGCGAAAAAAGGGGGGCAAGGAGATACGCACTCGCTCGCAAGCGCTGATCGACGACTGCCTGCTTATAGACTTTCCCGCGGACTCTCACGCGCATATGCTGAAATACGGCATAGATATGACTAAGATAAACAACTGCCTTATCACCCACATCCACGGCGACCACCTCTACCCCGGCGAGTTCGGCTATATCCATTTTCCCTTTTCCGCAAGACTTCACGACGGTTATACGTTTACCGTTCACGGAAGTGAAGCCGTAAAGGAGAGAGTGGAATTTATCGGAAACAATCCCGACGGACGCTTCCGCTTTAACGAGCTTGCGCCCTTCACACCCACCGAGATCGACGGCTATACGGTCACGGCGCTTAAGGCAAGACACGGCTCGCCCCATCCCCGTATCTTCATTATAGAAAAGAACGGCAAGACTCTGCTTTACGCGCACGACACCGACATTCCAAAAGAAGAGACACTTGACTACATCAAGGAAAGCGGCGTGCGCTTCGATCTTGTCTCAGCCGATTGTACAGAGGGCGCATACGAGGATCTTTCGTATCACGGACATATGTGCCTCGGAAGAAATATAAAATTCCGTCAGATACTTACAGATATGGGCGCGATAGATAAGAATACAAAATATGTACTTAACCATTTCTCCCACAACGGACCGTCTGTTGACTACGAAAGCTTCACGGAGATTGCAGGCAAGGAAGGCTTTACCGTGTCGTATGACGGAATGGTAGTAGAAATATAAAAACGTTAAAATACAATCGCTGTGACGGTTGACACTCGCGGCGCATTGATTTTATAAAAAACAAAATAAATTTTTCTAAGAAAGGAGGAAAAATCTTTCATCCCCGCGTTTTTAATCAACGCAAAGCATCCCAGCGCACCAAAATAAAATAATGAAAGGAAAAAATTATGAAAAAAACTAAAATTTTAGCATCCATTTTAGCATTTGTACTTATCTTTGGCAGTATGTCCGCGCTTTCGCTGACAGCGACAGCAACCGACACAAACAGCGACAGCAAAGTCGATTTTTATCAGGCACTCGATGTAAACGCTAATAAAACTATCTCTTATGTATCTCCTTCCGAAGGTATTGATGCTGACGGTATCAATACATATGAGGAGTTCGCATACGCGCTCCAGAACTACGGAACAGACAAATTCCCCGCTCAGGTGATCGAGCTTACAGGCGACCTTGATATGGGCGGTCTTACAATGGAAAGCACAATATTTGGAAACCTTGTTGATGGAATGGTAATTGACGGTAACGGATACGCTATCAAGAACTTAGACATCAACTATTGGCAGAACAGAGGTCTTTTTGAAGTAGCTACCAACGCTCACTTTGTTATCAAAAACCTTGACTTCGGTACCGCCGAGGCTCCCATAACAGGAATTTTAGGCGGCGGTCAATGGGTAAACCACGGACTTATCCTCGGTCGTTCTTCATACGGAGGAGATGAGGCTTACTCTTTTGATATCGACAATGTAGATATGTATGTCAGCCTGAACAGAAGCAATCAGGGTTACAAGGGTGGTCTTGGCGCAATGTTTGGAAAAGCTCCGCTTTCTGCAGACTCTTCCATTAAAAACTCCAACGTATATGGCGCTTTAACTCACAACGCGAAAACCGGTAACTGCTACACCGCGGCGTTTGTTGGAAATATTACTCTTCCCGAAGGCGGTAATGCAACACTTACAATAGAAAACTGCGCAAACTATGCGACACTCACAGGCGGTAACTGTACAGCCGCATTTGTCGGCTCTCAGGAAGGCGGCGTTGATGTAGTTCTTAACAACTGCATAAACTACGGCACTATCGTATCTGAGGGCGATTCTGTCAGCGGTATTATTGCCGCAACCAAAGCAGGTAATGCTACAATTGATAACTGCGTAAACCTCGGAACCGTTACAGGCGCATCCAATGTTGCAGGTATCCTCGGATTGGGCAACGCTGACGGCACGATCAATATCACAAACTCTATAAACGCGGCTAACATTACCGCAGGCGCAGACAAGGCAGTATCTCACTATGCTAACACCGTAACATCTGTTACAAACTCTTCCGCTCTCGCTACAGCTACTCTCACAGGTACGGAGACAGCTTTCGAAGGCAACGGCACTCTAGCAGATCTTACAGCTGTTGCGGCTAAGATGAGAGAACTCAAGATGGGCTACTACGTTGTTGACGGCGACAAGGTCGTTGTTGACTCCAAGGTTCCCCAGATAGTCGGCGCGCAGACCACTGCTGTCGCTGACGGCAAGTTCGACGTTCGCTTCATCTCGGTACTTAAGAATGACGATCTTTCTCAGTATTCCAAGGTTGGCTTTACTGTTGCGGCTACGGCAAGCAACGGTCAGACTCTCAACGAGTCCAAGGACTCCACCATTGTATTCACCTCTCTCAACGCGTCTGTTGACGGAGCGATGAAGACCTACAAGAACTATGAGCTCGGCGGCGATTACATCACTGCTATCGCTTGGACTGGCGTTCCCGCAAGTGACGGTGAGACCAACCACACCGTAAGCTTCACCGTTACTCCCTACGCTGTAAGCCTTGACGGAGCAACGACCTACTCGGGTATTTCCTACACATTCACATACGTAAACGGCGTATATACCGTGGCTGACTGATAGTAGGAGGTAAGTAAAATGAAAAAATACACTTCCCCCACTCTTGAACAGATAGCTCTCCATACGACGGACGTAGTTACGTTTTCGGTAACGACAGCTCACGGCGGAGACAGCTATAGCTGGAGCGACTACGCAAAGAATTCCGCAGCCTCCGCAGATATGGGAGACGAATTCTTTTAATAGAACGTAAAGCACACTCTCCACCCGACTCTCTTTGAAAGGAGAAAAAATGAAAAACCACATATTAAAAGCATTAGCGATCGTTCTGGCGCTGCTTATGCTCGGCGCTGTGCTTGTTTCTTGTAACAAAAACGGCGGCGACAATACCGACACAACACCCGACACCACCGCTAACACCACAGACGTAGACGATACCTCCGAGGATTCAAAGACTGCTGTTGAGAACACCGGTCTTGAGCTTCGTGACTACAACGGCGCGTCTATGAATATCTGGTACTCCAAGGGTACTGCTACATGGGGACCTAATCCCTTGAAGGTAACAGCAGATGAGGCTACCACAAACAAGATCTCCAAGGCAGGCTACGAGCGTAACGCATTTCTTGAAAATATGCTCGGTATCTACATCGACTATACAGACAGTGACACAAACCCCAACTCGAACGGCGACAACAGCGCTATCAAGGAGCTTCAGAGACTCTACAATGCAGGCGATACTGCAAAGTATGATATGATCATAACAGGTACAAGAGCCTGCGGCGCACTCGCTCAGGAGGGCTTATTTTACGACCTTATGGAGTCCGATTATATCCAGCCCGACAACTACTACTATGAGTCTCAGGTCAACGAACAGATGAAGGTGTTTGACAGTATGTACTACACCTGCGGATTCTTCTCTGTCGGTAATACCCGCTCGCTCTGCGCAGTCTTTACAAACAAGACCATCCTCGACCAGGCTACAAACGGTCAGGTCTCTATGGATGACCTCTACGAGCTTGCAAACGAAAAGGAATGGACTATTGAGGAAATGCTGAAATACGGTAAGCTCTACGCTACCCCCGTTGATAACGCAAACAACTGGGTAGATGAAGGAGCAAGCTTTGCGGCTAACGGCTGGAACTCCTACCAGGGTAACTACGCATTCGTTCTTCCCGCAAACAGCGCAAGCCTTCTCTACTACTCCCTCGGCGGTACAGTAATAGAGAATAACACTCAGAACGGACAGTATGAGGTAACTCTCGACAATGCAAAAAACACCGAGATCGTTCAGTATATCCTAAGCATTATGCTCCCCAACGGCTCTACAAATGCTATGCTGTCCGATAAGGTATATCTGCAGTCCTTTACAGAGGGACACACAATGTTCCTGATGTCCTCGCTCGTTGCTATCGACGCGGCAAACGGCATCGCAAACACATCAAACCTCGATTGGGGACTTATGCCTCCTCCTCTTATGGAAGCGGGAGACGATTACAAGTCCTTCTCAGACTCCTGGACAATGGTATTCGCAGGTATCCCCGCGGCTAACCGTGACCTTGACAAGGCTACATACCTCTATGAGATGTTTATGGCTTACTCATATGACTATCTGAAGCCCGCGTACTATGAAGAGACATTCAGAACCGCATACACTCCCGACGCGGCATCCGTTCAGGTATTTGACATCATAGCTAACTCCAGAACAGTTTGCTTCCGCGATGTATATCAGATCGGCGGCTCTACTGTTCTTGACGGACACAGAGTTCTTCTTTGGGGTGATGGCAGTATCGGAGATCTCACCACTATGGCAACCACACTCCGTAGCTCTCTTGATGACTTCTTTACCAAGATAGAAAGTTAACGGATAAACAAAAGGAGGAAAAATGAAAAACTACACACTAAAAGCATTATCGATCATTCTGTCGCTTCTTATGCTCAGCGCGGCTCTTGCCTCCTGCTCAAAGGACAAGGATGAAAGCAAGGACAGCCAGACCGAGAAGCAGACGACAGCCGACGTAACAGATTCCGAAACCGATACAAAGTCGGCGGCTGAGAACACAGGACTCGAGATCCGCGACTACAACGGCGCGTCTATGAACATCTGGTACTCCAAGGGTACTGCGACGTGGGGACCTCAGCCCTTGAAGGTAACTGCCGACGAGGCTACCGCAGACAAGATCTCCAAGGCGGGATACACCCGTAACGCCGTACTCGAAGAGATGCTCGGCGTCTACATCGACTACACCGTAAGCGACACCAACCCCAACAAGAGTGATGACAGCAGCGCGACCAAGGAGCTTCAGAGACTCTACAATGCAGGCGATACCGCGAAGTATGATATAATTATAACGGGTACAAGAGCCTGCGGCGCGCTCGCTCAGGAAGGTCGTTACTACGATCTTTCCGAGTCCGACTACATCCATCCCGACGCTTACTATTATGAAGCTCAGGTAAACGAGCAGATGAAGGTATATGACAGTATGTACTACACCTGCGGATTTTTCTCAACGGGTAACACCCGCGCTCTCTGCGGCGTTTACACAAACAAGTCTATCCTTGACGAGGCTACGAACGGACAGACCGATATGGAAGACCTTTACGAGCTTGCATTCGAAAACGAATGGACGCTTGAAAAGATGCTTGAGTACGGCAAGCTCTGGTCAACTCCCGTTGACAACGCAAACAACTGGACAGACACAGGCGCTTCCTACGCCCCCAACGGCTGGAACTCCTATGAGAATGCGCACTACGCATTCACTATCGGCGGCGGTAACGCAAGACTTCTTTACTATGCTCTCGGCGGTACTGTTATCGAGCAGAACGCAAGTTCGGGTGAGTATGAGGTAACACTGGACAATTCGGTAAACACGAACCTTGTTACGTATATTCTGGAGCAGATGGGCTCTAACGGCGCAGATACGGCGTACCTTTCCGACACAACATTTATCAAGTCCTTTACTGAGGGACACACGATGTTTATGATGTCCGACTTCGCTTCTATCGACGCGGCTAACGGTATCGCAAACACGGCTAACCTCGAATGGGGACTTATGCCCGCTCCTCTTTACGAGGCAGGCAACGAGTACAAGGCTTACTCCGACTCTTGGGTAATGGTATTTGCAGGTATCCCCTCCGCAAACCGTGACCTTGACAAGGCAACCTATCTCTATGAGATGTTTATGGCTTACTCCTACGATTATCTCTACCCCGCATACTATGAGGACACGTTCGGCACGACCTACCAGCCCGACGCTTCCTCGGCTCAGGTATTTGACATAATCGCAAATTCGAGAACAGTATGCTTCCGCGACGTTTACCAGATAGGCGGCTCTACAATTCTTGACAATCACAGAGCTCTTCTCTGGGGCAAGGGCAGCATCGGTGATATTACTACCATGGCAACCACTCTCCGCGGCTCTCTTAACACGTTTATCACAGAGCTTGACAATATGGGGTAATCGTAATGAAAAATATTAAAAAATATCTTTCATTTGCTATAGCGCTCTGCATCTGCGCTACTGCTCTCTTCACTCTCTTCTCCTGCAACAAGGATCAGAACGATCCGAGCGGAGACAGCACGAAGGACAGCACATCGGACACAAGCAACACTCAGCCGACAAACACGACTCTCGCTCTCTTTGACGGCGAGTCCTTTGCGGGCAAGCTCGTTTACGAAAGCACTGCGGACAGCTACCGCAAGAGTATTTCCAATGCGCTCAAGGACGTTCTCGACAAGCGTCCCGACGCTATAACGGATACCGAGGAGGCGGCTGACACCTCTGTCGTTGAGATACTTGTCGGCGCAACGAACCGCCCCGAGAGCTCTCAGATAACGGGAGTTGCGGAAAACGACGCTTGGTATTTTGTCGGAGTTATCGGCAACAAGCTCGTTATCAACGGCTCGAACAGCTATATGCTTGGTCTTGCAGTTGAGTATTTTATCAACACAACGCTCAGCTCTGCAAGCGCGAACACGGCGTTCTCTCTCAGCAGTGCAAACAATGAGCAGGTAGTCTGGGAGGACTTCTCCGATGAAGATTGGAGAATTTCCGAGATCCCCTATTTCAAGGGTGAGACGGCGGCTTATTCGACGGCGGTCTACTCCTCAGCAAGGCTTCTTTCCGAGTACAACAAGTCAAACGCGGATTTTGTAAAGCTCCTGACGGTCAAAAAGACAAATGAGACCGAGATCGGCGCTTACGTCGAAAAGCTCAAGACCTTCGGATACACCGAAGAATTGCGCGACACGCTTGACAAGAACGTTTACATCACTATGACCAAGGGTGACGAGACCGTTTATATGTACTACACGCAGGGCGGAAGCTCGGTAAAGGTCATATACGACGCGATTTCCGACACGGTTGCAGAGGTATCCACCCCTGCGGTAACTCCAGCGGCGGGCGAAGGCGCTGTATTCTATCAGTACGGCTTGAATCAGTCTCCCTATGAGTATCCCAACACGGGTGTTGTCGGCTATCCCAACAACGGTATGATGTACATTGTAAAGTGCGCTGACAACAGCGTTCTGATCTTCGACGGCGGTTCGTCGACGCAGATGACCGACAGCGAGGCATCAAAGCCCATGGAAGATCTTGACGCATTTCTGCGCAAGATCACGGGTGTCTCCGAGGGCGAAAAGGTAACTATCGCGGCATGGATACTAACGCATATGCACGGCGACCACTACTCGGGATTTTCGAAGTTCATCACGGCGTATGCTCAGAGCTATGAGCTCAAGTCTATCGTTGCGAACGTTCCCTACAATTACGCCTCCGAGGTCGATGGTGCGACTGTTACGGGTATGAAAAATCTTGCTTCCACTCTGGCGGTGAGATACCCCGACCTTAAGGAGATAGTCATTCACACAGGTCAGAAGCTGACGTTTGCCGACGTTACCGTTCAAGCGCTCTACACTCACGAGGAGTGCGTTTCAGCGCTTACGGGTGTTGCAAGCTACGGACAGTTCAACAACACAAGCACGGTATTCAAGGTAAGCACGGAAAATATGAGTATGATGGTACTTGGAGACTCTATCGATCTTCCCGAGGATTACATACTCAAGACCTACTCGGATGAGACGCTCAAATGCGACATCGTTCAGGTAGCGCATCACGCGCACGACGGCGTTGACAATATCTACGAATCTATCAAGGCGGAGATCTATCTTGTTCCCAACAGCTACGGCGGATGGGAATACAGAGAGGTAGACTACGAGGGCAAGAATTGGCCCGAGTACATCCGCGGCGAGGTGCTTGAGGGCAATATTCTTCCCAAGTATTGTAGAAATTACGGCGAGGAAGGCGAGATGCTCTTCTTCTCGGGTAAATCTACTCTGACGGTCGGATTTGCTTACGTCAACGGCGAGGTGGCTGTTGTTTACGCTCCCGAGGAGCTGAACACGGTACAGCCTGTTCTTCCGGGTGATGACACCGCAACAAACTTTGGAGACATTGACTTTGTCTGATTAAAATAATTTTGGGCTTTCCCTTGCGCCAAGTGCGTTCGGGAAAGCCCATTTCTTTATTATTTAAATTATGTAAAATTAAAACCACGGCAACAGCTTTATCGCTTCGTACAGAACGGGAACGATAAGCGCGGGAAGCAGATTGCCCACGCGTATCTTTTTTGGAAAGATAAGATTTAGTCCGACGGCGAAGATAAGCACCGAGCCGACGCCCGAAAGATTTGTAATGAGCGCGTCTGAAAGATAAGGCGAAATAAAGGCGGCAAAGACCGTGATAAGTCCCTGATAAAGCCCAAGAGGAATTGCCGAAAAGCCCGCGCCTATGCCGTAGACCGAGGCGAAAACTATGATGATAACAAGGTCAAGTATCGCCTTTATAAAAAGCGTTTGCGAATTTCCCGTAAGTCCTTCTTCAAGAGGTCCGCATATTGCCATAGCTCCGACACAAACTACAAGCGACGAGGTTACAAAGCCCTCAACGAATTTATTATCTCCCTTTGCCTTCACCGCCCCTTTGAGTTTTTCGCCAAAGCTGTCAAGAAGCTTTTCGATATTTATAAGCTCTCCAAGGAGTCCGCCGAGGATAAGCGATATGACTATGAGCATCGTAGAGCCCGCTTTCAGCCCTCCGTCCTCCGACACCGAAAGTATCATTTCAAGCGCGCCCGAAAGCCCTATAAACATTGTTGCAAGTCCGCACGCCTGCATCATTATTGCTTGAAAGCGTTCCTTCATTCCCCGCTTGAATAGCATACCGATAAGCGTTCCGATTATTATGGCTAAAACATTTACAACCGTTCCGAGACCTCTCATACTGTCTCCTTCCACTTTGTGAAAATTCAAGCACATTATACCACTTTACGACAGAAAATGCAATAGGTAAAAGACAAAAAGAAAAATATCTCTACGTCTTGACTTTTTCGGCTTCTTATTGTATAATAGTATGTTGTATATTTATTGTATTTTTTACCAAGGAGTGTAATTATGATCAAACTGACATCCCACGGTGTTTACCTTGTTGACGGAAAGGTAGCCGACAGCGCGCCCCTCTCCCCCGCCGAGGCAAGAAAAAACACTATTGCTTATTCTATTCTGAACGCTCACAACACGGCAAAGAGCGACGATGAGGGTATGAAGATACGCTTCGATGCCCTTGTTTCCCATGATATTACGTACGTAGGTATCATTCAGACGGCTCGCGCAAGCGGTCTCCGTGAATTCCCCATTCCCTACGCTATGACAAACTGCCACAACTCGCTCTGCGCAGTCGGCGGTACTATCAACGAGGACGACCACGTTTTCGGTCTTTCGGCGGCTAAGAAGTACGGCGGTATCTACGTTCCCGCAAACCAGAGCGTTATCCATTCCTATGCGCGCGAAGAGCTCACGGGCTGTGGAAAGATGATACTCGGCTCGGACTCGCACACACGCTACGGCTCTCTCGGAACAATGGGAGTCGGTGAGGGCGGCCCCGAGCTTGTAAAACAGCTTCTCAAAAATACATATGACATCAAAGCTCCCGAGGTAGTTCTTGTATATCTTACGGGCGCACCCAAGAAGGGTATAGGCCCTCACGACGTAGCTATCGCTCTTGTAGGCGCTACCTTCGGAAACGGCTTTGTAAAAAACAAGGTGCTCGAATTTGTAGGCCCCGGCGTTAAAAATCTTCCCATTGATTTCCGTAACGGTATCGACGTTATGACAACCGAGACGACCTGTCTGTCATCTATCTGGGAGACAGATGAGATCACAAAGGGACACTACGACGCTCACGGCAGAAGCGAGGAATACAAAGAGCTTCGCCCGGGCAACGTAGCTTACTACGATGCTATGATAGAGATCGATCTGTCCAAGATGGAGTCTATGATCGCTCTTCCTTTCCATCCCTCGAACGCCTACACTATCCATGAGTTCGTTGAGAACGCAGATGAGATACTCGCAAAGGTCGAGGAAGAGGCTAAGAAGAAGTTCGGCAAGTGCAATCTTGATCTCCGCTCCAAGGTAAAGGACGGCAAGGTCTATGCCGATCAGGGTATTATCGCGGGCTGCTCGGGCGGTATGTTCGACAGCATCGACGAGGCGTCTGCTATTCTTAAGGATCAGAGCACGGGCAACGGCTATTTCTCTTTGTCGGTATATCCCACAAGCGTTCCCGTATCGTTGGAGCTTACAAAGATAGGCGTTACGGCAGACCTTTTGCAGGCGGGCGCTGTTATCAAGCCTTCATTCTGCGGGCCTTGCTTCGGAGCAGGCGATGTTCCCGCAAACAACGGACTCTCTCTCCGTCACACCACGCGTAACTTCCCCAACCGCGAAGGCTCGAAGCCCGGTGAGGGACAGCTTTCGGGCGTTGCTCTGATGGACGCTCGCAGTATTGCGGCTACGGCTCGCAATGGCGGTGTTATCACGGCGGCGACAGACGTTGATTACGACTACACGCCCCACGATTATCACTTTGACAAGTCTGTTTACGGCAAGCGTGTTTACTACGGCTACGGCAAAGCAGATCCCTCTGTCGAGCTCATTCTTGGCCCGAACATCACCGATTGGCCCACGCAGTATGACCTCTCCGATAATCTTCTCGTAAAGCTTGCGGCTGTCATCCGCGATCCCGTAACGACCACCGACGAGCTCATCCCCTCGGGTGAGACGTCGTCCTACCGTTCAAATCCCCTTCGTCTGTCCGAGTTTGCGCTTTCGCGCCGTGTTCCCGAATACGTTGGACGCTCCAAGGCTGTTTCAGCTACCGAGGCAGACAGACGCGATAATAAGAAGCCCGAAGAGCTTATGCGTGTTCTTTCGGCAGTCGGCAACGCAGACGAGCTCATAAACAACACTCAGTTCGGCTCTTGCGTATTTGCGAACAAGCCGGGTGACGGCTCTGCGCGCGAGCAGGCGGCATCCTGCCAGAAGGTGCTCGGCGGCTTTGCGAACATCTGCTATGAGTTTGCTACAAAGCGTTACCGCTCTAACTGCATCAACTGGGGCATACTTCCCTTCACACTCCCAGAGGGCGCTGAGTTCCCCTACGCTGAGGGCGACTACGTATATGTAGGAAACATCCGTCAGGCGATAATCGACGGCAAGGAAGAATTCTCCGCAAAGGTCATCCGCGCCGACGGCAGTGTCGAGGACATCACGCTTTACGTCAAAGGTCTTACCGAGGACGAAAAGGAGATAATCCTCTGCGGCTGTCTTATGAATTACTACAAGAAGCACAGCAACTAAATCCAAATCTAAGGAGAAGATCATGTCAGAACAGAAGCTCGGTCTTGCTACAATGGGAAATACCGGTGTTGACACCATTGAGCAGATGAAGATAATGAAAAACGTAGGCTTTGAGGCATTCTTTACAGGTTGGATGCCCGAGCGCACCGAGGAGATCGCCAATGAGGCGGCAAGGCTCGGACTCTTTCAGCAGTCCATCCACTCACCTTTCAGCGGAGACTACAAGGTAAGGTATCTTTGGGAAGGCGGCGAGGCGGGAGAGTTTGTCACTAACTCTCTTATTGAGTGCGTTAAGGATTGCGCACGCTTCGACATTCCCGTTATGGTCATTCACCCATTCATAGGCTTCAAGGATCACAACCCGACCGAGGTAGGTCTTGACAATTACGCGCGTGTCATCGAGGCGGCAAACAAGCTCGGCGTCCGTCTCGGCTTTGAGAACGTCGAGGGTGAGGAATATCTTGCGGCGATAATGAAGCGCTTTTGGAATGAGCCGTCCGTCGGCTTCTGTCTCGACACGGGACATGAGATGTGCTACAACGAGCACAGAGATATGCTTGCGCTCTACGGAGAGAAGCTCTGCCACACTCATTTCAATGATAACCTCGGCGTAAGAGGTGACGAGATAACCTTTCACGACGATCTTCATCTTATGCCCACCGACGGCATTGCCGATTGGCACAATATCATGGAGCGCATAAGAAAGACGGGATACAACGGCGTACTTATGAGCGAGCTTGCATATGCGAGCCGTCCTGAGAACGAGCCGTTCGGATACGGCAAGATGACATTAGAGGAATTTATGGCTGTTGCCTACGAAAAGATAAAAAAGGCGATAGCTATGTAACGTTGGTCATACTCCCTCTCTTTTCTGAGGGATGTTGATAATAAATTTTTTCAAATAGTTCGGAGGTAATGAACATGAAAAAAATCCAAATGAAAACGCCCCTCGTTGAAATGGACGGGGACGAAATGACAAGAATTCTGTGGCAGATGATCAAGGATGAGCTTCTGCTCCCCTTCGTCGATCTGAAAACAGAATACTACGATCTCGGTCTTGTTGAAAGAGAAAAGACAAAAGACCAAGTAACCGTGGACAGCGCGAATGCTACCCTCAAGTACGGCGTTGCGGTAAAGTGCGCTACTATCACCCCCAACAAGCAGAGAGTTGAGGAATACAACCTCTCCGAGATGTGGAAGAGCCCCAACGGCACTATCCGCGCAATTCTCGACGGCACAGTATTCCGCGCTCCCATACTTATCGACTCGATAAAGCCTGCTGTACGCAATTGGAAGAAGCCTATCACCATCGCGCGTCACGCTTACGGCGACGTTTACAAGGCTACGGAATACCGCGTACCCTCCGAGGGTAAGGCTGAGCTTCTCTTCACTTCTAAGGACGGCACAGAGTTCAGAGAGACCATTTACGACTTTGAGTGCGGCGGAGTTCTTCAGGGACAGTACAACAAGGACAGCTCTATCCGCTCCTTCGCTCATTCCTGCTTCCAGTACGCTCTCGACACAAAGCAGGATCTGTGGTTCGCTACAAAGGACACCATTTCCAAGAAATACGATCAGACATTCAAGCTGACCTTCCAGGAGATATTCGACAACGAATACAAGGAGAAGTTTGACGAGGCGGGCATTACATACTTCTACACCCTTATCGACGATGCTGTTGCCCGTGTTATCAGAAGCGAGGGCGGTTATATCTGGGCTTGTAAGAACTATGACGGCGACGTTATGTCCGATATGGTATCCACAGCCTTCGGTTCACTTGCTATGATGACCTCTGTTCTCGTTTCTCCCGACGGAAAGTACGAGTACGAGGCGGCTCACGGCACTGTAACGCGCCACTACTACCGTTATCTCAAGGGCGAGGACACCTCCACAAACCCCATGGCTACTATCTACGCATGGTCGGGCGCTCTCCGCAAGAGAGGCGAGCTCGATGAGCTGCCCGAGCTTGTCGATTTCGCAAATAAGCTTGAAGAGGCTTGTATCGATACCCTTAACGACGGTATTATGACAAAAGACCTCGTCGGTCTCGTAAGCGAGGGATACACCGCTACCGCTGTCAACTCCATCGGCTTCATCAAGGCTATCAGAGAAAGACTTGAAGCGAAATTAGCGTAAGGACGCGGGGGGATGCGTGTTACTTTTCTTTCGCGAAAGAAAAGTAACCAAAAGAAAGCATTGCAAAAATATTTTCTTTTGTTATCCCATTCTTCGGACTAAATTTGTTTATTTTGATAATGTAAAAACCTCTCGGACAGCTATCGCTACCGAGAGGTTTTGTTTCGCCTACGGCGAATTTAATTAAATTAAAATCGGTCGGTGGCGCAGCAGCCGTCCGACCGATTTTTACATCCTAAAAAATATCCACTCAAACAACCGGATAGCATTAAATCCTAAATTGCAATGTTTTCTTTTGCGCTACTTTTCTTTTTCAAAAGAAAAGTAGCAAAAAACCCATTCAAACTAACTTCACAAATACAACCTCTGTCGGATTGAAAAATCTCGGTATAGCGCTGACCTTCAAGCCTGTGCTGATAACAAGCCGTCCGTCATGTACGCCGTAGGTGTATTTCGGGAATATTCCCTGCCCGGGGGCAAACACACCTCGACCGAAAAATCTCCATTGACCTCCGTGGGCGTGACCGCTTACGATGAGATCGATATTTTTATCTTTAAGATACTTTTCGTAATATTCGGGATGATGGCAAAGGAGTATCTTAGGCGCGTCCACAGCGCAAAATTCATCAAGCCACGAAAGCTCAGGCGCACCGCCCTCGTTAATTATACCTGACAAAAGTCCGCCAAAAGCAATTC
This sequence comes from Clostridia bacterium, assembly GCA_017461365.1. Lineage (GTDB taxonomy): Bacteria > Bacillota > Clostridia > Oscillospirales > CAG-272 > HGM12713. Next base: position 13,233 of record JAFTYG010000073.1, on the reverse strand, counting down.
CGTGCTTGAGAACAAAGGAATCCTCAAGAAGCACAGCGCCGCTTTTTTCTATATCGTTGCGACACCTTTCGTGATATTCCCTTTTCTTCACTCTGCTCTCCCACGAACGGCTCCACGAACGCACACCGCCGTCCTCATGATTTCCCGTCGAATAGAAAACGGGAGCTATACGGGAAGCCTCGGAAAGCAAGCAGAGCCCATTACGGTATATATCGCTGTCCGAGCCGTCAAGACGCTCAAAAATATCCCCGGGACAAAGTATGTAATCGGGGCGTTCAGCTTCGAGCATTTTCAAAACAGCCGTAGGATCGCCGCCGTGAAGGTCGGACACCACCGCCATACAAAGCTGTCTTTGAAATTTATTACTCTTTATTTCATATACCGTTTTTTTCATTTTGATACCTTTCCTGACATTATAATGCTTGCTCGGGCGCAGCTCCCAAAATACAGTCGGCGTCGGCTCTCCTTAAAACTATCACCGAACCGCATATATCATATGCCTTTGGATCACCGAACGGACTTATAAGAACGCATTTTATTTTTGTTCCGACGTTTATGCCGATCCCTCTGAGCTTTTCGCAGAGCTCCGTGTCTCCGCATATATCGAAAACGTATATCTCCTCTCCGCGCGAGAGCCCGCCGAGAGCTCTTATTTCTGTCATAAAAAAACGTCACCTCTCATATTGATTTAACATACAGAAACAATGTTTCCTTGTATCAATATATGAATTGAGATCAAGAAAGGTGAGAGTATGGACAAAACAAACGATTTCAGAACACAGTACGGATATATGCTTGCAGACAAAAACGGCACAGATCTTTCTGCGTCAATGGAGGACTACGTCGAAATGATATACCGACTTTCCTCGGATGCAATAAGAGTAAACAATCTTGCCGCGCATCTGCACGTCACGCCCTCCGCCGTGTCTAGAATGGCTGAACAGCTAAAGCAACGCGGACTTATAGAATTTGAGCGGTACGGCTTTATCACTCTCACGGACGAGGGCAAGAGAACGGGCGCGTTTCTTCTCTGGCGTCACGATACCGTAAAGCGTCTTTTGGAACGCATAAACGGAGAGGATAGCAAGCTTTCGGAGATAGAACAGATAGAGCATTTTCTCTCTCCCGTCACAGTAAAAAATATTGAGATCTTTCTTGACGGGCAGAAAACACAGTAATATTTTAACATAATCTAATTATTATGTCAATAGAAAAAAGAGCTGCACAAATACTGAACATACAGCATTTGCAACAGCTCTTTTCTTTTACGACTCCATCTGTCTGCCTAAAAAGCTTGCGGCTGTCATAATTAGCTTTGATTCTATTTCGGTAGATGCGGCATCCTTGGCTCTATCCGAGGCCATATCTGAAAGTGATGCCACACAGCCGACAACGTCCCCCTCGCTGATTATAGGCATAGCACAGCTAACGTAATGTGATCCCCCGTCCATAATAGCGGAGTATCTTTCCCCGCCCTCTCTCCATATATACATTCCTCTGCTCTCTATGACGTTTTCAAGTCCGTCCGAGAGCTTCTTTTCGGTGTATTCCTTTTTTGACACTCCCGCCGAGGCTATAACAGCATCCCTGTCGCTTATTATCACCGACATATTACAGGTCTTGTAGAGTGTCTCGGCATACTGAGAGGCAAACGCCGAAAGCTCGCCTATGGGAGAATATTTCTTGAAGATCACCTCTCCCTCTCGGTCGGTATATATTTCAAGCGGATCGCCCTCGCGGATACGCATTGTTCTTCTTATTTCCTTAGGGATAACGACTCTGCCAAGATCGTCGATCCTTCTTACTATTCCAGTTGCTTTCATTTATTTCTCCTTGAAAAACATTTTGTGTTTCAAGGATATTATTTGTACTCATAGGTGGAAATATCCAAAATTTATTTGGCAAAATTTGCAGATGAAGCTGTATTTACCGATTGCAAATATTTTTCTCTATGCCTTGTAAAAGCTCTTGACAAATAGTGGAAAATGATATATAATTTGGTAAAACAACGAAAGTGAGGTCATGTCTATGCTTACTCCATCTTATATACGCGCGGAGGCTTCCGATCTACTCTGCAAGCTGTCCTTTCCCGAGGATGCTGCGAAGGTACTTACCGATGCTCTTGAAAAGCTGCTTGCGCCATCCGTTTACGATGACTTTTCACAGCTTCTTCTACAATATGACGAAAATGAAAGATGTAACTACATCGAAATGATAGACAAAATGAAGCTTATCTCCGAAAAGGCGGGTATCCACGAATACACGGGAGCTATGCTTCTGTTTATCTGTATGGCCCCGCGTCTCAAAAAACGTTACGCCGAGCTTGGTATAGACGAAGCTATATTTTACGACTCGCTTTCCGATCTTCGCTACAAGCTCTATGAATGTATCGACGTGTACGGCGTTGTGGGCACCTTTGTTGCCTCTTGGTATGCGGGATTTTTCAGGCTTGACCGCTTTGCCTTCGGCAGACTGCAATTTGACAAAAAGCCGCTCGGCTTTGAGTGTGAATACAACGGCGTAAAGCTCTCCGCCGACAGCATAGGGCTTAACACTCACATCCCACGTACGGGCGGACGGCTCGACCATGATGAGGTTCTCAAATCCTACCGCCGAGCGCGTGAATTCTTCGGTGAATATTTTGAAATAAAGCCTGCCATATTTTTCTGCAGCTCATGGCTTCTTGATCCTTGGAATTTAACGGTGCTCACAGAAAAGTCCAATTTGTATGCATTTATCAAGGATTTTAAAATAGTTGAAACGGGTGAATATGCCGATTACAAAGAAGCGTGGCGTCTGTTTGACATGATGTACACGGGAGACGTGGACGCGCTTCCTCAGAATTCCTCGCTCCGCCGCGCCTATGCCGAAAGAATTAGGAGAGGCGAAAAGCTCGGTTGGGGACGCGGTGTGTTTATAATGGAATAAAATCAAGCCGAGACTCAGGTTGAGTCTCGGCTTGTGTTCTATTCGGTTTGATCAAGATATTCTCCGTTTATCTCGGTTTCCATAAATTCTCTGAGCGCAGGTTTAGAAAGTCCCGCAGAAACACCGACAAGCAGTTTACAGTATGCGAGCTCGGTGGTAATATTCAACGGTACAAGTCCTTGACGCTCGGCTTCATATGCGCTCTCATATTGGCTTTCGTCGAGCTTACACGGAGCGATGAACATAGGTATTCCCAAGCCATCACATCTTTTGCCGAAGCGTATGACGGAGGAGCGCCCGTCAGAGCCATCAACGCAAACCGTTCCCGAATGGTAAACGCCGTGTACGACTCCGCAAACGCCTTGGAGCGAGATCATACTGTAATCCAGACCAACGTATGGTCTTATAAGCATTACACATCGTTCGAGCGACCTTACCTTTCGCATAAGTCCGCCCATATCGGTGCGCCGTTTATTTGAAAGCTCACGGCATTTTTCCTTTCCGTCGGGCAAAAGCTCATTATTTCGGTCAAGCAAAAAGACCTTTTCGCGTGAAGCGTTCAGGAAATCCTCCGAGCGGTCGGCGCACTGCAAAAGCGTACTTCCGAGGTGCAGATACATCCTGCCGTCCGAATTTCTGTAAGCCGCGTACACATTCGGCGCAAGCCCTCCGCAGATAAGCTCGACAGCCGCCCTGAAATTCGCGTTTGCGTTACTTTCGGCATAATCGGGCGGACAGTTGCCCGAAACGAGTATCATCGGCTTATCTATATCGCAGAAAAGCAAAGAAAGCATCGCCGCCGAGAATGCAAGCGTATCCGTTCCGTGAAGCACTATGATGCCCGCAAGCTCTTCTCTTTCGCGCTTTCTTATATGCTCCGCGATAGAAAAAAGCTTCCCGAGCGTAATATTTTCGCTGAGAGTTTTTAATTTCAGCTCAGAGTCGGCAAAAAGCGCTTTGCCGAGAGACGCATACGGTGATGAGCTCTCGGCAAAGTTGTCGAGAAGAATACTTTTTGCCACATCGGCGTTGAGCCTTCGCTCACCGTCGATAAACGAGCTTCCTATCGTTCCGCCCGTAGCGACTACAAGTATCTTCTTTGTCATATCTTATTTATATGGTCGATAAGGATGGTTCTGAGCACCTGAGGATCGCAGTTGCCCTTGAGCTCCTTCATGCACTTTCCGAACAGAGCCATCAGCGCTTTTTCTTTACCGCCCTTATAGTCCGCTACCGACTTGGGATCAGCCTCGACGACAGCCTTTATGACCGCCTCGATCTTACCCGTATCGTTGGAAACTACAAAGCCCTGCTCCTCGGCATACTTTGCGGGCGCTATCGTCTCATCGTCAAACATCGCAAGAAGTATCTTCTTTGCGTTTGCGCGTCCGACCTTACCGTCGTTTACAAGCGCAATAAGCTCGCCAAGCGCGTCTCCGTTGATATTCAGCATATCGGCGGTGAGCTGCTTCTTGTTGAGGATGTTCATGCAATCGGAAATGAGCCAGTTTGCTACCTCCTTGGCAAGTCCGCACTTCGCGTAAGCCGCTTCAAAGCAGTCGCAGAGCGCGCGGCTTCCCGTGAGGATGTCTGCGTCGTACTCACCGAGTCCAAGCTCGTCGATGTAACGCGCCTTCTTGACCTCGGGGAATTCGGGGAGAGCGTTCTTTACAGAATCAAACCACTCGTCGTCAATGACAACGGGCATAATGTTAGGATCGGGGAAATAACGGTAGTCGCCCGCAGTTTCCTTATTTCTCATTGCAAAGCTCTTACCCTTTACGTCGTCCCAGCGTCTTGTCTCCTGAACAAGCTCCTCGGTACCGTTTTCGATAGCGTCGATATGTCTTGCTACCTCATATTCGATAGCACGGGTAATAGCGGAGATAGAGTTCATATTCTTCATTTCGGTTCTTACACCGAGCTTTGTGCTGCCCTCGGGACGTACAGACAGGTTTACGTCGCAACGCATAGAGCCCTGCTCCATACGGCACTCAGAGACCTTTGCAAAGCGAAGAAGCGAACGGAGTCTTTCAAGGTAAGCAACTACCTCCTCTGCGCTCGACAGATCGGGCTGGCTCACGATCTCGATAAGCGGAACGCTCGTTCTGTTGAAGTCAACAAGAGAGGTATTCGTCCAATCGTCGTGAACGAGCTTACCTGCATCCTCCTCCATGTGTATCTGCTTGATACGTACGTTCTTTTTACCCTTTGACGTCTCTATCTCCACGGTTCCGTTTACGCAGATAGGTGCGAACCACTGCGTGGTCTGATAGGAGCAAGGAAGGTCGGGATAGTAGTAGCTCTTTTTGTCGAAGGTAGTCGTGCGGTTGATGTCGCAGTTGAGCATCATACCTGCCGCCATACCGAGATCGACAACGTGTCTGTTTACAATGGGGAGCATACCGGGCATACCGCAACAGGCGGGGCAGACGTGGTCGTTCTGCTCGCCTCCGAATTTTGCCGAGCAGGAGCAAAAGATCTTAGAGTCGGTCGCAAGCTCTATGTGTACCTCGAGACCTATAACTGTTTCGTATCTCATAATTATCTTTCTCCCCCCTCGTACATTTTAGCGACCTCAAGCAGGCTTCCGTCGGAAAACGCCTTACCCACAAGCTGAACACCGCCCACGACTACCGTGGGAAGTCCCGTGATAGATGCGGGAGCCGTGTAAAGGTTTTCCTTGAAGGCAATATACTTGTCGTTCTTTACGTCATCCTCGGTATAAGCCTTGGATGCTGTAGGCATAAGCACTGCATCGTATTCTGCGAACAGCTCTCCGAAATATTCGGAGATAACTCTGCGGACTCTCATTGCCTTATCGTACATTCTCATATAGTTTTCTGTGGAAAGCGTTTCCGAGCCGAAAAGGATAGCGGTCTTGAGAAGCTCGCCGAACGCCTCTGTGCGGCTGTTTGTATAGAGCTCGCCGATTGTGGTATAATTATTCGAGCGGTAGCCGTACTTGATACCGTCGTATCTTGAAACGTTGTTGCAGAGCTCAGCGCACATAAGAATATTCCAAGCAATACGCGCAGATCTGAGAATTTCTCCATCTATCTCGCAGACCTCAATTCCATTTTCTTCGAGGAAGCTCTTAAAGCCATCAAGCTTTTTTGTCTGCTCGGCATCGAGCTTTTCGGTCATAGCCTTGACGAGCGCTACCTTTTTTACCTTTTTATCGGTATTCAGAAGTGATCGGCAAAGCTCCTCTGCGTGGCTTGTTCCGTCCTTTGCATCGTGTCCGACTATCGCGGAGAGAAGCTCTTTGCACCCGTCGACGCTCTTAGCCATAACTCCGACCGTCTCACCCGAGCAGGCTACAGGTACAGTACCGTATCTTGAAACCGTTCCGTAGGTAGGCTTTACGAACACAAGTCCGCTCTCTGCCGCGCCTCTGCGGGGAGAACCGTTGACGTCGAGGACTACCGCGCCGTCAGCCTTTCCGCTCTTTACTATCTCTGCGGCGGAAAGCGCGAGCTTTCCGTCCGCATCGGTATTTGCTCCGTAATATGAGGTCTCGCCCATAACGTCAATAGCGAATTCACCTACGTTAGCCTTTCCGCAGATGCCGAAGCCTGCGGAGGTAAGCTTTTCAACGATCTCAGCGTCAAAAAGGCTCATATATCCGTCAAGCATCCGAGAGCCTGCGGCGGTGGGCATATCCTTTGTAAGAAGCATATCGTCGAGAACGACCTTCTTCTGTGTTGTGACGTTGTTTTCAGCAATAAATAATTTCATTGTACATATCCTCCCAAAACAAGATCACTCCACAAGACGGGGCACCTGCCAATAACCGTCCATGGTCTCGGGCGCGCCCTTTTGCAGTTCGTCGCGTGTAAACAGCTTTTGTGCTTTATCTTCTCTCACAACTGTGAGTATGGGCATAACGTGTACCATTCTTTCCACCTCTGCCGTATCTATTCTGTCAAGCTCGGAAAGCTCGCCTTCTCTTTCGTCGAAGAAGGCAAGAAAATCTGCCTCCTCAGCATCGGTAAGAGCAAGCTGATTGAGCTTTTCAAGTCTTTTCAGGGTATTCTTTTCCATAAAAAGCCTCTCCTTTTGCTTTTAGTCTCTGACCTTAATGTGAACCTCACGAAGCTGCTGCTCGGTGACCTCACCGGGAGCGCCCATCATAAGATCCTGCGCGTTTCCGTTAAGCGGGAACGCGATAACGTCACGGATAGTTTCTTCCTCAGCGATGAGCATTATCATTCTGTCAACGCCGGGCGCCATTCCCGCGTGAGGAGGTGCGCCGTAGGAGAATGCGGTATAGAGAGCTCCGAACTTAGCCTTAAGATCTTCCTCTCCGTAGCCCGCTATCTCGAATGCCTTTCTCATTATCTCGGGGTTGTGGTTTCTTACAGCTCCCGAGGAGAGCTCTACGCCGTTACATACGATGTCGTACTGATACGCGAAGATCTCAAGGGGATCCTTATTGAGAAGCGCATCCATTCCGCCCTGAGGCATAGAGAAAGGATTGTGCGTAAAGTCTATCTTGCCTGTCTCCGCATTGAGCTCATACATCGGGAAATCAACTATAAAGCAGAACTCAAAGGAGTCCTTCTTTATAAGTCCGAGCTCGTTGCCTATCCAGGTTCTCATCTGACCTGCAAGCTGATTTATAACAGCGGGCGCGTCGGAGATGAAGAAGAGCGAATCGCCCTCTTTTATTCCACAGAGCGAGACGAGCTCTGCCTTCTGGTCGTCGGTAAGGAACTTTGCGATCGGGCCCTTGAACTCACCCTCTTCGAGTGTGATATATCCGCATCCGAACTTCATTCCAATGCTTCTCGAATAGAGGTCGATAGCCTTTTCAAACGCCTTCTTACCGTCGCCCTCGCCGTCTCTCTTTACAAGATAGTTTGCAACGATACCGCGTACGAGCTTATTCTTGAAAGGAACCGTTCTGCCGTTGATATTAAGGAACTCATGCTTTGCGAAGAAGTCTGTGAGATCCTTTATCTCAAGAGGGTTGCGAAGATCGGGCTTATCGCTTCCGTACTTGAGCATTGCGTCTGCAAAGGTTATACGGCGGAAGGGAGGCTTGGAGACCTCTTTGTTCGTAAACTTTGTAAAGGTATTATATACGACGGTCTCTGCTACCTCGAAAACATCCTCCTGTGTTGCGAACGCCATCTCGAAGTCGAGCTGATAGAACTCTCCGGGGGAGCGATCCTGACGCGCATCCTCATCACGGAAGCAGGGCGCTATCTGGAAATAACGGTCAAATCCCGATGTCATAAGGAGCTGCTTGAACTGCTGAGGAGCCTGAGGCAGAGCGTAGAATTTACCCTTGTGCTTTCTGCTGGGTACAAGATAGTCACGCGCGCCCTCAGGAGAGGAAGCGGTGAGGATAGGTGTCTGTATCTCAAGAAATCCGAGCTCCTCCATCTGAGAACGGAGATAGCTGAGTATCTTGGAGCGGAGCACGATGTTGTCGTGTATCTTTCTGTTTCTGAGGTCAAGATAGCGGTATTTAAGTCTTACCTCTTCTCTTGTCTGAGTTGACGCGTCGATCTCAAAGGGCAGACCGAGCTGGCAGGGGCCGAGAACCTCTATTCTTTCAGCCTTTACTTCAACAAGTCCTGTTGCGAGCTTGGGGTTTACCGTCTCTTCGTCTCTCTTTGTTACCTCGCCGTCGACAAGGATAACAGTCTCCTTGGACATACCTGCGATCATACTGTCATCGGAAAGGACGATCTGCGTTACACCATAATGGTCGCGCAGGTCAACAAAAAGTACGCCTCCGTGGTCTCTTACGGTATCTATCCAGCCCGTAAGAGTTACCTTTTTTCCTATGTGCTCAACGTTGAGCTCGTTACAGTTGTGTGTTCTGAGCATATTTCATATCCTCCCATATATATTGAGTTTAAATTTTTTATTATTTTATTTTTAACCGAAATTCGGTAAAAAACACAAAAGCCTTTCGCCCCGCAAATATGGGACGAAAGGCTATCTTCCGCGATACCACCCAAATTGATCTCCACACATGAAGATCCTCTCAAGCCGCCGTTTCGTGGCGCTACGCGCGAGTCTAATAACCGCACCTGCGGTGTTCTTTCGCGGGCTCGGGAGCGTTATTCACACAAATGCCGATGCCGTCCTTTCAGCCTTGGGACAGCTCTCTGAGCTCGGCGCGCTTGCGCTACTCTCTCCGTCAATGCCTTTATTCACACAAAATTGTATCACATCCCAAACGAAATGTCAATACCCTTACGCTATTTTTTCTTTAATTTTTACTTATTCAGCCGTGTATCTGAAGCTCTCTCTGCCATTTGCGCGACCGCCTTCCTCTTCAGAAGCATCTCCCTTTTCAGCGCCGTTATCGGTAGGATGTCTGCCGTTCTCTTTGCCGTTTGTACCGCTCGGATCGCTCTCGGGCGTTGCTTCGGTTTCCGCATCAGTCTCTGCGGAGCTGTCGGTAGGTACGAAGTTTTCGGGAGCCGTTATCTTTGCGATGTCACCGTACTCAAAATTCAGGGTAAGCACGACGCCGAGTCCGTAAAGAGTTCCCTCAAGCGTAGCCTTTTCCATAGCGCCCGTATCACTGAGAAACACCTTACAAGCAACTGTACCTACGTTGAATTCCTCGATGTTGACCGTGATAAGTATGTATTCGTCTCCATCTTTAGTATATGCTACTGCCGTATTCAGCTCTTCCTCGCTTATGGAGTCAACTATTTTCGATATAACGTCGGAGGGCTTTCTGTCTCCGCTGTCGTCGATCACCTTTTCCCCTGCGGTGTTTATGCTGTATCTCGTTCCGTCAACGTACCACACCTCTTTGTCGTATCCCTTAAGGAGAGAAAAGAGCTGCTCGTTGTCTATGAACAAAAGATCCTCGTCGGTAAACTTATAGTGCATATTATCGCCGTCGGTAGTGTTTTCGTAAAAATTATCTATTCCGACGGGAATGGTCGCCACCAATGCGTTGAGCTGTATCTCTCCGTCTACGGTCACGCGATAACGCTCCGATTCATCAAGCTTTTTAAGTCCCTCGGCAGCCGCCTGCTTCGCACTCATGCCGTTGATGCTTTCGATAACCTCAGGCTCAGACTCGCAAGACACAAAGCAGAGAGCCGAAAGTAATAAAAGCGCGCAAAGAACTGCGCTCAATATACGTTTCATAAATTAAGATCCCCTTTTCTGTTTGATTAAAATGATAATGTTTGATAAACCGATCGGACGATCGAAGATTTGCAGACATATAAATATACGTTCGCGAATATATTTTATTACATAAAACAAGATTTGTCAATAGTTTTTTACAAATTATTCATTTTTCTTTCCATTTTATATACTCCGTACACACCTACGAGGTAGGCAATATTTGCCGATAAGCTCATTTTTACTCTCATTTGATTTTTTGGAAAAAAATTGAAAATTTTATCCGAAAAATGTATTATTTGTCCGTTTTAAGCCGTTTTTTTGCCTCTTTTTTGTTGCGATTGTTGAAAATAAATAATTTTTTAACAATGTATTGCTTTAAAAAACAAAATATGATATAATATAGTGGTTGTAAACTGAAGTTTAAAAAAATTAAAAAAACAAAATTTTTAAGGAGGCATATTGTGAATAAAATCGCAATCATCGGCACAGGAAGCGTTGGTTCTACAATCGCTTACACACTCACTGTTATGGGCATCGCATCGGAGATAGTTATGATCGACGTCAATAACGAAAAAGCACTCGGAGAGGCTCTCGACATCCGTCAAGGTCTTCCCTTCTGCACACCTTGCTCTATCTATGCGGGAGATTACAGCGATGCTGCAGGCGCAAACATCGTTATCCTCACATCTGGTATTGCAAGAAAGCCCGGTCAGACAAGACTTGAGCTTGCTCAGACCAACGTAAACATCACCAAGAGCATCATCCCCGAAATTACAAAGTATGCTCCCGATGCTAACTACATCATCGTAAGTAACCCTGTTGACATCCTCACCTACACCTTCCACAAGTTCTCCGATCTTCCCGAGAGCCGCATCATCGGTTCCGGTACTATCCTTGACACCGCACGTCTGCGTGCAAGACTTTCCGAGCATTACAAGATAAGCCAGAAGAACGTTCACGCTTACGTTTTCGGTGAGCACGGCGACTCTTCCTTCGTTCCGTGGTCTGTGGCTAACATCTCGAACATTCCGATCGACGAATGCAAGAACCTCGTTCTCGGTAACGGTCAGCTCGCTCCCGACCTCAACTACGCTGAGGTAGAGGAATATGTAAAGAAGTCGGGCGGAACGGTCATCCAGAGAAAGGGCGCTACCTTCTACGCTGTTTCTATCTCTGTATGCCACGTTGTAAAGTGCCTCCTCAGCGAGATCGACTCTACAATGACAGTCTCCACTCTTATGCACGGCGAGTACGGCATTGACGACGTATGCCTCAGCACTCTCTGTGTCGTTGGCAATGACGGTATCCGTTGCAAGGTCAACGTACCGATCACCGACGAGGAAGTTGCAAAGCTCCGTCGCAGCGCTGATACACTCAAGGCAGTTATCAACAGCCTTGATATATAATATTGAAATAAACGAATATATCAAGAGGTGAAATTATGGAATACCGTATCGAACACGACTCTATGGGCGATATGCAGGTTCCCGCTGACCGTCTTTGGGCGGCTCAGACACAGAGAAGCTGCGAAAACTTCAGAATAGGCGTCGACATTGAGACAATGCCACGTGAGATCACACACGCTTTCGGCATACTCAAAAAGGCAGCCGCTATGGCTAACCACGAGCTTAAGAGCGAGAAGATGACCGCTGAAAAGCTCGACGCTATCACAAAGGCTTGCGACGAGGTCATCTCAGGCGAGCTCAACGGACACTTTCCCCTCGTTGTATGGCAGACAGGCTCGGGCACACAGTCCAATATGAATGCCAACGAGGTAATCGCAAACCGCGCAAATCAGATAGCAGGCAAGAAGCTTGCTCATCCCAACGATGACATCAATATGAGCCAGTCGTCCAACGACACCTTCCCCACGGCTATGCACATTTCCGCTGTTATTGCTATCGAAGACAAGCTCATTCCCGCAGTAGAGCTCCTTATCGAGACCTTCAAGAAGCTCGAGGCTGAGAACGAGGGCATCGTAAAATCGGGACGTACGCACCTTCAGGACGCTACTCCCATCAAGTTCAGCCAGGAGATAAGCGGCTGGAGATCCTCTCTTGAAAGAGACGTTGAGCTTCTCAAGCTCGCCGTTGCTCCTCTTCACGAGCTCGCGCTTGGCGGAACCGCCGTCGGCACAGGTCTTAACACCCCCAAGGGCTTTGACACTCTCGTTGCCGCAAAGGTAGCGGAGCTCACGGGCAAATCCTTCGTAACCGCTTCGAACAAGTTCCACGCGCTTACCTCCAAGGATGAGCTTGTATTCGCTCACGGCGCTATCAAGGCGACCGCTTGCGATATGATGAAGATAGCTAACGACGTTCGTTGGCTCGCTTCGGGCCCCCGCGACGGTCTTGGAGAGATCTTTATCCCCGAGAACGAGCCCGGCTCCTCCATCATGCCCGGTAAGGTAAACCCCACACAGTGCGAGGCTGTAACGATGGTCGCCGTTCAGGTAATGGGTAATGATGTTGCCGTTTCCATGGCGGCTTCTCAGGGTAACTTCGAGCTCAACGTATTTATGCCCGTTGCAGCTTACAACTTCCTGCAGTCGGCAAGACTTCTCGCTGAGGCAATAGTTTCCTTCAATAATAACTGCGCAGTTGGTATTAAGGCAAATAAGGAGAAGATGCATCACAATCTTCACAACTCCCTTATGCTCGTTACCGCTCTTAACCCCTACATCGGTTATGAAAACGCGGCTAAGACTGCAAAGAAGGCATACAAGGATAACATTTCCCTCAAGGAGGCTTGCGTAGAGCTCGGCTTCCTGACAGAAGAAAAGTTCGACGAGGTATTCCACCCCGAGCAGATGGTATAAGTCACAAAGCACAACAACAAAGTATTTGGGAGGCAAATAATGAAAGTCAGTTATTTCCCCGGATGCACCCTTCGTACAAAGGCTAAGGATCTCGACGCATATGCACGCCGCTCAGCAGAGGCTCTCGGAGTAGAGCTTTGCGAGATAGAGGATTGGCAGTGCTGCGGAGCAGTTTACACCTCCGCAAGCGACGAGATCGCTACAAAGCTCTCCTCCGTCCGCGCGTTGGCGGCGGCAAGAGATGAGAGCCGTCCCCTTGTTACGGTGTGTTCGGCGTGTCACAACGTAATAAAGCAGACCAATAACGCAATGCAGAACGACGAGTTTTTCGCTACAAAGGTAAACAACTATCTTGCGCAGGATAAAACTCCCAC
>JAFTYG010000072.1 GCA_017461365.1 Clostridia bacterium | reverse complement strand
CATCCTGAACGGCTTGCTACCCTGCAAGCCATGTGAAGGATCTTTTTTGCGTAAGCAAAATTTACCTTAGATTTGCTGGGTTTGTTTTCTTGTTGTGCCACATTCAAGCGTAGCAATTTTAAATTCAAACTCCCCTACAAACCCCAATTTAATGCTCTATGCCATAGTTTTGTTTTCTTTTGCTTCTTTTCTTTTTCAAAAGCAAGAGCATGATCTAAAAACATCTGTACTTTCTCATTCCAATGTTTTCTTTCGCTTCTTTTCTTTTTCAAAAGCAAGAGCATGATCTAAAAACATCTGTACTTTATCATTCCAATGTTTTCTTTTGCTTCTTTTCTTTTTCAAAAGCAAGAGCATGATCTAAAAACATCTGTACTTTCTCATTCCAATGTTTTCTTTTGCTTCTTTTCTTTTTCAAAAGAAAAGAAGGCAAATAAGCCACGCCACAGCAACCGAAAACGCTCCGCCGAGGACACCGTAAAGAATGAGCATAAGCCTCTCTCCACGCCCCATAAGGCGCGTTCCCTTTTTTACCGCCTGCGGATCACTCTCGCTGATTATCCTGTTCGCTTCCTTTACCATCTCACCGCGCTTGGGCTCGCGCTTTCCCGCGCGTATCACAAAATACGCCGTCTCAAAGCAGGGCGAACCCGTAAGGCGTACCATTATCACGTTTTTCTGTATTCCTTTAAGCATAATCTTACCTTCTTTAATATCCTTTTTATTACATTATTGCCGCCAAGCGCCGTTTATATTTGCAAATTATTCTTTTTTTATTGCAAAATATTCAGTTTTTTTCTTTTTAGGTTGACAATGGAAGATCGCAGTGCTATAATTGACACATAAACTAAAAACAAAAAAGTGAGGCATTTTATGGAGCTTTTAGAACGAATCAAACAAACTAAGGTCGTTCCCGTAGTCGTACTTAAAAACATCGAGGACACCGTACCCACACTTAAAGCGCTCTGCGACGGCGGTCTGCCCGTTGCCGAGATAACCTTCCGTACAGCCTGCGCCGCCGACGCTATAAAGCTCGGATGTAAGGAATTCCCCGATATGCTCATTGGCGCGGGAACAGTTATCAACGCTGAACAGGCAAATGCGGCTATCGACTGCGGCGCGAAGTTCATCGTAGGTCCCGGCTTTGCAGCATCGGTCGCTGAGGTCTGCAACGCTCGCGGAGTTCTCTATCTCCCGGGCTGTGTGACACCCACCGAGATCATCACCGCTATCTCCTACGGCATCGAGGTCGTAAAATTCTTCCCCTGCTCAAACTTCGGCGGTCTTGCTACCATCAAGGCGCTCTCCGCGGCATTCCCCACCATGAAGTTTATGCCCACAGGCGGTATCTCCGAGGACAATATTCTCGATTACCTCGCGTTCGATAAGATCATCGCTTGCGGCGGTAGCTGGATGATGAAGGGCACTCCCGACGAGATCAGAGAAAAGACGGCAAGAGCTGTAGAAAAAGTAAAATAAAAGCCCTTAAAAACGTAGGGGCGAACTGTGTTCGCCCGTTTACAAGATAATTTCTACTCAAATTATTCACCGATACAACAACTCAGCGCGTCATCCTGAGTGTTTGTGTGATGTGTTGGATAAAAATGTCAACTTTTAGTTGAAACAAGATACTACGAGTATTTATGTACAAATAAAGACACCATATTTTAAGTTTTTTGAAAGGAGTTTGAGGAAAACTTTTTCCAAAAAAGTTTTCCTCAATGATAAAAAATGAAAGTTGTAACATTTGGCGAGCTTATGCTCCGCCTCGCTCCCAACGGCTATTACCGTTTTTTCCAGAACGACCAGATGCAGGCTACATTCGGCGGCGGCGAGGCGAACGTTGCAGTTTCGCTTGCAAACTACGGACTTGACAGCGCCTACGTCACAAAGCTTCCTAAGCACGCAATAGGTCAGGCGGCTGTTGACTCCCTCCGTTATTTCGGCATCGACACCTCGAACATCGTAAGAGGCGGCGACCGTGTGGGCATCTACTTCCTTGAGAAGGGCGCGTCGCAGAGAGGCTCTGTCTGCATTTATGACCGCGCGCACTCTGCGATCGCTGAGGCTAAGGCTGAGGATTTTGACTGGGATAAGATCTTTGACGGCGCGGATTGGTTCCACTTCACAGGCATTACTCCCGCTCTCGGCGCAAACGTAGCGGCTATCTGTCTCGACGCCTGCAAGGCGGCAAAGGCAAAGGGCGTTAAGATCTCCTGCGACCTCAACTACCGCGGAAAGCTCTGGACAAGAGAACAGGCAAGAGAGACGATGACCGAGCTTTGCAAGTACGTTGACGTATGCATCTCCAACGAGGAGGACGCAAAGGACGTATTCGGCATCGAGGCTGAGGGCACCGACATTTACGGCGGTAAGCTCAACCACGAGGGCTACAAGTCGGTTGCAAAGCAGCTTGCTGACAAGTTCGGCTTTGAGAAGGTTGCTATCACTCTCCGTTCGTCTATTTCCGCAAGTGACAACGACTGGGCGGGAATGCTCTACGACGGCGAGAACTACTGCTTCTCCAAGTCCTATCATCTGCACATCGTTGACCGCGTAGGCGGCGGCGACAGCTTCGGCGGCGGTCTTATCTATTCTATCCTCACAGGCAAGGATACACAGGCGGCTATCGAATTTGCGGTTGCGGCATCGGCGCTCAAGCACAGCGTCGAAGGCGACTACAACCGCGTTACCGTTTCCGAGGTAGAAAAGCTTGCAGGCGGCGACGGCTCGGGCAGAGTTCAGAGATAACTTACTTTCTTTGCAAAAAAGTAAGCAAAGAAAATCTTAAAACTATAACAAAAAAAGGAGCTGAGTCACTAAAATGGCCCAGCTCCTTGCTTTTTCAGATTTTTGAGCTTCAAATTTGAGTTTGTAGGGGAGTTGAAGTTACATTTTACAGGCTAATACCCATTTTTCGTGGTAATACATTCGTTCTTTTTTTAAGGTAAATTTTGCTGACGCAAAAAAGATCCTTCACTGTGTCTCGCAAGGTAGCAAGCCGTTCAGGATGACAGATAGTGGATGTTGGGCGATAAACCTATGCATAAATCCATACATAAGGTGCCCGTAATAAACTTTAGCATATATCCATTTACCTCTCATACACTAACTTGTCATCACAGAGCATTTTTGCCGTTGCATTTCGCTAACAGCGAAATAGGCGTATCGGAGTAGAGGATCATTGCGACGAAGTCGCTTTACTGCACTGTCCTCATTGGAAATAAAATTGCACATATCTCCCCAGCTTTCGCCTATAAGGTTTTACATTTTGTCTTTAAGGCATCCCACGCAACGTCGAATACCGCAACGTCGACGTCGTTGAGCGATGTCAGCGTATATAAGGCTCGGCGGTTGAATTTTTCGCTGTCACATAAAAAAACGCTCTGCTTTGTATTCGACAGCATAAGCCGGCGAAGATAATTCTCCTCCTCAGTAGGATCTGATATGATGCCGTTTACGTCAAGGCTGTGTGACGAAAAGAACAAAATATCGGGATGTATTTCGGATACGGCGCGATAGCTTTGCGAGCCCGATAGTACGGGTGAATTATTGATGCTGCTCCCTCCTATACAGTGCGTAGCTATTCCGTAATTTATGGCGTTGATGGCAGTGATCATATTGTTGGTAAACAGTTGGATGTCCTTGTGCTTTGCTATATATGGGATCAGACAAGCCGCAGTGCTTGAACCGTCAAGCATAATGTCCTGCCCGTCGCAAATAAACGCCGATGCTTTTTTTGCAATTTTTTTCTTACCGATAATATTTTGTGACATACGGTTACTGAACGGCGCCGCTTGATTGTTTTCATCCAATATGCTCGCGCCGCCATGCGTGCGCTTAATAAAACACATATTTTGCAGCTTCGTAAGATCTCTGCGAATGCTTGAAGGCGAGGTATAGGTCAATTTTGACAGCTTTTCAACACTTAAAAATCTGTTCTCGCGCAGTAGCTCAAGTATTTGTTCCTGACGCTTCGTAATGCTCATTTTGTTCTCCTATTTGCTCATTTCTTTGTTTTTGATGATTGTTTTTTAATTATATCACCAACAGTTGAAAAGAAAACGCTCAACCGTTATAATTATACCATACTTAAACAAAAAGTCAATAGAGGTATAATTATTATGTTGGAAGAAGTAAAAAAAAGAGTTTTTGAGGCTAATATTTCCCTACCCGAAAACGGTCTTGTAACTCTGACCTGGGGAAACGTATCCGAAATTGACAGAAGCACGGGATACGTTGTGATCAAGCCGTCGGGCGTAAGCTACAAGGATATGAGGGCTGAGGATATGGTTGTGGTCGATCTGAACGGAAATATTATCGAGGGCAACCTGAATCCGTCCTCCGACACCCCCACCCATTTGGAGCTGTACAGAAGATTTCCCAAGATCGGCGGAATTACGCACACTCACTCAAGATGGGCAACTATCTTTTCTCAGGCAGGCATGAGCATTCCCGCGCTTGGAACAACACACGCCGATACCTTTTACGGTGACGTTCCCTGCACGCGAAGAATGACCGACGCCGAGATATTCGGGGAATACGAATTGGAAACGGGAAAGGTGATCGCGGAATTGTTTACGCAGGATACCGTCGAAAAGATCCCTTCTGCCCTTGTATATTCTCACGGCCCATTTTCTTGGGGAAAGAATGCCGCTGACTCCGTAAATCACGCCGTGGTGCTCGAGGAGGTTGCAATGATGGCTTGGCACACCCTTTCGCTCAATCCCGAAATCGATCTACAAAGAGCATTGCTTGATAAGCATTATCTTCGCAAGCACGGCAAAAACGCATATTACGGTCAAAAGGAGTAAGTAATGATAATAGACAGCAGAAAATATAACGGAACGTGCTCGTGCGGCAAGGAGCACAAAATGACGACAGAGGCTTGCTTCATTGAATCGGGCTGCCTCAAAAAGATCGATACGTATCTCGAAAGCTACGGACTCAGCGGTTATTCCGTCGCCATATACGACGAAAACACCTACCGTGTTACCTCGGGTATGCATCCAAAGGTCAATAAAGAAATCATTCTTCCGCCCGAAAACCTGCACGCCGACAATTACGGAGTGGCTTTGGCGAAAGAGCAATTGCCCGACGGGTGCGATTATCTGATCGCCGTCGGCTCGGGCACCGTTCACGACATTACGCGTTATTGCGCTTACGAAAAGGGTATTCCCTTCGTATCGTGTCCGACTGCGGCAAGCGTTGACGGCTTTTGCTCCTCCGTTGCGGCTATGACGTGGGACGGCTTCAAAAAGACCTTTACGGCCGTAGCTCCAAAGATCGTTGTAGCCGACGTCAATATCATATCAAAAGCGCCGAGCTTCCTTACGAATTCAGGCTTTGGCGATATGATAGGAAAGTTTATTGCCTTGGCGGATTGGAGAATATCACACGCGTTGACGGGTGAATATTTTTGCCCCGTTATACACGACATGACCTTAGATGCGACGAAAGCGATCGTGGAGAGCGCAGAAGCAATAAAGAACGGCGACGTTGCCGCCTTTGAAGCCCTCACGTACGGACTTCTGATGTCGGGACTCGCAATGCAGCTCTTAGGAAACTCCCGTTGCGCTTCGGGCGCAGAGCATCATATTTCTCACCTTATAGAAATGCAACCTATAGGCCTCGGCGCTGAGAGCAACGCTTTGCACGGAGAAAAGGTGGGCGTCGGTACGCTTCTTGTCTGCAAGGAATACCATAAAATTAAAAACAGTAAAGAGCTTTTGTGGAACGATTATCCCGAGGTAAGCGATGATTATATCAAAGATATGTTTGGCGAAAGACTGAGCGGATCTATCATAGAAGAAAATCGCAAGAACTGCGCGTCGGGCATAAGCGCAAAAGCAATAGAAGCCCACTGGGGTGAGATATGCGAAATCATAGAGTCCATCCCCACCTACGGCGAGCTGATCGAAATATACAAGATACTCGGAATAAGATCTTCTCTTTCCGACATTGGCATTCCCGAGGAAAAGCTTCCCGTCATTCTGGAATACTCTCCTCTTGTGCGCAACAGACTGACGCTTATGCGCCTCCGCAGAGCGATAATATCATAAGCAGAGTATAATAAATAGAAAAAGAGAACGTCTCGGCTACGAACCGAAGCGTTCTCTCTTTTTGACCGTTTTCAGTTTAATTACTTGTCAAAGGACATCTTTATCTGAGCGTTCTGCTCCTTCTTATGCTTATCAACAAGATTATGAATTCTCTTGATAGGATTAAGAAGCTCGCTGATCGTCTCGTCGTGGTTCAGCGTGTCGATAATGTAGGAAACGTACTTGCACATATTGACCTCCACGTACCATTCCTTGGTGTGAAGCTCGGGGCGGCGGTAAACAAGGTTAGTGGTGAATACCTTGTCGATGATACCGTCTGCATACGCCTTGTCAAACTTGTCAAATCCGTCGGTAAACAGACCGAAGGTAGTGAATGCGAATACTCTCTTCGCGCCTCTCTCCTTGATCTGCGTAGCAACGTCGATAAGCGACTCTCCCGAGGAGATCATATCGTCAACGATGATCGCATCCTTACCCGTAAGGTCACGTCCGAGATACTCGTGCGCCTCGATGGGGTTCTTTCCGTTTACTACGATAGCGTAGTTACGTCTCTTATAGAACATACCGATGTCGACGCCGAGAACCGAGGAGAAGTACATACATCTACCCATTGCGCCCTCGTCGGGAGAGATTATCATTATCTCTTCCTTGTCAAGGACAACGTCGGGCACGTTCTTAACGAGCGCCTTTATCATCTGGTATGCGGGCTTTACGTCATCAAAGCCCGAAAGGGGAATAGCATTCTGAACTCTGGGATCGTGAGCATCAAAGGTAATGATATTCTCAACACCCATAGCTACGAGCTCCTGAAGCATCATTGCGCAGTCGAGAGACTCTCTGCCCGATCTCTTGTGCTGTCTGCCCTCGTAAAGCATAGGCATAATTACCGTAACGCGTCTCGCCTTTCCGCCCGCCGCCGCGATAATTCTCTTTAAGTCGGCGTAGTGGTCGTCGGGACTCATGGGAACCTCTTTGCCGTACATCTTGTAAGTAACGCCGTGGTTAAAGGCATCGCAGATAATATAGAGGTCGTGACCTCTCAGGGACTCGTGCAAAAGCGCCTTTGCCTCGCCCGTTCCGAAGCGGGGGCAATCAACGTCAACAAGGAAGGACT
The DNA here is from genome assembly GCA_017461365.1 of Clostridia bacterium. GTDB lineage: Bacteria > Bacillota > Clostridia > Oscillospirales > CAG-272 > HGM12713. The sequence continues at coordinate 12,758 of JAFTYG010000072.1, read as the reverse complement.
CATCGCCGCCGTGACGTCTCCATTCTTTAAGATAGTAGTCGACCTGCGCCGCGAATTCCTCGCAGCCCTTCATACCGATAACGCTGAGCGCTCCAAACTGTGCTTCCTTCATCTTGTACTCCTCCGATTGTTAAATTTTCAGATATTACAACTATATTATAACATATATTTCTTCGGTACACAAGCAATTTTTTTCATTTTTTCGTCAAAAAATGCCGAATTATGATTTTTGATAAATTATCCATCGGCTATTGTCTGCCAATTTGTAGAAAATGATTTAAAATTACTTCAATTCCACAACGGTAACGCCGCCGTCACCCTCACCGAACTGACCTATTCGGAAGGATTTCACACGCTTGTCGGTGCGCAGATACTTCCACAGCGCATTTTTGAGCGCGCCCGTTCCCTTTCCGTGAACAAGTCTTACGGTGAAAAATCCCGCCATCTGAGCCTCGTCGAAATATTTATCAACGGCGCTCCAAGCCTCCTCGCCCGTCATACCGCGCAGATGTATCTCGCCCTTGAAATCGCGGCTGACCGTAGCCTTGTAGCCGCCGCTCTTCTGCGTGTCGGCGCTCTTTTTTTCCTCTATGAGCTTCAAGTCTCCAATAGCGACCTTTGTCTTTATGATGCCCGCCTGAACGCTCACCTTGCCCGAGCGATCGGGATCCTCAAGCAGTGTCGCGCGCTTTCCGAGGCTTATTATCATTACCTCGTCTCCGCGCCGAAGCTTTCGGGGGAGAACGTAATTTTCATCCTTCTTGACCACCACGGGATCAAACGCGTCGCCGTGTGTGCGGAGATTTTCTCTTATCTCGCGCCGCGCTTTGGCAAGCTCCTCGCCGAGCCGCTCGGACTCCCTCTGCTTTTGAAGCTTTGTAAGCTGATCCATAATAAACTCGGAGGACGCTCTTGCCGACTCGACCATATTCTGCGCCTTTGCTCTCGCGCGCTCCAGCTCCTTTTCCGACTCGGCAAGCCGCTTTTCTATTTCCGCCTCGGACGCACGCTTGTATTCCTCATATTCCGCCCGCATCCTCTCAGCCTCGGCAAGCGCCTTGTCCGCCTTTAGCCTTGACGCTTCAAGCTCTCCGAGAACGCTCTCAAAGCGCTTGCTGTCCTTGTCTATGCCATCCTTGGCGCGCTTTATGATCTCTGCGGGAAGCCCTAACTTTTCGGAAATAGCGAAAGCGTTGGATTTACCCGGTGTGCCGACGATAAGCCTGTAGGTAGGCTTCAAGGTCTCAACGTCGAACTCGCAGGAGGCGTTGCTCACTCTGTCGGTGTCGAGGGCATAGGTCTTTAGCTCTGTGTAATGAGTAGTCGCCGCGCAAAGAGCCCCCGCCCGTCTCATCTCCTCAATGACCGCCACGGCAAGCGCCGCTCCCTCCACGGGATCTGTGCCCGCTCCAAGCTCGTCAAAAAGCACAAGCGAGCGGTCGTTCTTTTCCTTTACTATCCTTACGATATTTACCATATGCGACGAGAAGGTTGACAGCGATTGCTCTATGCTCTGCTCGTCTCCGAGATCGACAAGTATGCGCTCAAATACGCAAAAGCCCGTTCCCTCCTCTGCGGGTACCTGTAAGCCCGATTGCGCCATTATGGCGAAAAGTCCGAGCGTTTTAAGGCTTACCGTCTTACCGCCCGTATTGGGGCCCGTTATTATCAGCGTATCGTAATCGACTCCGAGCGAGAAGCTGATCGAAACCACCGCCTTTTTATCTATGAGCGGATGTCTCGCCTTTATAAGAACGCATTTTTTGTCGCTGAATATCTGCGGCTCGCAAGCGTTCATCTGCCTTGCAAGCTCGGCGCAACCGAAAACAAACGCAAGCTCGGTGATATTTTCATAGTTGAGCATGAGCTGAGAGGAAATATCGGCAACAGATGCCGACAGCTCGGAAAGAATACGTTCTATTTCGTGCTGCTCCTTTGACTCAAGCATACGAAGCTCATTGTTCGCATCGACCACCGCCATAGGCTCGACGAATATGGTAGCTCCCGAGGAGGAGGTGTCGTGTATCAGACCTTTTACGTCGTTGCGGCACTCCGCCTTTACGGGAATAACGTATCTGCCGTTCCTCTGCGTTACGATATTTTCCTGTAAGAATTTAGAATAACCGCCGCCGATGTACTTGGCAAGCGTCTCCTTTACACGGGCGTTAGCGCCCCTTATCTTTCTTCTTATGTCCGAAAGCGCGGGGCTTGCCTCGTCCGAGATAAGCTCCTCGGAAATGATAGAGCGGCTTATTCTGTCCTCAAGCTGTCTGTTAGGCAGAAGTCGCTCAAACACCTCGTCGAGCACCGTGGGAAAGAGGCGGTTGGCTCTGATATAATCGAGCAGAGACCGAGAGGTGCGAAGAAGTGCCGCCACGTCCATAAGCTCCGAGGGGGTAAGTATCGCGCCCTTTTCGGCGCGCGCGCAGATGTCTCCGACGTAGGTCACGCTTCCGAACGAGGGAAGCCCCTTTGCGTCGCATAGCCTCTTTGCGTCGGCGGTGCGTCTTTGCCTGCGCGCCACTCTGTCAGCAAAGATGTCGGGGCAAAGGCGCAGAGCCTCTTCTGCCGCTCCCTTTGTGGGGCAGGCGGCGGCAAGCATCGCGCGTATTTTGTCAAATTCAAGTGTTTTTAATGTCTTTTCGTTTATGTTCATAATTCTCCGAAAAAATAAATAAATCAAAATGGCGAATTAAAGGACTTCAAATTGGAGTTTGCAGGGGGAATTGTTTAAGATATTCCCAATGAAAACAGAGCAGTAAAGCGGCTACGCCGCAAGATCCTCTACTCCGATACGCCTATTTCGCTGTTAGCGAAATGGCAAGAACAAGTTCTTGCTCGACTCAATGTGCTGATAACCCCATAAGCGGTTCCTTTTGCCAACGGCAAAAATGCTCTGTGATGACAGATTAGTTGATGTTAGGTAAATTACATTTTTACAAACACCAAAGTACAGTGCGACAAATGTGCAAACAATTTTCCACAACCTACATTACGTGTCATCCTGAACGGCTTGCTACCTTGCAGACACAGTGAAGGATCTTTTTTGCGTCAGCAAAATTTACCTTAGAGAAAAACAAAACAGATTTTCTCCGAACAATGGAATAACAAACTCCCCTACAACCCAAAATTTTATCACACAAATTCATCTCAATTTTGCACTGTGCATTTATTTCACCACCGCTTTATAAAAATCCAACGTATCAAAATTTCTTTCAAGGTGATTGAGCAGATAGGTCTCCGCAAACTTACACAGCCGTTCTATGCTCTCTGTGTCAGTCACCGTAAAGGCAAATATCCGCGAGACGGGCGCGGACAAAATATATCTCGCCGCGCAGAGCGCAGAAGCATCGAGTGGCATAAGTATATTCCTCGCGCTGTATTCGTCAAGCTCGGGCAAGGGCAGACCGCCGTTCTTCTTTTTCATACACTCAGCGCACATGATACTTCCATTCATTACGTCCGCCCAATATTCGCTTTTGTCTCCCTCGCCGCAAAGATCGCACTCCGAAAGATCGGGCGACATTCCCGAAACGCTCACGGCGAAAAGCTCGTACGCTGCCTTTATCTGCCAGTGCGGCTTCAGTCCCTTTTCGATGCAGTAAAGAGTGTTGAGCGTCATTTTCAGTACGTCGGACGCGTCCACGCCCTCTCCCGTTATGTCGTCGGCTACCTGCACGATGTACGACGCGAGCGAAAAGCGCTCAAGATCCTCGCAAATGCTGAAAAAGCTGTTGTTCGCTGAGCCTCCCGAAAGCCACCTGCGGTCATTTTTTTCATAGTATTCAAAATTTCCGTAGGTGAAGAGCCGACAGACCGACAGCACCTTACTGCGCATCGAGCGAGCGCCCTTTGCCGTTAGAGTAATTCTTCCCTCTTCTGCGGTCAGCACGGTCAGGAGCTTGTCGTTCTCCCCTATAGGAGCTTCCCTCAGTATCAAGCCGTCAACCGCTTTTTTCATTTTTACTTGTCCTCGTGGTATCCGAAGTTGCTCACAGTCCGCGCGCTCTCACGCCAATTCTCCTTGACCTTTACCCAAAGGTTGAGATAGACCTTCGTGCCGAACATCTTCTCAAGGTCTGCGCGGGCGTAGCTGCCGATAAGCTTCAGCGACGCGCCGTTCTTACCTACGATTATTCCCTTGTGGGATGCCTTTTCGCAGAATATCTCGGCGCGGATGGAAATGAGACTTCCCTCATCCTTGAATTCCTCAATGACAACCGCCGTTCCGTGGGGCACCTCCTTGTTTAAGGTGCGGAGTATCTTTTCTCTTATAAGCTCCGCCGCCACCTGTCGCTCGGGCTGGTCGGTTATCATATCCTCGGGGAAGAACCATGGCGACTCCTCAAGGAATTTTGCGCACTCGTCAAGAAGCTCCTGTACGTTCTTGCCGCTTCTCGCGCTTATCGGCACAAAGGCGGAAAAATCGTGCTTCTCGGCATATTTGCTGATAGTAACGGCGATCTGCTCGCGGTCGTACTGATCTATCTTGTTGAGCGCAAGCACCGCGGGAATACCGCTCTTTTTGAGATACGCTATAACATTCTCTTCGACTGCCGAGATGTCCTTGCCCGTGTCGACAACAAGAATTACCGCGTCAGCCTCTCTCATCGAGCTGTCGGCTTCCTTTACCATAAACTCACCAAGGGAGTTTTTGGGGCTGTGCATACCGGGGGTGTCGAGAAAAACGAACTGCTCCTCACCCCTTGTGAATATACCCGTTATTCTGTTTCTTGTCGTCTGAGGCTTGCTCGAAACAATTGCTACCTTCTCACCGAGTATGGAATTGAGAAGTGTCGATTTGCCCACGTTCGGGCGACCTACTATTGCTATAAATCCTGTTTTTTTCATCTTGCCGTATCCTTATATTTATGTCTTTTTCCGTAATTATATCGTGTATGCTCTTATTGCGGGCGAACACAGTTCGCCCCTACCGAATATATTTTATTTCTCTCGGAGCGCCACATGGGGCGTTTCCCCATAATTGTGCACTGTGCAAGAACTCCGTTCTTGCCACGGAGCGAAGCGGAGTATGCATTTACTTCACCGAAAGCCCCATAGCGTCGAGTATCTCTCTCTGCCTCCGTCTCATATCGGCGTCGTCCTCCTCGGACAGCTCGTGGTCGTAGCCTAAAAGATGGAGCATCGAATGTACCGTCAGAAACGCCACCTCGCGCTCAAGGCTGTGCCCGAATTCCTCTGCCTGCGCCTCGGCTTTTTCAAGAGATATTATTATATCCCCAAGACTTATTGCAGGCTCGTCCAAAGGCGGCTCCTCGCCGCCCTCAAAGTCGGTAAGCGGGAAGGAAAGCACGTCGGTCTCCTTGTCAATGCTTCTGTACTGCTTGTTCACCGCACGGATACCGTCGTTGTCGGTAAATGTCACCGATACCTCGCACACCTGTCGGTAGCCCTCATACGCAAGCGTTGCGAGCACTGCCGAGCGGATAAGCATTTTCATCCTGTGCGTTATTGCGTATTTGTCCGTTCCCGTCGAAAAGTAGATCATAAGTCCGTCTTTCATTTTATTTGTCTCCTCCGTTTGAGCCGCGGCGGTCTGCCTTGTAACGCGCTCCGCTTGCAGCTTTTTTCTCTCTTTCGGTATTTTCATATTTTTCGTACGCGCGTATTATTCGCTGAACGAGCTTGTGGCGCACAACGTCAAGGTCGGTAAAGGTATGCACCGCAATATCGTCAACCCCCGCGAGTATCTTCACAGCCGTAGCAAGACCGCTCTTCTGTCCCGAGGGCAGGTCGGTCTGCGTAAGGTCACCCGTAACGACCGCCTTTGAGCCGTTTCCGAGACGCGTCAGGAACATCTTCATCTGCTCGGGCGTCGCGTTCTGCGCCTCGTCAAGAATAATAAAGCTGTCGTCAAGCGTCCGTCCGCGCATATAAGCCAAGGGGGCGATCTCTATAACACCCTTTTCAAGCTGACGCTTGTAGTTCTCCGCTCCAAGCATCTCAAAGAGCGCGTCGTAAAGAGGACGCAGATAGGGATCTATCTTGCTTTGCAGATCACCTGGGAGAAAGCCGAGCTTCTCTCCCGCCTCGATAGCGGGGCGCGTAAGAATTATGCGGCTCACCTGCTTTTCTCTGAGCGCCTTTACCGCCATGGCAACGGCGAGAAAGGTCTTTCCCGTTCCCGCAGGGCCTATGCCGAAAATGACGGTGTTTTTGGTTATCGCCTCAACGTATTTTTTCTGCCCCACCGTCTTTGCCTTTATCGGCTTGCCGCGAGTGGTGATGCAAATGCAATCACTTCCGAATGAGGCAAGCTCCTCGCGCTTTCCGCCCTTGATCATATCTATGACGTACGCGACCTGCTGTTCGGTGAGCTCGTCGTTATACTGCGCCATATCCTTTAGGTATCTTATCGCGTCAGCGACCATGTCGACACTATCAGCGTCCTCTCCGCCGATCACCACGGCATCGTATTCATTCTCGGCGCGGTTTCTGACCGACACGTCAAACGCCCGCTCAAGCATCCGCGCGTTGACGTCGTAGCTGCCGAAGAGCTTCGCGGTCAGCTCGGAATTTTCTATTTTTACTGTCTTTTGTTCCATTATTTTCCTACCTTTTAAGTTTTGGGGGGTTTGTGATATAAATTTGAGTTTCTACTCCGCTACGCCTATTTCGCTGTTAGCGAAATGGTTAACACAAACAAGGATAACTGTGGGCGAACTAACATTTAGCCTTCTCCTGTAGGAGAACTACTCCGCTACGCTACGTGTAAAGTTTGCAAGCAAACTCTAGGTGGCACGACGAAGGAGTGACGGATGAGGAGAGCGAGGCTTGTACAAATGGCGATCTCCTCATCCGCCTCGCAGGCTCGGCACCTTCTCCACAGGAGAAGGCTTTTAGTTAGTTTACCCATCTATACAAACTGCTCGACAAATTACAATTTGCGTTACTCTTTATTCCCTTTTCGCTATATCCTCAATATACTCTGCTTTACAATAAAGCTCATAGCCCCCGTCGGTAAAGCTGCCGTCGAGCGTCTTTTTCGTCAGCATCCCCTCGGGCACCTCACTGTCCATCCGACACCGAAGCGTGTACAGCGCAAGCTCCACCGCGCTCTCCTCGCTCCTCCTCGCCGTCACCGTCTCATATTCAAGAAACTTTACCGTCCGCACACCGAACGGCAAAAGCACCCCTCCGGGAAGCTCAAAATATTCCACCGTATCTATTGTATCACATTCCGCATATAAATTTCCACTGTTTCCAAAAAATTTTACTTCTTTTTTAAAAAAAATAAAGTATTTTTCGCATTTTTCCCGTCCTGTGTACTCTTTTTTCTCATATTCGAAGGGTACGGACACCGAAAACTCGCGCTCGGTCCGAGCCCAGACCTTGCCCTTGGGAGTCGCGTATCTTGTCGGCATCCCCTCCTCCTCGGGATATTCGCTCCCGAGGAGCAGATCGCCCGCCTCGACTCTCTGCCCGATCTCGGCCGCCTGATAGCCTCTCGTATCCTCAAACCATTCTATCACTCCGCCGCGCTCCGCCACAATATCATATCCGAGAACATCCTCCCTCTGCGCCCCGTTGTCCTCGATGATATGCACCTCGGCAACGCTCCCAATAAGATTTATGCTTATCCACGCGATGTCCTCGGAAAGAATAAGCGCCCTCGTCTCTATGGCGGGCGTTTCGATACTTCTGAGCGGCGCGCCGACCGACAGCCCGCTCTCCTCAAGCACCCCGATCACCTCGGCATCCGACAGACGGAAATTCCCCTCTACGCGAACGTCCCAGAGGAGCTGCCCCGAAAATAGCGCGAGAAAAAGAAAGAGAGCCGCGCCGAGGAAAGCGCCATACCGCCGTCTGTATCTGTACACGAGCGCGGGCAGACCGTGGCGGCTCTCTACTCTTGCGGGAATACCCTCGGCCTCGCAGGCAGAAAGAAAGCTCCTCGCTAAGATCGCGGAGACGTCAAGCGTTACGTATTCATCGTGAAAGGTAAAATTTCTGTACACCTTTCTGTGTCTGCGACAGAGATCGACGACCGCCTCCGCATATTCCCTACCGACGGCGACGCGGACGTATCCGAATAAAAATATCAGTGGATGGGGCATATCAGACCTCCTCAAAGCACACCGTTGTAACGTATCCGTCTATGCAGACAGCACCCGTGGTGTAAGAAGTACAGCAAAGCCTTTTGCCGAGTACCGAGACAGCGCCGTTCGGTATCTCGACGGTTATTTTTTCGGGGGTGTAGAGAAGTATTCTTCCACCTTCCTTTATGCTTACGTAATTTCTTCCCCGTATCTCCACAGTGCCTGCGCGCGGCAGAGTGTCGGGAACTATATCGAGCGCGCGGCAAAGCCTTTCGCGAAGGTCTGCCGCCTCACCGTTTTGCTTGGTTTGTTTTTTCATAGAACCTCCGAATTGTATTTGTCAATGCACAATGCACAATACACAATGCACAATTTAGGAAGCTTTTTGCTGACGCAAAAGGCAAAAAGCGAGAATTTTTCAAGTTTGATGTAATAATCTTACAATTTGCTTTAAGCGCAATTTGATTTTTTTCAATTCCGGTATAACCGTATATTTTAATAAATTGCTTTTCGCTTTGCGAAAAGCTACCACAATTGTGCATGGTGCATTGTGCATTGTGCATTTCACAAGGTGCATTGTGCATTCACGCATATTTCCAAGAGTTTTTCCGTAATATCTACTGTAACCATTCTATGAAAGAAAGGGCACTCAAATGACCGCAAAAAGCCTCAAAATAAACCAAACGGTAAAAAAGCTCTCAGCCGATCCCGCAAGCGTCGCGCTCGGGCTCTTCTGCATCTTCTCGCTCCTGCTCATCTTTAAAAATCCCGACGTCGCCATCACGCATATGACTCACGCGCTCGGACTCTGCGCAAAAACCGTGATCCCCTCCCTCTTCCCCTTCATGGCGCTCTCCGAGCTCCTTGTATCGGGAAAAACGGTCACGCTTGCCGCTCCGCTTATCCGCCGCCCCGCAAGGGCTATTTTCGGTATCAGTGGCGAGGGCGCGGCGGCGGTGGCTCTCGGACTCTTTTGCGGCTTTCCCATCGGAGCAAAAAGCGCGGTGGGGCTCTATAAAAACGGTCGCATAAGTAAGTGGGAGCTTACGCGCATACTGACCTTCTCAAACAACCCGAGCTCGGCTTTTCTTATCAGCGCGGTCGGCGCATCAATGTTCGACAGTCGCTCCTTCGGCGTTCTCCTTTTCGCCATATCCACCATCTCCGCGCTCATCGTGGGCTTCATCGGACGTTTTTCCAAGGGCAGACCGACCGCGGAAGAACTGTGCGCGAAATCCTCCCACGCCGAGCTCCCAAAGAAACGCGGCGTTGAGGTCTTTACGGGCGCGGTCACGTCAAGCGCGCTGTCCATGCTTTACGTATGCGCCTTTGTGGTCTTTTTTTCAACACTTGTCGGAGTGCTCGAATACACGGTAAACGCCGCCGCGCTCCCCGACGGCGTTGCCGCTCTCTGGTTCGGATTTTTCGAGCTGACGAGCGGTATCTGGAAGGCGGCGCAGATCCCCGTCTACGGCGCGTTCCTCGCCGCCGCAATCGCAGGCTGGTCGGGACTCTCGGTGCATTTTCAGATAATGAGTATCTGCTCGGGCTGTGAAATATCCTTCAAGCCCTACCTCCTCTCAAAGCTCCTCACCTCGCTCATAAACACGCTCCTGCTCGCCGCGTACGCTCTGCTCTTCGGTCTGCCGCTCTAATTTTTTTCGCAATTTCCTATTGAATTTTTCAAAAATTGTGCTATAATATTTTGCGGTATCCCTTTTAAGGAGGAGATTTATGAAAATATCAGAGCTTTTTTCAAAGGACGGCTATTCGCTTTCCTTCGAAGTATTCCCACCCAAAACAGATTCTGCCTTTGACAGCGTCAAGCACGCCACCGAGGAGATCGCCAAGCTTCATCCCTCGTTTATGAGCGTCACCTACGGCGCGGGCGGCGGAACGAGCAAATATACGCTTGACATCGCAAAAAATATAAAAGATCAATACGCAGTGCCCACGCTTGCGCACCTTACCTGCGTGTCCTCCACAAGAGAGACGGTAAGAGAGCGTATAGCCGATATGAGAGAAGCAGGCATCGAGAACGTCCTCGCGCTCAGAGGCGACATTCCCGCGCATCTTGCCGACAGCGACAGAAGCGGCTGGGTATATAAGCACGCAACCGACCTCATCGCAGAGCTTAGGGAGAGCGGAGCCGACTTCTGCATAGGATGCGCCTGCTACCCCGAGATACATCCCGAGAGCGAATGTCAGAAGGATGACATAAAGTACCTCAAAGCCAAGGTCGACGCGGGCTGTTCCTTTATGACCACGCAGATGTTCTTTGACAACAATCTGCTCTACAATTTTCTTTACAAGATACGCGAGAGCGGCATCACCGTTCCCGTTTTTCCGGGTATCATGCCGATAACGAACGGCAATCAGGTAGACCGCGCAGTGAAGCTGTCGGGCTCGTTTATGCCCCAGCGCTTCAAGAGCCTTGTCGATACGTTTGGCTCGTCCCCCGAGGCAATGAAGCAGGCGGGTATCGCCTACGCGACCGATCAGATAATCGACCTGTTTGCAAACGGCATAAAGCACGTCCACGTTTATTCGATGAACAAGCCCGAGGTTGCGGCGGCTATCGTCGACAATCTTTCGAACATAATCGGCTGATATGGTAACTATCAGACACTACGGAGAGCCGCCCGTGGACAGGCGTGAGATATTGCGCTACGCGAGAGCCGACGTAAACTCGGGTGAGCTTGACGGACTTATTGATAGCTGTCTATCTGAGCTCCTCGGCGGACTTTCCTATTCCGTATGCTACGCCGAGCTTCCCGTGAGCGTCTCTGACGGCGAGATCGTTATGGGCAGCCTACGAACGCGCTCGGAGAGCTTTGGAAAATATATTTCGGGGTGTGGAAGCGTTATCGTTTTCGCCGCCACGGTCGGGCTTTTTGCCGACAGACTTATCAAGCGGTACAGCGCGGTAAGTCCCTCCCGCGCGCTTATGCTTGACGCCATCGGAGCCGAGCGTATAGAGAGCCTTTGCGACGTTTTTTGCGAGGAAATGAAAGCAGAAACGGCGGCGCGCGGACAGAGCGTAAAGCCGAGGTTCAGCGCGGGCTACGGAGATCTGCCGCTGTCTATGCAAAAGGATATATTCGATCTGCTCGGATGCGAGAAGCGCATCGGACTGTGCCTTAGCGATAGCCTGCTTATGACTCCTACGAAGTCGGTAACGGCATTCGTGGGGGTAAAATAATTAGAATGCACAATGTAAAATGCACAGTGCACAATTAAGGTAATTTTTCGCCGTTGGCGAAAAAAGTATGGATGTGCCGCTATGTTCGCACAAATTATACACGACAAGGAGCTGCCTCACTAACAAACGAGATAGCTCCTTGTTCTTTGTTGCAAACTACTCCAATTTGAAGCTTCATTATACAAAAAGGTTGGTCCACATATGTGAGCCAACCTTTTTGTCATCTTTAATTTTATTCAATAACTATCGTCTCGCCTGCGCCGATAGCGTATTCGTTACCGTTGATAAAGAAATAGATCGTACGCGCGGTGGGATTCTTCACTCTTCTCATATCAGCCGTGAATACAAGGCGCTTGTAATCCTCGATGTATTCGTATATCTCGATATTGGTAGCATACCAGATGTCGTCGCGTCCGCCCATATACTCGGCAAACTTCTCGATAACGTCCCAGTTATCATTCTGCTCGAACTCGTAGGTATGTCCCCAAAGGTAGAAGAGCTGAGCATTGTCTCTCTTTGTGTTCTCTGCAAACTTCTCGGCAAGCTCCATAAGTCTCGGATTCTTGTGGTGACAGGTTGCGGGCATTCTGAGCCAATCGGTGGGGATTTCAAATTTTTCGGTGGACTTTGTGGTTCTCGAATAAACTATACCGCAGTCCTCAAGAACACGTACGACCTCATCACTGTATGTACCGTAGGGATATGCCATACCTCTTACGATACAGCCGAACTGCTCCTCAAGATTTTCTCTGTCCTTGATTATCTCGTAAGCGACCTGCGCAGGCGCGAGCTTTTCGAGGTAAGGGTGAGTATATGCGTGAACGGCAACCTCATGTCCGCTGTTCGTGTAGAGATCGGTGCACATCTGCTTTGTCATCGGGCGATGGATGCGGCCTGCTTCGTACACCTTACCTTCGGGAGCGAAGCAACCGCTGTTGAGGTTGAACGTGCATTTAAGACCGTGCTTGTTCAGTATCTCGACCATACGCATATCCTGATCAACGCCGTCGTCGTAGCTGAGAGTAAGCGCCTTTACCTTACCCTCGGGAAATCTCATCTTCAAATTTCTTTTCATTTTTCTTTCTCCTTTATGCTTATTTTTGTTTTTATACATAAAATAGATAATTTAGATGTAACTGTTCAGGTAGCTTTCAAATTGGAGCTTCTACTCCGCTGCGCTCCGTGGCAAGAACGAAGTTCTTGCGGTTCGTGCGTCAAATTGGAGCTTCTACTCCGCTGCGCTCCGTGGCAAGAACGGAGTTCTTGCGGTTCGTGCGTCAAATTGGAGTTTCTACTCCGCTGCGCTCCGTGGCAAGAACGAAGTTCTTGCGGTTCGTGCGTCAAATTGGAGTTTGTCGAACAGATTGTATTGGTGGGCGAACTAACATTTAGCCTTCTCCCGTGGAGAAGGTGGCACGACGAAGGAGTGACGGATGAGGAGCTCGAGACTTGTACAAATAGCGATCTCCTCATCCGCCTCGCAAGCTCGGCACCTT
>JAFTYG010000071.1 GCA_017461365.1 Clostridia bacterium | reverse complement strand
TTCCTACCTACACGATAATACATACGAGCGCTCTTTAAGTATTATCTTCGATTTCATTATATCAAATCATATGCCGTTTGTCAATTGACAGTAACTACAAATATGCGCGAAAAACTTTGTGGAAGATTTTTCAAAAAAATTTCAGAAAACCTGTCACTTTTTTGAAAGAATTTTGAATGTAGTAGGTAAAAAAGACAGGGAACGGTTTCTTGTATTCCGTCACTTTATTTTCCATTCATTTTTTATAAATCCGGACAGAGATAAAATCACCTCAGAGGTATTATCCGTTCTATCCGAATTTTGCTGACTCAGATAATCGTTGTTGAAAATATAATAACCGAATATATCTCCGCCTTTGTGATTTATACCGCTTTCTCCCGCAACGCTACAATCGTACAGCTCATCGGCGCTTTTTAATTTGAGAGCCGTTACGCAGTCGTATGTGAAAGTGTTTTTTTCTGTTGCGCTGTGCCTCACTCCGCTGATTAACGTAGCAGATCTGACAGAATAGTCACCGTACGATTTGAAGAATATTCTGTAATTGTCCGTACATTCGTCTACGTCAAATATTTCTATTCTGCAACCGTCTTTTTGATAAATGACCTTGCCTACGTTAGAGGAAGGATCCTGTAAATTTACGCTGAATTCTACAGTATCATCTATCACGGAATACGAATGATCATATTTGTCGGTGTGATCCGCTATATATGATATTCCGTTTATCCAAACGCCAAACGGCGAGGAGGTGACGAGCAAAACAGCACATATCGCAAAAACGAGACATACTGAAATTATTGTAAAAAGAATTGCCTTGCATTTCACGTTTATTATACCTCATTTCAATTTGAAAGTTACTGACGAAAAATATATTTATCGTATAGCCTTGTTCACATTATATCAGGTCATATTCGCTTTGTCAATTGACAGTAACTACAAATATGCGCGAAAAACTTTGTGGAAGATTTTTCAAAAAAATTCAGAAAACCTGTCACTTTTTTGAAAGAATTTTGAATGTAGGAGGTGGATTGAGGCTACTTTGCCACATACTCCGTCAGCGCTTTGCAAAGGCAGAGGGCGAGTTGTTTTTGGTAGGTGCTGTCGGAGAGCCGAGCGCACTCTTGTGGGTTTGAAAGAAAGCCGCACTCGACAAGTATGGCGGGGCAGGAAAGGCGGTCAAGAAGGTAGATATTGCTATCTGCCGCCTTGCATTTTCGCGTGTTATCAGGCAGGAGCTTTTCTTTTGTCAGACTTTGTATGCTCTCGGCGAGGAATTTTGAGCTTTCGTCATTTTTTGAGTAATAGACCTGCAAGCCGCTGTATTTTTCCTCGGGAAAGGAATTCATATGAATGCTTACGAACACGGCGTTCTCATAGCTCTCGGCAATTTTTCGCCTTGTTGCGAGGTCTTGTATTTTCTTTTGTCCGTGATAATTTGAATTTTTGTCGTAAAGCAAGATGTCATCGCTTCTTGTCAGGACGGTCTCGATGCCGTTCGCTCTAAGCATATCGGAAAGCATCAGGGCGATAGACAGATTTATGTCCTTTTCATAAGCTCCGTTTTGTCCTACTGTTCCGCCGTCCTCTCCGCCGTGTCCCGCATCGATGACAACTACGGGGAGGACGTCTCCTTTCGGCTCGGCGTCGGCGCTTTTTGAGCGATCTTTTTCATTCGTTTTGTATCCTACGATCAACATGAGAGACAACAGGGAGCAGAGCAAAAGCGAAAAAAGGAGATAAAGGGCGATATATCTGTATCTGTCGGTGACGGTGGTTTTCATTTTTTGCCTCCAAAAAAGGAATTTACATAAATTGTATGAGCTCTCGGACGAAGAAAATGAGTAAATTTCGATGAAATTTGAAACAAATTATCAAAGGCTTATATACAAAATCCGATTTTTATGTTATAATATAAAGTGAATAATTTTGTTTTGAGCTTGAGGATGAAATGGAAAACAGAAAAAAGAACTTTAACGATAAGAAAAAACGCATTCCCGACCGCGGAGTACGCGAAAGGGAAAACAGAGACGGTGAGGTCTCTGAGGGGCTTGTTATAGGCAGAAACGCCGTAAGAGAGCTCTTGAAGTCGGGCAGAGCCGTTGACAAGATATACGTTCAGCGCGGCGAGCGCGAGGGCTCTATAGTTGTGCTCGTTGCCGAGGCTGTTGAGAGACATATACCGATCATCGAAACCGACCGCGCAAAGCTTGACAAGATGACCGATTTTGCCGTTCATCAGGGAATCGTTGCGATGGCGGCGGAAAAGGAATATTGCTCGGTCGAGGATATTCTTGAAATCGCACGTGAGAGAGGGGAAAAGCCCTTTATCATTATCGCTGACGGTATAACCGATCCGCACAATCTCGGCGCCCTCATACGTTGCGCGGAGGGTGTCGGGGCTCACGGACTTATTATCCCCAAGCGCCGCGCGGTAGGACTTACCCCTGCGGTGACGAAGGCGTCCTGCGGAGCTATCGAGCATCTTGCCATAGCCAAGGTCACAAATCTTGCTTCGACTATTGAGGAGCTGAAGAAGCAGGGTGTATGGATATTTGCGGCTGAGGCGGGCGGCAAGGCTTATTACGACACCGATTTTGACTGTCCTTGCGCTCTCGTTATGGGCAGCGAGGGAGACGGAGTTTCGCATCTGATAAAGGAAAAGTCTGATTTTATAGTTTCGATACCCATGTACGGACACGTCAATTCCTTTAACGTGTCGACGGCAGCATCGGTGCTTATGGCGGAGATCTCGAGACAGCACAGAGTGAAATGAAATTTATGATCGGAGGGCATTTGTGAGATGAGTAACGAACAAAATCTTTATGAGATGATGAGATCGTTACAAGAATCGGTAGATAATCTATCGGACAGCGACGCGGTCTTGAATGATCTCGACAGCGAAAACGCCGATATTTCCACGGAGGATCTGCAAAAAAAGCTCGAAGAGCGTTATTTTTCGGACGGGGCTTCGGGTAAGCACGAAAGCGACGGTACATATGATCTCGACAGCGACTTTCTTGCCGAGTTTTCGGAGGCGATAAAGGATGAAGTCGCCGTCGAGGATGAAGGCTTACGCTTGCGTTATTTATCGCCTGTTGCTACTCTTGAGCTCGAGGAGGAGTCGTCTGCCGAGGAAGTCGAGGAAGAGGCTTTCGAAGAGGACGTTGTCGAAGAGGAGACTGTCGAAGAGGAGCTTTTCGAAGAGGACGTTGTTGAAGAGGAGACCGTCGAAGAGAACGACGGGGAAGAGGCTTTTGAAGTGCTTGATGATGAGGCAGATGAGATATTTGACGAGCTTCTTAAAGAGGAGTCGAACGGTGAGCCTTTAGGTGAGCTTACACAAGAGGAGCTCGGAGACGGACTTGCGGAAGATATTTTTGAAAAAGCGCCAAATGAAGAGCCCCGAAAAGAGCCCGAGGATGAGCACCTCGAAGAAGAGTCCGAAGAGCAAAGCGGGGCTGAGATTACAGAAGAAGCGCCCGAAGAAGAGCAAAAAGAAGAGTCAAAAGAAGATCCCAAGAAGGCTGAAAAAGAGGAAAAGTCCGCTTTTGATGCTTATGCGGCGTCGTTCGAAGTAAAAGAGAAGCCGAAGAGCTTTAAGGCCCTTATGATGGATTACGGCAAGCCCGATCCCATTCCGTCTCCCAAGGCGATAGAGGAGGAAAAGCCTGAGGAGGTCGAAGAGGAGGATACTCCCGACGTTGGGGATATACTCTCTGATTTTGCGGACGACTCTCCTACCGAGGAGGACAGAATAAACAATTCGGTACGCAAGTTGATGACATCTCTCGGATGTGAGGACGAGCTTGAAAATATTTCGGCGGAGGACATCGGAGACATATACGGGCAGTTTGGCGGTGAGAGCGAGCAGAAGGACGAGAGCTTTTCTGCCGAGGCGGTGGAAAAGAAGCGCGACGATTACAAAAAGGGAATAGTTATATCCGCTCTCAAGCTCACGGCGTGCGCTATTATGACGGTCTTTATGTTCTTTTACGATCTGCTTCCCGTATTTGACGTTGAGTTTATGGGGCTTACCGATTACGTTCTTTACCCCGGGGCGTACGTTATCATAGGCACGCAGCTTCTTCTGATATGCGCGGTATGCTTGTGGAGACCTATGTGGGACGGAATAAAGCGGTTGCTTACCGTATATCCGAACGTATATTCAATGGCGGTGGTGATGGTCTGCTCGAACATAGTTTACGACGTTGTGTTCTTTATAACGGGCAGCTACAAGCCGTTTGATACTCCGACCTTCCATTTTATTTGCGGTACCGTGCTTACGGGAATTGCGCTTTATGAATTTCTTATGCGCATAAGGGAGGCGAGCGCGTTCGATCTTTATTCTACGACCGACGTGGCAAGATTTACGCTTTCTTACGATAAATCCAAGGACTCCATCGGCGAAAAGATGTACAGCGGCGGATTTTCCAAGGACAAGAAGGTATATTCGCTCTCTCCCGTGTCCTCTCCCAAGGGATTTTCGGAGGCGGTACGTGAGGACGGAGCTCTCGGAAACGGAATATTTATGTCGCTTATACTTTTATCGGTGGGCGTGGGTGTTCTTTTGTGCATCGCGCTTATGATAGCAGGGCATACGCTTGAGGAGGGCGCGATCGCCGCGATGTCGGCTGTAATGACTCTTTTGCCTGTGACGGCGGTTCCCGCTATCGCACTGCCTCTGTCCTTATCGGGGCTTCGCCTCAAAAAGCGCGGAATAGCTCTTACGGGCCGAGAAATGATCAGAAAATACGGCTCAGAGCACGCGATAGTATTCAACGATCTGCATCTGTTCAAAAAGTGCGATCCGAAGCGCGTTGGATTTGTTTGCTACGAAAAGCTGCAAATGAAGAACGTTCTTGCGGCGCTGAATATCCTTTATTCGCGTATCGGAGGTCCTATGGGCGAGATATTTGCTAATATCCCCGACGATTGCATGGCGAAGAGCATACGCATCCGCAGGATAACGAGAAGCGGTATCGAGGCGGTGGTCGACAAGAGCCACACGCTTGTGGTGGGTGACGTTGAATTCTTGCGAAGATATGGAATTGAATTTCCTCGCTCGGAGGCGGGACTCAAGGGTATCGGAGCGGACAAAAATGCCGTTTTGTATATATCTCTCGACGGCAGAGCGACGGCAAAGCTGACTGCCGCTTACTGTGTAGAGCCGTTTTTCGATATGATCATCGAGCGGTTATCGAAGGAGGGTATTCACTGCGTTATCGAGACCTACGATCCGATGATAAATACTTCTTTTGTGGCAAAGCAACGCAAGGCGGGCAGAGCTCCCGTAAGTGTCGTTCACAAGAATGCGGCGGATATTAACCGCATTGCAAGCAAGGCAAAGAAGCGTTCGGACCACGGAATACTCGCGGTCTCCTCGCGTCTGAAGCTTGCCGAGGCTGTCGTATGGTGCGCAAGGCTCTGCAAAATAGAGAAGATAAACGATATTGTACTTTATGTCTCCTTGGGACTCGGAGCTTTGGCGGTCATACTTGTTTCGGTATTTGCCGCGGTGCCCTTCTTTATGCAATATCTGCTTCTTTTCTACATACTCGCGGTCATCGGCGCGCTGTTGTTTATAACGCTCGGATATTTGCCGAAAAAGAATTATTTTTCGGTGGCTGAGCTTGAGCGTGAGGATGCCGAGCGGTCGCAAACATTAAAAAACAGGAAGAAAGACAAATGAACAAAAATATAAGCAATATATTAAAAGCCGTTTCAAAGCCCGGAAGATACGCGGGCGGCGAGTACGGACAGATAATAAAGGATAAGTCGGAGGTAAAGGCGAGATTTGCTTTTTGCTTTCCCGACACATACGAGATAGGAATGTCGAACCTCGGCTTGAGGATACTTTACGGTGTGCTTAACGAGGAGCCCGACGTGTGGTGCGAGAGGGTGTACGATCCGTGGGTGGATATGCAGGAGAAAATGAGGGAGTACAATATTCCTCTTACCGCCTGCGAGAGCGGAGATCCGCTTACCGCATTTGATATGGTCGGCTTTACGCTTCAATATGAGATGAGCTACACAAACGTGCTCAATATGCTGAAGCTTGCGGGGATACCGCTTTACGCAAAGGACAGAGACGACAGCTTTCCCATAATTATCGGCGGAGGCCCTTGTGCGTACAATGCCGAGCCTGTGGCTGACTTTTTCGATCTTTTCGATATTGGAGAGGGCGAGGAGCTTCTTCCCGAGCTTTGCCGTCTGTACATAAAAATGAAGGACGAGGGAAGATACACAAAGGCTGAGTATCTTCACGAGGCGGCAAGGACTATAGGCGGTGTTTACGTTCCGTCCTTTTATGACGTTACCTACAATGACGACGGTACGGTAAAGGCTTACACGCCTATATATGACGACATACCCACAAAGATAACGAAGCGGATAATCACCGATATGGACAAGGCGTATTTCCCGAAAAAGTTTGTAATGCCTTATATCGAAACGGTACACGACAGAGTTATGCTTGAGGTATTCAGAGGATGCATACGCGGATGCCGCTTCTGTCAGGCGGGAATGATATACAGACCTGTCCGTGAAAAGTCGCCCGAGGTGCTGAACGAGCAGGCGAAGTGTCTTTACGAGGCGACGGGATATGATGAAATATCGCTTACGTCGCTCTCTATCAGTGACTACACGCATCTTGAGGAGCTTACAGACGATCTGCTTGAATGGACGGATGAGAATATGGTGAGTCTGTCTCTGCCTTCTTTGCGTGTCGACAGCTTTACAAAGGAGCTGATGGATAAGATCGCCACCGTTCGCTCGTCATCCTTGACCTTTGCTCCCGAGGCGGGCACGCAGAGGTTGCGTGACGTTATAAACAAGAACGTGCGTGAGGAGGATCTTTTGCGCGCTGTTCGCGTGGCGTTTGACGCGGGAAAGAACACGGTAAAGCTCTACTTTATGTCAGGACTTCCCACCGAGACGCTTGACGATATTGAGGGAATTGCAAAGCTTGCGGAGAGCGTTATAGATGAATATTACAAGTGCGCGGCAGGCAGAAAGGTAAAGAAGCCTCAGGTGACTATAAGTGTTTCCTGCTTTATCCCGAAGCCCTTTACCCCGTTCCAGTGGGAGGCTCAGGACACCTTTGAGATGCTTGAGGAAAAGCAGGCGTATCTTGCAAGCAAGATAACCGACAGGAAGATAAGATATACCCACCACGACGCGAAGGTCAGCCGCATCGAGGCTGTGCTTGCGAGAGGAGACAGAAAGCTCTCGAGGGCTTTGGCGCTTGCCTGCGAGGAGAACTTTATGTTTGACGCATGGGATGAGTGCTTTGACTACGACAAATGGATCTCTGTATTTGAGCGTACGGGTATAGATCCCGCGTTCTACGCAAACCGCGCCTTCGGGCTTGACGAGGTACTGCCTTGGGATATTATCGACTGCGGCGTAAGCAAGGAATTTATGCGCCGCGAGCGCGACAAGGCTTACGGTGAGACAACAACGCCCCACTGCCGTGAAAAATGCAGCGGATGCGGAGCGAATAAATTGGGAGGTGAGAGAGCGTGCTGTCCGAATTTGAAAAATTGAATGAAAAGAAAAGGCTTGCATCCTTGCCCCCCCTTGAGCGTCCGTGGACGGTCAGACTGAAATTTCGAAAGGTGGGAAAGCTGCAATACATCTCGCACCTTGATCTGCAAAGAACTTTTATGCGTGTTATCGTTCGTGCTTGCATTCCCGCGTGGTACACAAAGGGCTTTAATCCTCACGCAAAGCTCGTTTTCTCAACGCCTTTGAGTGTCGGAAGCGAGAGCGAGTATGAATTTCTTGATCTTCGCATAGACAGAGATATGTCTCCCGAGGAGATAATGAGGAGGCTAAACGCCGAGCTTACAGACGAGCTGTGCATTACCGACGCGTACATTCCGACCTCGGATTTTTCCGAGATAGCTTATGCGACCTACGACATAAACATATGCACAGAGGGTGCGACAAAGGAGACGGCGGAGCAGATAAGATCCGTTCTTACGACCTCTCCTCTGATGCTTACCAAAAAGACCAAGTCGGGCGAGAAGGATATAGATATAGTTCCTCTGATAAAGTCTGCGGACGTCGGATTTGCCGATGGAAAAATTATAATGTCGGCCACGCTTTCGGCATCTGTCGGAGAATTTCTCAATCCCGAGCTTCTTATTACGGGATTGAAGCAGAAGTGCGGTATCCTTTCGGGAGATCCTACAAAGGAATGTTACACAATAATGAGGACGTCGGTGCGACGTGCCGATATGACGCTTTTCAGATAAAGAGGGCAGTATGAAAAAATATACGGTTGGAATAGATTTCGGTACTCTTTCGGGCAGAGCCGTTCTGATGGATGTCGAAAGCGGAGAGATAGCGGCGACTTCTGTGTGCGAGTATAAGCACGGAGTTATAGACAGAGAATTACCATCGGGAAAGCGATTGCCGCCAAGAACCGCCCTTCAGGATGCTTCGGATTATACGGAGGTGCTGTCAACTACGCTCAGAGCCGTTATGGCAGAGGTAAAGGCGGATCCCTGTCAGGTGGTAGGCATTGGTATTGATTTTACGGGCTGTACTATGCTTCCTGTAGATGAGAATATGCGCCCTTTGATGTTTGATGAAAAATATAAGGATGAGCCCCACGCCTACGTTAAGCTTTGGAAGCACAACAGCGCAACGAAGGAAGGCGATGATATAAACAGCCTTGCCGCTGAGAGAGGGGAAAAATGGCTTTACGCGCACGGAGGCAAGACCTCTGCCGAATGGATGTTTGCAAAGATATTGCAGATACAGAGAGAAGCTCCCGAAATATATGAGAGAACACATTTGTTCCTCAATTCTGCCGATTGGGTAACTTACCTTTTGACGGGTGAGATCACGCATAGCGTAAACATTGCAGAGGCAAAGGAGCTTTGGAGTGAGGAGGACGGTTTTCCGAGTCGGGAGTTTTTTGAAAAGCTCTGTCCCGAAATGAAGGATATTATCGGTACGAAAATACCCGATAATATGGTGTACGTTTCATCCGCCGCTGGTTATATAAGTGAGGAGGGCGCGCGCCTTACGGGACTTCCCGTCGGTATTCCGATGGCAACGCCCGTGCTCGATGCACACGCGTCAATGCCGGCCTTGGGACTTACCGAGGACGGTACTCTTATGATGATACTCGGCACGTCGGCGGTGCACCTTGTTCATTGCAAGGAGAAAAGGAATATTGGCGGTATATTCGGATACGTTACAGAAGGCGTTATGAACGGTCTTTACACCTATGAGGCGTGTCAGGCGTGTTGCGGCGATCATCTCGATTGGTACATAAGGAACGCTCTGCCCGCGTCCTACACAGAGGCGGCGAAGGCTGAGGGGATTGGAATACACAAATATCTGCGCGAGAAGGCAAAGAAATTACGTGTGGGTGAGAACGGACTTATCTATCTTGATTGGCAGAACGGAAATCGCAGTATTCTTACCGATCTTGATCTGACGGGCGCTCTGTTCGGGCTTACTCTGCAAACGCGTCCCGAGGAGATATACAGAGCGATGATAGAGGGCACTGTTTTCGGCGCAAAGGTCATCCTTGACAATTTCGAGGCGAACGGAATAAGGATAAACAAGATAGTTGCGTCGGGCGGAATTGCCGAAAAGGACGATATGTTTATGCAGATATGCGCTGACGTTTTCGGACGTGAGATCGTCGTTTCGGACGTGAAGCTGTCAGCCTCCAAGGGCAGCGCTATTTATGCGGCTGTGGCGGCGGGTATATATAAGGATGTGATAGAGGCGTCCGACGCGCTCGGAGTGCGTTCGGGCAGGCTGTACGAGCCTATACCCGAGAATACCGAGGCGTACGGCAGACTTTATGCCGAATATCTGAAGCTTCATGATTACTTCGGGCGTGGCGGAAATGACGTTTTGAAGCGCTTGAAAAATATTTAACTACCTTCAAATTGGAGTTTATCGATGTGTTTGGTATGTGTAATTTTATTCCCAATGAACACAGTGCAGTAAAGCGACTTCGTCGCAAGATCCTTCGAATGTTTCCGAGGATGCCCCCATAAGCGGTTCGGGCTCAGGATGACAGGTTAGTTGAGATAAAATAAATAGGTTTATGCCAAAGTTTATTACGGGAACCTTATTATAGGCTTATGCATACGTTCATCGCCAAACATCCACTATCTGTCATCCTGAACGGCTTGCTACCTTGCAAGCCATGTGAAGGATCTTTTTTGCGCAAGCAAAATTTACCTTAGAAAAAAAGAACGAATGGATTACCACGAAAAACGGGTATTAGCCTGTAAAATGTAACTTCAACTCCTCGACAAACTCCAATTTGAAGAGTTGACAAATAGTTTCAAAAAGATTTGTCATTGAATAAAATAAACGCATCCCGCGTATTTTTTAGTAATACGCAAGGGGAGAATGGTATGGATATTAAAGATTTAAAAATAACGGTAATATACGGTGGGATCTCGTCGGAGCGCGAGGTCTCTCTGCGAAGCGGTAAGGCGGTGTATGAAGCTCTCAGACGCGGCGGATTTAAAAACGTCGGGCTCTTTGATCTTACACGCGAAAATATAGGCGAGCTTTCGTCTCTTTCCTGTGACGTCGCATACCTCGCGCTTCACGGAAAGGGAGGCGAGGATGGCTGTATTCAGGGAATGCTTGAGCTTTTGGGCATACCTTATACAGGCTCGGGTGTGCTTGCGAGCGCATCATGCATGGATAAGATACGCACAAAGGAGCTTCTTGACCGCGTGGGACTTCCCACTCCTCGCTTTGTTACGCTCACCGAGGACGAGTGTGCCGACAGAGAGGCGACGGCGAAGAGGCTCTCTGAGAAGATAGGGCTTCCGATGGTGCTCAAATCTCCCTGCGAGGGCTCGAGCATAGGCGTTTATATCGTAAAGGACGCGCTCGAGGTCGAAAAATACATAGGCGAGATATTCAAGTATGGCGACGCGCTTCTTTGCGAGCAGTTTATAGACGGTGTCGAGCTTACTTTGCCAATTGTCGGAAATGAAGAGCTGACGGTATTTCCCGCTATTGAGATCACGTCGGAGAACGAATTTTACGACTATGAGTCGAAATATACCGAGGGAATGTGCCATCATATCATCCCTGCGCGTATTTCGGCGGAGGATGCAGAGCGTATATCCGAGATAGGCAAAAAGGCTTACAGGGTGCTCGGATGCCGCGGGCTTTCGCGCATAGATATGATACTTGACAAAGTGCGGGGACCGATGATAATAGAGATAAACAATCTCCCCGGTATGACTGAAATGAGTCTTTTTCCCGATTCGGCACGGTACGCGGGTGTGCCGTTTGAAAAGCTGGTTGAGATGATAGTGGCTTACGCAGTTGAAAATTTCGACGAAAAAGATCGGAAATGAGAGGAAAATGAGCAATATTCGGGGAATACGCCGCAGGACGTGGGCGGAGATCGACCTTGACAAAGCAAAGGAAAATTATACGGCTGTGAGGGATGCTGTCGGTGAGGGTGTGAAGATATGCTGTGTTATAAAGGCAAACGCATACGGTCACGGCGCTGTGCGGATGGCGGCGTTCTATGAGCAGATGGGCGCAGACTACCTTGCTGTGTCGAACATAGAGGAGGCTTTACAGCTTCGCGAAAAGAACATAAAAACGCCTTTGCTTATCCTCGGATATACTCCCGAGGAGTGCGCGGGCGTGCTGTCTCTTTATAATATCACGCAGACCGTTTATTCCTACGATTACGGAAAACGGCTTGCAGAGGTTGCCGAGAGGCTTTCGGTCAAGGTAAAGATACACGTAAAAATAGATACGGGCATGGGAAGGATAGGCTTTCTTTGCCGTGAGGGCGGAGACGACGAGCTCGCGGATGCGGCTTTGATATGCCGTGAGCTGAGTCTTATACCTGAGGGTATATTTACGCATTTTGCCGTTGCCGACGAAAACACCGACGGCGATGAATTTACTGCGGAGCAGCTACGGCTGTTCAACTCTGCCGTTGAGCGGCTCGGGGAGAGGGGAATAACCTTTGACATTCGTCATGCCGCAAACAGCGCGGCGATCTTTGACCATCCCGAGAGCCACCTTGACATGGTTCGGGCGGGCGTGGTGCTCTATGGCTTAAAGCCCTCGGAGAAGATGAGAGCGTTGCCGCCTCTCCGACCGATCATGTCGCTAAAGTCGGTTGTATCTCACATAAAAGAGGTTCGTACGGGACAGACGGTAAGCTACGGAAGGACGTTTTTTGCCAACCGAAACACAACTGTTGCCACGGTTCCGATAGGATACGCTGACGGTCTTTGGCGTGTCAACGGCACAAACGACTGTTATATGCTTGTGAACGGAAAGTATGCGCCCATTATCGGAAGAATATGTATGGATCAGCTTATGCTTGACGTGAGCGAGCTTGATTGCAGAGTGGGGGACTTTGTTACCGTATTCGGCGCTGACAGCGTATGCTCTGCCGATGCGATAGCGAGACGGAACGGCACGATAAACTATGAGATAGTCTGCGCTATTGGGGAACGCGTGCCGAGAGCCTTTATTGAGGACGGCAGAATAACCGAATGGCAGGACAGTATTTATAAGGAAGATCTGACATAAAAAAGAGCTCATTGGACTAACCAATGAGCTCTTTTTATCTTTTCTTTGCTACATCCGACGGTTTTACTCGGTAATATTCGTAAAATTTACGGTAAAACAGAGAGGGTGAATTAAAGCCTACGTTGCGGATTATGTTCTGTATCGGCTCGTCGGTGTGTGTCAGCAGAGCGTGCGCCTTACGAAGTCTGACATCGGTTATATAATCTACGACCGAGAGTCCGAGATTTTTTTTGAATATATCTCCGAAATAGCTCGGAGAGAGATGGACGAGCTCGGCAAGCTGATCGCGCCGCAGGGACTCGTGATAGTGCCCGTTTATGTACCTCAGGACGGGTTGGAGCACGTTTGACGGATGGGGAGCGAGTTGCTTTTGCGTATTTAACGAGCCCGTCTGCACTGCACGTTGGATGAGCTTCAGAAGCATGAGCTCTATTTTTCTGCGCATTACGGCGTCTGTAAGCTCGCCCTCCTTTGCCGAGGTATGCTGAAGATCGGCGTGGTCGGAGATAAATTCCGCCATCTGCGCCTCGTCCGCCGTCATTATGTATGGGGGTGAATATTTTCTGAAAAGCGACAGTATCTCCTCTGAGAGCACCTCGGGGACTACGCAGAAGTTTACTACCTTAAAGCCCGAGGGGGTATCGGGCTCGAGGCGGTGAAAGTCCTCGGGAGATATGACCGTTATCGAGCCCGGGCGCAGAGGAACCTCGATACTGTTTATGATCTGCGTTCCCGTTCCCTCTGCGATGAGCTCTATCTCATAGTATTGGTGCCAATGGATGGGGATGTGGTGCGCGATATTTATATGAGCCCAATATTTGAGCTTTGGGATGGTGGCTTCGAGCTTGATCATATTACCTCCTCTGTACAAATCTGCGGTAAAAAGTGGAATTTTTCGTTATCTGTAAAGGCATTAAAACGACACGTCTATTGTACATATTATACAGTATATTGTCGATAAAATCAATATATATTTTCTAAAAATTCAATAAAAAAATAAAGAAAGCCTTAGATAATGAAAAAGTAAAAAAGTGAAAATCGAGCAATAGTGAAATCATTGATAGCATTAGATTATTGCCAAAGTGTAATTCGATGTGGTAAAATAAGTATGCAGTTAAAAATACAAATACCGAAAGAGAGGAAAGAAAATGAAAAAAAGAATTTTGTGTATGCTTCTTGTCTTACTTTTCCTGCTTGCCGCTCTTGTGGGATGCAAGAATGAAGCTCCCGATACTGAGGATTCGGGAAAAGCGACAGACGTAACCGACGCTACAGAGACTTCGACAAATACCGAAAGTACGGTAAACGATGGCGACACGCTTCCGACGGTCGACTACGGCGGAAAGGAATACAGAATTCTCAGCCGAACGACGACGTCATATGAGTTTGATCCCGAAAAGGTTTCGGGGGATACTCTCTCGAATGCGATATTCACCCGTAACGAGCAGGTGAGATCGAGATACAACGTCACGCTTGCCATCGACGAGACGCCCGGCGGTTGGGGAGATATGGGGGATTTCAGCGAAAAGTATCTCAATACCGTTCAGAGCGGATGGTCACCTTACTCCCTTGTAAGCGCTCATTTCTCGGTACAGATGACCTGTGTTGTTAACGGCTACACCTATGACCTTACCGACATTGAATACTTAGATATGGAAAAGGAATGGTGGAGCAAGCAGTTTTATGAGGATGCGCAGATAAACGGCAAGTTCTACATAGCCGTGGGCGATATTGCATATACGCTTTACGAGTATATGCAGGTCGTATTTTTCAACGAGACTCTTGCGAACAATTACATCAAGGATTCGACGGGTGAGCCGATAGACTTTTACGAGCTTGTTGAGGAAGGCGAGTGGACGTGGGAGAATTTCAAGAAATATTCTCTTGCGATACCTCACACCACCGAGGACGATTACGGTGTTATTCTTCAGGGACACGCGGCGAGAGGCTTTATAACGTCCTGTGAAATATCGCTGACCGAGGCTGACACGTCGGGCGCGTTCCCGATATACAGCTTCCCCGAGGTGCTTCCTTTGCGTACTACGACATTCGGCGACGATTTCCTTGATTTTGTCGGAAACAATGCTCAGGTGTATTTCAGAAAAGGCGGTATCTCAGAAAAGGACGCGACCGATATGTTCAACAAGGGTAGTGTGCTTTTCTACACTCAGCAGCTCAGCGAGATGGTAGGCATTGCCGACGGTCTGCAGACGGGCAACAGCTACGGACTGCTTCCTTTGCCGATGTACGATGACTCTCAGCTTGAATATCACACTGTAATGCGCGACTCTGTGAGCGGTGTGACGATACCCAAGAATATCAAGGACAGCGAGTTTGTCGGACTTATCACCGAGGCGCTTGCGATGTACTCCTATCAGGAGGTAAGACCTACGTATTACGACGTGGTAATGGACGGACGTTATATGGTCAACGAGCAGCTTTCGGATATGCTCGATCTGTTGCGCCGTACGATAGACGTTGATTTTATTATGGCGTATAACAGTGTGCTCGGCAAAAATCCTTATTCCTTGCTGACAAATATATACGAGTACGGAAACGGAGCTAATTTTACGTCGAATTATGAGGGACAGAGAGGGGGCTATCAGAGCGACCTTGAATCTCTTTACAAATTCTTCGGCGTAAACGTAAAATAAAAAATTTATATTTAAAGAAAGGGAAATGCTATGAAAAAAATTATTGCGACCGCGCTTGCGCTGTGTATGACACTTGCGGTATTTGCGTCGCTGAGTGTAACGGCGGCTTATACCTCCGTACCCTCGACGGTAACGCATACCTATGAGATGATGGACAGCGCTACCACCACAGGCCTTGATGCCTACTACTGGAGCGGAGAGGCTGCTCCCACGATCGACGACAGCGCATGGGATAGCGTTCTCGGCTACCGCCACGCGCAGAACGCTACTTACACAAGCACCAACGAGACGATAGCCTACGTTGCCGTTGTGAAATTCATGTGGGATGAGGACAATCTGTACGTTCTTCAGACCGTAGACAACGGCGGAAAGTATGCCGATAACATCGGAGACGAGCTCGGAACAAGCTGGAATAATGAATACACGTGGAACCCGAACGGCAAGGATTGCGACATATCAAGCTACAATATCATGCTCCCCGCAAGCGTATCGACGAACACTCTTACCTCCTTGGTGGTTGCTGTTTCTCCCAACCTTTCGGGAGTCGGTGAGACGGTAAGCTCCTTTGTAAGAACGAGAGAGATCAAATATCCGTCTGACAAGGGAGGCTACGTTGCAAATTCCGCAATAACGGGATACAGCAGACAAACGTCTGACGGTTACGTAATGGAGACGGTAATTCCTTGGTCGGCTATCGGAACGGCTCCGAATGCCGGACAGGAGATAGGCGTAAAATTCAATCCTACGGGATTTGGTTATCACGTCAATCACAACGTAAGCGGAGTTGACGGCGACCGCTACGGTCACGATCCCGTAACGCTTATGGAATATACGCCCGATATGGCAAACTGGGCGATAACCGACAAGACCTTTGCTTCTGCAAAGACAAATGAGGACGGTGCGTATCTCATAGAGGATGCGGCGGATCTTCTCGGTCTTTCCTATGCGCTTGCGGCTGTTACGGACGACGGTATTGCAAAGGCTCTTACGGAGGGCAAGACCTTCCTTATAACAAATGACATCGATCTCAATCCGAACGTTGATTGGGATAGCTTCAGCGCAGGTACCTCCGACGTACCTCAGGAGTGGAGAACGATAAACCGCTTCTACGGTACGCTTGACGGACAGGGGCATTGGGTAAAGGGAATTTATCACGTAAACGAAAGCGATGACACCGAATTCGGTCTTATCGGACACCTCAAGGGAGGCGCGATAAAGAACATTCGCTTTGACAACGGATATATGACGACGAAGGCATCGAAGGACGGCGGCTTTGTTGTAGGTACGCTCCACACGGGCACGTCGGCTCTCGAGAACATTTACGTCGGTGAAAATGTTACCGTTTTGGGTATTGACGGCAAGAAAACGGGAGGCGTTGTCGGTGGCTCGTGGAGCAGTCCTAAAAATCCTTCTTCGATGACGAACGTCGTATTTGCGGGAACTGTTTCGGGCGGTACCGTTGGCGGTATCATCGGAAACGTTCAGACGCCTATCACCTTTACCGACGTGATCTGTCACAACACAGCGTACAGCTTTGAGGGAACTATCAACAAAACTAACGGCGGAGCGCTTCTCGGAGCGCGCTACGGTGCAGCGAATACAATAGGTGAGTACGAAGGCGCATGGATAGATACGGAGATGGGAGTTCTTCCCGTAGCCGTTGCTGATATGTTCTCGACCGTTTATTGGCAGACAACTGTTGAGACAGACGGTAAGTTTGGCGTACGTATTCTCGGAGAGATCGCGTCGCTCAACTATGAGAGCGTGGACTTCAAGGTGACTATCACCGACAAGAACGGCAAGAGTGCGGTCTGGGGCTATGGAGCTTCTGACAAGAACGGTAACGCGTATGCTCTTGCAAAGGTAGCGTACAATTCGGTACTTGCGAACGGTGAGACAAAGACAGCGACAGACCTTAATGCGGGTATCCTTGACGGAGAGGATAATGCTATATACACGCTTACGCTCAACGGTCTTGACGCAGCAAACGAATATAAGATATACGTAACTACGGTGTGGACGCTTACCGACGGTACGGCTGTAAGCGGTGCGGTGGAGCATCTTGTAACGCCCGCGCCTACGAATGTGAATTGAGAGGTGACTGCTGTGAGAAAAACGTATAATACGCCTGTTTGCAAAACAGATATGCTTAAAACTCAGGATATAGTTACTATGTCTGTGTTGTCACTGCTCAGCTCCTTTGACGACGGTACGGATATTTCATCCTTGGATTGGAGCGAATAAATAAAAAAGGGGCTGAATGCCCCTTTTTTGAAAGGAAAAGAGAAAATAATGAAAAGGCTGTTATCAATTTTTCTTGTGTTGGCAACGCTTCTGTCCTTTAGCGCTTGTGTGAACGGCGGAGGTGATGGAAGTGAGACCGACACCAAAACAGAAGCTGTCTACAGAGAGCTCGTAACGGATGGGGAGAGTGCTTTTGAGATAGTTATGAGCGAGAGCGCCACCGATAGCGTAAAGACCTTGGCGAAGTCGATCTCGGAGAAAGTCGAGCGTCTTACGGGGGTAAAGCTTGCGCGAAAGACTGACAACACGCAAAAATATCCCGAAACGCAATATGAGATACTGATAGGTATTTCGGGAAGAGAAGCAACGGTGAGCTGTCTTGACGGACTTGGCGTTACGGGCTACAAAATGGAATTTGTGGGAGACAAGCTCGTTATCGTTGCTTCGAACGACGCTATGCTTGAGGCGGCGGTCGATGATCTTTTTGAAAAATATACAACTGTCGATGGATCGACGCTAAAGATAGACAGCGCGCTGTCAGTGACCTATGACGGCGCGGCGGATATGTGCTCTCTCGTTGACGCGGATGGAAATTTTCGGTATCAGATAATCTATCCCGATGCCAATACAAACGGTGAGCGAGAGCTTGCCTCGGACATTCGGAGCGCCATAGCCAAGGCGCTTGATTGTAAAGTAGGAGTGGCAAAGTCGGACGTTTGCGCCGAGAGCGAATATGAGATTCTCATAGGCGAGACGAGCCGAGAAGAAAGCGCGGAGCTTTACGGCGGCATTGACGTTATAACTATGACGTCGTGCATAATGGGAAAGAAGATAGTTATAGGCGCGGGAATGACAGACAAGCTGTCGATTGCCGTAACCGATTTTATCAGTAATATAAATTCGATGGTAAAGGGAACTTACAAGGGAGAATATTTGCTTATGTCGGATCACAAATTTGAAAAGTGCGTTTATGAATGGATGGAAAGTGTTCCGCGTCTTGCCGAGGGTGAGCTTATCGGAACAGATGACGTGGGCGACGGCTCGTTGGTGATGGTATATGAGAAGGTCAGTGACGGCGCGCGGAGCGAATATCTGTCGCTGCTTTCCTCGTTGGGATATGCCAAAATGGATGAGTACAGTATAGCGGAGAACAAATACGTACGGCTTTCGGGCGCTGTCGCGGATATTTACGTGTCTTACGTTGCAGCGACTGAGGAAATGAGAGTGTTCGCGGAAAAGACGGGCGCTACCTCTTATCCCTCGTCCGAGCAGACGGCGTACACAACCGTCGACGGGTACAAGCCTACAATGTGGCAGATGTACGTTGACGTAAGGACGACGGCGACAAACGGAGGTATGTCCTACGTTATGAAGGTTGCTGACGGAAGCTTTGTAATAATCGATGGCGGTTATAACAGCGAGACAGAGGCGGACAATCTTTACAACCACCTCAAAGCAAATACTGCCGACGAAGTACCCGTAATCTCGGCGTGGATAATCACACATCCGCACGGCGACCATTTCGGAGCGCTTCAGGCGTTTACGCCTAAATATAAGGATGCGGTCACGGTAAAGGCGTTTTATTACAATTTTGCCGCCGAGGGCTACGGAGAGTCCTCGTGGGAGAATACGATAAGCTCGCTTATGAAGCAATACAAGGGCGCGGCAATATATCGAAAGCTTCACACGGGAATGACATTTTACGTTGCCGACGCGAGGTTTGACGTACTCTTTACACATGAGGACATATATCCCGTCAAGGGGGCTGTTGTAAACGACACGTCTACGGTGCTTCGCATGACCTTCGGTGGAAAGACTGTGATGTTCCTCGGAGACATTATGGAGAGCGCAAGCCGTGTGGTTGAGAAGAATATTCCCGCATCCGAGCTGAAGGCGGATTTCGTTCAGTATTCCCACCACGGATATGAGGGCGCTACAAGAGAGCTTTACGATATGATCGAGGCTCCCGTGGTGCTCTGGCCGGTTACGATATACGGATGGCAGAGGCCCGATCCGAGCAATCTCTTTGAACGTCTGATAGCTCTTACGGGATCAAAGCTTCAGGATATGCCGAACAAATATATCGTAAATGAAGCTGAATACGTAGAGAAGATAATAGTTATGGGCGAGGGGACGACCGAGATAATTCTGAGTGAATATGAGCCCAAGGGAGACAAACTGCCCGATTATAAGGCTATACATGATATGTATGCCGCAGAGGAAGCGCAAAACGCGGGATGAAGTACATTGACTACGTAAATACAAAAATGGGGACGAATTCGACGGTTGAGTTCTCCTCGGGGGCGACCTTGCCGATAGCGGCAGTGCCTTTCGGAACGGCTCATTTTTCTCCCGAGACAAGGAAGGGACTTCGATTTTTTCATCCCGATGACGTGACGTTTCTTGGAATTCGTCTGACGCATCAGTTTTCCCCGTGGCTCAAGGACTACAATACCTTTACGCTCAGCGCCTATATCAGTGAGAGTGGAGGCAACTACCAAAAGCATAAGCGCACGACCTATCGCAGACGAAGCGCGCGCCTTACGCCGACGGGGATTTGCGCGTATCTCAATCTTTACGGCATCGATCTGTCTGTCGTTCCCACGCCTCACGGGGGGATATTCACAGCCGATTTCGCCTCGTCGGGATTTATGTCGGGAAAGAGGGCAATATCGCTTTCTGTCCCGTCGGGACATATGGAGCTTTCTGTCTCAGATGACGGAAAAAGACTTTATCTGAAGCTCCGAAACGGCACAAGCAGGCTCTCGGAAAAATTTTTTATGTACACTGTTTTCGAGCTTGACGCTCCGTGCGCTTACGTTGAGAGCGGTGAGCTTTCGGTGTCGGTCGTTTTCGGAGAGGGCTGCGGAGCGGTCGTCGCACGTTTTGCTTCGTCAATGATAGGCTTCGAGCAGGCAGAATTTTTGCTTGAACGCGAGGTATGGGGCAGATCGGCAGACGAGCTTCGGGGGGAGTGTGCGGACGCGTGGGAAAAGGAGCTTTCCAAAATAGAGATAGATGCAGATGAAGCTCGGATGCGCACTTTTTACAGCTGTATGTACCGTTGCTTTCTCTTTCCGAGACCTCTGCATGAGCCATGTCCCGACGGAAAGACACGTTACCGATACCCCGAAAACGGCGAGGTGTACGAGGGCGTGCTCTATACCGATATGGCGCTATGGGACGGCTACCGCACACTCTTTCCCTTGTGGTCGGTGATCGCTCCCGACAGATATGCCGAGATCTGCGACGGACTTATGAGCTACTACAGACACAGCGGATATTTGCCGAGATGTATGGCGGGAGTACCGATAAACTGTATGCCCGGCACGTCGGTCGACAATATTTTTGCGGACGGCGCGGTAAAGGGGATAATTACCGACAGACAAAGGCTTTCGGAAATGCTCACGGCTCTTTGCAGGCACGCAAAGGAAGCGTCTTTTTCCTCAGCGTACGGAAGAGATGGCATTGAGGACTTTAACAGCATCGGTTACGTTTCGACGGCTTACTGCGAGTCGGTAAACAAGACTATCGACTATTCCTACGGAAATTTTTGTATCTCTAAGATAGCAGAGCTTTTGGGAAACGACGCGCTTGCCGAAGATATGCGCGAGAGCTCGAAAAATTACAGA
Organism: Clostridia bacterium; assembly: GCA_017461365.1. GTDB lineage: Bacteria > Bacillota > Clostridia > Oscillospirales > CAG-272 > HGM12713. The sequence continues at coordinate 28,301 of JAFTYG010000071.1, read as the reverse complement.
CGGCTTTTCGATGCCGAAACAGGGTATCTGCGCGGACGCGACCGAGAGGGCAATATGCGGATAGATTTTTCGAAATACGATTGGGGCGGAGAATATACCGAGGCGGGACCTATGCAGACGAGCTTCGGGGCGTGTCACGATATTCTCGGATATGCCGAGCTTTTGGGCGGAAAAGAGCAATTGCACGAAAGACTTTGCGCGCTTTTTGCCGAGCCTCCGTTTTACCGACTTTGCGGATATTCCGACGAGATACACGAAATGACCGAGATGGCTGAGCACCCCGAATTCGGGCAGTGCGCGCTGTCAAATCAGCCATCGTTCCATATACCCTATCTGTTTTCCTGCATAGGCGACAGAGACAGCGCTGCCTTTTGGGTGAGAAGAGCGGTTCGCGAGCTGTTTTCATATGACGGGGGATTTCCCGGGGATGAGGACACGGGCTCTACGTCGGCGTGGTATATCTTTTCGGCGCTTGGATTTTATCCCGTATGTCAAGGTACGGGCGAGTACGTTTTGGCTTCGCCGTCGGTAAGGTCGGCAAGGCTTCATCTGTCCCGTGGAAAGGTGTTGACGGTCAGGGCAGAGGGGTATGCAGAGGATAGGCTTTACTGCAAGGAGATACACTTCTGCGGTGAGCGCATTGAAAAAACGTCGGTAGATCACTGCGATATAATGAGCGGCGGTGAGCTTTGCTTTTATATGTCGGACGCACCGTCGGGGCAAAAACACGGAGACGGACAGCTTCCGTTTTCGCTTGACAAAACGGTTACCGTCTGACATATGGCAGAGCCTACGTTTCGGCAGTTCAAAAGGAATAAAAATATAAAAAAGCGCGGGCCGTCTCACTTATGAATGAGACAGCCCGTGCTTTATTTTTCGGTATCGGGAAGGCGGAGAGGAGTTATATCTACGTCATAAAGCCTTGCCGAATGTGTGGAATAAATGCAGACGCGCGTACATTTTCTTTCAAAGAGCTTTTCGACGGCGTACGCGTAATATGAAAGTTGCAGACCGTGAGCGGCGTTAAGCTTAGCCTTAGCCGCGCCGTAGTCCGAAAGCTCAGTCTTTGTCAGCCTGTCGGTCTTATAGTCGTAAAGCTCGACATCTCCGTTTTTGTCAATGAGTATAAGGTCGATAACGCCTTGGACTGCCAAGGACTCGTCGGAGAGCAGCTTTTGAAAATCCTTGCTTTCCGAAAATGCCGCGGCGGGGAGAAGCACGTTAAAGCGTTGTTCGCGTATCATACTGTCGGCGGCATATATTCTCTCGGCAAGCTCACTCTCAAGAAATCTTTCAAGCTCGTCGACATAGATGAGCTCCGAGATATTTTCGGGGATAAAGCGTTTTTCGGTGAGCGTTGCGATCTCCTCGGAAATTCCCGTTTGCTTTGCGCGGCGGAAATCGCAGAACTGCAAGAACAGATGCGTTGCCGTTCCTCGCTCGGCGGAGGTAGCGGCGTGGGGCTTTCCCGTTATGAAAAAGTCGGGTATCCTTGTTTTTTCTGCGACAGTGAGATCGGCGGAGGTATCGTTCTCGTCAAGTATATCGGGCGAGAGACGGGATACCGACAGCTTTGCTGGGATGCGCGTAAGCTCGGAGTAGCCGTAGCTGTACGCGAATTTTTCTTTGAGGCTTTCGCAAAGCGCTCTGTCGGGCTCGGGGCGTTCTGTTTTTTGCGTTTCGTCGGGAGTATTTTCGTTGGCTTCGGGTGCTTTTACACACTCGTCCGCTGAAAGAAAGCGCAACGTGCAGCACGAATAAACGTCGGATGCGCTGTCCTCAAAGGGAATAAGTATCCAATCTATAAATGACATACAGTGCGTAAGAGTATATCGGCAGGTGTAACGCGCCGTCATCCTTGCGGCTGTTTTTATTTTATCCGCGTCGGAATTTATTGCGGCGGTGATATATAGCCTCTCTCTTGCTCTCGTGAGCGCAACGTAAAGTATTCTCATCTCCTCTTCGATCTCGGAGATGAATTTGTTCTTCGCTATCGCTTCACGAAGCGGAGTGTTCACGCGTGAAAATCCCGTGCTGTCGGACAGCTTCATCGCTACTCCCGTCGGATATTCGTAAAGGAGACTGCCGTTGAGCTGCTTCATATTTTTCTTTGAGCCAGTTCCGCAGATAAAGCAAACGGGGAATTCGAGTCCCTTGGAGTGGTGCATGGTCGTCAGAGTGACGCGCTCGGCGCATCTGTCCTTGGGGACTACCTCAAGCATTTTACCGTTTTCGATGAGAGTGTTTATAAATTCGATGAAATTATAAAGTCCCTTGAACGAGCCTGCTTCAAAGGTGCGCGCGTAGTCGTATAGGCGTAGGAGGTTTCCGCCCTCTCCGAAGCTGTCTCTGTCCGAGAGAAGTCCCGATGCGGCAAAGACGTCGGATTCGAAGAGCAGACGGAGAAATCTGTCGACGGGGAGGGATAGGCTGCTTGCGCGGAGCTCGGAGAGCTTTTCATCAAAGTCTCTGCATTTTTTCGCAAGGTCACTCTCGCCTTTTCCGTATTCTGCCGTAGCGTCGTACAGTGAGTAAGCGTCGGGCGCGCTTTTTCTTATTGCTATAAGGTCGTCGAGTGTGAATTCGAACAGAGGCGAGCAAAGCGTTGCCGCCAAGTGTATATCCCTATGCGGATTGTCCACTACGTTGAGCAGAGAGAGCACAAGAAGAACGTCGGGGCTTTCAAAATAGCTGTCGCCGCCGCCCTCGGAGCATAGGATGCCTCTCTTTGCGAGAGCATCGACAAGATAGGCTACCATTTTGTTTGAGCGGTAGAGAATGGCGACGTCTCCCGCTTTTATGAGCTCGCCGTTGGCAAGCCTTTCCTTGCCGACAAGCGAGGCTATCTTTTCCGCGATATACTCGGCTTCAAGCTCTTCCTTGTCGAGGGCGTCTTCCGCCTTTTTGCGTCTTCTTTTTTTCTTTTTGGTTTCAGTGTCGTTTTCGTCCTCGTCGGGCTCTGCGTTTTTTGTCAGAATAACCGCGACCTCCGCTTTGTTATCTCCTCTGGGCGGAAACTTGGAAAATCGCAGATCGTCTGCGGAGGTATATCCGATGCTTTCGGCGCTTGCGCAGAATATCCGAGAGCATACTGTGTTTGTGAATTTTATGATATTTTCGTCACAGCGGAAGTTTTCTGACATAAAGATGGTCGCTTCGGGGACGTTCTCGGGCGGTATTTCTTCGTTCTCGGTATCGAGGCTGTAAAACCTTTCCTTGTAGCTTGCAAAGACCTTGGGCTCAGCGCCGCGAAAGCCGTAAATGCTCTGTTTTATATCTCCGACCATAAAGCGGTTGTTTTTCGATATTGATGAGAAGATACTGTCCTGAACGAGATCGACGTCCTGATATTCGTCTATGTATATGTCGGTGAACTGCTCGCTGTACTTTTTAGCAAGCTCGGTGGGCGTGCCGTCCGCGTTGACAAGGAGCTTCATTGTATAGCGCTTTACGTCGTCGAAATCCATTACGTTTCTGCGGAGCTTTTCTTCTCTGAGACGCGCGGAAAATTCGGAAAGAACGCGGTAGAGCATATCGACGTTCTTTGCCGTCATACGCATTTCTTCACATACATCAGCGTTGCTTCGTGAGAATATCTTATCGCGCAGAGCGGTTATATCATCCTTTATTTCTTTGCGCTTTTCTTTGTAGAATATGCCTTCCTCGCTGTCCTGCTCACCTCGCTTTATAGCACCGAGATTTGGCGGAGAGTAGGACAAGAACAGCTCACGTATCCCGTCGTATTCAACGCTGTTTTGCATGAGCGCGGAATATACGTTTTTTGAAAATTCAAGCTCATACGCGTAGCAGGCAGAGCGTTTTCCTATAATATCTGCGTTGTCCTCGGCGTGTTTGTACGCGTCGTCGAGAACCCTTGGGAAATATTCGAATTTTGCTCTCAGCTCGCGAAGTATGCTTTGTCCGTAAGGAGTATCGAAAAAGTTGAGCTCCTTGTCTGCCGCGTCTTGGAGATATTGCGCGCTTTTCTTCAGAAATTCTATTCCCTCGGGGCAGGACAGGACGCTGTCGTAGAGGTCAAGCAGAGGCTCTGCAAGCATATAAATGCTTTTTGTTCGTATAAAGCACTCGGCAAAGGAGGGAAACGCGCTGTCGGTATCGTAGAAATAGTCGATCACCTCGTCCATTGTCGACTTTTTGAGGATGTCGAGCTCGGAGGAATCGGCAATACGCGCGGAGGCGGAGATCCCGAGAGCGGTGAAATTCTGCTTGATAATGTCAAGATAAAAGGCGTCGATGGTGCATATCTTTGCGCTTCCGAGCTTTATGAGCTGTTCGTTAAGGCGTCTGTTCTGAGGATCCTTTGCAAGCTCCTCGGAAAGCGCCTTGAATATTCTGTCCCGAAGCTCGGTTGCCGCGGCGCGTGTAAAGGTGACTATGAGCATTTTTGATATATCCGAGGGTGAGTCCTTATCGGTAAGGCTTCGGATTATCCGCTCGGTCAGTGTGGCGGTCTTTCCCGAGCCTGCCGCCGCGCTGACGAGCAGTGTCTTATCACGTATATTTATGGCGGCGAGCTGCCCTTTAGTCCATTTTTTTTCTGTTGCTTTTATTTCGGACATACTTTCCTCCTTATTCCTTGCGGCATACGGGCTTCATCTTGCAGAAGTCGCACGGATCGTTATCACCGTAGCGCAGAGGCGACGCTCCCGCGTTGCCCTTTCTCAGCTCGGTGAGCATCTTTTTTACGGTGTCGTTTATTTCGGCGTAGAGACCTTCAAAATCCTCTGATGACGTGAGCGCGTCGCCTACTATCTCGCCGTCCTTTTTTTGATATACTCCCGCGAGAAATCTTCTTGAAAGGTTACGGTTCATCGCTTTGAGTATTTCTGCGTCGTTGAGCACAAGTCCGCTTCTTCTGAGTTTTTCCTCGGCAAGTCGCTCGGCGGTTTCGGCATCGTAATGAGCGGTGGCTTGCAACGTTGGGATGTCGGCGGACAGGTACATCACTCCCGCAGGTATCGGCTTTTCTCCCTCCTTGACGCCGAGCGCACGCAAAAATTCCGAGCCGCTGTCACGGCAGAGCATAAAGAGGTAGAGAAGCATCTGCGTATTTATTCCGTGCTCAACGTCGTCAAGCGAGAATACCTTAGTTCCCGTTTTATAGTCAACTACTCGGATATAAACACCGTTTTCGTTTCTGTAGACGTCAACGCGGTCTATCTTTCCAATAAATTCCGATGCGCTACCGTCGTCAAGAACTATTCTCCAAGGCTTTGGCGCTCCGTTCTTACCGTCTATCGAAAGCTCAAAGTATGCGGGGGTAAAGTCGCTTTGTCTGAATTCGGTTATGATATTTCTAACCATAAGGAGAGCCAAGCGTTTGAGTCTGTCGTATATGTGTGAGAGGCGCTTTGATCTTCTAAGCTCCGAGGGGGAGACGAGGTCGATATATTCGAGAACTGCCTTTTCGGTCTTTTCGGTTATCTCCTCATCGGTCGGGAGCTCTCCGTTTTCGTTCTCGGTGGTGGCGAAGCGTATTATCTGTTCAAGTATTGCGTGGACAAATGTTCCCATATCCGAGGAGAGAAAATCCGAATTCACCTTTTCTCTGAGCTTCAGGACGCTTGAGCAGTAGAACAAAAGGGGACAGTTGACGTATTTTTCGAATTTTGACGAAGAAAACTGCGCACTCTTGCCTATGGCAAGCTCAACGCTCTCGGGAGAGACGGTCAGAGCTTCATCGGCTGAGATCGGGAGCTCGCAAAGACGCTTTGCGTCGGGCAGGGAGCAGGAGACGGCTTCCTTGAGCGCCTCTCCCTCGGCTTTTCCCTCAAGCGCTCTCAGATGTGTAGCGGCTGAGCGCGCGCTTCCTACCGAATAAGACAGGTCTGTTCCCGAAAAGCGGTGCGGCTTATATTCCTTTAAAAGGGCGAGCGTTCTGTTCCAAGGCATGGATGGCGTACGCGCTTTTCCGCTGAATTCCGCCGCGGACGTAAAGAGATACAGCCCATGCGATGCGGTGGCGAAAGCCTTTTGCGCAAACATCAGCTCGTCCGAGGAGCGTGTGTCCGAGTCGGAGGATAGCTCTATGTCAATATCCTTCAGCGCGGTTCTGTCTGCCGAGGAAAATATGCCCGTATCGTTGACGGTTGCGGGGAACTCGCCCTCGCAAAGTCCCATGACGAAGGTATATTTCTGATTTGAAGCTCTTGCTGTGGCGGCAGAGCCTATCATGACCTCATCGACCGACGTAGGGATAGTTCCGACCTCGGTCTTGTCGAATACCGCGCGGAGGATAAGCAGAAATTCCTCGGCTGTCGCTTCCTCCTCGGGGAGCGCCGCGGCTATATCCGCAAGGCTTTCGAGGATAACGCCGTATATTGCTCTGAGCTCTGACGCTCCCTTGGCGTTGCCGCGCCTCGCTTCGTTTGTGGCAAGTGTCAGGAGTCTGTCCTCAAGCTCTATATCGGTAAAATACGTATATACCGCCCGACACATTTCGGGAATATTTTTTGCGGCGTCAAGGAGAATAAAGAATTTTTCGAGCGTGGGGAGAAGCTGTCCTCTCACTTCATTCGCGGCGGCAAGTATCTCTTTTCCTCTCGGTGACGGTTCGCCGCTGACGTATCCGTCGGGGTTCATTGTCCATCCGTCCCCCTCGGTAAAGCGCGCGCCGTGGATGTTCCACGTTTCGATATATTCCTCAAAAAGGTCGGCGGAGCGCAGGGGGAATGAATAGAGTCCTGTTTTTATGTGTGTGATTATATCGTTTTTCTGCCAATTGTACTGTTTTATGCGCAGAGCAGAAAAAAGGAGCTTTACGGGTGGGAGAGAGCGCAGGTCTGTCTTTTCCGAAAAGTAGAACGGGATGCCGTTTTTTGCGAAAGCGGGCTCAATGATACCTCTGTATTTTTCGGGGGAGCGCATAAGCACAAGCATATCGCGGCAACGCTCGCCCTGTCGCAAAAGCTCCAATATACGGTTTGCCACTGCCTCCGCCTCTGCGTAGGGGGTGTCGCAGACCTCCATTGTGATGCTTCCGTCGTTGAGCACCTTTCCCTCGCCCTCAGAAACGTCAAGCCGCCAGAGGTTTTCCGCGACGTGCGCAAGAGATGCGTATTTTGCCCTACGGTTGCCTCCGAGCTTGTGCGTTTTGTGACCGCCGTGAAGCGACGCCGAGCGCACAAGGCGCTCTTGAGAATGCTTTATACTTGCAACGCTTATATCCTTGCACTCGGGAGAGGGCATAGGTACGGTGACGGTCACGTTATCGGCTTGCGCGAATATTCTTTCTATTACCCGATGCTCGGCGGCTGTAAAGGAGGTAAAGGAGTCTATATAGACGTTAGCTCCGCCAAAGAAATCCTCTTTTTTGAGGATGTCGTAGAGCCTCGATATATCATCTGAGGAGTCGCTGTAATTCTCGGCTACAAGGCGGTCGAAGCTCGAGTAGATGAGGGACAGATCGGTAAGTCTTTTTGAAAGTCTGTCATCCTGTGGCAATCTTTTTGCCGCCGCTTCAAGCTCGGTGGGTGTAATACCGCAGGATTTACATTCAGAGATCGCCGAGAGCATAATATCGCATATGGATGAGTCTCTTTCGGAAAAGGTGTTGTATTCAAGAAGAAAAGGAGCAAGCTCACGCATATTCTGCCACATAAGCAGATGGCGGATGGGCTTGGTGATATACCTATACGACAGACCGCCGTATTCACGGCAAAGTCGGTTATATAGGCGCGAAAAGCTGAGCACCTCGAGCTTTAGCTGAGCGGAATTTGGGAGGGCAAGAAGTGTAGCGCGTTCGCTCTGCACCGCCTCCTGCTCGGGGACTATGAGGAAGGTGTGTATCCCCATATCGGTATCCTTTTTTATTTTCTCGAGAACGGCGGTCGTTTTTCCGCTTCCGTATGTACCGTATAAAAATGTGATCACCGTGACGTCTCCTTTCAAAAAATCGTTTATTATCGAATAATAGCGTAGAAATTTTTAAATATTTTAGTTATTATGGAATAAAGTCTTGACAGAGCGGCAGACTTTAGTGTAAAATAAAAGCAGATGGAAGCCGAGAAGCCCGAAGCGTCCCGACTGTTCTCCGCGATACGTCTATTATAACAGATTTTTGTGAGAAATACAACCGAAAAAACGTTTTTTGAGACACTTTTCGAATAATTTCGGTAAATTCAGTGTTCGTTGTAGAATTCATCAAAAAACTGTCACAAAGGAATTATATAATAGGATTAGAAATTCGATCGGAGGATAGAGCTATGAGTGATGGTTTCCGCAATTCCGAGTATGATGACAATAATATGAATATGGAGGATAAAGAATATGGGAATAATAGGCACACTGTTGGCGGTGAACAAATTCAGAAAGAAGCTGAAGAAGAAAATAAAGAAAAGCGCCAAGAGAAGGAAGAAGCTCTTACGCCGCAAGAGAATGAAGCTTGTGAAGAAGGGCTTGAAGATAGTAAGCAAGAGAAGAAAGCTGGCGAAAAAGAAGGCGGCGATCAAGAAAAAGATGAAGATGAAGCAGAGACGTCGCAGATAAATAGCGACGCTCAGCGCTCTTGCAGTTATAAACCGCCCTACTATGCGCCGAATTTTACCGAAAACGGAAATGACGGCAAGGCTGATAAAAAGTACGGAAAGAAAAGAAAAAAAGAAAACGTTCGGACAAGCAAAAAGAGCGGCAGATCTTTCGGAGCCGTGACGGTGGCTCTCGTTGTTGCGCTTGCCCTGATCGTCACCACAGTGTTACCGACGCTTCTTATGAACGTGGGACTTTTGGCTGTGAACGGATTTATGGGGCTTGGGAATATTATCGACGGTCTGTTCAGTATTGAGGTCAGCAACAGTGACTCGTCGGATGACGTCAAGTCGCCTACCGTGCCCGACAGCGGAGCTTCGGGTGAGATGAACGTAATAAAAAACGACGGTACCATAAACGTGACAGAGCAGTTGGGCTCTACGGGTTATACCGACAGCCTGTCGATCTCGCAGGTCGTTGAGCTTGTTGCCGACACCGTGGTCGAGATAACCACGACGAACGTGGTGACGGACAGATTTTACGGTCAGTACGTGACGAGCGGTGCGGGTAGCGGTGTCATTATCAGTGAAAACGGGTATATAATCACCAACAATCACGTAATAGACGGCGCGCAACGCATTTACGTGCGTCTTACGGACGGAAGCGAATTTGAAGCGAAGCTTATCGGCGGCGACGCGGAAAAGGATATTGCTCTGATCAAGATAAACGCGACGGGACTCAAGGCGGCTGTAATGGGCAGCAGTAAGAGCCTCGTTGTAGGTCAGGAGGTAGTCGCCATCGGAAACCCCTTGGGCTCTCTCGGCGGTACGGTTACTGACGGTATCATAAGCGCTCTTGACAGAACTGTTGTTGTTGACGGGCATCAGATGACGCTTATGCAGACAAACGCGGCGATAAACCCCGGAAATTCGGGCGGCGGACTTTTTAACAGAGCGGGCGAGCTTATCGGCATAGTAAACGCGAAGCAATCGGATACGGGTATCGAGGGCTTGGGCTTTGCAATTCCCATAGATATTGCGTGGGATGCGGCAAAGGCCATCGCGGACGGCTATAATTAAAAACAAGACTTTATAGCCTTCCTCGGCAGAGGGAGGCTATATCTTGATAAAGGCATATATTTACTTAAAAGAGGAGGACAGGGAATGTATCACATATTGGTGGTGGACGACGAAGCGAGAATTCGTTCGATAATAAAAAAATACGCCGAGTTTGAGGGCTATACGGTGACGGAGGCTGCTGACGGCATGGAGGCGGTGCATCTTTGCCGCACACAGGAATTTGATATAGTTATCATGGACATAATGATGCCCGAGCTTGACGGCTTTTCGGCTTGCAGAGAGATAAGAAAAATATCGGCTGTACCGATAATAATGCTTTCGGCAAGAGGTGAGGAGTACGACAGAATAAACGGTTTTGAGCTCGGTATTGACGACTACGTTGTCAAGCCCTTTTCTCCGAAGGAGCTTATGCTCAGGATAGAAGCGGTTATGAAGAGGGTTCGGAAGAACTATTCCGAGAACGTCAAAAAGGAAAACGTGATCGTATCGATAGACAACGGAGGACTCAAGGCGGACGTTACGGCAAGGCTCGTGTTTATTGACGGAGAGCGTGTCGATATGTCTCCGAAGGAGTACGATCTGTTCTTCTATATGCTTGAAAACAGAAACGTGGCGCTCTCGCGCGAAAAGCTCATAAGCGACGTGTGGGGTTATGATTTCTTCGGTGACGTGCGCACGCTCGACACGCACATAAAGCTGCTCCGTAAGAGTCTCGGAAGATATTCGGGGCTTATAGTGACGCTTCGCGGAGTCGGATACAGATTTGAGGGATAATTTATGAACGGCTCGGGAGCGGATGACAACAGAATAAAGAGAAGCCGATACGGAATAAGATGGAAGATGTACGCCATACTTATCGCATTTGTCGGGGTTGCTTTGGGAATTATCTGGTTCTTTCAGATACAGACCGTTTCGTATTTCTATCAGGCGACCAAGTTCGGTGAGCTTGAAAATGCGTCTCTTCTGATCTCAAGAGAGCTTGATGATGCCACACAGCTTGAGGATATTGCAAATGAACATTCCTCTGAGTATTATGAGGACATCTGGATATGCAAGGTGGTCGACGGAAAGCCGAAAATAGCTCTTTTCGCGCAGTCGACGGCAGGCGACATCAGCCATGCTATCGTGGCGAACTTCGGTACGCTTTACAGTAAGGCGATAAGCAACGAGGGAAACTATATCGCGCTCGTTACACACGGAACATACTCTTCGTCTGAGAATCTCAGAATAGTGAAGGACAATTTCGGAAGTACCGGAGAATTTCCGTATATGTACAGAAGCTCTGACCGATTGCAGGCGATATACGTTACGGTGCACGAGACCGAGGATACCTCTTATATGGTCGTACAGAGTACGGTGCTTACTCCCGTTTCCGCGGTCGGCGGAACTATAAAAAATCAGTTTATATGGATAGGTATTATCCTTGCTATCGCGGCTATGCTTACTGCCGTATTTTTGTCTAAGCTGATCACGAAGCCTATCGTTACGATGAACGAAGCGGCGAAGAGGCTTGCAAAGGGTGAGTACAACGCCGACTTTTCGGTCGTAAGCGGATACCGCGAGATAGATGAGCTTGGTGACAGTCTTAACTTTGCGTCGCGTGAGCTTGCTAAGACCGACAATTTGCAAAAGGAGCTTATCTCCAATATATCTCACGATCTGCGTACGCCTCTGACGATGATAAAGGGCTACGGAGAGGTCATGCGCGATATTCCGGGGGAAAATACAGCTGAGAATATACAGATAATCATTGACGAGACATCAAGGCTTTCCGAGCTTGTAAACGATATGCTCGATCTGTCTAAGATACAGGCGGGAACGCGAAAGCCCGATATGCAGGTGTTCAGCCTGACGCAGACGGTGCGCGATACTATGCAGAGATACGAGCGTCTTACGATGCAGGACGGCTACAGCATAGAGTTTACCGCCGACACCGACGTAGACGTTTCGGCTGACAGAGGAATGATATTGCAGGTAGTGTACAATCTTATAAACAACGCCATAAATTATACGGGCGAGGATAAGAAGGTATCTGTGTCGCAGACGGTCAAGGACGGCAAGGTAAAGGTGAGCGTTACCGACACGGGCGAGGGAATTGCCGAGGATCAGATTGCTTCTATCTGGAACAGATACTACAAGGTCGATAAGGTACACAAGCGTGCGACGGTCGGTACGGGACTCGGACTTTCGATCGTCAAGGAGGTTCTTGAGCTTCACGGCGCAAGCTACGGAGTTCAGAGCACCGTTGGCGTAGGCTCTATCTTCTGGTTTGAGCTTGACGTATATAAAAAATCCGAGACGGGAAGGGCGTCATACTATATAGAAGCTGACTATGAAGTACAGGATGAAGATACAAAATGAGAATATTACCCGATAATGAGATCATAAAAAAATTAAAATGTCCGATATGCGGAAGCGCTATGCTAATGGATGAAAATACGGGCGCGAGTCTGTTTTGCGGCGGTGGGCGGAAGCATTGTTACGATTTTTCCGCCTCGGGGTACGTTAATCTTATGCCACCCGGGCACAGCGCGAGCGGAGACGGCAAGGCGGCGGTGAGAGCTCGGAGAGATTTTCTCTCAAAGGGCTATTACAAGCCTGCCGCAGACGCTCTTGCCGATATTCTTTCCGAAAGACTTCCTCGCGGTGCGTTCGTTATCGACGCGGGCTGCGGAGAGGGATATTACACGTCTGCCGTGGCGGAAAGGGGATTTATCACCGCAGGTGTGGATATATCAAAATTTGCGGCGGATGCGGCGGCAAAGCGCGCGGCTGTGAGCGGAGTGGGGAATAATTCTCTTTTTGCCGTCGGAAGTGTTTTTGGGCTCCCGCTCTTTGACGGCTCGGCTGATGCAGTTACAAATATATTTGCCCCTTGCGCCGAGGATGAATTTTGCCGTGTGCTTAAAGACTGCGGTATCCTTGCGGTGGTCTATGCGGGACCTGAGCACCTTTGGGGGCTTAAAGAGGCGATATACGATACGGCAAAGGAAAACGACGGGCGCGCGGATATGCCGAAAAATATGCGCCTTCTTGAAGAAAGGCGCGTTCGGTTTGATATTACTGTGGAGGGAAACGCGGACATACTCGCGCTCTTTTCGATGACGCCCTATTATTGGCGGACGTCCCCTTCCGACAGTGAAAAGCTCTCAGGGCTTGAGCGTCTCGACACTGCGGTGGATATGATGATAGCCGTATATGTAAAAGAATGACTTTTTCAGGAGAAAAAATGAAAATATCTTTAGTAATACCGATGTACAATGAAAGCAAGATAATTGCCGATACGGCGAGGACGCTTTCAAAATATATGAGTGAAAATTTTGAGTCCTATGAGATACTTTTTTCTGACGACGGCTCGACGGACGGAAGCGGTGACGCTGTAAGGGCGCTTGCATTGCCAAACGTCAGTGTGGTCGGGTACGCTCAAAACAGAGGAAAGGGAAGTGCTGTGCGATGCGGAGTTATGGAGGCGGAGGGGGATATGATAATGTTCACCGATGCCGATCTTGCTTACGGAACGGACGTTATAAGGACTTATTATGAGCATTATCTCGAAAAGCATCCCGACATGATGATAGGCTCGCGCAATCTCGGTAAGGACGGGTATGAGGGCTACACCTTTATACGCAAGCTCGCGTCGAAGATATACATAAAGATACTTTGCATGATCGGCGGATTTAAGCTAAGCGACTCGCAGTGCGGTTGCAAGGCGTTTGGCGCTAAGGCGGCAAAGGACATATTCGGCAGATGCGCCGTTGACGGCTTCGCGTTTGATTTTGAGGCGATACTGTGGGCGGGACGGCTTGGATATTCGATCGACGAGCTGCCTGTGAAGATAATAAATCACCGAGAGTCGAAGGTCAACGTCCTTCGCGACTCGGTGAAGATGCTCAGGGATCTTATGCGGATAAAGAAGAACGTAAAGAATACGAAGATATAAAAAAAGGGACTGCCTCATTTGGCAGTTCCTTATCTTTGTGTAAATAGAAATTGCAAATTTGAGTTTGTCGGTGTGTTTGCTATGTTCGCACCATTCCAAACGGTGGCAAAGTAACAAAAAGCCTTCCCCAGCGGGGGAAGGCTAAATGTTAGTTTGCCCACCAATACAAACGCCCGATAAACTCCAATTTGTAAAAAACACGGAGCTGTCTCATTGAACGCGAGACAGCTCCTTTTGTATTCAAAATAAAATTACTTTTTGAGCGCGAGTGCGGCTTCAGCCTTTGCCACGATATTCGCAGGGGTGAGACCGTACATTTCAAGAAGGGGCGGAACCTTACCCGAATGACCGAACTTGTCGTCAACGCCAAGACGGACCACGGGAACGGGGCATCCTTCGCCTACTACTTCGGCTACAGCCGAGCCGAGACCGCCGATTATCGAATGCTCCTCAGCCGTAACGATAGCGCCTGTCTCCTTTGCCGCCTTGAGGATTATATCCTTGTCGATAGGCTTCAGTGTGTGAATGTTTACAACACGCGCGGAAATTCCCTTAGCCGCAAGTGTCTCAGCCGCTTCGAGCGCCATGCTTAGCATCATACCCGTAGCAACTATGGTAAGGTCGGAGCCGTCCTTCATCTGTACGCCCTTGCCAAGCTCAAACTTGTAGGTCTCCTTGTCGTTGAGAACCGGAACTGCGTATCTTCCAAATCTCATATAAACGGGGCCCTTGAAGTTGATAGCCGCCTCAACAGCCGCTCTTGCCTCGGTAGCGTCAGCGGGGTTGATAACTGTCATTCCGGGGATAGCTCTCATAAGAGCAAAGTCCTCGATACACTGGTGTGTAGCGCCGTCCTCACCGACAGTAATACCTGCGTGAGTTGCACCGATCTTTACGTTAAGGTGGGGGTAGCCTATGGAGTTTCTTACCTGCTCATATGCGCGTCCTGCCGCGAACATAGCGAAGGAGGATGCGAAAACTACCTTACCCGTTGTTGCGATACCTGCCGCAACGCTCATCATATTTCCCTCAGCGATACCGCAATCGAAAAATCTTTCGGGGAATTTCTTCTTGAATATACCTGTTTTTGTAGCCGCCGCAAGGTCAGCATCGAGAACTACAAAATCATATTTTTCGCCAAGCTCGGCAAGCGCGTTGCCGTAAGCTTCTCTTGTTGCAATCTTTTCTGCCATTTTTTCTGCCTCCTTACATTGTTGCCTTGATCTCGGCTACAGCCTGAGCGTACTGCTCGTCATTGGGAGCGGAGCCGTGCCAGCCTACCTGATCTTCCATAAACGAAACGCCCTTACCCTTTACCGTCTTTGCGATGATAGCGGTGGGCTTGCCCTTAACGGTCTTTGCCTCAGCGAGAGCTGCTGCGATCTGCTCGAAATCGTGACCGTCGATGGTGATAACGTGGAAGCCGAATGCCTCGAGCTTTGTGTCGTGGGGAGTGGGGTTCATTACCTCGGCTACGGGACCGTCGATCTGCAGACCGTTCCAGTCGAAGATAGCGCATACGTTGTCGAGCTTATAGTGAGCCGCGAACATACAAGCCTCCCAGATCTGTCCTTCCTCACTCTCACCGTCTCCGATGATAGCGTAGGTGCGCCAAGTCTTGCCGTCGATCTTAGCCGCAAGAGCCATACCGCAAGCAGAGGAAAATCCGAGACCGAGAGAGCCTGTGGACATATCGACACCGGGAGTGCCCTTCATATCGGGGTGTCCCTGAAGGAAGGAATCTACCTGACGGAGATTTTTGATCTCGTCGCGGGAGAAAAATCCCTTTTCAGCAAGAGCCGCGTAGAGAGCGGGAGCTGTGTGTCCCTTGGAAAGAACGAGACGGTCGCGCTCGCTCCAGTTGGGATTTTTGGGATCAACGTTCATTTCCTCGAAATAGAGATAGGTGATTATCTCTGCGATCGAGAGAGAGCCGCCGGGATGTCCCGAGCTTGCCGCATGAACACCCTCGAGAATGTCGAGGCGGATCTGAGCGGCGGTTTTTTTCAGTTGATTAAGCTTTGCCTGTTCCATTGAAATAGACCATACCTTTCAAATTTTTTTCGTCACTTAATATTATATAACAACAGCCGAAATAAGTCAAGCTGTATTTATATCTTTACAAATCCGAGTTTTTTCTGCACCTTTCCGAGTGTGCGGCGCGCGTAGTAGGAAGCCTCCTCGGCGCCTCTCTTCATCTGAGCCTCAAGCTCGCCCTTGTCGGAAAGCCTTCTCGCGAATTCAGCCTGAACGGGCGCGAGCGCGTCTGCGCATACCTCACCGACAGCCATCTTGAAGTCTCCGTATCCGCGTCCCTCAAACTCACGCTCGATCTCCTCAAATGATTTATCCGTAAAGCAGGAGTAGATCGTCATAAGGTTGTTGATACCGTCCTTGCCCTCGGCAAAGCGTACGCAGGTGTCGGAGTCTGTAACGGCTCTCTTAAACTTGCGGATGATGGTATCCTTGTCGTCAAGGATGTAAACGACCGCGTTTGCGTTTTCGTCCGACTTCGACATCTTTTTAGTGGGATCTGCGAGGGACATTATCTTCTTACCCGATTGCGAAATAATGGGCTCGGGCACGGTGAAGGTGTTCGGGTGTATCTGATTGAAGCGCTCGGCAATATCTCGGCAGAGCTCAACGTGCTGCTTCTGGTCGATACCTACGGGAACGACGTCTGTCTGATAGAGCAGAATGTCAGCCGCCATGAGCGTGGGGTAGGTAAAAAGACCTGCGTTGATGTTATCCGAGTGCTTTGCGCTCTTATCCTTGAACTGTGTCATTCTTGACAGCTCACCGAACATAGTAAAGCAGTTGAGTATCCAAGCAAGCTCCGCGTGCTCGTGGACGTGGGATTGAACGTAGAGTGTATTCTTTTCGGGATCGAGACCGCATGCCATATAAAGCGCGAGTGTCTCATAGGTGCGGCGGCGAAGCTCGGCGGGGTTCTGACGGACGGTTATGGCGTGCTCGTCGACCACGCAGTAAAAGGTCTTGTATTTTTCGGAATAAAGGGAGAAGTTGCGGATAGCTCCCAGATAATTTCCGATGGTAAGGTTTCCGCTCGGCTGTACGCCCGAGTAGGAAACAAGTCTGTCGTTAAGCATTTATAAATACCTCCGAGAGTATAAAAAACAGTTCAATAAATATAATAACACAAAAATGCCGAAAAGTCAATTGACTTTTGAACGAAAATGTGGTATCATTACTGTAAATAATCGTTATTTTATAAAAAAGAGGTGCAATTTTATGATAAGACACGTTGTAATGTGGAAATTCAAGCCCGAAGCCGAGGGCAAGACAAAGCTTGAAAACATGGAATGGGTAAGGGAGCATCTTTACGCTCTTATGCCTATTATTCCCGAAATAAAGAGAATGGAGATAGGATTTGACGTAAAGCATACCGATATGTCGATGGATCTTTTGCTCCTTACGGAGTTTGACAGTATGGAGGCGCTTGCCACCTATGCCGAGCACCCTGAGCACCTGAAGGTGTCACAGTACGTAAGAAAAGTTATCGAGACGAGAGTTGTGCTCGACTGTGAGATATAAGGAGAGCGGCGATGATCAAAATTGAACGCGTATCGGTAATGAACCTTGAGAATGCCATAAGAGGCGCGCGCAATCCTATGAACAGCTGGGGAAGAATGGACAGCGCATACGACAGCGAGGGCAATTATATTCTCGGGGAGAATGATCTTGATCTTGCCAAGCGTCTGGCAAAGGCGGGAAGCGACCACAGAAAGTTCCTCCGTCAGATATTCGTATCCGTCGATATTACCGCGCCCCTCTATTGGTGGAAAGAATTTGATACCTACAAGGTGGGCACTGTTGCAAACTCGACGAGTACGATGCATAAGATACATTCGAAGCCCTTTGAGCGCGAGGATTTTTCCTGCGACAGGCTTGACGGGGCGGGACTTGAGGCTCTCGACAGCCTTATTGCCTTTCTTGAAGCAGAAAGGATAAAATTCTGCGAAAACAAGGAGGACAGACAGCCTTGGCACAATATGATACAGCTCCTTCCGTCGAGCTACAATCAGATGCGCACAGTGTCGATGAACTACGAAAATCTCATAAATATGTATTATGCCCGCAAGTCGCACAAGCTTGCCGAGTGGCATACCTATTGCGATTGGATAGCTTCGTTGCCATATGCGCAGGAGCTTATAATCATAAAGTAAGCATATCTTGTTAATTGGTTGACAATTTGCATAAAATCGCTAAACAAAAAATTAAAATATTTTGCAAAATGTAGAAATTGAACAAATCAAATTAAAAATATTTTAATAAGTATTGACGGGATTGACAAAAAAATATATAATAGTATCTATATTCGTATCGTTTTTTGACAGTAAAGCAAAACGGCGAAAGTTTCATTTATTTACGGAGGTTCATAAAAATGAACAGAGTTTACAATTTCTCGGCGGGCCCTTCCATGCTTCCTTTAGACGTACTCGAAAAAGCGGCATCAGAATTGGTCTGCTACGGTGAGTCCGGAATGTCGGTTATGGAGATGTCCCACAGATCTCCGGATTATGAAGCTATCATCAAGGACGCGGAGGCTATGCTTCGCGAGCTGATGAACATTCCCGATAACTATAAGGTGCTCTTCCTTCAGGGCGGAGCGTCCACGCAGTTTGCGGCAGTGCCCCTCAATCTTATCGGAAGAACGGGTAAGGCTGACTACGTTGTTTCCGGTCAGTTCTCGGGCAAGGCGTTCAAGGAAGCTCAGAAGATGGGCTATGACGTAAAGTGCATCGCTACTACCAAGGAAGATAACTTCGACCACATCCCCACGATCACAAAGGATATGGTAAGCCCCGACGCGTCTTACGTTCACGTTTGCTTTAACAATACTATCTATGGCACAAAGTACGGCTACATTCCCGATACGGGAGATGTTCCGCTTGTTGCCGATATGTCCTCCTGCATCATCTCCGAGCCTGTTGACGTAAGCAAGTTCGGCGTTATCTACGCAGGCGCGCAGAAGAATATGGCTCCCGCGGGACTTACGCTAGTTATCGTACGCGAGGATCTTCTCGAATACGGCGATCCCAAGATGCCCACGATGCTCGATTGGAAGGTAATGGCAGAGAACGGCTCTATGTACAACACTCCTCCTTGCTACACCATTTATATGGCTAAGCTCGTTTACGAGTGGATACTCGGAATGGGCGGACTTGAGGTTATGAAGGAAAAGAACGTAAAGAAGGCAAAGGTTCTTTACGATTATCTTGACAGTCAGGACTACTACATAGCTCCCGTAAAAGCAGACAGCCGTTCTATGATGAACGTTACGTTCGTTACGGGCGATGCTGACCTTGACAAGAAGTTTGCATCCGAGGCTGCAAAGGCAGGTCTTAAAAATCTTAAAGGCCACCGTTCTGTTGGCGGTATGAGAGCTTCCATCTACAACGCAATGCCTTACGAGGGCGTTGTTGCGCTTGTAGAATTTATGAAGAAGTTTGCCGCAGAGAACCCCAAGGCGTAAAAGCAAAAATATAAAGGGCAGAGAATAAGCCTCTGCCCTTATTGATAAACGAAAGGTTAAAATGGTATTTACCGTGAAGAATATTCTTTGTCTTAATAAAATAGCCGCTATCGGTACCGATAAGCTTGACCGTTCGGTCTACAACGTAGGAACAGACGTTGACGCTCCGGTCGGTATCATGGTTCGCTCCGCCGCTATGCACGATATGGAGTTCGGCCCCGAGCTTCAGGCTATCGCAAGAGCGGGCGCAGGCGTAAACAATATTCCCGTTGACCGTTGCTCGAAGGAGGGTATCGTTGTATTCAATACCCCCGGCGCAAACGCAAACGGTGTAAAGGAGCTTGCTATTTGCGCTCTTATGCTTGCTTCCCGTGACGTTGTCGGCGGTATCAAGTGGGCAGAGACACTCACCGAAGACGTTGCAAAGGCAGTAGAAAAGGGCAAGTCTCAGTTCGCGGGTGTTGAGATCGCGGGCAAGACTCTCGGTGTTATCGGTCTTGGCGCTATCGGCGGCCTTGTTGCTAACGCGGCTGTGGCTCTCGGTATGAACGTTGTCGGATGCGATCCTTTCCTCAGTGTTGAGGCGGCTTGGAACATCGACCACAGAGTACATAAGGCGGCTTCTTATGATGAAGTATTCAAGGTAGCGGACTACGTGACGCTTCACGTTCCCTCCACACCCAATACAAAGGGAATGATAAATGCGGCTACCATTGCGGGAATGAAGAACGGCGTAAGAATAATCAATCTTGCGCGCGCTGATCTCGTAAATGCGGCTGACCTTAAGGAGGCTCTTGCTGACGGTAAGGTAAAGGCATACGTTACCGACTTCCCGACCGAAGAGGTCATCGGTGTGAGCGGCGTTGTTGCTATCCCTCACCTCGGTGCGTCCACGGCAGAGTCCGAGGACAACTGCGCTGTTATGGCGGCTATGGAGCTTGACGAGTTCCTTCGCTACGGTAACATCAGAAACAGCGTAAACTTCCCGAACGTATCTATGCCTATGAGCGGTGACGCACGTCTGTGCGTATTCCATGGAAATATTCCCAATATGATCTCTCAGATAACCGCGGTTATCGGTGAGACGGGACTTAACATTGAAAATATGATCAACAAGTCCAAGGGCGACAACGCGTACACCGTGGTCGACGTAACGGGTGCAGTTCCCACTGACATTGCCGCAAAGCTTACCGCTGTTGAAGGTATAATCAAGGTTAGAGTTATCTGACTAACAAAGTAAAATACAGCCTCGGTTCAAATCACGAACCGAGGCTGTTTTGTACATATGAGGGAGATAAACTCAAATTTGAACATCACATCGCCTCTCAAAAATTGTATATAAACACTAAAAATAAAGACGCAGATTTATCTAAAACGGAAAAACTGCAAAAATCACATATCCACTATTGACAATCACGTGACCGTGTGATATAATAATGTCAAGATGAAACATCGAAAAGGGAGGTGAGTGTATGTCAACGACCTTTCCGGGGACGACAATAGAGGTCTCAAAATTTGAAAAGGGGTGCTCAAAGCAGATATTTGACAGTATTTTTACTGCGGGCGGTATTACGCTTTCTCAGGTGTGTATAATGACGGGGCTTGAACCGTATCTTGTACAGAATTGGGTTAAACGGGGATTTGTTTCGTCACCCATGAGAAGAATGTATTCACAAAAGCAATTTGCAAGGATAGTAATAATAAATATGCTTCGCGAATCCTTGCAGATAGATCAGATATGCGAGCTTATAAGTATAACTACCGTGACGCTTAACGATGAAAGAGACGATATAATAAGCGATGACGATCTTTACCACAAATATGTGGATATGCTTGCCGCAAACGTGATAGATATAGGAGACAGAAGCTCTGTTGAGGCGGCGGCAGACGCGACTGCCGAGGAATTTGCGGAGTGGCTTCCTGTATCGAAAAAGCAGATAAGCGGTATATTGCAGGTCATGGCTTATGCGCATTTTGCAGGAAGATTGCGAAAAAACGCCCAAGAAATATTTTCGTCGCTTTGATGAATTTGATGAATTTTAAGAAAGGAATTGAGTTATGTTTATAATAGAATGGTTTACGTCTATGAATCTTGCGGGACAGATATTTACCTGCATTGCGCTGCCTGCGACGCTCATATTGCTGATACAGACGGTTATGATGCTTATCGGCGCGGGCTCCTCCGATGCCGACGGTCTCGGGGACGATATTCCCGACGAGCTGCCTGACGACATTCCCGACGGCGACGTATCCGAAGGCATTTTCGGAGATAACGGGATCGTCGATCTTGCCGACAGCGCAGGATTTGAGGGATTGCGGATATTTACCGTCCGCGGTGTCGTTGCGTTCTTCGTGGTATTCGGCTGGGTGGGCGTGCTTATGGATAATTCGGGCGTTCGTCTGTGGATCACACTGCTTGTGGCGACGGTCTGCGGCGCTGCGATGATGCTCCTGCTCGCTCTGCTTTTCAAGTGGGTGATGAAGCTCAAAAACGACGGCAATACCGATAACCGAAACGCGATAGGCGTATCGGGAAGAGTCCACCTTATGATACCGCCTAACAGAAGCGGCGAGGGAAAGGTCCATCTGATGCTTCAGGGCTCTTATATCGAACGCGACGCCGTTACCGATGACGGCGAGGCGATACCTACGGGCAGTGAGGTGGTCGTCATAGGCGTCAGCGGACAGACCACTCTTGTAGTAAAGAAAAAATAAAAAAATTTTATACATTGGAGGAAAACAAATGCAACATCCAGAAGTAATCATCTTGATCGCGGCGATAGCTCTTATCGCTCTGTCCTTTATCGTGTGGGTATGTACACGGTATAAGAAATGTCCTTCCGATAAGATCATGGTAATCTACGGTTCTATCGGTAAGAACAAGGACGGCACGAACCGCTCCGCAAAGTGTATCCACGGCGGCGCTGAGTTCGTTATCCCCGTGTTCCAATCCTATTCGTACCTTGACCTGACGCCTATTTCTATTCAGGTCGATCTGAAGAATGCGCTTTCAAGACAGAACATCCGTATCGACGTTCCCTCGCGTTTTACAGTAGGTATCTCCACAGAGCCCGGTGTAATGCAGAATGCGGCTGAAAGACTTCTTGGACTTCAGCTCTCTGAAATTCAGGAGCTTTCAAAGGATATTATCTTCGGTCAGCTCCGTCTTATCATCGCAACGATGGATATTGAGGAGATCAACACCGACAGAGATAAGTTCTTGGCGGCTGTCAGCAGCAACGTTGAGACCGAGCTTAAAAAGATAGGTCTGCGCCTCATCAACGTAAACGTAACCGACATCAGCGACGAGTCTGGCTACATTGCGGCTCTCGGTAAGGAAGCAGCTGCAAAGGCTATCAACGACGCAAAGAAGAGCGTTGCTGAGCAGGAGCGCGACGGTTCGATAGGTGAGTCCAACGCGCGTATGGATCAGCGTATCAAGGTGGCTGAGGCGAACTCTATTGCAATTCAGGGTGAGAACGAGGCTAAGATGAAGATAGCGATGTCCGAGGCGGCTCTGAAGGAAAAGGAAGCAGAGGCGTTGAAGATCGCTACCACGGCAGAGAAGATTCAAGCGGCAAGAGCACTCGAAGAGTCCTATGCGGCTGAGCAGGCGGCAGAAGAGGCGAGACGTACCAAGGAGCAGGCTACCCTCGAGGCTGACATCATCGTTCGCGCAGAGGCTAAGAAGAAGGAAATGGAGCTTGCGGCTGAGGCAGAGGCTGAGCAGACACGTAGACGCGCAAAGGGTGAAGCTGACGCTATCTACGCAAAGATGGAAGCTGAGGCTCGCGGTATGGAAGAGATACTGAAAAAGCAGGCGGCAGGTTTTGCTGAGATCGTTAAGTCCGCAGGCGGAGACGCAGATGCGGCATTAAAGCTCCTTATTGCCGACAAGCTCGAAGAGCTTATGCGTGTTCAGGTCGATGCTGTTAAGAACATCAAGATCGATAAGGTCACTGTTTGGGACGGCGGACAGAACGCAGACGGAAAGACATCTACAGCGAACTTTATCTCGGGTATGATGAAGTCCGTTCCTCCTCTTGACGAGGTGTTCTCTCTTGCGGGAATGCAGTTGCCATCTATCCTCGGAACTAAGACAGAGGAAAACGGCGGTGAGAAGACAGAGACGGAAGAGACCAAGGCTGAATAATAGTATAAAAAGCGCTTAGACATTTGATATGCACCCCAAAAGTGTTTGACTTTTGGGGTGCATATTGTTTTAATATTCTCTTTAACCTGTTATAATTTTACGATTTTACTTGAAAAGATATGGCAGATGTAGTATAATATTCATATACCCCCGAAAGGAGATATTATGGGATACGTTAAACGCTTTGGCGATTTTTGCGCCGCATTTGCCGCATTTTCGGTATTTATGTACCTGTTTTGTCAATATATGGCTATGGACTTTAAGGAAATAGAGGGCTTTATGGAAAAGATCAAATATTTCTTTTCCAATGAGCCGAGAAGGGAATACAGATATTATCTCACGCTCCTTGTGCTTCTGCTTATCTCCTTTGCCGTATCTGTCATTTTTCATAAGCTCCCGTGGTTGACCTTTGCCGTTTCCGTGCTTCCGATGATACAGATCATTATTATGTATGACGCGGACGAGATATACGAAAGACCGATGCTTCTGATAGTTCTTTCTTCGTTGCACGTATTCGGATGCCTTTTCGAGTGCATACGCAGAGACAGAGGTGACAGACGCAGGCGCTCGGCTTTGGCTGTGGATATTATGGGACTTGCGGCGGCGGGATTTTGCCTCTATATTCTATATATATCCAAGGATATAGCTAACGTTGAATTTGAGCATATATCTATCATTGAAAAGCTGCTTTACTATGCTGTGGTGTACGACGGAGCCGATATGAGTCTGTTTCGGAATATTGCCATATGCTTCGGTGTTCTTGTGGCGCTCCGTCTTGCGCTGAGAGATCTTTACTATATTGACGCGGTCTTGTCGCTTGCTCCTCTCGGTGCTGTCGTTTATTTCTGGAACAGAGGCGATATTCCCGCGTTCGGCTCGGCGCTTGCGCTTCTTACTCTTGTCTACGCTTTGGGACGAATTTCGGTGATGATCTTCTGCAAACCCAAGTGTATTGACGAAAAATCGTAGAAAATATTACAAATATTGAGCAAATAATGTATAGAATATCTATCGGTTTTCTGCTATAATAATGTTACAGTAATTCATCGAGGTGATCTTATGTATATAGGAATTGATATTGGCGGAACAAAATGCGCAGTGGTCTATGCCGATGACAGCGGTGCGGTGGTAAATAAGGTAAGATTTCCCACCGTATCGTGTCAGGAAACTCTTGATAAGATATTTGAAGCTGTGGCTTCTATGGGAGAGTGCTCTGCCATAGGCGTGTCCTGCGGAGGACCTCTCGACGAGCAGAGGGGGATCATAATGTCGCCGCCCAATCTCCCCGGATGGGATGATGTTCACATTACGGATATGCTGACAGAGCGGTTTGGCGTTCCTGCACGTATCTGCAACGACGCTAACGCCTGCGCTCTTGCGGAATGGCGCTTCGGAGCGGGCAGGGGGACGAAGAATATGGTGTTTCTTACCTTTGGAACGGGGCTTGGCGCGGGGCTGATACTCGACGGTAAGCTCTACTCGGGAACGAACGGAAACGCGGGCGAGGTAGGACACGTAAGGCTTGCAAAGGACGGTCCCGTAGGCTACGGAAAGGCGGGATCATTCGAGGGCTTTTGCTCGGGCGGAGGTATTGCGAAGCTCGGCAAGAGAGCGGCAAAGGAGGCTCTCGTTAAGGGCACTCCTATGTCTTTCTGCAAGGATATTGACGATATAGAAAAAATAGACGCAAAGCTGCTCGCAGAGGCGGCGCAGAACGGCGACGCTATTGCCATGGAGGTTTGGCGAGAGTCGGGAAGGCGGCTCGGAATGGGGCTTTCGATGATAATAGACATTCTCAATCCCGAGGCGATAGTTATCGGAAGTGTTTTTGCGCGTTCGGGAGAGCTTTTGCGTCCCGAAATGGAAAAGGTAATACAAAAAGAGGCGCTGTCGCCCTCGGCGGCCGTTTGCAGGATAGTGCCCGCAGAGCTCGGAGAGGCGATAGGAGACATGGCGGCGATCGCCGTAGCTATGGGGGGCTGATATGGATAAAAGGATCTTGACACTTGACGGAATATGGGAGCTTTATATAGCGCCCAATAAAGAGGTAAAGAAAAAGGGCTTTGAACCAACGACCGCATCCGAGCTCGGAGAGAGCGGATTTTGCAAAATAGACGGCTCTGTTCCCGGAAATTTTGAGCTTGATATGCAGAGAGCGGGACTTTTGCCCGATCTTTTCTACGGTACAAATCCTTTGCTTGCTCAGAAAGAGGAAAACAAGCATCTGTGGTATGCCCGCACCTTTGAATACTCGGGCGGAGAGCGCGAGCCGTATCTTTTGTTTGAGGGTATAGATACTTATGCGGAGATATATCTCAACGGCGAGCTTATCGGCAAATGCGACAATATGCTTATCTCTCACGAATTCTCGGCAAGCTCATTGAAGGTCGGAAAAAACGAGCTGCTCGTTCATATCCTGCCGACGGCGATAGAATTAAGAAAGTTCAAAAATGCCGCTATCAACACGGCTCAGCGTTATAATTTCGACACCATAAACGTTCGCAAGGCGGCGTATATGTTCGGATGGGATATTATGGGGCGCTTTGTGTCGGGCGGTATATGGAAATCGGTTTCTCTCATTTCAAAGGCAGAGGATCGCATTGACGAATTTTACATAGGAACGCGTGATATAAGATTTAGTAAGACGCTCGGAAAGACGGTAGCCACCCTCAATGCGCTTGTACGTATAGAGGTATCGGAGGATCTTCTTGACGGATATGAGGTAGTAATAAAGGGAAAATGCAAGGACAAGAGCTTTTCTCACAGCTTCCGTCCGTGGGGCGCGAATACTCTTACCACTGTAACGCTTGACGATTATTACCTTTGGTGGCCTCGCGGAAGAGGTGAGCAGGCGCTTTACGATATTGAGGTAGCGCTCTATTTATGTGGCAAGCTTTGCGACACATACAAGACGCGTCTCGGAATACGCACAGTAGAGCTTGACCGCACGTCGGTTATAGATCCCGAAAAGGGCGGTAAGTTCGAATTCAAGGTGAACGGAGAGAAGGTATTTATTCTCGGAACGAACTGGGTGCCTCTCGATACCTTCCCCTCGCAGAACTCAAAGAGGCTTGACGCGGCGATGGAGCTTGTCGATGATATTGGCTGCAATATGATACGCTGTTGGGGCGGAAACGTATATGAGGAGGACAGATTTTATGACCTTTGCGACGAAAAGGGAATACTTGTGTGGCAGGATTTCGGAATGGGTTGTGCGGTATATCCTCAGACCGAGGAGTTTTCAAAGGCTCTTGCTATCGAAGCCGAGGCTGTCATAAAGAGATTGCGTTCGCACCCTTGTCTTGCTCTTTGGGCGGGGGACAACGAATGTGATCTTGCTATTGCTTGGCGTTATAAGTCTCAAAAGATAGATCCGAGCATGAATATACTCACGCGAAAGCTTCTGCCCTCGCTTGTGGCAGAGCACGATCCGTTGCGTACCTTCCTGCCGAGCTCGCCCTATGTAGATGAATATGCGTTCAAGTCTGAGCTTCCTTTGTCGGAGGATCATCTGTGGGGGCCGCGCGATTATTTCAAGGGAAATTACTATGCAAAGGCTGTTTCCGCGTTTGCGTCCGAGACGGGCTATCACGGCTGTCCGTCGCCCGACTCGCTGAAAAAATATATATCTTCCGAAAATCTTTGGCCGAATATGCTTGAGAACGGACGCCCGAATGATGATTGGACGGTTCATGCGGCGTCGATGGAGACAGACCGTGTGGGCGGATATGAATACAGAATAGGTCTTATGAACAGACAGGTCACCGAGATCTTCGGTGAGCCCACAAAGGATAATATCTTTGCGGCAAAGCAACTTTCCGAGATATTCGGAGAAGGCGAAGAGGGGCTTTCGGAATACGCGAAGGCAAGCCAGATCTCTCAGGCTGAGGCGTTCAAGTATTTTATCGAGCGTTTCCGTATTCGCAAGGACGTTCGCGGCGGTATCATATGGTGGAATATCCTTGACGGTTGGCCTCAGATCTCCGATGCCGTTGTTGACTACTATTTTGTAAAGAAGCTTGCTTATTGGTATATAAAGAGCTCGCAAGCGCCGCTTTGTCTTATGTTCGACGAGCCCGAGGGCGGAAAGATCACGCTTTGGGCGGCAAACGACAGACGCGAGGATACGGAAATAAGCTTTACTGTTACGCGTATGTCCGACGATGAGACGCTTATGGCGGGAAAGATACTTATTGACGGAGACGGGCTTGTAAAGCTCGGAGAGACTCCTTGCGGTGAGAACGATCACGAATTTTTGCTTATCGAATGGCGCGATGAGAATGGAAATTACGGAAAGAACCACTACGTAACGAATATCAGAGGAACGTCCTATGAGGCTTATATGGAGTTCCTCAAAAAGAATGATCTTGGAAAATTTGAAGGCTTTGGAGGCAAATAATATGAACTACGTTGAAAATCTTGTTAAAAATTATCCCGTACTTGCTGAATGTAAGGACGACGTTCAGGCGGCTGTCGACGCTATCGTTAAGATGTATCACGACGGCGGAAAGATACTGCTTTGCGGAAACGGCGGAAGCGCCGCTGACAGCTCTCATATCGCAGGTGAGCTTCTGAAGGGATTTATTCTCAAGCGCGAGCCCAAGGGGGAGAACAGGGAAAAGCTTTTGTCTGTTCCCGAGATAGCGCCCTATGCAAGCACCTTGCAGGACGGTCTGTGCGCTATATCTCTGCCCGACCAGTGCGCGGTGCTCAGCGCGTTTGCCAACGACTGTGCACCCGAGGCTGTATTTGCTCAGCTCGTTTATTCGATGCACAGAAAGGGAGACGTTCTTCTCGGAATGTCCACCTCGGGCAACTCGAAGAACGTAGTTCTTGCCGTAGCGGCGGCAAAGGCTATGGGACTTTGCACGATAGGACTTACGGGTAAGTCCGGTGGAAAGCTTTATGAGCTTTGCGACATTACTATCCGTGTTCCCGAGGTAGAGACCTACCGTGTTCAGGAGCTTCATCTTCCCGTATATCACGCTATCTGCGCCGAAGTTGAGCGGTTACTTTTCTTTTAAAAAAGAAAAGTAACCAAAAGAAAACTCTGCATTGGCTTGCAACAAAAAATACAGACTTCTTTAAATTTAAAAAAGAAAAGTAACCAAAAGAAAACTCTGCATTGGCTTGCAACAAAAAATA
>JAFTYG010000070.1 GCA_017461365.1 Clostridia bacterium | reverse complement strand
CTTCTGCCTTGACCTCTTCGGTCTTGATTTCTTCAACCACAGGCTCTTCTGCCTTGACCTCTTCGGTCTTGATTTCTTCAACCACAGGCTCTTCTGACTTGATCTCCTCCTCGGTCTTGACCTCTTCAACCTTAGGTTCTTCGACCATAGGCTTAACCGTCTGTTCAAGCTTAGCCGCCTGCTCGGACTCCTTGTTTGCAAGCTCCTGCTTGAGAGCCATCAGCTCTTCCATCATCTTGCGGCTTTCCTCACGCTCGTTTTCGAGCTGAGCTCTTTCGTTCTTGAGTCCCTCCATCTGCTCCGCTCTGTATCTCTTAAAGAGACGCACACAGTTGACACCCTGAGAGAGCATCAGAAGCAGGAACGGAACAAGAATACATACGATGTATCCGGGAGTTGTCTTTAAGAACGTAAAGAAATATCCAAGGAAAGGAATTCTTGCCTGATATTTACCGATTACCATCGTAGCGAGCGCTTCATCGTTCGTGTCGGTGGTAGTACCGTATGTAACAAACCCTTCTAAAACACCATTATCGTCATATCTAACCTCACGGATACGGTGAGTGATAGTCTCGCCCATGCTCGACCGGTTCTGCGATATAAATGTGATAACGTCCCCCTCAACGAGAGTCGTGATGTCAACCTCCTTGGAGATTATAACATCGCCCGCGTTAAAGTGGGTTGCCGACATAGAGTCGGTCTGTACTACGAAAAATTTGTATCCAAAAAGATTTTTGTCGTTTTTATTGAACGTATTTACAGATATGAGCGTGAATATCATCATTCCCACGCATATTACCAATACCGCATATACGATCACGCTTTTCACTACGTTCAGTATCTTTTTGAAGCCCGAGTTCTCAGACTTCGGCGTTTCAGTTGCCTGATTTGTGTCCATCTGCTGCTTTTCTTCCATATTTATCTCCTGTCATCTGCGACTTTCTTACCATAAGTTATATGCGCACAAGGGATCAATCCGCAGTCTCGGAAGCCGTGTCCGACGCAAGCATTTCGTCGCTCACGTTGCCCTGTACCGCAAAGAGGTGTATGTTTATAGCCGCGGTCTTATTCTGATATACGTTTCCATCGTCGGGAAGCATATGTACCGCCAGAGTGTAATAGACCTCCCCACCTTCCTCAAGGTAGATGTAATTTCCGTTCTTCATATCCGATATGTCGTTTACTCCGCCATTGAGCTCAGAGACGTCTCCCATCTGAGAGAGGCTCTCCCAATCATAAGAGCCGGTGTCGAACGCATCGCTTTCAAAAACGCAATATTCAAACGCGCCCGAAAGCTCGTTTATCACCACGTTCATATTCAGCATATATTTTACGGGTACGTTTGATCTATTCTCAACTTTCAGAAATACGACACGCGTATATCCGGGCTCCCAAAGTCCCGTTCCGAATACATCGCCTTGTCTTTCGCTTATGTCCTTGTATCCGTCAGGTGTCCACTGTAACAGATTTACGTCCATCTCGCCCGCCGTTACGCAAACGCTTGCGCCGTCGCTGTCGGTAAAGAGCGCGTATGTGGATGACACCATAATAGTGATGCACAAAAGTACCTTCAAGACGATGAAGAATATATTCATCTTGGTTTTGAATTTAACTGTACTTTTACCCATATATTCTCCTTTCCTAAATCTCCTCTGCTGTTCCGATCTTTCCAAATTTACAGAGCCTCGTCATACGCCGCTCCTATCTCGGAATCATAAAATAATATGTAACTGCGCCAATCAGTCATCTTATTATAGCACATTTTTTTTAATATTGCAATAGTTTTTTTGTAATTATACCGCAAAACAGGCCACCCACCTACTATTTTTTACCATTTTAAGTGTGTATTTCCATATATTTACAATTTTTTCACTTTTGCCAAACAAGCGCACCTTAAAACGCGACAAAATTCGACGTTTGCGCCGTCTCGCCTCGGCTTTTTATTTCATTCTTCCAAATATCTTCGTAAGCTCCGCAAGCTCTTCGTTATTTGTTTGTGATTATTTTTACAATATTCTATCCGCTTATTCTATACATTTCACAGTTTTTATCACACATTCAATATGATGTTATTTACACATTATCTTCTTTCAAAAAAGCCTTTTAAAAGCACACACGAGAAATTATATTTTTTACCATTATCGCATAATTACAAAAAGCAAGCCTCTGCGCGATATTCGCGCAGAGGCTTTGTATTTTTCATCACTATTTTTTAAACATTAAATGTCGTATTTCGCAAGTATCTCACTCGGCGTTTTCTTCAACAGCGAAATGATCGGAAGCGTTCCGAAGAACAGGCTTATAACGTACAGTATCACAAGAATAGCTCCCGCAAGCCATATCGGATAGTAGAATATCTCCGCAACAAGAGAGGACATTCCGAGGCACGCAAACAAAATTCCGCTCGTTAAAATATAACCGATAAGCACCGTAAGCGTCGTAAGCACAACAGCCTCAACGAAGAACTTGAACACAAGGTTTTTCTTCGATACACCGATAGCTCTGTATATTCCGACCTCTTTTATTCGGTTCATCAACGAGGAGCGCATGATAAAGTACATACAAAGGCTCATAAGAATAAGCAATATCGCCATCGTAATAAGGCTTGTGATTATACCCTCAAGACTGCTCTCAATTATCCCGTCAAATACGTCGTCGGGCGTCACCATAGCGGGCCAATATACGTAATCGCTCGGAACCTCAAGATCGGAAAACTCACTCTCAAGCCACGCCGCGGTCTTTTTGGGATTGCTTGAATGAATGACCGTATAGTACATTTCCTTAGCATACGTGGTAACAACGTCAACAGTTGAGTTCACCTCAGACGAGCTCTTCTCAAAAGTTGCGGCTTCCCCGACAGAATAGTCCTCAAAGTAGAAAATATCACCGCCCAAGTCCTGCATAGCCGAGGGATGCGTTTCTCCAAGCTGCTTTGAGAAAGCAATGTAATCAGCCTCGCTTACCATATAGGTGTTGAGCTCAAAGCTCGAATAGTTGGCAGACATATAGAATTCATCCTCATATACCAAGGTGTACTCCTTGATCTTCTCATATCTGTCGGGCAGCTCGTTATACTTACGTTCAAGCTCATCCTGCGTAGGATAACTGCCGTAAAGCTCCTTATAGGCTACCGCCTTGTAGTATTCGTCAGGCAAAAATGCGTATTTTGCCGCATCAATACCTTTCTCGGCATAAAGCCACAGCTCAAGATTTTGAGGCTCGAAGAAATAATAGTCTCTCAGATATTGGTCGATCTCCAGATAGCAGTAGTCATAGTATTCGTAAGCGCGCAAGCTCATCGCATCATCCAACGCTCTAAAAAACTCATCAGTTCCCTCGCTCAGCTCAGGTCTTTCCTTTTTGATAAGATCATAAAAGAACGTATATTCGTCATCCTTTTCAATGCCGTTCGCGTCGAGCCAACCGCCATAATCGTAATGAGCCTCCTTGATGGCTACTATCTTGACATCTCTGCCCTGTATTTTTATAGTCTCTCCGACCTTGGGATATTCAACGTCATCACGCTGAGTCTTGATAGCAAGCACAGCCTCGCCCTCTGCGACCTCGATGCCGTGATCGGAGGCAAGCGTGGTATGGAATAACCACAGACTGCCGCGAACGTACTTAGCCATCGCAAGCTCGGTAAGATATATCGCAGGCTCATCCGACTCCACTATACCCGCAACACGCGGATTTTTGCCGTCAACCGAAAACATCGTGGAAACAAGTCCGATAAGATCCTTTCGCTCTGTAATATAACCAAGTGTCGATTTTTCAAGCAGAGCGTCAGCGACCTTAGTCGATATAAGTATCTCTTCCTCTGCAAGACCGTCGCGCCTGCCCTCGACAAGCTCCATATCCTTTGTCAGCGATACGTCAAGATAGACTGCATTCGTCCTGAAATTGCTTTCGTAATCGTAGGGCGCAAAGGTCTCAAAGCTTCCCGTTCGGAAAAACGCCCACGCGTCACCGCTCGGATAATTACCAGAAAGACGGATAAAGTCTATGCCCGTCTCGCCGTCTCCCACCGCCGCATAAAGCTTCTCGGAGACCTCCGCGCTCGGCGTGTAAAGATAGAACACGTTATGGTTATAAGCATTGCTTGCGTTGATCATATCTCCGAACGCCGAGCCAAAGATCGAGCTCATAAATACGATGACCGCCGCAAAGAGACACATACATCCGCGCAGTATCTTCTTTCCCTTTTTACGGTTCTTGAAATTGGCAACGTAGCCACTCTTGACAGAGGACTTAAACGAGAACAGATGTCCGAAGCGCTTGCCGTCAACAGGCGGCAGCTTTGACATATCTATGTCCTCTCCGACCGCTCTTTCATTTATCCTTTCCTCATATACACCCTCGCAAAGCTTTATCTCACTGAATTCGTCAAGTATCTGTACCTTTGGCGTACCGACCTGAACGTATATCTTACCGCCGCTCGAAACTATCTTCAGCTTTATCGGCGTCTCGGGTGCCTCACCGTAATATTCGATCTCAGCGTTTCCGTCGCTGAGCTCACTGCGCTCAAGCTCACCGAGATAAATATCGTTCTTATCTCTCGCCGCAAATCCGTTGGCGGAGGTATTCTGCCTTGTGCTTATCACCTTGCCGTCAGATAGCTCGATAACGGTATCACAGTAGTAATCGACAAGATTTGCCTCGTGAGTGACAAGCAAAACAAGATGATCCTTTGCTATCGCCTTGAGCAGATCCATTATCATAACGGTATTCGCCTCGTCAAGATTTCCCGTCGGCTCGTCGGCAAGGATGATGCGCGGATCCTTTACTATAGCGCGTGCGATGGCGATACGCTGCTGCTGACCGCCCGAGAGCGTATCGGGCGTACGCTTTGAGTATTTATCCATCCCCACGTTTGCAAGAGCCGCCGTAACGCGAGTCTCTATCTCGCCCTCGTCGGTCATTCCGCAAAGCCTCAGCGCATCGGCTACGTTGTCAAAGCAGGACTCCGACTTGTTGAGATTATAGTTCTGAAAGATATATCCGATATATTTGTTTCTTACCACGTCGGTATTCTTGCGAATATCCCGACCTTCGACGGTCAGTGTGCCGTCTGCGTATTTGTCAAGACCGCCTATTACGTTAAGAAGCGTCGTCTTTCCGCATCCGCTCTTACCGAAGATAGCGACCATGCCCGTCTCGGGGAGGTCGAGACTTATGCCGTTGATAACGTGTATCTCATTTTGCCGTCCTTTGTTAAAGAACTTGTGCAGATCTTTAATATGTATCATTCAGCGTGACCTCCTTTCAGGGATTTCTTTACGCTCTCTCCGAAGAGCTTGCGTATCTGCTTATAGGTTATACGAACGGTAAGCAGTACCATGCCGACAAATATGAGTGCATACTGCCAAGCGTAGAGATAAACGAAATATTCGTTGAACCGAGGCGTGGTAAATATAAGCACCGCCGTCAGCACTACAAGTATGAACGCAGGGATAAGCGATATGAGCATTCTGACGTACATACCCACACGTATCGCCTTTACGGGAATACCCATCGAGCGCATTATAGCCATATCCCCCTTGAAGGCTCCCAGTGTACGGGAGGAGCAAAGGTTGATAAAGAACGCAAGGAAAACGATGGCAAGCACCCAAACGCCTGCCAGCATAAGGCACGCCGCGATGTTCATAATAGCCGTAAATGCATCGGGCTCATAGGTCGTGTCAGACGGTACGGCAATATATCCCGCGTCGCGCAATTTTTCCGCCGCCTTGTGAGCCTCTTTGTCATTCTCAAAAAAGAGAGAGGCCTGCTTGTAAGAGTCGCTCAGCACCTCATCCGCGATCTCGCAAAGAAGCTCGTCACTGATAACGATACCGTTCTCTCCGCGCCACGCCATGTAGCTGTTGAACTCAGGCTTTACGTCGGTAATATCGGCGTCGGTAAAGCTCCGATTAAAGGTATAGGACGTCGCAGACTGATCGTAATAGTAATTGTAATTATAATACGTAGAGGAAAGATCGACCGTCGTGCTGTACGTCATATTGGGATCCTTGCTGCCCGAAACGGCAGAGCTGTAGCTGCTCGAATTTATATAGATCTTATCCGCAGGCATATCAAACGACGGGATCATGTCGTAAAGCTCATACTGACGGGCATAGCTTCCGTCGTCCGAGCTTACAGAAAGCGAGAGATTGAAATTCGCAAAATCCATAATGTAATGTATAGCCGTAGCAACTCGGAAGCCGTCCTCGGTAAAGAGACATTCGGCGCTCAGATTGTTGTCGTAAAAATACTTCACACCGACAAGCTTATACGCCGTTCTTCCCAAAAGCACCTCGGAGACCGCCAGATCCTTCTTGCCCACCGAGGGCTGATAAGAAATAGGAAGATACAAAAATACCTCGTCGGCGGCTTCGGGATAACGTCCTATGATATTGTCGCCGTAATTCTTGCCGTAGATACAGCTTACCATCGGGTAAGCGTAGTCCTCCTCGCTCTCGCCCGCAGGGATAACGACCTGACTGTCAACACCCTTGTCGAGCAATACGTCATACCGCAGATATTCCTCCGCGCCGTACTCCTTCGCGATCTTCGCTACCTCCTCCTCGGAAAGCACCTCTCCGCTTTGAGTGGTGAGAACAACTCTGCCGTCTATATGATTGAACATATAGTTCGGCGCGAACATATCGACAGCCGAGCCGCAAAGCGTCGTAACAAGAAATATGCCGAGCGTGCCTACTATCATAAGGAAGCACAGAAAGACCGACAGCTTGGGCTTCGCCGTGAATATGGTGCGTCCGAGCGTGATGCCGTTCCTTACCTGACGCTTCTTCTCCTTCTTCTTTGCCTTTTTCCTTTCTTTCATTCCCATTTTTTCGGGCGCCGTCTGCTGAGCATCGCTCTCTTCGCGGATAGCCGTGTCCCTTACAACGTGATCCGACTCAACCGCGCCGTCAAAAATGCGTATATGCCTCGTCGCGCAAGACTCTACCTGCTCAAAGTTGTGCGTAACGACGATAAGAAGCTTATCCTTTGATACCTCACGCAGAAGCTCGATGATCTCCTTTGAGGTAGCCGAGTCAAGATTTCCCGTCGGCTCGTCGGCAAGGATTATCGGGCTGTCCTTTGCAAGCGCGCGGGCAATGACTGTCCTCTGCTTCTGACCGCCCGAGAGCTTACTGCCCTTTTGCTTCATGTGCGAAGAGAGCCCCACGCGCCCTATAAGCTCGGTGGCGCGCCTGTGGCGCTCCCTTTTGTCCTCAATGTGCATAAGCGCAAGCTCCACGTTTTGCAGAACGGTAAAGCTCTCGATTATGTTGTAGTCCTGAAAAATGAAAGAAATATATTTTTCCCTGTATTCCTCCCACTCGGGTTGAAGATAGTGAGAGGTGCTCTGCCCCTCTATGTAAAGCTCGCCCTCCTCATATGAGTCCATTCCGCTGATGACGTTCAAAAGCGTTGATTTACCCGAGCCCGACTTACCTGTGATCGCAACGAACTCGCCGCGGTCAAAGGAAAGATTTACGCCGCGTATGCCAACGGCAACGTTTCCCTCGGAAACGTATATTTTTCCGATGTCACGGAGTGTCAGTAAAGCCATGTCTTTTCCTTTCTTTATGTTTTTATTTTTCGATCTGTGATATTTCCGTAAACGTCCCTACATCCATATGTCGCTTTTTTTGATAAAAGGTTACGGAGAATAGAAATTTTACGGCAAGATCTTATTATTTTTTCTTTGTAAAGGTCATAGTACGACTCCTTTATCGGTCTCATTATACCACAAAGTATATCCGTTTTCAACCGAAAATAAAAAATATGCAAAAAGGAGTCGGCTCTGATGTGTCCCAACTCCTTTTGTCATTCGAATATTTTAATTACTGCTTATAAACTACGTTCACGGTAACGTTTCCGCTCGTCCACTTGTCCCCGAATTCTATCAACGCCCATTCCTCGGGCGTACCGTTATAGTTGACCGTAAGCGTATCAGCACTGTTATAAAAAGCCATATCGCCTATTGAGACAACAGTCGATGGTAGCGTGACCGAATTCAACCGAAGATTTGAAAAGAAAGCATTGTCATCGAGATGTGTTATGCCCTCGGCTATCACAACGCTCTTCAGAGATGCTCCCGATGAAAACGCATTTTCAGAAATGTGCGTAAGACGGGTACCGTCCTCGATCCTTATCTCTTTAAGCGCTCGACACGCCGAAAACGCGCCCTCTCCTATCTCCATGACCGACGCGGGGATAGTCAACGTCGTAAATTCACAGCA
Source organism: Clostridia bacterium (assembly GCA_017461365.1). Taxonomy (GTDB): domain Bacteria; phylum Bacillota; class Clostridia; order Oscillospirales; family CAG-272; genus HGM12713. Next base: position 8,671 of record JAFTYG010000070.1, on the reverse strand, counting down.
TCCCGTAAAAGCATCCTCTCCGACATATGTAAGCGTTTTCGGCAGGTTGACAGACTTCAAGCCGCAATTCGCAAACGTGTAATATTCTATCCTTGTAACCGCCTCGGGAATACGGAAAGAGGTCAGCGAGCTACATCCCGAAAACGCGCCTTTGCCAATGACACTCAGGCTCTCGGGAGTATTGACACTCGTCAGGCTCGGGCAGGAATCAAAGGCATACGCGCCAATCTCAACGATGCTGTCGGGAAGCTTCACGGTCTTCAGTTCATTACACCACCAAAAGGCATACTCGCTGAGCTTCGTTACGGGTAACTCATTATACGTTGACGGTACGGTAACGGAGGAAGCATTTCCGTCATAATTGAACGAATAAGATATTCCGTCATCGTTCAGCGTAAACAAAAAATCCTTATCCATCGCCTTAGAGCAGATCTTGCATTTACCCGTATCCATATAGATGTGCTCGCCCTGCATCGGTATCGCACCCGTTTCGGTATGCCCACAGACCTCGCATATCCGTTCGCGCTTTCCGTTCGCTCCGCAGGTCGCTTGCAAAACGGTTTCCCAATCACCGAACGTGTGCTTCTCACACAAAATGGGAGAAGTGTTCTCATCAGTATCCGAAACCGACTCGCTTCCGCCATCTACGACCGCACCCGTCGAAGAGCCGTTCGTTTCGTCAGAACCGTCAACCGTATCCTCATCACAAGCAACGATCGTAAATAAAAGAAGTAAAGCTAAGAGCATCGCGCCCCACGCGTTCTTTTTCATAAAAATTCTCCTTAATAATTTGACATTAAAGATAGCAAACCAAAAAGCATCATATCAGCCACGCAAAGATATATACAAATGCTGTAAAATATTGTAAACTGTTTCCCCCATTTTGTCAATAGCTTTCGCAAATTTTCTCTCCGACACCCGTCGGAGCTTTCTTTTTTACGTTCAAAACGGTGACGGACATTCATCCGTCACCGTTTTCCGTACTTAAACGGTTATTTTATTTGCTTTCGCTCTTCAAGTCAAACTCTTTTTTTGCGCTTGTCAACTATGATCCATACAAGAAGAGCAATGTTTCCGCAAACGCCCACGCCTGCAACAACGATAGCGATAATGAACATCGTCGTCAGATCGCTGTCCTTATCCTCAAGCGCCGCCTTGTTGTCAGCGTCAGCCTTCTCAAGAGCCGCCTTTGCGTCGTCAAGATTCTTCTGAACCGCCGCTATAGCCTCCTCGAGAGCCTTGTCAGCAGTCTCGATCTTCTCCTCAAGCTCAGCCTTGTTGTCGGCATCCGCCTTCGTAAGAGCCGCCTTTGCATCGTCAAGAGCCTTGTTCAAAGCCGTGATCTTCTCGTCGAGCGCCTTGTCGCCGTCAGAGATAGCCTTGTCAAGCTCAGCCTTTGCGTCATCAAGGTTCTTCTGAACCGCCGCTATAGCCGCCTCGAGAGCCTTGTCAGCCGCCTCGATCTTGGTCGTAAGAGCCGCCTTGTTGTCAGCATCCGCCTTTGCAAGAGCCGCCTTTGCGTCGTTGAGAGCCTTTTCAAGAGCGTCTATCTCGCCCGCAAGTGCCGCATCGCCGTCGGATATTGCCTTGTCAAGCTCTGCCTTTGCGTCATTAAGGTTCTTCTGAACTGCCTTGATAGCCGCGTCGAGAGCTGCGTCAGCCGCATCTATCTTCGCTGTAAGCGCCGCCTTGTTCTCCTCGTCAGCCTTTGCAAGCACAGCCTTTGCATCTGCAAGTGCCGCCTCAAGAGCATCGATCTCGTCAGAGAGAGCCTTGTCGCCCGAAGCGATAGCCTCACCCAGCTCCTTCTCAGCATCGGCAAGATTTTGAGACACACTGTCAATAGCCGTCTGGAGAGCGACCTTTGCCTTCACTATCATATTGATAAGCTCGGTCTTGTTCGCCGCGTCTGCCGCTTCAAGAGTAGCCTTTGCGTCAGCAAGCGCCTGTTCAAGAGCGTCTATCTCGCCTGCGAGAGCCGCATCGCCGTCTGCGATAGCCTTGTTAAGGTCTGCAACAGCCTCGTCGAGGTTCTTCTGAACTGCCTTGATTGCATCTTCGAGAGCCGCATCTGCGGTTTCGATCTTGCTTACAAGCTCAGCTTTGTTGTCGGCGTCTGCTTTTTCAAGAGCCGCTTTTGCGTTTGTCAGAGCATTATTGAGGTTTGCAATCTCGGCAGAGAGATCAGCGTCACCCTGCTTCATAGCGGCATCAAGGTCTGCAATAGCCTTATCAAGCTCTGCTTTCGCATTGTCGAGGTTGGTCTGAACATCTCCAATCAGCTCTTTCAGTTCGTCCTGTGCAGCTTTTAACTCGTTTTCCGCTTTGGTGATCGCATCGGAAATGTCGCCGTCAAGAGCCTCGTCTGCTTTTTTGAGCGCGTCGATCAAACCGTTAATGGTGGTAATGCTTGTGTTAATACCCTCAATATCGGTATCGTTTGCATTGATCTGATTTTGAAGCTTTTCGACTTCCTCAGAGATCTTATCTTCAAGGGCAGATACTGCGGTTGCAAGGTCGCTCTTTGCGGTATTGACTGCCTCGGCGATCTTGCCATCGAGAGTTTCATCTGCCGCTTCGAGAACGTCGATCAAACCGTTAATGGTGGTAATGCTTGCTTTGATACCGTTAATGTCAGTATCGTTGGAATTGATCTGATTTTGGAGCTTTTCAACTTCCTCTGCGATCTTATCTTCGAGAGTGGAAACAGCGGTTGCAAGGTCGCTCTTTGCGGTATTGACTGCCTCGGCGATCTTGCCATCGAGAGTTTCGTCTGCCGCTTTGAGTGCGTTGATCAAACCGTTGATGGTAGTGATATTTTCCTTGATACCATCAATATCGGTATCGTTGGAGGTTATCTGACCTTGAAGCTCCGCAACTTTTTCGTTCAGCTTCGTTTCAAGAGCAGAGATCGTACCCGCAAGCTCGGTCTTTGCCTTTTCAAGCTCCGCATCAGTTGCACCGTTCTGTTCAAGAACTGTGATCTTTCCGCTGATCTCATTCAGCTTCGAGGTAACTTCCTCTGCGTCTGCCTTGCCCTCAATCAAGGTTTGCAGTTCTTCAATATCCTTTTCAAGCTCCGCAATCGCGCCCGAGAAGTCAGCCATACCGACATCAAGTGTGATAGTAGCCGTAGCCTCGTTATAGTTGGTGGTTGCGGCGCTTGTTACCGTAACCGTGATCTCGTCCTGACCGATCACAGCCTTATCGGACACCGTGATTTTCATTCCGTCAACGGTGTAAAGGTCGCCCGCGTTAATGGTAAACTCGCTTACCTCGTCGGCACTTGCCGTAACGGTGAGCAAAATGGTGTTGCCGGGGAGAACGGAAGTCACGGGAGACTTGACGGTGATGGTAGGCGTTGCCTTTTCGACCTGGATAGTCACTTCGATATCCGAAACGGTTTTGTAATTTTCAGTATCATCAGGCGTATATGTTACTTTGAAGGTATTGCTACCTGCGTTGCCAACGGAGGTCGTTTCAGCATCCTGCCATTTCCAACCTTCGGGAAGATCAACATCTGCCAAGGTCAGACCGTAGATTGCGGTAAGATTCGTAGGAACAGTATAGCCGGGCGTTGCCTTTTCGATGGTCACGGTGAAGGACGTTTCTGCCACGTCGTTGTAGTTTTCGTTGCCAACGACCTTGTAGTAGATGGTATAAGTGCCTGCATCGGTAGCGGTGGGGATCGCGGTACCGTAGGTGCCGTCCTCGCCCAGCTTGTATTGCAGTGTACCTCCTGTGGTAGAGCCTGCGTTGATCAGCGTCAGTGCCTCGCCGGTGTATTCCAAATTCTCAACTGCGGTAGGTGCGGTCACTTCGGGCGTTGCCTTCACGCCGCAGGCGCATTTGCCGTTGGTGTGGTCGTGCGCTTCGTTTTCATTTGCAACAGCATCGCAGCACTTGTACTTTTTGGTGTGGGTAGTGCCGTCTGCGTTAGCGGTATAAGCAAACTCGTCGCTTTCGTGATTGTCGGGATTGGTGGTTTCGTCATACTCAAAGTCGCAAGACTCGCAGATTTTACCGACAAGGCATGTTGCCACGCCGCCGGAGTGCGCAGGCTTCTCAGCCGACACGGTGCTGTCGTTGGTATAGTTCTTCGTGGCGGTCTCCGCGCAGGAGTTATAGCCGTAGTAGACCTTCGCGCCGGTGAAGTTAGGATATTCATCTGTTCCTATTGTTTGTCCCCATATACTTCCGTCAACAGAAATATCATCGCTTGAATAACCCTGTGACAGCTTATATGCGATTTCACCATTTTCAATTTTAGTTGCGTTAGCCGTTGTGTTACTATAACAGTTAATATCGTTTCCCCATCCTCGGAATCCTACAATTTTAGCCGGTGAGCCGACTGCAAGACAGCTTATAACCTGCGAAGTTTTCATCCCTGCCTGACCTGCAATACCACCGGCATAGGTGCTGTTTCCGCTTGTTACCGTGGCACTGCTGTAGCAGTTATAAACCTTTTGAGCACTTGGAATTGCTCCGACAATTCCGCCTGCATAAGCCTGATTTGTAGTTCCTGTTGCAGTAACTGTCCCTGTGGTAAAGCAAGCATTTATTAAAGCGCTGCCGCTAACTGTTCCGACAATTCCGCCAACAGAGCCAAAGCCTGTAACATTTCCTGAGAATGAACAGTTTTCTATTTTATCACCCGAAAAACAACCTACAATTCCGCCTGTATAATTATGTTCATTGGTGACCGTGCCGGATACCGCCAAATTATACACAGAACCGCCACTTTCTATATAGGCAAACAAACCCATATATTGATAATTGCCACTTATAGATAAATTAGTAATCTTTTTGTTGTTTCCGTCAAAAATTCCCTTAAAACTTGTATATGAATATTGACCTATAGGTGTCCATTCTTTTCCGGCTAAATCCAAGTCGGAATTTAATTTGAAATACATGCCGGTGTATCGGTTTCCATCTCTCACCAGCAAGGCAAGCTGTGCGAGCTGTTCTGCCGTATCAATAATATATGGGTCTGATTCAGTACCCGTACCGCTTGTGTAGGCATCAGATGCCGCAGTCCCATCCCAAGTATCTGCTGCGCCTGCTGCTGATACTGTGAATAGCGAAAAACTCGGTATAAATGTCATAAGCATAGCCAATGTAAGCATCCATGCTGTCATTTTTTTGAATTGTGTTTTCATAATCATTCCTCCTTCGGGAGATTGCTTTAGGATTTGTATTTATGTAGAAGTTGTATAATAAAGAAATTCATGCGATCTACTCTCGTTGTCACAGATCAAGGGGGGATATTCCCACCACCATGACGATGGCGAGAAGCATACTGAAAATTCGTTTTTTCATTTTGTTTCCTCCAAATTAGGTTGATATGGTTTGTTGATCTTTCTTCATTATATACTGTATTATACTATTCGTTCGCTCGTTTATTCTTGGGACATTGGCAGATGCCGAACCATTCCTCGCCCCGCTTGAAATTTGCGCATTCCTCACAGGTAGTGTCCGCCGTGCGCTTTGCCTCCCCCTTGTAGCTCTCGCAGGCATCCTGCATCATCGTCACAAAGGGCTCGCCATCGTCGGTATAGAGGGGCTCGCGCGTAAAATCGGGATAGATCGGAACGGGATCGCACAAGGGACTTTCCTTGTCGCATTCCTCGTAATAACCGTATCTCAGCTCAAAGGGCCTTCCGAAGGTCGTTACCGTTCTGTAAAGATCGCCCTCCCTCGGTGGGTCTGCCGTATTCGGAATATTTATTTGTGAAAGCTTTCCTTGCATATATAACTCCTTTCGGCAAATTGTCAAAAAGAAAAATCTGTCATACCGGCGTAAATGCAAAATGCAAAGTGCAAAGTGCAAAATTAGTTTACGCTTAAAGTATAACAGATTTTTTCGTTTTGCGGTATTACCTAAAATCAATTTTTTAGGTCTTATTTTTTGGCAATTTTTCGCTTACACGGAAAATTTATATATCTAAAACATATCTAAAAAGATATGTTAAATGCGGAATAAGTTGGAGGTTGTCGGTAATATTGAAATAATATTATATTCCCAATATCCTGCCTTGAAAGCGGCTTCGCCGCAAGATTCTTCGGTTCTATGTGGCGGATGCCCCCATGAGCTTCAGAGGCTCAGAATGACAGGTTAGTTTGTGTTGGGTAAGTTACATTGTGCAAGCACCAAAGTGTGGTGCGACGAATGTACAAACAACTTTCTCCAACCTACATTACGTGTCATCCTGAACGGCTTGCTACCTTGCAAGCCATGTGAAGGATCTTTTTTGCGTCAGCAAAATTTACCTTAGACTTTTGCGAAATGGTATTCCCGATGAGCAAAGTGCAGTAAAGCGGCTGCGCCGCAAGATCCTTCGAATGTTTCCAAGGATGCCCCCATAAGCGGTTCGGGCTCAGGATGACAGGTTAGTTTGTGTTGGGTAAGTTACATTGTACAAGTACCAAAGTGTGGTGCGACGAATGTACAAACAACTTTCTCCAACCTACATTACGTGTCATCCTGAACGGCTTGCTACCTTGCAAGCCATGTGAAGGATCTTTTTTGCGTTAGCAAAATTCACCTTAGAAAAAACAAAACAGATCTTCTCTATATAGTGAAATAACAAATTCTCCGCACGTCGCTCAAAGAATTGCCGCAAAATTTGAGCGCGCCATTCCCGATTTTTCGGACACGATACGCACAGCTTGCTTAACGACCGAGAGCGATATATGAAGCTTATCCGCGATCTCCTGATTGCTCATTCCAAATGCGGCGAGCTTTGCCACCTCTCGCTCCTTCTGTGAAAGTGTTGTGAGAATGGTCTTGCCACGAACATTGCCCGAAAGCTTAGACCAGCCTTCATTATATACTTTATAAAGCTTCTTCACCTCTCCCCACGCCTCGGGATCAATAACGGAAAGACGTTTTTCCACAAGGCTATCGAGAACTCGGCAGTATTCCGCAAGCACTCCGTAGAGACCGTCGGGCAGAGCCAAGGCAATAGCCCTGTCGATGTGCCGTATCGCTTGCGCATCATTGCCGCTGTTATGGTATACGGCGGCACAGGTCATACGCAGATATATCTCGGACATTACGGTATTGTTGGCGTTTGCCCAGGAGATCAAAGGCTCGATCGTATTCGGGATCATAGACATAAGCGACAATCCTTGCACTCTAGGCAGCTTGACTATGCCTGTGGCAACACCGTAGCCTACAGCATATAAATATTTGGCATAATATACCTTTGCGGCGGGAAAGGCATCCTTGTGCAACGGCTCAAAACAACCCATTTTGAACCACTCGGGAAAGTTCTCAGCGCTATAGACCATAATGTCTACGGCGCTGATCGAAAGCTGTATCGTATCACGGTCATAGTCAGTCTCGGCAGGTGCTTCGGATATATGCACCTTGGCTCTGCGCCACATCTCGATATCACCCTTCCATATGGCGCACATTGCAAGAAGCATACCCGCGGAAAGGACGGCGTAGAAGCCCGAATGTTTATTTAAAAGGTAGTTCGCGCTCTCGTAGACCTTGCCGATCTCTCCTCGCGAGTACGCAACCTCAGCCTCAAAAAGTATCTGCGCTTCGTGGTTATACGCAAGGCTTTCTCCAACCTCGTCGGCAGTACCCGGCGTGTGGTACAGGTCGCTCATATATAAAAACGGAGTCTTTCGGGGCAAGGGCATATCCTCGTCCGCCTTGACCTTCGCCGCCTTTGTTCTGCCGTCTATCGGCTTCTTTGCGTCCTTCGGTATCATCCAGACACGAGACATACGGACAGCACCGTCAATTCTGCCGTTTGAACAAAGCATCTGAACGCTTCTCGTCGAAACTCCCCATTTTTTTGCCGCTTCCTCTATGCTGATATAGTCCATTTTTCACCTCAAAAGTGTTTTATAACATTCGCTCAAACGAACACAACTATCCTTCGTTTGGACGAAATATAATATTCTTCGCCTGAGCGAAATATAATATCATTCGTTTGACCGAAATATATTATATACCAAATTCCGAGTTTTGTCAATCATTTTTGAATATATGCCTTAAATTTCAATCTCACAGCCATCAAACGCCATTTCAATACAGTAGACTTCATTGACGGTTTTGTATGCAACCGACGGAAACCGCCACCAGACCGTCAAAAAAGATCGGCATTGTACCGTCTAAATCCCAATGGAAAAAACATAGAAAAAAGCCTTGGCATCAGTAATACCAAGGCTTTGGTTGCGGAGGTGGGACTTGAAATCCCCACTCGAAAATATAGTCGTTGCACGTCGGGCGTATTCGCCCTCCTTCAACTTCTTATTTTCTCCCTTGTCACCCTCGCTTCTTCGCCATTTAGGCGCGCTCGGGCTCCAAGCCCACTCCCTCCGCCGCCTTCGGCTACGGAGGGAGTGGATGTTCATATCCCGTACGGAGCAAAAAAATAATGGACACCGATTTGGTGTCCATTATTTTTTGTGTTATCTTGACAAAATAGATGCCTATTACTATACATTCTTGTTCTTAGGGGTTCTGCCCGAAAAATTGGAATTTGACTCTGTATAAAATTAAAGTGTTTCAAACTTTTCTCCCGTGCGCTCATCATCGCAGTAAAGCTCGCGCGGAAGCATATTGGGATACTGATGCCACTGTCTTACGGACATTGTGCCACGACCGCCTGTAAGAGTCCTTACTGTTCCATCGTTATTCGTGAACGTACCT
>JAFTYG010000069.1 GCA_017461365.1 Clostridia bacterium | reverse complement strand
CCTTGCCGCGGATCAGATCCAGAACGATCTGAACCTTGCGAGGGGAAATTCTTGCATACTTCAGATATGCTTTTGCTTCCATGTTGTATGATTCCTCCCTTTGCAATTATTTACCGTTGTTGGATGTCTTGGAGCCGGCATGGCCCTTAAAGGTTCTGGTGAGTGCAAACTCGCCGAGCTTGTGTCCAACCATATCCTCGGTTACGTATACCGGAATGTGCTTTCTTCCGTCGTGAACCGCGATGGTGTGACCAACGAACTCGGGGAATATGGTCGATGCACGAGACCAGGTCTTGAGAACCTTTTTCTCATTCTTCTCATTCATTGCGCAAATACGAGCGAAGAGCTTCTCTTCTACGTAAGGCGCTTTCTTAAGGCTTCTGCTCATCTTATATTCCCTCCTTATTTAGCGTTTCTGCGTTTTACGATGAACTTGTCTGTTCTTGCCTTCTTGCTTCTGGTCTTATAACCAAGAGCAGGCTTACCCCAAGGAGTAACAGGAGAAGGACGTCCGATAGGAGACTTACCTTCACCACCACCGTGAGGGTGATCGCAGGGGTTCATTACCGAACCGCGAACGGTAGGTCTGATACCCATATGTCTTGTCTTACCTGCCTTACCGATCTTAACAGTGTCGTGCTCAATGTTGCCGACCTGACCGATAGTAGCTTTGCAATCCAGACGGATAATTCTTACTTCGCCCGAGGGGAGTCTTACCTGCGCAACTCCGTTCTCCTTGGAGATAAGCTGTGCAGCAACGCCTGCGGAACGAACGAGCTGTGCACCCTTACCGGGGTAGAGCTCAATGTTGTGAATGAAGGTACCAACGGGAATGTTCTCGATGGGAAGAGTGTTACCGGGCTTGATGTCGGCGTCGGGACCTGTGTAAACAGTGTCGCCGTCCTTAAGTCCTACGGGAGCGATGATGTAGCTCTTCTCTCCTGCTTCATTCTGAAGAAGTGCGATATATGCGCTTCTGTTAGGGTCGTACTCGATACCGATTACAGTTGCGGGAGCTAGGCTCTGTCTCTTGAAATCGATAATTCTGTACTTGATCTTGTTTCCGCCGCCTCTGTGACGAACGGTGATTCTGCCGTAGCTGTTACGTCCAGCAAACTTCTTCTTTACTACTGTCAGGCTCTTTTCGGGAGTAAACTTTGTTATCTCCTCGAACGTGGGCACTGTCATATGTCTTCTGGACGGTGTAGTAGGCTTAAACTTCTTTGTAGGCATTCTTCTTTACCTCCTACCATCAGTTAAGGCCGTCGAAGAACTCGATGGTCTTGGAGTCAGCGGTCAGAGTAACCACTGCCTTCTTCCACTCGGAGGTGTATCCGAAGTGTACGCCGAGTCTCTTGGGCTTTTTCTTCATTGAAATAGTGTTAACGTCCGCTACCTTTACGCCGAAAAGCTTTTCAACCGCGTCTGCGATCTCGGGCTTTGTTGCGTCGGAAGCAACCTTAAAGGTGTACTTCTTGGATGCGAGAGCGTCCATGCTTGCTTCTGTGATGATAGGCTTAATGATAATATCCTGTACCATTTTCATTATGCATACACCTCCTCAAGCTTTTCGACGGCTGCGCGAGTCATAACGACCTTTTCAGCCTTGAGCACCTCATATACGTTGATGGTGCTGTAAAGTGTGGTCTCCACACCGGGGATGTTGTTGCAACTTCCGATTACGAACCTGTCAACCGCGGGAAGAACTACGAGAGCGCTCTGAGCAACAGTAGCTTCTCTTGTCTTTCTCTCACGAACGACCTCGCCGTCAACTACAGTAGTTACCTTGTAGTTCTTTGTAACGGTCTTTTCGCATCCGAGAGCCTTGAACATCTTGACCATTTCAGCGGTCTTGTAAGCTTCCATCTTGATCTCGTCAACGATGATAAGCTCGCCTGCGGCAACCTTAGCGGAGAGTGCGCTGAAGAGTGCAACTCTCTTAGCCTTCTTGTTCATACCTGTGCGGTAATCTCTGGGCTTCGGTCCGAGAGCAACGCCGCCGTGTGTCCACTGAGGAGAACGTGTAGAGCCCTGACGTGCTCTGCCTGTACCCTTCTGTCTCCAGGGCTTCTTACCGCCGCCCGATACCTCGGTGCGGGTAAGTGTGGACTGTGTACCCTGTCTCTGATTCATCAGATATGCTCTGACTGCAGCGTGGAGGAGAGCTTCGTTAATTTCTCTTGCAAATATAGCATCGGACAAGGTCATCTCTCCGACTTCCTTACCTGCCATATTAACTACTTTAATATTTGCCATTGTCTATTTCCTCCTTCCGCTTATGCTTTTACCGAATCACGAATGAATACGATACCGTCCTTAGCGCCGGGAACAGCGCCCTTAAGAGCGATAAGATTCTTTTCGGAGTCGATCTTTACGACCTTGAGATTGAGAACAGTTACCTGCTCGTTACCGTACTGACCGGGCATCTTCTTGTTCTTGAAGATTCTCGCAGGGTCTATAACACCCATAGAGCCGGGCTGACGGTGGACAGGACCTGTACCGTGAGTCATACGAAGAATGTGGTGCCCCCATCTCTTAACACAACCCGTGTATCCACGTCCCTTTGTTATACCTGTTACGTCGACCTTGTCGCCTGCGGCGAAGGTATCGGCGGTAATAACATCACCGACGTTTACTGCGGATACGTCATCGAGACGGAACTCCTTGAGGTGTCTCTTAAGAGCGACGCCTGCCTTTTCGAAGTGACCTTTCTCTGCCTTTGTGAGATGCTTCTCTTTTGCGTCAACGAAGCCGAGCTGGATAGCATCGTAGCCGTCTGTTTCGACAGTCTTCTTCTGCGCTACTACGCAGGGACCTGCCTGGATTACCGTTACCGGAACTACATTTCCGATCTCGTCGAAGATCTGTGTCATACCGATCTTCTTACCGATAATGCCTTTTTTCATTTTGTTTTTTCCTCCTGTAAATTATTGGTTGACTTTTTTGCCAACATGACTTACAAAGTTGCCGAACTGTAAGGATAACTTGCATCGGCTGTTATCTTTGTTTTGGTAATGGATCTTGGTGCTTGATGTTAGATTTTAACCTCGATCTCAACACCTGCGGGGAGCTCAACGCTCATGAGCGCGTCAACAACCTTCTGCGAGGGCTTCACGATGTCGATAAGTCTCTTGTGTGTGCGCATTTCAAACTGCTCACGGCTGTCCTTATACTTGTGAACCGCACGAAGGATAGTAACGATCTCTTTCTCTGTGGGAAGCGGAATAGGACCTGAAACAGCCGCGCCGTTTCTCTTCGCAACGTCAACGATCTTCTCTGCTGCCGCGTCGATGAGGGTGTGGTCGTAGCTCTTAAGTCTTACTCTGATCTTTTCCTTGACTGCCACCTGTTTTTCCTCCTTATATTAGATTTGCCTGCTCGCGTCTGCACCTTGGGCCGCACATAGCGCGAGCCGCACTTCAGGGGCGCATCTCCTAACACCGTGCCGTGCGTTTTCTCGACGTCCATTTAAAAATCCGAAATTGTAGGTACACCAGCTTTTGCACGAACAACCTTCGGGAACGCCGAGCCACGCGTATTTCCTTACCCCGAGGGGCGTAGGAAAAGGCGCAACTTTAGAGAAATGCTTTCGCCCGATCAAACGGACATACTCCGCGAAAATTACCTGTCGGATGTCAACCCGACAGCAACCTCTCGCTTCAACGCATATCAAGCTAAATAATTATACTACATCTCGCAAAATATTGCAATATATTTTTGACAAGCTATTCGTAGATTTTTTATCATTTTTTCGCCAATCTTTTGTTTATTTTTCACAATTTTCAAAATTCCATCTTGATTTTTACCATATTTTAGGTGATTTTATGCACTAAATCAGCATTTTGTGCAAGCATTATGCAAAAAAACACAGTAAAAATCACGGGCTCGCCGTTTGGCGAGCCCGCGCTCCGCAGTTATTCGCACGCGTAAATGTTTTCGTCTTTATCCTCGATCCGATACTCGACCTCGGCTATTTTTTCAAAGTCCTCACCGTTATCGGTGTAATACACCGTACGGTAGCAATTCTCTCTGACATCATATTCATCACAGAGAACGTACGTATATTCACCCGTGATATTGGTAAACTCAGGCAATACTTCAAAGTCGGTGTCCTCTTTGTCTCCGTCCTTGTACTGCATCACGCTTCCGTCAAGATGCTCAAAATAAAGAATGTCGCCGCCCTGATAGTAGACCATAGACTTTACCGACAGACCTATCGTTTCATCCTGAAAATTCTTTCCTTCTATATATACAAGCTCACCGAACGCGTCAAGAACGAATACGTCTCCGTCCTCATTCACGGCAAAGTCGACCACATCATCTCTTACGCGCCACTCGTCTCCGTTTTTAAGATTTAGCTGCATAAGTCTGCCATAATCGTTAACGCAGTAAAAATATTTTTCGTCCTCGTCTATCTTTCCGAAATTGTCAGCGATGCTCTCCGAATTGTACTTTTTATCCACATATACCGTTCTCAGCGCTACCGACGATCCCATAGACGTACGCGTATAGACCTGAAAATACATATCCTTGAAGTCCCCGAATATCGCAACGTCACCTTTAATATCCATAGGCTCATACCGACCGACACCGAGTAGATAGGTCTTTTCATCATCGTGAATATATACGGACGATCTCCACTCGTAATCGACGTTCAGCGAGCTGTCAGCCGCGATCTCCATCTCAGACTTACCCGTAAGAAAGAGCACCTCATCGCCGTCATCGTTCATAGCTATGATGTCGAGAAAATCACGGCTGTCGGGTATCTCGGTGACCGTTTCAAAATAAAAGTCGTAAAAATAGAGAGAAGTATCATCGTCGTCCGCGTATTTTCCGTACACGTACTCCCCGTAGCCCGATACACCCACGGGCACCATTCCCCTCCTCAGCACTTCGGAGGTCTCTCCGTTATAGCACATATACGAATTACCGTCTATCGAATACACCACCGTGTCGCCATTGTCGGAGATCATTATATTTTCGGGCTCGTCACTCACCTTTGTAATAAAGCTGTCGCCGCTGAAATCATAATAATGGCGGTAATCGTTGCCTTCGATATATACCACGCCGGGATATACTGCCGCCTTTGCCACCACCCTATCGGCAGAGGATACAAGACTTTCAAGCTCTCCGTAAGCGTAGAGCGCGTAAACGTCGGTTCCGCCTTCGTGCTCATCGAAAACGTAAGCGAACCAATTGTCATCGGAGGGATACATCGAGACCGTCCCCTTAAAATCGTGCTCTATCTCATCACCGTCCGCGCAAACGTGATATACCCCGTCATTGTCACTATAAGCTATAAACGCATTATCCTCCACCTTCCGATCGTTTCCAAACAGCCATTCAAAGAGAGCGGTAGTTTCCAATATATTGACACCCATATTGAATATAGCGCACGACGAAAGCGATACGCAGATAAGCGACAGACAGATAAGCGCCGATAAAAGCTTTAACAATGATCTTTTCATATTTGTTCCTCCGTATTTTTGATTTTTCAAACCAATCGAATGTCATTTCAATGTCGAAAGCATCCGCATACTCATTTTACCATATTCGGAGAATTTTGTAAACAGTTTTTCGGAAATAATTTAACCAACCGGTTGTTTCATTGCCGCCGCGAGCTTTTCAAGCGCCCCCTTCTCTATTCGGCTGACGTAAGAGCGCGATATTTTCAGCTTCTCGGCTATCTCACGCTGCGTCAGAGGCGAGCGCCGTCCAATACCGTAGCGCATCACGATTATCTGCCGCTCGCGCTCGGTAAGTATCGTGTTCACAAGACGTACCGCGCGGTCGGAGGTTATCTTTCGCTCAATATCGGCGCATAGCGTCTCGTCGCAGGAGAGCACGTCAATATATGTCAGAGGATTTCCGTCTCTGTCTACGTCGATCGTCTCATTAAGAGATACCTCGGCAGACAGCTTCTTCTGAGAACGGAAATGCATAAGTATCTCGTTCTGTATGCACCGCGCGGCATATGTCGCAAACTTCGCGCCACCCGAAACCCGAAAGGTATCAACCGCCTTGACAAGACCTATCGTTCCGATAGATACAAGATCCTCCTGATTTTTTGCCGACGCGTAATATTTCCTTACAATGTGAGAAACAAGACGCAAATTGTGCAGAATAAGCTCCTGACGGGCATGGGCATCACCCTTCTCGGCGGCAAGAAAATATTCCGTCTCCTTTTCTTTTGGCAGAGGCGGAGGAAAGCTCTGAGGCGTGGATATGCCGAGAATAAGATGAAAAAGATTTGAAAGCAGTGAAAACAGATCGCCAAACATAAAAAAACTCCTTTGAATGTATTTTGATTATTTTGACATCTAAAGAAGTTTATGCGAATATCCCGTAATAATTTCCACGGGACAGGCGCATAATAATTACAAACTTTCACGGAGGCACATATGCGCACACTTACAAAGAACTACCGAGAGAACGTGGAATTTCTCAATAAGACTCTGAGAGTAGACGACAGCTTCGACGTCCTCTCTAAAATATTGAAGCTCCCCGACGGAGAGCTTACGTTTTATTATATAGACGGCTTCGTAAAGGACACTGTAATGCAGAAGCTGATGATGCACTTCGTTTCGCTGAAAAATATGCCCAAAACAGCGAACGAATTTATGAAAACGAGCCTCCCATACGTCGAGACCGACGTCAGCGCCGACCTTGACGTGATGATACAGATGGTAATGTCGGGGGCTACCTTAATGATCGGCTCGACCTTTGAGGACAAAGCTATCATCATCGACAGCCGTACCTACCCCGCAAGAGAAACGGCAGAGCCCGAGGGCGACAGAGTTATGATAGGAGCGCGCGACGGATTTGTCGAGACGCTCATCTTCAATACCGCGCTCATACGCCGACGCATCCGCAACCCCGCCCTCACTATGAGCTATATGACGGTCGGAAGCGACTCAAAGACCGACATCGTAGTCTGCTATATGGCGGACAGAGCCGACCTCGAATACGTCGGAAAGCTCAAAAAGAAGCTCTCCGAGATCAAAACGGGCGCGCTGACGGTGGGACACGAATCGCTTGCCGAATGTCTGATAAAGAGAAGATGGTATAATCCCTTCCCAAAGATACGCACCACCGAACGCCCCGACTCCGCTGCCGCACAGCTTATGGAGGGCGGAGTGCTCATAATAATCGACAATACACCGCAGGTGATGGTGCTCCCCTCAACGATCTTCGACTTTATGCAGGAGTCAAACGATTTTTACTTTCCTCCGCTTACGGGAACCTATATAAGAATAGTCAGATACGTCGTATTTTTCCTGACGCTTATCATAACCCCCGTGTGGTATCTGCTCTTGCAGTATCCCGAGCTCGTCCCGTCGTGGCTTGCCTTCGCTCTGCCCGAGGATACGGGACAGCTGCCGATACTCGCGCAGCTCCTGCTCGTTGAATTCATCATCGATGCCCTCCGCCTCGCCTCGCTCAATACCCCGAATATGCTCAATAATTCGCTGTCTGTCGTCGGAGGACTTATACTCGGAGACTTTGCGGTAGACGTCGGATGGCTCATCCCCGAGGTCATACTCTATATGTCCTTCGTCGCCATCGCAAATTTCACACAGAGAAGCTATGAGCTCGGATATGCAATAAAATTTTTGCGCATAATGCTTCTCATCCTTACCGCAATTTTCGGATTTTGGGGATTTGTCGCGGGCATCGCCGTCACCGTCGTCCTCGTTGCCACCAATTCCACGGTAAACGGAAAGCATAATTACCTCTACCCGCTATTTCCCTTCAACGCCCGCGCCCTCCGAAGCCTTTTGTTCAGAGTAAAAAAACGCGACGTGAAATAAAGAAACGGAGCTGAGTAACCCCGAGGGGAAGCTCAGCTCCGATCTTTGCTTGTTGTACGTATTTTTCGCCGTCGACACCAAGGAGACCTTGGCGTTATGCTTACACATCTATCCTCTTCTTCTCAAATATCTTCAACAGCGCCACACCGAGCACAAGCCCCGCGATACCCTGTATTCCGTTCGCGGGAATATTCACCGCCGACGGTATAAATCCGTACAGTATGCCCTCGAAAACCCAATATCCGAGTATCATAAAGATCTCCGCAAGAGCGCCTCCCGTAATACCCGAAAGAAGCGTTCCGCACTTCTTTTTCATAAGCTTGAACATAAAATACGCTATAAGCGCCATACCGCCCTTGATAATAAATGTAATAGGCGCATAGGCGACGTACCCCGAGAAAAGATCGGCAAGAGCCGAGCCAAGTCCCGCCGCCGCAAAGCCGTACACAGGCGGCAATAGCCATCCCGAAAGCAGAACTATACAGTCTCCGAGATTGATGTAGCCCTCAAGAGGCGAGGGGATCTTTATTACCATCGTCGCCACGCAGGTAAGAGCCGTCAGCAATGATGCCACTACTAATTTTTTTGTTGTCTTGTTCATTTTCTTAAAAACTCCTTTACAAGCTTGCTAAAATAGTATATAATATATCTGAGTATATTACAATTACCAATTAAGGAGTTTTTTATATAACCAGATGAAATACAAAGCAGATAAAACACAACGCCCCGTATATCTTCAGATATACCGACAGATACGCGCGGATATTATATCGGGCGTCTATCCCTGCGGCACGCGACTGCCGTCAAAGCGTCTGCTCTCCGACGAGCTCGGCGTAAGCGTCATCACAGTAGAGCACGCATACTCTCTGCTCTGCGACGAGGGCTATGCCGAATCCCGCGAGAGAAGTGGATATTTTGCAATATTCAGACAGACCGACGGCTTTGCGGCATCGGCAGATACTCCGCAAAAAGCGCCAAAGCCTTACGGGGCGCACCATACAAGCGCCGATTTTCCTTTCTCGGTGCTTGCCAAGACTATGCGAAAGGTCCTCTCCGACCGGGGCGAAAATATCCTCGAGCGATCCCCGAACTCGGGATGCACAGAGCTGCGCGAAGCACTCAGACGCTATCTCGCAAGAAACCGAGGAATGAACGTGCGCCTTGAACAGATAATAGTCGGCTCGGGCGCGGAATACCTCTACGGACTTATCGTTGAAATGCTCGGAAGAGACAGCGTGTACGGCATTGAGGCGCCATCGTATGAAAAGATCGAGCAGGTGCTCTCGGCGGCGGAAGCAAGCTACGAGCCCCTCCCCCTCTCAAACTACGGCATAGACAGCGCCGCGCTCGCGAAAACAAGGGCAAACGTCCTCCACACCACCCCGTACAGAAGCTTCCCAAGCGGCATCACCGCCTCGGCAAACAAAAGGCACGAATACATACGCTGGGCGACCGACGGCAAAGTAATCATAGAGGACGACTTCGAATCCGAATTTTCGGTCTCCACCAAATCCGAGGATACGCTTTTCGCCCTCTCCGAAAACGATAACGTCATATATATGAATACATTTTCGAAAACTATCTCGCCCTCTCTCCGTATAGGCTATATGGTACTGCCCGAGCACCTTGTCCCACTCTTTGAGGAAAAGCTCGGCTTTTATTCCTGCACCGTCCCCACCTTCGAGCAGCTCGTCCTCGCGGAGCTCATAGACAGCGGAGATTTTGAAAGACACATCAACCGAGTAAGAAGAAGCAAAAGAAAAGAGCAGGCTGTTCGCTAATGCGACAGCCTGTCTGCGTTATATATCGGTATTTTACCTTACCTGCTCCTCGTCGGCAAGATCAAGGCAGGCAATATCCTCATCGTCATCCCCCGGCACCCACGCCTGACCGAACGGTCTGTCTCGGAAAAGCGCAGACAGCCCCGTGATCTGCTTCAGGCGAAGTATCTCATCCGCATCCATTCCGAGATGTCTCGAGATCCACGCGTCGGAGCGCCCAAGCTCATGGAGCTCACTGACGATATTGCTCATAAGATCGACGTCGTGAGTACCTCTTGCGCGGTTGTGGCGTATCGTGCTCGCCATACGGCTGTCAAGAGGCTTGTCGATAACCGACACGGGAAGCATTCCCATCTCACGCTCATATATATCGCGGTGCTCTACCATTACGCGATAGCGGTGAAAGCCGTCCACAATAATATATTTGTCGTGCTCGGCGTCATAATAGCATACGACGGGCATGGTGTAACCATCCTCCTTGATGCTGTCGTAAAGCAGCTTCATCTCGGGGGGCGCCACTCTGTTCGGGTTGTATGTATTTGCTTCGATCTTTTCGATCGGTACGGCTATAACGTCATATACAGGACTCCTGTATTCCATATTTTAAAGCTCCTTGTCGTAATTTCCGTATTTTTTCTTGATGGCGTTGACGATCGCCTGCTGTTCTCTTGATATTCCAAAGCCCATCGTCTTGCACAGATGGTCATTCTTCAGAATACAAATGCACATCCTCTTCCAGCTCGGAATATCCTTCGTGCTCTTTATGTTGTCGGTGTGGTCGGGTATCTTGTCAAGAAATACCACCTTGCTGTAATGCTTTACGGTGTAGTTGGAAACTCCATTGATACCGATGCGATAGCCCTTTGCGCGAAGCTCGGCTATCGTCTCGTCCGAAAGCCCTCCGCCCGTCTTGTGCCAGAACTCAATGGATGTAACGAACTTGCGGATATAATTGTTTCTCAGCTCGGGAGGGAGCGTAGAGAGAAGGAATTTCGTATATTCCTCCCACGTGTACCCCTCAGGGAGAGTAATTCTGCCAAAGCCCATAGCCTTCGTTTTTCCGTAGATAGCTCCGAAATTCACACCGCGCACACGCCCGACAAGCCTGTTCCACGTCATAGGCTCTATAACTCGGTAAAGATTAAGGCTTTCAACCGCCCATTCGTTAAACGGTGAAGCCACGCGCATTTTGTCAAATGGGACTCCCGCCTTGAAATAAAGATCGTATAGCTTGTTGTAATCAAAACCGAAAAGATAGTTTGCCGTCCAGACGTCGGCGACCGTCCAGTCATAGATAGGAGACGCCGTCCAGCATTTCCGAAAGCTTTCGGTTATATAGCATTGATCCTTGTAGCCGTATTTTTTGTTGATAATACCGCTGTAACGCGAAAGCGACTCGTCCGCGCGGATACCCAAAAGCATCGCGGTCTTTCCCTCATGCTCCTCGGAATACCAATGACCGAACTGCTTTGCAAGACTCTCCTGAGTCATACGGTACTTGTAGGTAGTAATAGGATTGTTTTTAAGATTTATAACGTACTCACCCTGCGGCATAGGACGTATCCAAAGCTCTTCCTTGGTGTCGTCCCAGGGATACCAATACATTTCATAATTACTAAGAGCCGTACGCGTCGCCATAGGCAGACACACCCAATAAAGCTTCACCCTACCGCGCAAACGCTCGAAGGTGCGGGTAACGTATTCGGTTGTAAATGAGTATTGAGCCTCGAAATCCTGATGAAAAACAGCTATGCGCTTTTTGGTATCGATACCGTTGCGCTCGGCGTAGTCCATTACAAGATTGAGCAAAAGTCCGCTGTCCTTACCGCCACTGAATGAAACGACAATATTTTCAAATTCGGCAAAAAGAAAATCGAGCCTGCTTTGCAGAGCCTCATATACGTTCAGATCAACAAATTGCTTTTGCACCGCCGTTTTCCCTCACTTTCAGTAACGTATGACTATTATACCATAAATTTCCTTAAAATGCAACATTTTTCGTGTATTTATATAAAACACTGAATTCTATACAAAAAGGGACGGGCTCGTTTACGCTCGGCAAACAAACCCGTACTTCCTATTACTTAGAGCTGATCAGATCGAGGTCAATTTTTCTCTAATATCAAGCGCGACTATCTTCGTAGCGAAGAAGAATTTTCCGAAAATATACTTATCGGACGCGCTCTCGGTCAGAGTTATCACCTTTCCGTCATAGTAGTCAAGCCCCTCCGCCATCGCAGGGCCCGTGAATTCCTTGACACATTTGTCGAAAAAGTAAACGGGCGCGCCGTCAAGCGTATATCCTGAGTCTGTAGCTTCACTCTCAGAGTAAATATAATAAACGCTGTCCGAAAGTCCGTAGGACGTCGACATTACCACCTCGCCGTTGGGCGTAAAGCAAATTCCCTGAACCTTGTCGCGGATAGAATATACCCTGTCGGGAGCAGGCGCATACGCCTCTCCGTCGTCGTTATCGTAAGCTATGAACTCACCCTTGGGATAGCGTGAAACTATCGCATAGTTCTGCCCCTCCTCGGTCAGATAAGGATGCTCGGTCACGTATTTTCCGCCGTCGTGAAATTCACCGACGTAGACGTAATCGTCATCGGCGTAGATAAAGGACGCCTCGTTGTTCACAGCAAACGAGTCGGATATGCTGACAGTGCCACCGTCCTCGGCGTTCAAGAGATCGATCAGGGAAACCGAATGTACCTTGCCGCCGTTTGCAATATACACGGTGTCGTTAGCTACCGCAATACCGCCCGCGTGTCCCGTAAAATCGTCTCCGTTAGCCTTTTTGAGCGTAACGTAATAGGAGTTGTCCTCGACATCCGTCACATAGATACGGCTCGCACTTCCGTCCTTCATATAACCCGAAACGAAAAACTTGCCATCCTCCTCATACGCGCATATTCCCTGACATACAAATCCGTCATTAAGCCCGGGATTTTCGCAGACGTTGCTCTTCATTTCGTAGTAATCCCAATAGATAGGATATTTTGCGATAGACAAAACTCCCCACGCGACAATAACAAACGCAAGTATGCCGCCGATGATTGAAATAGCTATCAAAATAAGCTTTTTCAAAATTTTTTTCATATCCACCCTCCTGTGCGTAAAATTATCTTCGCATATATTTTATCATATTTTTTTACAATTTACAAGAGGATATTTTTAATTGGAGCTTGTCTTTTGCCTTCGGCAAAGTTGATATGTTCACAAAAGGGGGGGATAATGGTGGCAAACTAACATCAAAGCCTTCCCCAGCGGGGAAGGTGCCGAGTCTGCGAGGCGGATGAGGAGAACTCCATTTGTACAAGCCTCGATCTCCTCATCCGTCACGCTCAAGGCGTGCCACCTTCCCCGCTGGGGAAGGCTTTCCTTCGTTTGTGCTAACATATCAAACTCCCCGATAAACTCCAATTTAAAAATTGACTGTATAGCTACTAACCTCTTTTTGCCACTAAAAAAGCCCACCTCGGTTTTCCAAGGTGGGTAAAATTATGTCTGTAATTTTTAACGGATCAGATTAAAAACCAATCCAAGCGGGATCAAGGTACTCGCCCTGATAGAACCAAAGATCTGCATCAAAGTAATCCTTGAAGTTATCTTCTGTTACCTCAGTACCGTTGACCGTGATAGTTCCGAATGCATAGATAACTCTTGCGCTCGAACCGTCTGTGTTTGCCAATACCTTTCCACCCTCAGCAACGGTGAAGTTGCAGTTGCTTACATGAAGTGTAAGGTTGGTAATGTTTGTTGCAACGATCGCATTATCTACGGTTGCATCCAAATCAACAAGAGCAAGCTCGATGGGAGCGTCAAGTGTTACAATGGTATCCGCTGTCAATGAATGACCGTTGTCATTATTACCATTGATGCAAACTACCTTACCTACTTCAGGAGCCAACTCCTCAGTAATAAGAGCCTTGCCCTCATCAACAGTAATGTCATTTGCAACGTTTACCATTACATACTTCTTCTCAGCATATGCCTCAGCAAGATTTTCCTCGAAATAAACAAGGTCTACATCCTCTGCAAGAACGATGCTATCGCCGTAATCGTAAATTTCAGTGCCGTTGCCCTGAACTGCGATTATCTGGAAGTATATGTCCGCTGTCTTACCCTGATACTCATTCTGAGCCTCGTGGTCCATGCTGTTGGGGAAAGAAACGGTAACAGCTACGTCTTTTATGTCAACATCCATCTTTCCGTTTGCATCTACGGTAACGTTCTCCCAAGGAGATGTGTGTGTATCACCGTTCTTTTCAAGAACATACTCTGCGTCACCGATAGTAACAACAGCTCTCAGCGCGTCAGCAAGCTCGCCCTCCATCTTGAGAACTACCTTGTATGCAAAGCTTACGTTTGTTCCTGCGTTTTCAACGTCAATCGTAACGGTAGCCGCATCACCGGGAACCATTCTGTCAAGAGTAAGCTTATTGCCTTCAATTTTTGCTGTTCCGCCAAGTTCAAATGTATCTGTACCCTTCCAATCGTCGAAAGACGATGTAGAAAGTCCAGTCATCGAAGCAGCGATCTTAACATTACCGGCATTAACAGCAATGTTAAAGTCCTGCTCGCTTGTAAACAGCGCAAACGTCGATCCTGCGATCAAAGACAAGCAAAGAGCTATAGTCACGATCGAGGAAAGTATAACTTTCTTTTTCATTTTGGTCATTTCTCCTTTATAGATTTTTTGATAGGCCTCTACTGTATCACATCACGGTCGAAGCCTATCGCCATGATGATCGCCTGTGAGATAAGAAATTACAGTGTCGGATTAACCCTCCACAACCTTTGTGTACTGTACCGCCGAAACGACCAGATCGAAATCAGCCTCGCCGTCCATTACGTTGTTATTGATAAACTCGTCATCTTCGACGTCAACGTCGTCAACAAACGTAACGCGAGCATACATCAGTTCGCTCTGTCCGCCCACAATCACAGGCTCGTCAGTGCCCACGCTGTCGCTGAGCTTGAACACACCGTTGTTCAGGTATCCCTCTGCCGTCGGCTCACTGTATTCGTACGTAACGGTAACCTTTCCGTCAGCATCAGTTGTCTCTACTCTTTTAGCAGTACCCATCTCAACGTAGAGCTGCTTTGCAAGAGCAGTGTCCGAATTGGTTATCTCAACGTCATAAGTGAACGCTACAGTTCCGTTGTTCTCAATTCTGAAAATAGCCTCAAATGCGCTCTGGGGAACTATGAGATCATTTTCCTCGTCAAGTCCAAAGAAATTTTCTGTCACGTCATTTGTGAAGTCCTTTTCACCAACCGTGTGCTTCGTCATTATGCCCTGATCGTTGAGAACAGTGTAATAACCCGTCTCTCTGACAAGCAACGCATCAAGGTCGCCCGCTTTAAGGTGAGTGGAAACAGTTCTGCCGTCTGTAAACAGCGCGAACGTTGCTCCCGCGATAAGGCAAGCGCACAGCAAAATGATAGAAGACGACAGCAGTAATATGCGTTTTCTTCTGTACATCAGATCTTCCTCCTTTCTCAAAAGCATTCACATGGTTCTTTTATAGATAAACCCTATTCAGATAGGTATTATCTCTGTTTCTTTGGGGGTATCTTCTCTTTTATAGTTTTGCGGACTATAACCGTACCGCCCGTCAGCTCTATCATCTTGATAGCCTGCAACGAATAGTAGTTCGCCTTTATGGTAAACGCCTTCGTCAGATGTCCGTCCGCGAGTATCTTTACTCTCATCGTCTTTGCGGGGATGAGCTTCTTTGCTTTCAGCTCGTCAATGGTAATAACCGATCCCGCCTCAAAGAGCGAGTCGATGTCTCCAAGATTGACAAACGCCTTGTATCCGTCAGGGCCGGTCTCCTCCTCGAGCTGTACGTTCGAAAGAGCATCCTCGTCACTGATAAGCTCGTCGACCTCGTCTGCCGTGATGTCCTCAACGGTAACTATCGGCACAACAACGGGTACGGGAACAGGCTCGGGCTCGGGTTCAGGTTCGGGTTCAGGTTCGGGCTCAGGCTCAGGCTCAGGCTCTTCTTCTTTTTTATCCTTCTTCTTTTTCAACAGCTCATAGAGCAGATCGATAAACACATATATCAATGATCCTATGCTGAATACCGCGCATACTATTATGAATATTATTGTAAATGTTTTCATTGCTTTCCTTCCTCAACAGTAGTTTGTTGGTCTGTATCACCTTTATTCTCGGTGTTGGGATCCTCGAAAGCCGAAAGCCGACGCTTGAGCTCCTCGATCTCGTCGTCCTTCTTCTTCTTTTCTTCCTCCGCCTTTTTCTTCTTGTCCTCGTTGACAACGCCTATTATTCTGAAAACCTCCATCATTATTATAATGAAGCAAGGAACTATGACCACAAGAACTATTCCGACGGGCTTTTGCAAAAAGGATATTAAAAGTCCGAGCAGATAGCTCTTGGCTACGACCTTACCTATAATAAAGTTGGGGCTCGTTTCATCGGTGGTATCTATCGTCTGCGTCAGGATGTCGGAGTTTGCATCCTTGTTGTCGCCCTCAAGATAGAATTTGTATCCGCCTCCGTCAAGCTCGTCGATCCTTGTCACACGGTGAGTGATAGTAATGTGCGATGTGTACAGATATTTAAAGGTCAGCACGTCCCCGACCTCTATATCCGCGTACCATTCCTCAGCCTTTGCGGCATCGTCGGGTACGGTCTGTACAAAGACCATTGAATTCAGTGGAATACTTCCTATCCTGTAGTCCGAAACGTCCGTTTCGTCACATTTATCCATCGACTCGGAGGTTACTATAAGCATCTGATGGCCGAATATCTCCATTCCATCGTCATCCTTTTTTGATATAAGGGTGACAAACACGGCAATAATACAGATAGCAAGAAATATGTAAAGAACCGTGTTCAGAATAAGGTTAGCCGTCGATTTCAGTTTGGTTTTGTTTTCCATATCCCCCTCCTTAGTCCTCATTGCTTGCAGTGATCACAAGATCAATGTAGCCCTCGGCGTTTTCAGCCTCGTTGCCAATCTCGAGAGGCATACTGTAGATCACCTTCAGCACTACGGGCTCCTTGTCGTCAAGCTCGCATGATATAGAGGGTATATCCTTCTCTATCGCTTCTGTAAGAGGCATAACTCCTCGGCTCTCGCCGTTGAGAATTATTTCTACATTTATATAGCTTATGAGATTGTTCTCAATGTCCTCAGGCGCGCTGTCTACAAAATCCAGGGTAATTACGCTCTCGCCCCCCGCCTCGTGTGTCAGAAGAAGCTCATATTCCATCGCCTCTCCGGGGTGCAGAACAATATCTCGGAATTCGACAGTCTCGCCGTCGCCGTCGACCGCAACGCCTATCGCATTGTCACGGTTTTCCGCATAGTATGTCAAATACCCGGTAAAGCCCGCTGCCGCGAGTATAAGCAGCACCGACACGGTAAGAACTATCGCCATAACCTTATTACGCATTATTTTCGCCTCCTTTATGTGGAATTCTTACGCTGTCAAGGCGTCTCACGCCTTATTGCTGTTCGCTTGGTTCTTCCTGATTGGTCTGATCGGAATTTTCGGTGTTTGTTGTATCATACGCAATAGTTAATTGAGTTCCGTCGAACGTACATTTGCATCCGTCCACTATCTTCTCAGTGTTTGGCACCGAGGACGTTCCCCAACAAGGCTCTATCGTCATCTGTACAGTACTGTTGTTATTTTCTTCACCTATAAGCAGATCAAAGCTTATCGAAGAGACCTTGCCCGCTTTATCAGCCTCAGTAGCATTATTCATATACTCAGACGTAAATACCTGCTGAGTATGCTTTTGGGTGGCGTTAGCACCAGTGTCACTCTGCGTATCAGTGCCACTCTGCTGTTTGAGCGTTACGATACAGTAGCCTGTAGATACGGTACCCGTTCCCGTAAGAGTAATATGGTACGTACCTTTTCCAAGGTTGTACACGCCGTACTCATCGGGGGGAACCTCCTGATCGCCATCAGTTGTTTTAACTATAATATTTTCCGTAACACCGTACTGTCCCGATTGAATAGTATTGTTTTCGGTCGTTACCGAGCCTCCGAACCATGCCCACGTCGCCGCCGACAGCGAGGTGAGGCACAAAAGAATTCCGAGAACTCCGGCGACCATGTTATAGGTAAATGTTTTGTCCGGCACTTTACCATCTTTCGGTACGTCGAAAGTTTTTAGAAATTTTTTCAAAATCGATCCTCCTTCTTTAAGGAATATACGAAAGGTGTCAATTTATTGTTTAAGTCTTATCCTCAGCCGTCGTTTTTATCATCGCTTTTCTTGCGCGGAGCGACACGGGCAACCTTGACCTGAGCCGTTTTGCTTTGAGCCACCTTATCACGCGTTGCTCCTGTCGGGCTTACTCTTCTTGTCATCTTGACCTGAACCTTTTGCTTGACCTGTTCAACCTTAGGCTCTTCCGCAACAGGCTCTTCTGCCTTGACCTCCTCGGTCTTGATTTCTTCAACCACGGGCTCTTCTGCCTTGACCTCTTCGGTCTTGATTTCTTCAACCACGGGCTCTTCTGCCTTGACCTCTTCGGTCTTGATTTCTTCAACCACAGGCTCTTCTGCCTTGACCTCTTCGGTCTTGATTT
>JAFTYG010000068.1 GCA_017461365.1 Clostridia bacterium | reverse complement strand
ATGTATATTGATATAACGAGACGTTGGTAACAAGTGGGCAACGAAAAATAAAATTCACCTTGTAAATAAAGGAATTTGATTACAATAAATCGTGCTTCGTAATCAGCAGGTCGTGTGTTCGAGTCACATCACCAGCTCCAAAAAAGCAGACTTTTTTGAAAGTCTGCTTTTTTGTTTTTTATTCGATTTTTTATCAAACGAGAGTTTCATCCGTTTCGGGAGCGTTCCGAAGCTTTTCTTCAATGTTAGTATCATATTCAAAGCCATCCGAAGAGCTGTCAGGCGCGCAAGCCGCCGAATAAAGGGCGAAGCTTTTTTCGCCGTCTACCTTTGATACGTTCAATATTTTGTCGACCTTGGGCTGCATCCGAGGATTTGCCTTGTATGCAAGCAAGAGCGCAAGCTCATGCTCGCCGAGCAGGGCGGCAAGCTCGGGGAAGATCAGCTCAAGAGGCGATACACCGAGAGCATCCGCAAGAGATATGATCTTAGTCAAGGGAAGATCGGTATAACCAAGCTCGATCTTGTTGATGCTTGATCTTGAGGTATAGCCCACCTTCACCGCAAGCTCCTCCTGAGTCATACCGTGAGAAATTCTTAATTCGCGTAATTTTTTTCCTATGCTCGCCTGATATGACATATCAAGTCACCTCACTTCTCATTCTTATAGCCGCGTAGGGGATACTATCCGTTACGCGGCAGTAATATGATACCATAATTTCTCGGTTAAATCAATAAGTTTGGATAAAATTTTAAAAACTTATTGACATTTTCTAAATGTGTGGTATAATATAGTAGATTTAAATTCTACAAAAAGGAGATAAAAATGGATAACAACACGACTATTGAGAAGAAAACGGCGAATGGAGAATATCCTATATCCGACACTTGTGTTACGTATAGGTATGAGGCTGTCAGGGAAGAGCTATATTCCGACGAGATTGGAGAATATACCGCGTACGGTATAGCAGTATATCTCGGAAATACACGCGTGGAATTTATATCCGACCTGACAAACGATCAGGGAGAGATATGCAGTCTTGTAAACAAATGTAACGAAAATCAACTCGATGCGGTGCACGTTTACGATGTCGTTGAAGATTTTTTGGCAGAGGTGGTGGATTATCCCGTAAAATAGGGCTGATAATTCAACGGAAGTTGAAAAAATATAAAATATTTTTTAAAAACCTATTGAAATTCATATCGCGGTATGGTATAATATACAAGCAAAAATAATATGGAGGTACATATACATGGAGAAAAAGTTACTTGGCGGTAATGTCAGCAAGAACATAGTAATGGGCTTTTCGTGGCTCTTCTGGATCTTTGGCTTGATCGCATTCATCATCGACTTTAAGACATTGGACGTTGAAGAGAAGAGAGAGTTCGTATCGCTGCTTATCTGTGCAGCTGTCGGAATAGTTTTCGGTATATCCGTCATCGTTCCGATCGTTGTATTTGTTTTCGCAGTTATCGCGGCTGTAAATGCATTCATGGGCAAGACCTTTAAGGTTCCCGGCGCTTACCATCTCGCTGCTGTTATTATTAAGTAATAACGGTGACAGTTTTACTTTTCTAAAGGAGAACGTGTTATGAATATCACAAATTCTAAGGTATGGGAAGTCTTGAAGAAGATATTCCCCATCGGCTTTGCTTTCACAAAAAGCGTAGGCAGTCTTATTCTCGGAATAGTTATTCACGTAGCTATCATGGTTGTCGGAGCTATTCTGGTTATAATCCCCGTTATCGGTGGAATTCTGGCTGCGGCTATCGCGCTTTATATGTCTGCAAGCCTTCTTCTTGAGGTAGTTGCATTCTCTAAGGTGCTTGAGGCTCCCACCGAGCTCGTTGGCGAGGACAATCAGGTATCAGCGATACTCAGAAAGATATTCCCCGTATCCTTCAAGTATTGTAACAAGGGTAAGTCCTTGGCAGTAGGTATAATCCTTAACGTTATTCTTATGCTTCTCGTAAGCGGCGTTATGGACGCTATCTCTCTCGTTCTTACAGCTACCATAGTAGGAATTCTTCTCTCATCTGTTGTCAGCGCGGTTGCAATGGTTATAAACATTTATTTCATTGCCGCTATCGTTGTTGAGATCCTTCTTGCTTGCGACGTTATCAAGGCTGCTAAGCCTGTGGTTCCCGCAAAGCCTGAGGCTGAGAAGACAGAGGAAAAAGAGGAAGCAAAGGCTGCGGAGTAATTTCTGAAAAAGTAAAAGCCGTAGGCTCAGGTCTACGGCTTTTATAAATTTAAGAAAGGAATTGGACGTGTGTGAAGGCTTTGAGATTTTTGTTTCCCATAGCGCTTTGTCTTTCAAAAAGCCGTGGAAAACTGACAGTTGGAATTATAATACATGCTTTGATATTCCTTTTGTATCCCGTATTGGCGGCGATCGCTTTTTTTGTATCATGGACGCCTGTCGCACTTGCGACGGTCTCCATCATTCTTATCCCAATAGTGCCGATCCTCGGAATATTGAGTATCGCGTTGCTTTTTGTTTTGATCTTTATAGGTATCATTGTTCCGTTTTACTGCGCGGGCGGGATCATCCTCGGCGTTATGAATTACAAAAAAGAGCTTGAGGTTCTTGCCGATGCGTCGAAAGAGAATATAGAAAACAATGAAAATAACGAATAATATCACGGGCTGATGCGAGGCTTAACGCTTGCTTGCATCAGCCCGAAAATTTTTTTGAAAAAAATTTTAAAAAAGCTATTGACAAATAAAATTTTTATGGTATAATAATATCAAGAATAAATCCTAATAAGGACGGAATACGAAATATGACGAAACGAAATACTCTGCAAAAGGGAATTGTTTCCGATATTTTCAGCAGTATGACAAACCACCCTTCGGCAGGTATGGTATATGACGCAGTGCACGAAAAGTATCCGGGCATAAGTCGAGCTACCGTCTACCGAATATTGGCGGAGGCAGCCGAAGAGGGAGTTATTCAAAGACTAAAGCTATGCGAGGCAAACGATAGGTTTGACGTAACGCTTGGAAAGCATTATCACGTCACCTGTAAAAAATGCAAAGCGGTAGCCGACGTCATCGTTGATCTTGATATGGAAGGAGTCGAGAGAAATGCCGAGGGATGCCAAGGCTTTCTTGTAGAGGATTGCCACGTTGAGTTCTTCGGTATCTGCGAGGAATGTCGCAAAAAACAATCAAATTAAAGGTTCAAAAAACAAATTTATTATTTATTTATTTATTAAAAGGAGAAATTTATTATGGCAAAATGGGTATGTTCAGTATGCGGTTACGTTCACGAGGGAGACAGCGCTCCCGAAAGATGTCCTCAGTGCAAGGTTCCTGCTGAGAAGTTCAATAAGCAGGAGGACGATAAAATGGTATGGGCGGCAGAGCACGTTGTAGGCGTTGCTCAGGGCTCTCCCGAGGATATTATGGCTGACCTTCGCGCAAACTATATGGGCGAGTGTACAGAGGTCGGTATGTACCTTGCAATGGCAAGAGTTGCTCACCGTGAGGGTTATCCTGAGATCGGACTTTATTGGGAAAAGGCAGCTTACGAAGAGGCTGAGCACGCAGCTAAGTTTGCGGAGCTTCTCGGTGAGGTAGTAACCGATAGCACAAAGAAGAACCTTGAGATGAGAGTTGCGGCTGAGAACGGCGCAACTGAGGGTAAGTTCGACCTTGCAAAGAGAGCAAAGGCGCTGAACCTCGACGCTATCCATGACACCGTTCACGAGATGGCTCGCGACGAGGCAAGACACGGCAAGGCATTCGAGGGACTTCTCAAGAGATACTTTAACTGATTACTTATAAACCATTTCGGAGGCAAATAAAATGCAAGAAAATTATATGGTATGCAACTGTAAGCAGGTAAGCTATAACGATATAGCCGACGCTCTTCATCAGCATAGCAAATTCGAAAACGTACTTTCCGCTTTCGAGGACGTTCAGAAGGTAACCCACTGCTCAACAGGCTGCGGCGGATGCCATCAAAAGGTCTTGGACATCATCTCTGAGATCATGATGAGTAAATAATCAGATACATCAAAAGGGAGTAGGTTTCGACCTGCTCCCTATTTTTATGTCGTTCTTACCTTCCATATACGGAACATCGCAAGTTTTAAATTTTCAAAGATTTTTCGTAAAAAACACATTGACAATACTTTTTTTAAATGTTATAATGTGAACGAAAAAGAAGATCACACGGTATGATTTTTTATGAAAGTGAAGGCTGGAGAGTTATGATGCACGCATTTCTTTTGATCGGTCAATCGAATATGGCAGGGCGGGGACGTCTCGAGGAGGCGATGCCCATCGATACCTCGCGGGTGTTGACCTTGCGCAACGGAAGATGGCATCGTATGTTCAGACCTATTCATCCCGACCGTTCCTTTTCGGGGGTATGCCTTGCGGAAAGCTTCGCGGAGGCGTATGCGAAAAAATATAACGTGGATGTGGGACTGATCTGCTGTGCGGACGGTGGAACGTCGTTGGATCAATGGCAGGAGGGCGAGCTTTTATATGACCATGCCATTTCACAAGCAAGATTGGCGCAGAGAACCTCTACGATCGTGGGAATTCTGTGGCATCAGGGAGAGGCGGATTGCTCGCCGGAGTGGGCATCGACCTATAAAATTCGCTTTGAGCGAATGATGGGTGCGCTTCGCAGAGACTTGGGACTTTCGGATACTCCGTTTGTTTTGGGAGAGCTTGGTGAATTTTTGTCGGACTGCACCTTGGGAGAGGATTTGAAGCATTTTGAGCTTGTCAACGAGCAGCTTCGCACCATTGCCAAAGATAATCCTTACGTGGGGTGTGTTTCTGCTAAGGGGCTCACCGCCAACGCCGATAATCTGCATTTTAATTCCAAAAGTCTTTATGAGTTTGGATTAAGATATTTCGAGGAATTTGAAAAAATATATGACGGTGAACGTGTCTTTGAAGTAAAAACGGGCGGGATGATTCAAACTGAAATGGAGCTTTTATAGGGAGAAATGAATTATGGTGTTTAATATTTCAGATTACGGCGCGATCGCGGACGGTGCTTTGTGTACGGTAGCGATACAGCGTGCCATCGACGCTTGCTTTTTAGCGGGCGGCGGCGAGGTGGTGATTCCCGAGGGAAGGTATCTCGTGGGAGGCTTGCGTTTGCGCTCGGGCGTGACACTGCATTTGCTGGAAAATGCAGTTTTAATGGGTAGTATTGATCCTGAGGATTATACGGGATATATAAATGATCCAATAGAGCCGATTTCCGAGAAGGAGCGCACAGCCTACGTCCCTACCGCCAGGCAGGGGGCTACGTTAGGGGACTCTGCCCGTCCGTGTTCTCGTTGGAATAACGCCATCATTCGCGCCTTTCGTGCGAACAATATTGCGATCATCGGGGAGCGAGGATCGGAGATCAACGGACAGAACTGCTTTGACGAGCAAGGAGAGGAACACTACCGAGGTCCACACGCTATCAATATGTGGTATTGCGAGAACATTACCCTGCGTGGCTACACGATCCGAGACAGTGCCAATTGGGCGCACGCCATACAGAACAGTCAAAATATAGATATACGGGAAGTTAAGGTTTTGGGTGGACACGATGGATTTGACGTCCGTACCTGCGACGATATACGGATCGAGTATTGTAAGTTCATGACGGGTGACGATTGTATTGCGGGATTTGACAACCGAAACGTAACCGTTTGTAACTGCTATTTTGAAAGCTCATGCAGTATGTTCCGCTTTGGCGCGACGAATATGCTTGTGGAAGGCTGTACGGGAGTGGCTCCCGCCACCTATGGCTTCAGGGGGCA
Organism: Clostridia bacterium; assembly: GCA_017461365.1. GTDB lineage: Bacteria > Bacillota > Clostridia > Oscillospirales > CAG-272 > HGM12713. The sequence goes on along the minus strand of JAFTYG010000068.1, from coordinate 25,637 downwards.
TCTTTCCGATGAGGAAAAGAGGCGGCGTGCCGCCACAACCGAGCAATGCAGACATTCTTGCCATGGGGTATTCTTATATTACTGTGACGATAGGGCAGAGGTGCGAAGCACACCGGGAGGCATCCTGATACGCAATTGCAAATTTAAGAATCCCGATGCTATCCTGACGCTTCCTTTCGGACACAAATGGTGTTGTAACCGTTCGCTGGCTGATATCACCTTTGAGGATTGCAGATTTGAGGGGATTTGTATGCCCATTAGATCGACCTGCCCCGAAGACGAGCCGCTTACCTTGAATATGAAGAACTGCTATGTCAGCGCGCGAGAAGGCTACGAGGAGATTCCGTTTATGACGGGAAAGAACGTAAAGGCAGTTCGATTGGAAAACGTTTGCTTTGAGAATTTGACTAATGCCGAAATCCTTTGCGATACCGATGGCAAAGGACGCGGATGCACCGAAATTGGTATATATCAGGCAAATGGAAAGACACGGCTGAGTCTTTGAGGGACTGCTTAACAGATACTTCAAGCAATACTTAAAAGTCAGAAAACATAAGGCGTTAGAGCTACAAAGAGCGACCTGCTTGGTCGCTCTTCTTTTATTCTTTACCAAATAAATTTATCTGTTCGTGTGATCACCTGCGGTGCCAACAGCGCGGCTCCGCCCTCCACGGGAAGAGGATGCGACGTAAGATTTTTCTCCGAGTCGGGCAGTAATTACGTTCACTCCGAGTTGAGCGGAAACACACCTCCCTATAAGCACGATCCCGTTACGTGGAATTCGTCGATCGCTAACCGAATGGTCAGCTTTTCTCATCATCAGGCGGTCGCCAGAGAATTCGACATCAGATCCTTTTCAATGGGCTAGATTTACCGAGCCATCCGCAAATATCATCTTGGCGGTCAATAAAGCGCTGGATACCGACTGCCTCTTCTCTACGCTGAAAGCAAGGCTTGGTCTGCCCGACCATATGCTGAAAAAATTACCCGAAGCGCCCGAGGTGATTGCCAAAGCATTTACCTTTGAAAAAGAACATTCCGACCTGTTCGGCGGAAGATCACTGGCTCAGGTCGGTGTGTTTTATTCTGACAAAACACGCGATCACACGTTTTTCGGTAATATCAGAAAGGGCTACTATCGGGATTATGCGCATGCATTAAGGCTGTTTTTTGGCGCGGGAATTAGCGCCGATACACTGTTTTTGTTCCCCGAAACACCCGAGCAATATGCGGTGGTCATACTTCCAAGCGCGCTCATTATGCGAGAGGAGGAGTTGGACTCTATGCGGCGCTATCTTGCCAATGTAGGTCACGTGCTCGTTTGCGGCCCTTCATGCCTGCCCGAGTGTGACAGCGCATGGGTGCTTCCCACTATGCCAAAGCTGAATAACCCGTCGGATTTCTTTGACACGATGGCAAATGGAGTTGCCCTTAAGGATGCCGATTGGATAGTTAAGACCGAGCTCACCCCGTCCACCGAGCCAAATGAGTGGAAAGCGGTGGCAGAGGGAATTCTCTATAATCCCCATAGGATCGGAGACGGCGAATTGGAAGAGGCGATTTTGGAGCTTGTTTGTAAGTATGTAGCGAAGCCTCCCGTCGAGATCCTTTATTCGAAAGGCTATTGGATCACAATGTTTGAGACCGAAGATGCGGTCATTGCGCATTTTCTTGCGGAGGATTATGACACCGACATCGACCACGAACTCGACCAGATGCGCTTCCACAGAAGCCGTGTCAATTACATAAACAAAGTAGAGCTTATCGGGATCGACCGTACAGTACGCCTTTGCTCCGATGCTAAGGTGGAGGTTTATACTCCCTTCTGCGAGGAGAGCGCCGAGGTTCAAAGTAACAATGGAACGCACAGTATCACGTTGCCTGAAAAAACCTCATACGCTATCATGAAGTTTTTGAAATAAATCTGTACCCTCAAACTTCAAAAAAATTAAATTTTATGCCCGAGTCGGTGCAATTCAGCCCGACTCGGGCATTATTTTTGCCCCAAAAACGGTGGAGAAGAGTGGCGCTTGAGAATGGCAAGGCTACGCAAAAGCGAGAAAATGTAAATAAATGTAAATAACTGTTAAAATATGGAAACTTATGTCTTTAAATGGCAGAAAAACGTGAAAGTTCAGGGGCAAAAAAATAAAAAATCAAAAATTTTTCAATTATTTTTCGTTTTCCTCTTGCGCTATTTTTTATTATGATTTATAATATTGACATCGAAGTGGTGAAAAGTGGGGCAAAGTGTAGCGAAAATACACTGGAGCCCCAAAAAATACGCCGTCTACATATTATATACACGCAGGCGCGCGAGGAAAAACACCCCAAAAAAGACGAAAGGAGATGCAAAGTATGCTGTCAGGCGAATACAAACACGGTATAGATACTAAAAACAGACTCTTTATACCCGCAAGACACAGAGAAGAGCTCGGTGAATGTTTCATAATTGCCAAGAGCATACGCGAAAAGTGTCTCCGAGTCTATTCTTTGGAGGAATGGCAGGCATATATCCGACCTATCGAGGCGCTCGACGGAAAGGATAAGGAAAGAATTGTAAGAGCCCTCAGCCGTAACGCAGCTCAGGTAACTCCCGACTCACAGGGAAGAGTTGTACTCACCCCCGACCTTATCAAATATGCCGAGATCGACAAAAACACCTACATCGTCGGATGCGGTCACTATTCCGAAATATGGTCGGATGCAAACTACGAGGCTATGGTAGAAGAAGAGGATCTCGCAAGTATGCGCGATCTGCTCGAATCCTACGGACTGTGATCGCCCATGGAAGAGAAAAAAGAATTTTCGCACCGTTCGGTCTTGCTGGATGAGTGCATAGAAGGACTTAATATAGATCCCGACGGAATATACGTCGACGGAACGGCGGGAGGCGGCGGACATTCATTCGCCATCGCCTCAAGGCTCACGGGCGGAAAGCTCATAGCCATAGATCAGGACGAGGCGGCAATAGCGGCGGCAGGCGCAAGACTCGCGCCCCTCGGTGAGAGAGCAACGGTCGTGAGAAGCAACTTTTGCGAGGTAGCGAACGTTTGCAGAGGACTCGGCGTCGAAGAGATCGACGGACTTCTCCTCGACCTCGGAGTCTCCTCCTATCAGCTCGATACTCCCGAGAGAGGATTTTCCTACAGCGCGGACGCGCCGCTCGATATGCGAATGGATAAAAGAAGATCGCTTTCGGCATACGAGGTCGTCAACGAATACCCCGAGGAAAAAATAAAAAAGATACTTTACGAATACGGAGAGGAAAGATTTTCGGCGGCGATCGCGGCGGCGATAGTCAGAAGAAGAGAGAAGAGCCCCATAGAGAGCACAGCCGAGCTTTCCGATATAATCAAATACGCGATCCCACCCGCGGCAAGAGAAGGCGGACACCATCCCGCAAAAAGGAGCTTTCAGGCAATACGCATCGAGGTCAACTCCGAGCTCGACGTTATAGAGCCTGCCATAAGAGACGCGGTGTCAATGCTCAGAAAGGGCGGACGGATAGCGATAATCACGTTCCATTCACTTGAGGACAGAATAGTAAAGCAGACCTTCGCAGATCTCGCCAAGGGTTGTATCTGCCCGAGAGAATTACCCGTGTGTGTGTGCGGAAGAAAGCCTGTGCTAAAACAGGTAAACAAAAAACCGATACTGCCGAGCGCCGAAGAGCTTGAACAAAATCCGAGATCAAGAAGCGCGAAGCTCAGAGTTGCAGTTAAATTATAAGATATAGATTTTTGAGAATTATTTTAGGAAGAACGTTCCGGGGGCGGAACGGAAGGGGAGGTACAAATGGCTGTTGATCAGATAAACAATTCATACGATCGTTGCATAGCAGAGCTTCGCGAGAGATACAGAGGCAGAGGTATATCCGAAAGCGCCAAGACCGAAGCGGCTCTTCAGGTGAAGAATGAAGCGAGAACGCGCAATATAGCGCCTGCGGCATACGTTCTTTTCGACTCCAAGAGTAAGATCGCGGATATTTATCGCAGCGGTGAATACAACGGCTCAAAATATATGACCTCCGACGATTTCGTTCGTTACTTCAAAAGCCGCCGGGCATTCTATATGCCTCAGCTTGAGAAGGAAAGGCTTCCCGAGGAGGCTGAGCTCAGAAGCGTAGCCAAAAAGGGCAAGGGCGCTTCCCGCCAAGGACTCGTAAACGGCGAGTCGGGCGGAAAGGAGGGCCACTTACAGACCGCAATATCGGCTCTGAAGGTATTTAGAGAAAAGTGGTTTCCTATTGAGCGACGTGAGGGCAGAGAGGAGATCGGAGGGTTTCGTTTTCCTGCGGCGGCAATGTCGGGTATCGCAGTGTTTGCGGTGTCTCTCGGACTCATAGTCGGCGGCTCCGTTATGATGGGCAACGCCTCGGGAGAGGTCAGTGAGCTGAAATCTACCATAGCTTCCTTAGAGGCTAAGCAAGCGGAATTGCAGGAAGTACTTGACGTTAAATACAATATTGACGAGATCGAAGCCGAGATGAAGAGCCTCGGAATGGTCAAGCGTCAGACAGTCGATAATGAATACATCACGGAGAGTGGAGAGGAACAGATAATAGTTTACGAGGACGGCGACGGCGAGCAGGTCGGACTTGCGGCGTTGCTTGCATCCTTTGGAATTAAGCTCGACTGACGAATATAAAAGCTGAACTTCTCATATTTATAAATTGGTTTTAAAATAAAAGAGGGAAGGAGAGGCTGATGGAAAACGGCTCGGTAAGCACAAGAACAATAAAGCGCTCAACTTGGCTCGGCATTATAATCTGCGCTGTTTTCGCAGTGCTTCTCATAAGAATACTGTTTATCCAGACCGTTAAATTTAAGGAATATCAGGATAAGGTACTCGATCAGATAACAACATCGACAACGATACCCGCAACACGCGGAAATATCTACGACCGAAACGGCAATATCCTCGCGAGCAATATAGTGACCTACCGTGTGTTCATATCCCCCTCGGGAATAAAGAACGCGATGGAGAACCGCGAGGAAGGTGACACCACCGACTACCGCGAGCTCGTCAGTACGGGACTTGCGGATACCCTCGGCGTTGATAAGATTTGGGTGCTTGAGCAGATAGACAATTATTCGAATAAGCTCGACCGTACCATAAAGCGTAAGGTCGATAAAGAGACTGCCGCTAAGGTAACTGAATATATTTCGGAGCACAAGCTCCAATCGATGATCTACCTTGAAGCGCAGGATACAAGATACTACCCGAACGGCACGCTTGCCGCGCATATGATAGGCTTTATAAGCGGTGACGGCGAGGGGCTTTACGGACTTGAATACCAATACGAAGAATACTTACACGGAGTCAACGGCTACTACATAACCGCAAGAGACTCCTACGGAAACGAGATGCCTATTGAGTACGGAACGACAATAGAGGCGGTCGACGGATACAATCTCCAGACGACTATCGACATCTCGATACAAAATTACCTTGAAGAACAGCTTGCGGCAACCGTCGAGAAGCATGAGGCTATGAACAGAGCCTGCGGTATCGTTATGGACGTCAATACGGGCGCGATACTCGCAATGGCGACCTCATCCCCCTTCGACCTCAACGATCCTTGGGAGCTCGACGCGCTTTCACAGGCAATGCTGCTTGCAAGCGGATATGAGGCGGGCTCAGACGAATACGCCGATTATCAAAGAGATCTGCTGACACAGATGTGGTCGAATAAACCCGTCGCAGAGAGCTATATCCCGGGTTCGACGTTTAAGATAATCACATCGTCAATGGCGCTCGAGGAAAAGGCGGATGAGATTCCCGACAGCGTTTACTGTCAGGGCTGGCTAAAGGAAGAGACCTCGGGCTCGGTCATACACTGCCATAAGCTCACAGGTCACGGCTCACTTAGCTTTGCGGAGGGCTTGCAGGACTCCTGTAACGTGTGGTTTATGACGCTCGGTAAGCTCATAGGCTCCGAGACCTTTACACAGTATGTAAAAGCATTCGGCTACAGAGAGATAACGGGCATCGACCTCCCGGGCGAGGCTTCGGGTATCTTCACTTCTCAAATGACACCCCTCGACCTTGTGATCTACGCGTTCGGTCAGAACTTCAACGTAACGCCAATTCAGCAGATAACCGCTGTTTCGGCTGTTGCAAACGGAGGACACCTCATGACTCCCTACATCGTCGAGCAGATAACCGACGACGAGGGAAACATAATCTATCAGCATGAGACCGAGGTCAAGCGTCAGGTAATAAGCTCGGACGTGTGCGAGGAAATATCGCGCATACTCGAGGAGGGCGTATCCACCGACGGTGGCGCAAAGAACGCGGCTGTCAAGGGCTACAAAATAGCGGCTAAAACGGGTACGTCGGAGAAAAAGGAGACGGGAACTACATACGTTACCGTTTCGGACTATAAGAATAAAACGATAGCAGAGGCAAAGGCTGAGATCGAGGCGGCGGGACTCAAATGCGTCGCCGTGGGTAACAGCAGCGCAAAGGTCGCGCAGCAGAGCCCCAAGGCAGCGTCAAGAGTCGCTGTCGATTGCGGAGTCGTGTATATTTACGCCGTAGAGCAAAGCTCATCGACAATGGTGCCCATGCTCCAAGGCAAGACGCTCAGCGAGGCAAAGATACTGCTCGAAGAAGCGGGACTCAATTTTACAATAGAAAATACGGGAATACATTCCGAAATAATCGACCAATCGGTGACGTCGGGAATGTACGTTGAAAAGGGAAGCGTGATAAAGATCACATTCCCCGAGGGCTATATCTGCTCAACGGTGGCTTACGCCCCCGCGGACGATCCGCAGGTAGCGATAATAATCATCGTCGACGAACCTACAAAGGGCTCGCTTTACGGAAGCACCGTAGCCGCGCCTTACGTCTCGGACGCCCTCGAAAATATTCTGCCTTATCTCGGTATCGAAAAGAATACCGAAGAAAATTGAATTTTTGCGCATAAGAGCGCCAAGGAAGTAAAAAACTAATACTTCGGAGGTGCGTATGCGGTTATATGAGCTTTTCGAAAGAGCGGGACTTAAAGCTCCCGCGGACGTCGAAAACGTTGATGTAAAAAATATTGTGACCGACTCAAGACGGGTACAGAAGGACAGCTTGTTTGTATGCATTAGAGGTACTCATACAGACGGTCACGAATATATCGACAGCGCGATCGAAAAAGGAGCGTCCGTTATAGTGGCGGAGCAAGTGCGTGACGCGTGTGTGGGTGGTGCCGCAGCATTTATAATGCTTGATAACACAAGGAAGGTAGCTGCGCTGCTCTATAACGCCTTCTTCGGAGATCCTGTCAAAAATTTAAAAATAATCGGTGTTACGGGAACAAATGGAAAGACGTCTGTGACTTACCTGCTTTATGAGATATTCAGACGGTCGGGTTTTCGGACGGGACTTATCGGTACCGTGTGTCGGCTTTCGGCAGACGGGGCGGATTTGTCACCCAAAAATGAAGATCCTACCGCCAATATGACCACCCCCGATCCCGATGAGCTCTACCGTGAGCTTGCCGAAATGGTAAAAGACGGTGTCGAGTACGTGTTTATGGAGGTCTCCTCTCATTCACTCGCGCTCGGAAAAGTGGAAGCGATAGAATTCGACAGCGCAGTGTTCACAAATCTTACTCAGGATCATCTTGACTTCCACGGTAGCATGGATGAATATTACAAGGCCAAGAGCAGGCTTTTTGAAAAGAGCCGCCGCGCGCTTATCAACATAGGCGGTGAATATGGAAAAAGGCTTGCTCTTGAGTGTCCTTGTCCCTTTTTCACCTGTTCGGTGACAGAGGGGGACTTTCGCGCTCTTGACGTAAAAGGTTGGGGGACGGGCGGGGTGTCCTATATTCTCAAAAGCCCGTACGGGGAGCTTTGGATAGAGTCTCCGATGATGGGAAGCATAGCAGTTGAAAATACCCTTACCGCAGGCGCTCTTGCCCTTACGTACGGAATATCTCCAAAGACAGTCTCGGCGGCGATAGCCGAAATACAAGGCGCGGCGGGGCGAATGGAAAAGGTAGATATAGAAACAGATGAGTTTTCGGTCATAATCGACTATGCGCATACGCCCGACGCGCTCGAAAAGCTCCTCAGAACGGTACGTAGCATAAGACCGACGGGCGGACATATCATCCTCGTTTTCGGATGCGGCGGAGAGCGCGACGGAGGAAAACGAAAGCTGATGGGCGGAATAGCATCGAGATTTTCCGACCTTGTAATAGTCACCTCGGATAACAGCAGAGGCGAAGATCCCGATGCGATAATATCGGATATTCTTAAAGGAATAGATAAAGAAAAGCCTTATACCGTGATAAAGGACAGACGCGAGGCGATAGCGCGCGCTGTGCTCGACGCCAAATACGGAGATGTTGTGGTGCTTGCGGGTAAGGGACATGAAAAATATGAGATAAACGCCGAGGGAAAGCATCCCTTCGACGAAACGAAAATTGTAAAAAGTGCTTTTGCATTAAGGCAAGAGCGGAAGTGACGGTAACGACACCGAGAGAGGAGAACAGAAATGAAGGTCAATGTTGGTTGTAACGGTCTGACAATGAAAGAGCTTGCAAAGATCTGCGGCGGTATGCTTTGCTACGTCGGCGGAGAAGCAGGCAGAGATATACCCTTCCGTTCCGTATGCACAGACTCGCGTGAAGCGGCAGAGGGCACTCTGTTCGTGGCTCTCGGAGGCGAGCGCGTGGACGGACACGATTATATTGCCGCGGCAGTTTCCTCGGGTAACGATTGCGTGCTTTGTGAGCGCATTCCCGAAACATCCGACCACAAATACGTCGCAGTGGTCGTCGATGACTCTCTGCGCGCGGTTGGCGAGCTTGCAAAGGCTTACGACCGCAGAATAAACCACCGTAAGGTCGCTATTACGGGAAGCGTCGGAAAGACCACTACAAAGGAATTTGTGGCGTCTGTGCTCTCAGAGGGCTTCCGAGTACATAAGACCGAGGGTAACTATAACAGCAACATAGGTATGCCTCTTTCTATGCTCTCAATGCAGAATGACACCGAGGTGTCTGTGCTTGAGATGGGCATGAGCAACAGAGGTGAGATAGAATATCTTTCGAGAATTGCCGAGCCCGATATAGCGATAGTTACGAATATCGGCTCGTCGCATATGGAGCATCTCGGCTCGCGCGAGAATATCTGCCACGCAAAGATGGAGATAGTCAAGGGACTCAAGGCGGGAGGAACGCTTCTTCTCAACGGCGATGATCCCATGCTCCGCGCTTACCTCACCCCGGGAGTTACACCCGTGTTCGTAGGGATTGAAACAGAGTGCGATTTCAGAGCAGTGAATATACGCGAGTGCATCGGTAATACAGTATTTGATATACGCTATAACGGAAAGACAGCAAAAAATATCACCATTCCCGTTATGGGTAAGCATAACGTCTACGCGGCGCTTTACGCTTTCGCGGTAGGTATGCGTATGGGACTTGACGAGGAGACGATCGTAGACGGTCTTACAAGATACCGTCCCGTCGGTATGCGTCAGAGGATATACGATGTTGGCGGCATAACCGTCATCGAGGATTGCTACAACGCAAGCCCTGAGTCCATGAAAGCGGCGATAAGCGTGCTTGGAAAGCTTTCTTCTGAGAAAAAGGCGGGAAGAATGGCGGCGGTGCTCGGAGATATGTATGAGCTCGGAGATAACTCCGAGGCATTCCACGAAGAGGTTGGAATGTACTTCGCAAAGCAGGGCGGCTCATTGCTTTATACCTTCGGTGAGAACGCAGAGCAGATAGCTTGCGGCGCGACGTTCGGCGGTATGTATCCCGAAAATATTTACAGAAACAGAGATATAAAAGCACCTCACATAACGGGTGAGATGCTTATACATTCATTGAGAGCTGGGGATACTCTGCTTGTAAAGGCAAGCCGAGGCGCGGCTGCGGAAAGAATAATCGAGTATTTAAAGACAAACAGCGAAAGATTGCGCTGACGGCGTTTTTTGAGGTGGAAGATGGCAGAGCTTTTGATAGAATTCGGAATAGTGTGCTTGGTAACGCTTTTGCTTACCGCGCTTTTCACATATTTTATCATACCCATACTCAAAGGAAAAAAGGTCAGCCAGCATATACTTGAGATAGGCCCGCGTTGGCACAGCTCAAAGGAGGGAACTCCAACAATGGGCGGTATCGCCTTTATTATGGCGATACTTATAGCGCTTCTCGGAATAGCAGTGTGGTACGTTATCGACGGAAAGCAAAAGGAGCTCATACCGCTTGCGCTTACCTTGTCACTTGCCGTGATGAATGGAATGATAGGCTTCTTTGACGACTTCTGTAAGCTGATGAAAAAGCAGAACGAGGGACTTAAAGCATATCAGAAATTTGCCTTGCAGGTCATCGTGGCGATAATCTACCTTGCGGTGATGAGAGTCTGCGGATGCCTTGATACCGCGCTTCATATTCCATATACCAATATAAACGTGGAGCTTGGAGTTATCTACTACGTGTTTGCGCTTCTTACCATCGTCGGTATGGTAAACAGCGTAAATCTTACCGACGGTATCGACGGTCTCGCTTCAAGCGTGACGCTTGTGGTGTCGATATTCTTCGCTCTTGCCGCTTTCCTTATCTACGGCGGAGAGAACAGCGCATTGGCACTTATGTCGGGAGCGCTCATCGGCGCTATGATAGGCTTTCTTATCTTTAATCTGCACCCCGCAAGAGTGTTTATGGGAGACACGGGCTCTCTTTTCCTCGGTGGCGCAGTCGTGGGAACGGCGTTCGTTATCGACGAGCCGATAATCGTTTTCATCATCGGCGGTATGTATGTGCTTGAGTCAGTATCGGTCATACTTCAGGTCGGTAGCTTTAAGATAAGACATAAGCGTATATTCAAGATGGCTCCCATTCACCACCATTTCGAAAAATGCGGATGGAAGGAAAATAAGATAGTTGTAGTGTTCAGCGCGCTGACCGTCGTGCTGTGCGTCATTGCTTGGTTCGGTCTTTAAGAAAGTTCGGGAGGTGTCTCTGTTTTGAAGAAGGATCAAAATACGGAAGAGCAGAAGCTGCCCCTTGAAAAAGAAAAGAATAATAAAAGCATTACGGAAAAGCTTAAAAATATCGGAGAAAAGGTCACGGAGCGGCGGCTTGAGCGCGACAGCGTTTTTGTCGAGCCGCTGACTCCGACAAAGAAACCCGATGAAACTGCTCCGCTGAAAAAGGGAAGCATAGATATGTGGTTTCTGCTTTGGGCGATGATACTCGTCTGCTTCGGCGCCGTGATGTCTTACAGTGCCAGTGCGGTTTACGCCGAGCGTGAATACGGAAGCTCCGCTTACTACTTGTGGAGATATATCCTGTTCGCAGTCATAGCTTGCGTCATTACCGTGCTTTTTGTTGTTTTTGCGAGACCTTGGTTCTGGAGAATGTTCGGCGCGGGAATATACGTTGTGTCGATCGTTCTGCTGATACTCGTGCTTATCATAGGCGCGGCAGAGGGCGTCGCGCAAAGATGGCTCTACATAGGACCTATCTCCATACAGCCCTCCGAAATAGCAAAGCTCGCTGTTGTTATGATGCTTGCTTTGTATATGTCGAAATATGAGGATCAAATATCGCGTAACGGTAAGTTCACGGGTAGCTTCAAGCATGGCTTCTTTATGCCTATGTGCATAATCGGTCTTGTCTGCGGACTTATCGCGCTTGAAAGACATATCTCGGGACTTATGATAGTCGGTATCATCGGTCTTGCCGTAATGTTCCTCGGAGGAACAAGAATGAAGTATCTTGTTGCCTTCGTCGGTATCATCGCCTTTGCGGGCGTATTCCTTATCGCGGTGTCAAGCTATGCGCAGGACAGAGTTATGAGCTGGATAAACCTCGAAAGCGATCCCTTGGGAGACGGCTGGCAGACGCTTCAGGGCTTGTACGCTATCGGCTCGGGAGGCTTTTTCGGACTCGGACTCGGTCTGAGCCGACAGAAATTCGGTTACGTTTCACAGCCGCAGAACGACTTCATCTTTACCATTATCTGCGAGGAACTCGGATTTATGGGCGCGTTTTTGCTTGTGCTCCTCTTCATTATGCTTATCTGGAGAGGAATTCGCATAGGTCAGCACGCTCCCGATAAATTCTCTGCGCTCGTCGTGTGGGGACTTACCTTTAAGATAGCGCTGCAGGTACTTATGAATATCGCGGTCGTAACCAATATGATGCCCAATACGGGTATATCACTGCCGTTTTTCAGTACGGGCGGCTCATCGCTTATGATACAGATATTCGAGATAGGAATAATACTTTCCATATCGAGATTTTCGTCACAGAAAAAATAATAACTATTCAGGGTATGCTTTAAATTTGAGTTTGTGGGGGAGTTTGAATTTTAAAATTACTACACTTGAATGTGACAAAACAACCCCCAGCAAATCTAAGGTAAATTTTGCTTACGCAAAAAAGATCCTTCACATGGCTTGCAAGGTAGCAAGCCGTTCAGGATGACAGATAGTGGGTGTTGGGCGACGAACATATGCATAAACCTATAATAAAAGTGCCCGTAATAAACTTTGGCATGTATCCATTTACCTCTCATACACTAACTTGTCATCCTGAGCCCGAACCGCTTATGGGGGCATCTAAAGAAACAGTCGAAGGATCTTGCGACGAAGTCGCTTTACTGCACTGTCCTCATTGGGGATATATTTACACATATCAAACATCCCGACAAATTCCAATTTGAATGCCGACTGAATAGTAAAAAAAATAAACTTGGAGACAGTAAATGAAAGTGCTTATGACAGGCGGCGGTACGGGCGGACACGTTTACCCCGCGCTTGCTATCGCTGAAATAATAAAGAACAATATTCCCGATGCGGAGATCGCATTCGTGGGGACGGAAAAGGGAATTGAAAATAAACTCGTCTCAAAGGCGGGATATAAAATGTATCATGTGCCGATACAGGGAATATCGCGCTCGCTCTCTCCTAAAAACATAAAAACAGCGTATCTTGTTCTGACTTCCCCCAAAAAGGCGAAAAAAATAATAGACGAATTTTCCCCCGATGTGGTAATAGGTACGGGCGGATACGTCTGCTGGCCGCTTTTGCAGGCGGCGTCGCAGATGGGAATTCCCTCGGTCGTGCATGAATCGAACGCCGCCCCGGGACTCGCCGTTAAGGTACTGCAAAAAAAGCTTGACCTGATACTTACAAATTTTGAACAGACCGCAGATCTGCTCTCGACCGACCGTAAGGTGGTAAACGTCGGAAATCCCCTGAGATTAAAATACGGAGCGCTTGATAAGGATAGCGCAAGAGAACGCCTCGGAATAGATAAGAATAAATTCGTTCTCCTTTCCTTCGGCGGAAGCATAGGCGCGAAAGGAATAAACCTCGAAGCGCTTGAGATAATGAAGAGCTTTTCTTCAAAAAAGACGGATGTGCTTCATTACCACGCAAGCGGATCGAGATTTTTCGACAGCTTTTCAAAAAGGCTTGCTGAGCTCGGACTCGACGGATGTGAAAATATAACCGTCTCGGATTATATTTACGATATGCCGCTGTATATGGCGGCGGCTGACGCCGTGATGTGCCGAGCGGGAGCTATGACGCTCTCAGAGGTCGCTATGCTCGGAAAGCCCGCAGTGCTCGTTCCGTCGCCGCACGTTACCGACGATCATCAGTATAAGAATGCAAAGGTCGTGGCAGACAGAGGAGGCGCGCTTCTTGTCCGCGAGGAAAAAGAAGTCGAGGAGGGCGATAAAAATTGCCTTGAAGCGCTTGCGGCTGTGGAGCGCATCTACTCCGATAAGGCGCAGAGAGAGAAAATGAGCAGAGCCGTGTCGGGATTTGCAAGACCTGACGCGGGAAAAATGATATATAGCGAAATAATAAAGCTGACAGCAAATTAGAGTTTGTCGGTTTATTTGATATGTTCGAACAAACAAGGATAACTGTAGGCAAACTAACATCAAAGCCTTCCCCAGCGTGAGAACTACTTCGCTACGCTACGTGTAAAGTTTGTAAGCAAACTTTAGGTGGTACGCCTTGAGCGTGACGGATGAGGAGATCGCCGTTTGTGCAAACAATGGAATTTTGCTATATATCTTTTAAAGTAAAAAAATAGGAAGTGAAGGAGGGCGCTTTGAACAGTGGATATAAATAAAAAAATACGAATATGCAAAAGGCCCTCGATCTTTATAACGCTGAAGCAGATATTTATCGCCGTTACAGTGATCCTGTCACTGATAGCGCTCGTATCGCTGAGCTTTACGGTGCTTCGCTTTATGCGTGTGGGTGAGATAAGCGTGGTCGGAATGTCGCCATACGAAAAGGTCGATCTTTTGGAGACGCTTGCCATAAAGCGCAATCAGTTCTGGTGGGCGCTTGACGAGGATGAGCTTGAAGAAAAGCTCATTTCCGAAAGACAGCTCCTCAGTGAGGTAGAGGTCACAAAAAAACTGCCCAATAAGCTCGAAATAAAAATAGTTGAGAGCCGTACGCCGAGATGGTACATAGATATTTCGGGAAGAAAATACGCCCTTGACGGGGATATGTACGTTATCGAGGAAGTGAAGAATACCGACGGAGTTACAAAGCTTGTTCTCCCTAACGTCAGTGAGGTCTTTGAAAGAAAAGTCCCAAAGTTCGGACAAAGCGAGACCGAAATAAAAAAGACCTTGGAGATAATCGACACCGTGAGAAGCTCGGACGTCCGCTCACGGCTTACCGAGCTCGACGTCAGCGACCGAACGAATATAACGATGGTCATAGACGGTAAATACAAAGTTCACCTCGGAGGCTCTGACAGCCTTGACGGAAAGCTGATAATGGTAAAAAACGTGCTGAATACCGAAGCAGTGAAGAACAGTAAGGGCGGAGATATTTACGCCGAGACCTATACTGAGGGCGGATACGCGTCCTTTAAACCGAATAGCGGAGCATAAGGATCGGCTTTTTTGAGCCGATCCTTTGCTTTTTCTATATCTTGGGGCTTATATTCGCGCCGACCACAAAATATTCAAAAAAAATTGTAAAAATATCATTAAATTTTTAAAAAACTATTGCAAAAAAAAGAAAAATATATTATTATATAGGTATGTATTTATTTTGGAGAGTCGGCTCTTGCGAGTTGGCGGAAAACGGAGGATTTGATAATGGCTTTTGAGCGTGATGAGAGCCGTGAGTGCGGCGTAAATATCAAGGTTATCGGCGTAGGCGGCGGCGGAAATAACGCCGTAAACCGTATGATAAAGGCAAACGTGCAGGGCGTAGATTTTATAACTATAAACACAGACAGACAGGCGCTTAAGCATTCAGTAGCGGAGCGTCAGATAGTTATCGGAGAGAAGATAACAAACGGATTTGGAGCAGGCGCTAACCCCGGTATCGGTGAAAGATCCGCTGAGGAGTCTATCGACGATATAAAGAACGTTCTCAAGGGCGCTGATATGGTGTTCGTTACCGCGGGTATGGGCGGCGGAACGGGAACGGGAGCAGCTCCCGTCGTTGCGCGCGTAGCTCATGAGATGGGAATACTCACCGTCGGCGTTGTAACAAAGCCCTTCGCTTTCGAGGGAAAGAGAAGAATGGATCAGGCGCTTGCAGGTATCGAGGAGCTTCGTCAGTACGTTGACTCCCTCGTTGTTATCCCTAACGAAAGACTTAAGCAGGTATCCGATACAAGAATAACCCTCTTCAATGCGTTCTCGGTGGCAGACGACGTTCTCCGCAGAGCGGTACAGAGCATATCCGAGCTTATCAACGTAACGGGATTTGTAAATCTTGACTTTGCCGATATTACTTCGATCATGAAGAATTCGGGACTTGCTCATATGGGTATGGGTAGCGCAAGCGGTAAGGATAAGGCAGAAACAGCGGCTAAAATGGCGATCGCCAGCCCTCTGCTCGAAACCTCCATCAAGGGCGCTATGGGCGTTATCATCAGCATTTCCGCATCTCCCGACGTCGGACTTGAGGACATTGAGCTCGCATCCTCTATGATCTCGAGCGAGTGCAACGATGAGGCTAACGTTATCTGGGGCGTTGCTTTCGATCCCGAGCTTCAGGACGAGATGCGCATAACCATTATTTCCACAGGCTTTACAAAGGAGTCCAACGAGGCAGCCTTGAAGCTTGAGGCAGAGGCAAAGGCTAAGGAAGAAGCAGAGCTCCGCGCCGCAGAGGCAAAGGCTAAGACTCCCGTCGAGGAGGATGCTCCCGCCGAGGAAGAGGAGATCGCCCCCAAGAAGAAATCCGCGACAGGCTTTGACGTCGATGATTTCTTCGGTGATATGTGATCTTATCGAAAAAACATAGGAGGAACGGTATAAATGGGAATGGCTTTTGAACATGAAACAGTAAATGAATATGGCGTTAACATTAAAGTAGTAGGCGTAGGCGGAGGCGGAAATAACGCTGTAAACCGCATGATCGCCTCAGGGCTGAAGGGCGTTGATTTCATCGCTATCAATACGGATAAGCAGGCGCTTAAAAAGTGCACGGCTCCCACACAGCTCGTTATCGGTGAGAAGATAACAAACGGCTTCGGCGCAGGCTCTAACCCCGAGATCGGTGAGAGAGCGGCTGAGGAGGCTGTAAACGAAATAAAGAAGCTCCTTACGGGCGCTGATATGGTATTTATCACCGCAGGTATGGGAGGCGGAACGGGAACGGGGGCGGCTCCCGTCGTAGCAAGAATTGCTATGGAGATGGAGATACTCACCGTCGGCGTCGTAACCACTCCCTTCGGATTTGAAGGAAAGATGAAGATGAAGAGAGCCGAGGAGGGCATCAAGGAGATCGAGCAGTACGTTGACTCCCTCGTCGTTATCCCCAACGACAGACTTAAGCTCGTTACCGATACGCGCATTACTCTGCTCAATGCCTTTACCGAGGCAGACGAGGTGCTCCGTAGAGCGGTACAGAGTATTTCCGATCTTATCAATATCCCCGGCTTTATCAATATCGACTTTGCCGACGTAACCTCTATCATCGCAGGCTCGGGTAAGGCATATATGGGTATGGGTAGCGCTACGGGTAAGGACAAGGCGCAGATCGCCGCAAGCATGGCTATCTCCAGTCCTCTGCTCGAAGCATCCATCAAGGGCGCAAAGGGCGTTATCATCAGCATTTCCGCCTCTGCGGATGTCGGACTTGAGGACGTTGATCTCGCTTCGAGAATGATCTCCGAGGAATGTGACACCGACGCAAGCGTTATTTGGGGCGTTGCGTTCGATCCCGACCTTGAGGATGAAATGCGTATTACCATCGTTGCCGCAGGCTTCGATGATAACGGCGCGGCTAAGGCTGAGGAAGAAAAGAAGGATACAGAGGCACCCAAGAGCGGAAATATTCTTGACGATTTCTTTGGCTTCTGATTGAAATTAAAATGCCCTTGTGTTCGTCACGAGGGCATTTTGAGTGTTGGTATAAATAAGGAGTAAAAATGACTTTGGTAAAATGCCCGATATGCGGACAAGCGATGTCGGGCTCAAAAAAGAAGTGCTCCCATTGCGGCGCGCGGATCACCGTCTGCGCCGAGTGCGGATCGGTATATACTGCAGATACCGAGATCTGTAATATGTGCGGAAAGAGCTTTGTAAAGCGTAAGCTAAGACAAAGGAGAATGAGTTCCGAACAGCGTGATGCTTCCGCGCTGAACGATCTTGTCAGCGTTATAAACGATGTAAAGCAAAAAAATATAGGTTATAAGATGGTACAAGCGGTAAAGATAATTACCGGTGCGATCTTTATAATAACGCTGATAATTACGGTTGTGCTTGGTCTTTTGTTTAGCGGAATTGTGACCGATACTATTTCCGCGGCTGTGCGCGGATGCTCGTTCGATTTGCTTTGGACACAGATATTGCATACTGTGCCTTGCAATATTCAGATTTGGAAAGCGTTCGTTGTCGGTCTTTTCAGCGGCGATTTTACTCTCGACGCAGTGCTGAAGTTCTTTAATTATTTTGTTTCGGCGTGCACCTTGCCAATAATTACAGCGGCGACTTATTACTCGCTTGTGTATCTCCCTCTTGACGTTATCGATATGCTCATTTGCGGTCTGTGCGCAAAGAAGAGAGGATATAATGGCGCAGATACTGTAGCCGTTTTTGAATGTCCCGCTTTGATATATAATAGTGCGGACTCATTCGATAAGGCTTATACATATTTTCCCTTTTTACAGAGAGTAAAGGGAAGAGGTATCTCCGTCGCTTTGGATGTTGTCTGGTACTTTTTTAATCTGCTTTATTGCGTTATGGCTCTCCTTATGCTGCCGATCTACAGTATATTAAGGATATTTTTGAGCGGAGTGTATGCGGGAGCTTTGCTTTGCGGTGCTTCCGTAATTGGAATATTGGGATATGCTGTTACCGTGTTGATTATGAGCCTACTTGTCAATATCACGGTTATCTCTGTCAGAAAAATACAGTTAAAAAGATGGGCTGATTTAGTGTGATGTGAAATTCTAAAATATGAAGAACATATAGTATGGAGGTTTTATTATGAAATATCCCGTTTCCGTATGGATGGATTACTTTTATGAGTTACCTGTAGATGAGGCGGTCGCCCGACTGTCGAGGGCAGGATTTACCCATGGCGAGCTTTCTATTACCCACCTTGCTCAGCTGATGGAAAAGGGTGATCCTACAGCTGTAGGTAAGAACTTGCGAAGCTGTGCGGATAGCTTCGGATATACCATTCCTCAGGGGCATTTGAGCTTTATTGGAGGCTTGTGTGACGATTCCGCTCTCGAACGCTTGAAGCCTGAGCTCGATATGTTTGCCGCCGCAGGGATCGGAAAGGCTGTTTTGCACGCAGGTGGAGGTAAGGAGCTGACTGATGAAGAGCGGTATGACCGTTGGATACACTATATCAGCAAGCTTTCGGAATATGTAGACGGTACAGGTGTGACACTTTGTATTGAAAATATGTTTTCTTGTCCCCAATGTCGCACAGCAACCCAGATAAAGTCCATTATAAATGATGCGGGAGGCAAAAACCTTGCCATATGTCTGGATACGGGACATTTGCATCTCAGCATATCGAACAAGCTGGTAGAACAAACACAGCGTGAATTTATTTTAGAGTCTGGAGACCTGCTGCAAGCATTGCACATTGTCGATAACAACGGTATCGGAGACACCCATCAGATGCCATACAGCGCCCGTTACGGAGTAGATTGGAAAGAGGTCATAGCCTCATTGAACGATGTAAGCTACAAGGGGTTGTTTAATTTAGAGATCATTGGTGAGTGCAAAGCCCCCATGGTTATCAAGGAGGCAAAGCTTGCTTTTATACGTACCGCGTGCGATTATATGCTTGGAGAAGAATTTCTTGCTTAGAACAAAATAGCTAAGTGATAAAAAAGGGCTGTCTCACTTGTTAATGAGACAGCCAAAAAAACCCCCCGCAAAATCATTGCGGGGGATTTTTTTGCAAATATGTTAGGGTTTAAATTACTTAACCTCAACCTCTGCGCCTGCGTCCTCGAGAGCCTTCTTAACAGTCTCAGCCTCATCCTTGGAAACGCCTTCCTTAACAGCCTTGGGAGCACCCTCAACCATTTCCTTAGCTTCCTTAAGTCCAAGACCTGTGATCTCACGAACAGCCTTGATAACGTCGAGCTTCTTAGCGCCGAAGGACTTGAGAATTACGTCAAACTCAGTCTTCTCTTCTGCTGCGGGAGCTGCTGCGCCACCTGCTGCTGCTACAACACCTACGGGAGCTGCTGCGGATACGCCGAATTCCTCCTCAACTGCCTTTACAAGGTCAGCGAGTTCAATGATTGTAAGAGACTTTATCTCTTCAAGAATGTTTGTAATCTTTTCAGATGCCATTTTAATTTTCCTCCTGATATGGATATTTTTAAATTTTAATTTTTTTGCGTGATCTTCACGCCGCGTATTTTACGCAATTTTGAGTGTGCTTTGGCTTACGCCTCTGCTGCTGCTTCCTCTGCGGGAGCTGCTTCGCCGTCCTTGTCGACGACTGCCTGGAGAGCATATGCAAGACCGTAAAGAGGGGACTTGATGCTTCCGAGGAACTTTGCGATAAGAACTTCCTTAGAGGGAATATCAGCGAGTGTGATAACTGTGTCCTTACCAACTACCTGTCCGTCAAGGTAACCTGCAAGAATTTCGAAGGACTCGATCTTCTCTGCATACTCCTTGAGAACCTTTGCGGGAGCTACGGGATTGTCATTAGCGATAGCGATAGCTGTCATACCGGAAAGGTACTGCTTCATCTCGCCCAGACCAACCTCTTCGCACGCTCTGCCTGTAAGAGAGTTCTTCATTACCATGTAGGTAACGCCTGCCTCACGGAGAGCCTTACGCATTTTTGTGTCATCGTCAACGGTGATACCCTGATAGTTAACAACGACACCTGCGGGGGAAGCCTTCAGCTTTTCAGCAAGCTCGGCAACCACTGCCTGCTTTTGTTCGAGTATAGATTTGCTCGGCATTTTTTTACCTCCTATTCGATTTTTAGCAGGGAATAAAAAAATCTTTCTTCCGTCAGGACAAACCCGCTCGCGAAGAAAGATAAAAGAAAGGAATTTTTCACTTATCGATCCTCGGCAGGAGAGCTTGAAGCCTTTACGGAAACCTGCTGTCTTTGGATAACAGATATATTATATCATAAAAAATTCGTTTGTCAATAGTTTTTTTGAAAAAAGTTAAAATATTTTTACTGCTGTCCGTTACGCTCGAGAATTTTCCCTGCAAGCTCAACGAGCTTTTCGCGAAGCCAATCGGGAGAGACCACGCGTATGCTTGCGTCTGTGGAAACGATTATACCGAGAAAAAGCTCGATGCTCGGAAATTCACATCTGTATCTGTGGCGAGGCTCCTCGGCAACGATAAAGGAGCGAAGATTCATAACCGTCATCTTGTCGGTTATCTCCAAGGTGGCGGTGTAGGGAAGCTGCATCTGAATTACCGATCGCTCAGCCGCTTGCTCGCTGAATGCACGAAGCCCCGAGATGACCGTCTGATAATCCGCATCGTTCTCCGACTCTATAATAAGAGGGAGAATATAATCTTCCTCATAATAATATCCCTTTTTGGCTTTGTCGTAGCCCAAGGGCGCGCACAGCTCCTTGCGGAGAAATTCCACGTCTCTTTGCGCCTGCCTGTGGGAAATGTCAAATTTCTCCGAAAGGTGAGACGCATTCGGATAACAGCTTGCGGATATTTTTTTGTGAAACCACTGTATGCGGTCGTTGGCGCTCATATAAAATTCCTCACTGTCAGTTTTCTGTGTCCTCTTTTGTTTCGTTCGTTTCGCTATTGTCAGCAGAAACCGTTTGCTCGGCATCCTCGGAAACGGTAGCAGTCATTTCCTTGCTGTCTGCCTTCGGGGAAGCTTTGCCGTTCTTTATAGCGCTCATAACGCTTATAAGACGGAAAACAGCCAGTACCGCAACGCCGAGAAGCAGGAAATACTCAAAGTAGACGTCACCGCTTGCGGGAAGCCTTCCTGCGGGATAAGCTATAATGGACGGAATGGCAGACGCAGAGCAAAGCAGAGCCGCCGAAGACGAAGCAATGATATGCACGGCAGGTCTTGCAGAGCCGACAGCTACCTTCATTTCACTTACGATGAAAAACATAGCCGCAACGCAGGCAATGCCGAACAGAAGCTTGTCGGGCGAGTTCATCTGTACGTTCTGATCGAAATAAGAAGTGGCGAGCATAATGGTTAGGCGTACGAGAAAGATCGCTCCTAGCTCAACCTTGGTCTCTTTTTTGAAGTTGAAAAAATCTGTAATAAAATATACCGTGCAGAATGCTGAGAATATAAAAAGTACAACGCTCGAACGGTCTTTGAGTATTATATCGACCGCGTTCGATACCGTAAGCACCGCAGAGCAAACGGCGGCTGCTATCAGTATCGCGCGTTCGGGGACAGATCGGGCGGTCTTGTATTCGACCTTTTCTTTTCTGAAAAAGATAAATGAAAATACTATGAAGAATATTACTCCCGCAAAGAGCAATACGTTTGCAACAATGGGAAGTATAGCGCCCGAGGTGTAATACCCGAGATCACTGTCAAAGAAGAAAAACAGATCAAGCGCGCGCAGTACCACCGAGACCGCCGTAAGACACAGCGAGACGATCAAATACGCCGCAGACATTTTTGAATTTTTGTTCGTAGACATATCCGTTCCTTAAATAATAAATGTTAATACATCTATTATATACCAAAAATTTGAACGCAGTGTAAACAAAACAAAATAATACAAAAATATATTGACAAAAGATAAAACATATGATAATATATTCATATGAATGGTCATACATATGAATGGAGGTGGATATATATTGAAACCCATCGCAAAAATAAGCTCTGCTGAGATCGAGGGAATGTGTAGCTTCTTTAAGGTGATGAGCGATCCAACAAGACTGAGGATACTTACCGAGCTTATGGACGGAAAGCTGTGCGTAATGCACATAAGCGAAAGAGTGGGGATGAGCCAATCGGCTATCTCGCATCAGCTTGCTGTGTTGCGCAAGGCAGATCTTGTCAAGATGACAAGAAACGGAAAAACAGCGGTTTATTCAATATCCGACGAGCACGTCAGACTTATGCTCGATATGGCAATGCTCCATATTGAGGAGAATATCGGCGTCGGCGGACACGGTCATATTTCACATTGAGGAGGAAGGGTATGTCTTGCGAAAAGCATGATTGCAACTGTGGTGAAAAAAACACCGAGGGTGCAGAAAAGATCAATAAAAACAGTGGTGTGACAAATAAAAAAGATGATGAAAAATGTCATAACGGCAAATGCGGATGCGGACATGATCACGACCATGATGATTGCGACCACGGAAACGATCACGACGGTTGCGGATGTGGGCACGACCACAGACACGGTCATGACCACGACGGATGTGGCTGTGGATGCGGACACGATCACGGACACGAGCATGACCACGACGGATGTGGCTGTGGATGCGGATACGACCATGACCACGACGATGATTGCGGCTGTGGATGCGGACATAGCCACGGCGAAAAAGAACGTTCGACGGTAGCTACCGTTCTGCGGTACGTCCTCGGGGCAATACCCGTGGTTGCGGCGTTTTTGCCATTTATCCCAATACCTATCCGTATCGTACTTGCTGTTATAGCTTACGCTATTTTCGGATTTGAGGTCTGGAGAGATATGCTCCGTTCCTTTGGAAAAAAGAAGATATTTACCGAATTTACGCTTATGTGCGTGGCTTCTGTGGGTGCTTTCGCGATAGGCGAGTTTGCCGATGCGGCGGCTGTGGTGTATCTCTATTCTCTTGGTGAGATGCTCTCCGATAGCGCCTACGCAAAGTCAAAAAAGAATATTTCCGAGCTTCTTGAGATCGCCCCTGAATACGCGACGGTCATCCGAGACGGAAGTACCGTCAGAGTGCCTCCTGAGGAGGTATCCGTCGGTGAGACCTTCCTCGTTCTTTCGGGTGAGAGAGTGCCTCTTGACGGAGAGGTCATTGAGGGAAATGCTGACGCGGACACGGCATCGGTAACGGGAGAGGCGCTTCCGCTCGCACTGTATGAGGGAGTAGCTTGCCCCTCGGGAGCGGTAGTGCTCAACGGTACAGTAAAGCTGAGGGCGACGGCGGATTACGAAAATTCGGTTGTATCAAAGCTGACAAAGGCTGTCGGAGAGGCATCGAGAAGAAAGGCGGCGGCTGAAAAGAAGATCACCCGCTTTGCCTCTGTCTTTACGCCGATCGCCTTTGGTGTGGCAGCGCTCATAGTACTTGTCGGAAGTCTTGTGACAAAGGATTTTGTAACTTGGCTCAAGGCGGGGCTTACCGTTCTTGTAGTCTCCTGCCCCTGCTCGCTCGTCCTGTCCGTGCCGCTTACCTATTTTGCTGCTATAGGAGGCGCGGCGTCTACGGGTATTATCTTCAAGGGTGGAGAGGTCATGGATAGCCTCAATCGCGTAAACGCGGTAGTCTTTGATAAAACTGGAACTCTGACCGAGTCGAACGTATGCTTTGACGGAGCAGAGATCTTGGGAGATATGCCGAAAGATGAATTTCTTTCACTCGCGAGAGACGTTCTTTCGTTCAGCCCGCACGCGTCGGCAGTGTCATTTTGCGAGAACTATTCGTCACCCACGGCGCATAAAATCGAAAATGCCGAAAATATCGGAGGACGGGGAATAGTATGCCTTGCCGACGGAAAGAGAGCTCTTTTCGGAAACGCCGCTCTTATGCGCGAGAATGGCATAGAGCTTGCCGACAGTAAAACAACCGCAATATTCGGAGCTCTTGACGGAAAGCTTCTCGGACGGCTCAACTTTTCCTCTCATCTCAAAAAGGATACAAAGAAGGCTGTCGACGGCTTGAAAATGATGAAGGTCGAAAGACTCGCCGTTATAAGCGGAGACGGTGAGATCGCCGTAAAGACCGCCTGCAAGGAGGCGGGGATTGAGGAATGCTTCTGGTCTGTGACGCCCGACGGAAAAGCCGATCTTCTTGACAGAATACAGACCGAAGAGCGCGCAAAGAAAAAGAGCGCGACGGTAGCCTATTGCGGCGACGGACTTAACGATTCCGCTGTCATCGCCATGGCTGACGTCGGAGTCGCTATGGGAGACTGCGGAGCGGCGCTCACTACCTCAAGCGCGGATGTAGTGCTGATGGACGATAATATCGGAAAGCTGTGCGAGGCAATGCGAATATCGAGGCGCGCTTCAAGGATAGCTACTCAAAATATAGTAATATCCCTCGGCATAAAAATCGCTGTGCTCGTAGTCGGCGTTCTTCTTTCGGCAGTTGGCAGAGAGATGCCGCTGGAGCTTGCCATAGTCGCGGACGTTGGCGCGGCGGTGATAGCAGTGCTGAACGCCATGCGCGCGTCGGAAAGGAAAAAGAAAAATGGGTGAGCATAAAAAGAATAAACAAGCCGGGAGCCGTGATAAAATAAGCGGTGCGGTCAAAGCATCCGAACGTAAAAACGAAAAGAAAAAGGTCGATAAGGGCTTAGTTATAGCGATCGTTCTGTGCGTCGCGGTCGCGCTTGGAGTCGTGGGCTTCATCTTTCTGCCTGAGCCGATAGCGGCGGCGGTAAAGCTCAACAGCGCTGAAAAATTCATCGCAAATTCTTCAGAATATACCGTTGTCCTGAACGCTCCGATGGAACTTGGCGGAATACTCAACGACAGCGAGGCTGTTATGAGAGACGCTGATGCTTCGGATTTTGTCGAAAAGCTGTCATTCGTGTTGGAAAATGTAAAATATTCCGATACAACAAAGGCAGAAACGGGAGTATGGAAAACCAAAATAGTGATATATAATACAACCGATGAAACTGTATTGTATATTGATGCCGACGGCATTTATATCGAAAATAACGGTAAGCTGATAAAGTACAGAGTCACGAAAGACGCCAAAACGGCGTTTGACGAGCTTTACACAGAGATAAATTCAAGCCTGAATTAAATTGTAAAAATCAACACAAAAGGGGCTGTCTCATTACACAAGTGAGATAGCTCCTTGTTCTTTGTTACAAATTGGAATTTGTCGGGGAGTTTTGAGATTTTATTTTTGCGTTCAAATGAGGTAAAGTGAAAAAACAAACCATAGCAAATCTAAGGTAAATTTTGCTGACGCAAAAAAGATCCTTCACATGGCTTGCAGGGTAGCAAGCCGTTCAGGATGACAGATAGTGGATGT
>JAFTYG010000067.1 GCA_017461365.1 Clostridia bacterium | reverse complement strand
TAAAGATTTAACGAGCCGCTCACCGTCTCATCGTATGTAGAATTAGTAAGGTCAGAAAGCTCCGGAAGTACGGTAAGCAGCGCCTTGACCGTAACAAAAACAAACGTAAAATTTCTCATTCGGTCGGTCTTGCTCCGCTTTTCCCTTTTTCCGAAAACCGCTTGACAGGGATAAAGATAGCCGAGTTGTGTTATTCCGTCAAAGAGCTTGTTATAAGCAGGAAGCAGGAATATCATTTCCAATACCGAGAAAACGAAGGTCCACAGCAACATAGACGTATTTCTTTCACTTGGAACCGTCATTCCGAATATCCAAAACACGGCGATCCATTTTCCCGCGTCAATGAGTATCATTTTTTTGAATGCGTTATATGCTTCTCCCACTCTTTCGTGTACGTCTGCCAATCTGCTGATAGCAACGCACAAAAGAATATATCCGATAAAATCGGGCAAAAGGTCTATCACCGCTATGTTAGGATTAAATAAAAACAGCGCCGCGATCACAATGAACGGTAAGTTCATTATCTTCTTTTTGGTCGTCATTATTTTCTCCTTTTCTTTTTTTCTTCTTTTTTCTTTCGCTTTTCCTGTCTGTAAAGCGCATCATCCGCTCTTGCCTTCTGCGCCTTTTTATCAAAAGCATCCATAAGCTTGTTCACGGCGGAAATATTTATAGGACGCTTGTCCATTTCCACGTCGTCCTCGTCGCATATCTGCGCATAGCAAGAAAACAGCAGCCAAAGGTTCAAGCCTATCCAAACAAAATAAAGCACCCATGTAATCAGCGCAAACTCAGACTGAGCCGCGCGAATTCCCGAAAGGGGCAAAAAGCTGGCAAGATAAACCATATAATAAGCGCACACAAAAACGTAATTTCTTATAGCTCCGTTGGCTATCTTCTTTACCTCTGTTTCCCTTGCGATACAAAGAACGCCCCACAAAAGTAAGGAATTGAAAACGAAGGATACTCCCTGCTCTGTATATCCGATAACGTTCTTGGCAAAATCGGTTATGAGCTTATCGGAGGTTATCAGATTGTCGTATAAAAATCCGTCGACGTTGACAGCCAAAAGTATCACAGATATTGCCGCCATCAAAGCGACTCCCACAAGAGACAGATCAAACGCCTTACAGTACCGCCTAAGCTTCAGCACAGCGCAAATCATTATAGCGCATCCGCCTATTCTTATCAACGTGCCCAACATCCCGAGCATCGGGACGTTGAGCATAGTCATGATATAACCGATAAAAAGTAATCCAAAGCCCATCGCTATTCCTCTGACTCAGTCATTGTTATTTGTGGGCGCGCCGCAGCACTTCTTATATTTCTTACCTGAACCGCAAGGACAGAGATCGTTTCTTCCTACGCTTGCGTCAGCTTTTTTTACTACGGATATTTTTTTCGGAGCTTTGGCTTCGTTACCCTCAAAGCCTTCTGTAATAGGCTTTGCAAGCTGAACTCTCTTAACCTCGGGAGTCTTGATCGTAACAGAGAGCACCATTCTTGTAGTCCTGTCGCGGATGTCATCAACCATTGCGTCAAACATATCCGCGCCCTGTAAGCGATATTCGTTTACGGGATCGCGCTGAGCGTAAGATTGCAGACGTATGCTGTCTTTAAGATCATCCATAGCGTCGATATGATCCATCCAATTGCGATCGACATTCTGCAAAAGAACGGCACGTTCTATTTCTCTGAAGCGCTCAACGCCGATAGTCTCCTCCTTCTCGGCGTACAGCTTCATCGCGCGATCGCAAAGCTCGTCGCGTATATCGGAATTTTTCATATGCTTGAGCTCGGACTCACTGTATTTGAAATCTTCGGGAGTAGTAAGCAAGCCCTTGTATGCTTCTCTGAGACCGTTGAAATCCCAAAGCGTTACGTCGTCTCCGTGCAGATATGTCTCCACGTTGCTTGTGATCGTCGCCTCTATCATCTTCTTGACGGTCTCGCTTATATCCTCGCCGTTGAGAACGTCGTTTCTCTGCTTGTAGATAACGTTTCTCTGCTGATTCATTACGTCGTCGTAGGTAAGAACGTATTTACGGCGCTTGAAGTTCTGATCCTCTATCTTCTTCTGCGCGGACTCTATTGTGTTGGAAAGTATCTTCGCATCAATAGGCGTATCGTCGGGAAGTCCCATCCTTTCAACTACGTTTATAAGTCTTTCCGAGCCGAAAAGCCTCATAAGATCATCCTGCAAGGAAAGGTAAAATCTTGACTCACCGGGATCGCCCTGACGTCCCGAACGGCCTCTGAGCTGGTTGTCGATACGTCTGCTTTCGTGACGCTCCGTACCGAGAATAAACAAGCCTCCCGCCGCTCTTACGGCATCCGCCTCGGGCGCGATCTCCGCCTTGAACTTTTCGTAAAGCTCTCCGAACACACGACGAGCCTCGCGCACGTCATCGTTATCAATATCGGCAGTACCCGTAGCCATCGCAATAAGATCCTCGTCGATCTCCATCTTGCGCATTTCCTTTTTCGCCATATACTCAGGGTTGCCGCCAAGCATAATATCGGTTCCGCGTCCCGCCATATTGGTGGAAATGGTTACCGCTCCGAGCTTACCTGCCTGCGCTACTATTTCGGCTTCTCTGTCATGATATTTTGCGTTGAGTACGGTATGCTTTATGCCTTCTCTTTTAAGGCGTCTTGAAAGTTCCTCTGATTTATCAATGGAAACCGTACCAACAAGCACGGGCTGCCCCTTTTCATGACATTCCACTATCTGCTTTACAACGGCGGAATATTTAGCGTCGACCGTCTTATACACCGCATCGTCATGATCCTTGCGTATCATAGGCTTGTTTGTCGGTATCTCAACGACGTCAAGATTGTATATTTCACGGAATTCATTTTCCTCGGTCAGAGCCGTACCCGTCATACCCGAAAGCTTTGAATACATTCTGAAGTAATTCTGAAAGGTGATCGTAGCAAGAGTTTTGTTTTCTTTTTCGATCTTAACGCCTTCCTTAGCTTCTATCGCCTGGTGCAGACCGTTGGAATATCTGCGTCCCGGCATAAGACGGCCCGTAAAGGCGTCGACTATCATAACGCCCTGATCGTTTACAACGTAGTCCACATCGCGCTTCATAACACCGTGAGCGCGGATAGCCTGATTTATATGGTGAGAGATCTCGGAGTTTGACGCGTCGGAAAGATTTTCGATAGCAAAAAATTCTTCCGCTTTTTTCGCGCCGCTCGGCGTAAGGATAGCATTGTTCGCCTTTTCATCGACAATGTAATCGGCTTCAATATCGTCATAGCTTTCCTTATTATCCATCTCCTTGATAACGTACTTTCTGAGCCTTCTTGCAAACGCGTCGGCTCTGTCATACATATCTGTCGATTTTTCTCCCGCACCCGAAATGATAAGAGGAGTTCTCGCCTCGTCTATAAGGATAGAGTCTACCTCGTCCACGATAGCGAAGTTGTGACCTCTCTGTACCATTCGCTCTTTATATACCACCATATTGTCACGGAGGTAGTCAAATCCGTACTCATTGTTGGTACCGTAGGTTATATCTGCCATATACGCCGCTTTTTTCTGTTCGGGCGTGAGACCGTGAACCACAAGACCTGTGGAAAGTCCCATAAATTCATAGACTCTTCCCATTTCCTCGCTGTCACGGCGCGCAAGATAGTCGTTTACCGTAACAACGTGTACTCCCTTTCCGCTCAACGCGTTCAGGTAAGCGGGCATAGTAGCAACAAGCGTTTTACCCTCACCCGTTTTCATTTCCGCAATTCTTCCCTGATGAAGAATAATACCGCCTATTATCTGTACGCGAAAAGGACGCTTTCCGAGAATACGGTAATCAGCCTCGCGTATAGCTGCGTATGCGTCAGCCATAATATCATCAAGAGTCTCTCCCTTTTCAAGGCGTTCTTTAAGAACAGAGGTAGTACCCGACAGCTCCTCGTTTGACATTGCCGCGTATTTTGGCGCTAAGGATTCAATATAGTCAACGTACTTTTCGAGCTTTTTGAGCTGTCTATCGCTATATGTTCCGAATATCTTGTTAATGAGTCCCATCAAAGACCTCCAAAAAATTATAATCATACAGTTTATTATACTACATTTTGTCTGATTTTTCAAGACCTTTACCCTATTAGCTCTGTTTTTGTTTGTAAATTTTTTTACATTCTCTTGAAAACGCGCTCCAAATATAATATAATATTGCTTACAAGATGCAAACAATGAGGAAAAATGACATATGAAAAAGATAAATATTGTTTTACACGAGCCCGAGATACCTCAAAATACGGGAAATATCGCCCGTACCTGCGCCGCAACGGGAGCTTCACTTCACATAATCCGCCCTATGGGATTTGAGATAGATGACAAAAAGCTGAAACGCGCAGGTCTTGATTATTGGGACAAGCTTGATATAACCTATTACGATAATTATGAGGATTTTACGTCAAAAAATCCCGATGCAAGGGATAAGATCTATTTCTTCACCACAAAAGCGCCCAAGGCGTACACAGATATAACCCCCTATCCTGACGGCGTATATATTATGTTCGGCAAAGAAACAAAGGGGCTTCCCGAAGAACTGCTCTACGAAAACAAAGACCGTTGCGTAAGGATACCAATGAGAGATACCATACGGTCGCTAAATCTTTCAAACTCAGTTGCAATAGCCGTTTTTGAGATATTGCGCGGTTGGGACTTTGATGGCTTGCGCGAGGACGGGCAGTTGACAAAATATACATGGTAAGAGGTCAATAAATGAAAAACAAAAAAGTGCTTGTGGCTATGAGCGGCGGTGTTGATAGCACAGTGTGCGCTCATTTGATAAAAAACGCGGGCTTTGGCACCGAAGGAATAACAATGTGCCTTTGGTCGGATGCCGAAACAGTCACCGACTGCCTCTGTCCCGTGCCCGATCAGAACTGTATTGACGCCAAAAGCGCCTGCGACAAGCTCGGTATAAAGCATAACTCAATAGCCTTGGGCGACAGCTTCAGAAAAAACGTGGTAGACAGATTTATTTCCGACTATATCAACGGCTTGACTCCCAACCCGTGCGTTGAATGTAATAAGCATATTAAATTCGGTGCGCTGATGAGTTACGCCATAAACAACGGCTTTGATCACCTTGCAACAGGCCACTATGCAAAAATAGAAAAGATAGACGGCGAATACTTAATAAAAAAAGCATCGGATGAAAAAAAGGATCAGACATATTTTTTATGGTCGATAAAAAAAGAATATCTTCCGCACATTCTCTTCCCTTTGGGCGGCTATGCGAAAAATGAAATAAGAGCTATTGCCGAGGATAACGGATACGAAAGTGCGCACCGTTCGGACAGCCAGGACATATGCTTTATTCCCAACGGAGACTATGCGTCCTTTATATGTCAGCATACCGACAAAACCTTTCCCGAGGGAAACTTTCTGTCAGTCGACGGAACCGTTCTCGGAAAACACAGCGGAATAATAAATTACACTGTAGGTCAGCGAAAGGGACTCGGAATAGCCCTTGGCAGACCTGTATTTGTGGCAAGTAAAAACGTTGCGGACAACACTGTGACGCTCTCAGATAACGAATATCTTTTTTCAACAGAGCTTACCGCAAATTCGGTAAATATTCTCAAAAACGGAGCATTACAAACGCCTCAGCGGATCGAAGCAAAAATACGTTACCGCCATACGCCCGCCCCCGCCACAGCTGAGTTCTTACCCGACGGTAGATTAAAGGTTACGTTTGACGAGCCTCAGCGAGCCATAACCTCGGGACAATCGGTCGTTCTGTATGATGGTGACATCCTCATCGGCGGAGGAATTATAGAATAAATTTACAATAAATAGAGCGTAATATGACAGCTTGTAAAAAATTACAGGCTGTTTTTTTACTAATATTTGTAAAATATCTTGATTATGACAAAGTTTTATGATATAATAATGGTGTGTGTCCAATGCGCATTTAAGGAGAATGAATAAATGGAAAAATTTTTTGAATTTATAATGTTAGGACTTGTCGGTAAGTATATGTATCAATGGGGCGAGACCACCCGAGTAGTTGTCTATGCACTCGCAGCGCTCCTTGTTGCGGCTGCCGCATATTTTCTCGGAAGCCTTAATTTTGCTATCATCATATCGTCCAAGAAATACAATCAAGACATCCGAAATTACGGAAGTAATAATGCGGGAATGACTAATATGATGCGTACATACGGAAGAAAGGCAGCGGCATTCACACTTATCGGAGACGCGCTAAAAGCTGTGGTCTCATGTGTGATCGGCTATGTTTTTCTCGGTCAGATAGGTGCGTATATCGCGGGACTTTTCTGTATTCTGGGACACGTTTTCCCCATATACTACAAGTTCAAGGGCGGTAAGGGCGTTGTTACGGCGGGAATCACCATTCTGATGTGCAATCCTATCGTATTTGTTATCGTTCTTGCCATCTTCCTTATTCTCGTAGTTTGCACGAGATACATTTCTTTCGGTTCGGTTATATCTATGCTTCTCTACCCCGTTATTCTTGACAGAGTTGACAAGCTTCTGCCCATATGGGGAGTTTACGATGGCACAGAAGGAAGTATCGGCGGTATTTTTGCTATACTTATGGCTGTAATAATCGTATTCAAGCATATTCCTAATATAAAGCGGTTACTTAACGGAACTGAAAGCAAGTTCTCTTTCAAGAAAAGCGTAAAGTCGCCCAAGGAAGAAACGACGGAAAGCAAAGAAGAAAATAAGGAAGATAAAACATGAGCGAAAATACCCCAAGGGATCTGCTTGAAAATATTTCCCGCCTTATATTAAGCGCCGCCAATAGACAAACTCTTCGCAAGGCTGTTTTTTCAAAGCCCGACGATAAAGCGTTGCAAAAAGCCGTGCTGACGCTTCGCGAGAGTAAAAGCAAACGCTTTTTACAGGCAGAATATTTTCATAAAGATAACAAAGTAACACACAAAAACATAAATCTTGACAGTAACGCCGAAAAATCTCTGTACGAAATGGCAGAGAATTTTTCACAGATAAATCTTCTTACCGCCGACGGAGATTGCGAATACAGATGCTCCGCCTCGGGTAAAAAAGTGCTTTTGGGCGCAGAAAAGCTCGAAAAACGTATGGAATATACCGCTGAAAAGCTTCTCTCCCCAATCTCCAACAACCGTGAAAAGAAATATATTCTTAATGGCTCGGAGCAATTTTTAAAATATCTTGACGTATCGGACGAAAATGGACGCGTATATGACAGACGTCAGCCGAAATTCAGACAGATAAACAGATTTTTAGAGCTTATACGCGACGTAGAGGACAAGCTCCCGAAAAGCGAGATACGCATATGCGACCTTTGTTGCGGAAAAAGCTATTTGTCCTTTGCTGTTTATCACTATTTTTCGGTCGTAAAGGGCTATACGGTATCCATGACGGGTGTCGATCTGAAGCCCGATGTTGTTGAGCGCTGTAATAAGACGGCTCAATCTCTCGGATTTGACGGATTGGAATTTATATGCAAGGATATAAACGATTATCATCCCGATGTGCTTCCGTCGCTTGTGATCTCGTTACACGCCTGCGATATTGCGACAGATCTTGTGTTGACAAAGGCCGCCGAGTGGAAAACTGACGTCATTCTTTCAACACCGTGCTGTCATCACGAATTAAACCACAATATAAACTGTCCCGAGCTTTCGTTTATTACAGATCATTCGATGCTCCGTCAAAAGCTCTGCGACGCAGCCACCGATGCGTTGCGTCTCTGCCGACTCGAAGCGCAAGGATATACCGTAACGGCGCTTGAGCTTATCGATCCCGATGAAACACCGAAAAATATAATGCTCAGAGCAGTAAGGAAGCATAACTTTGATGAAAACTCAAAGGAAGCTAAAAAGGCATATGAAAAATATCTTTCCGCTAAGAAATTTCTTTGCGGTAAGGATTTTGACGAAAAACTCCATTTCTGAAAACAAATAAAAATTCAGGAGAATCTACATGACCTACCACAACGCGCAAAAATATATTATGAATTCCCCGAATGATACTGCAAGCTCATCTGCGGGAAATAATCTGCGAAAGCTCTGGACGCTTCTGGGTAATCCACAGCGTAATATAAAATATCTCAGGTT
Source organism: Clostridia bacterium (assembly GCA_017461365.1). Classification (GTDB taxonomy): domain Bacteria; phylum Bacillota; class Clostridia; order Oscillospirales; family CAG-272; genus HGM12713. The sequence goes on along the minus strand of JAFTYG010000067.1, from coordinate 141,835 downwards.
GGCTGGCAGTAACGGAAAAACGGTATGCGCTGAAATGCTTATGTCCGCCTATAAAAATTCGGAATATACGGTAGGCTGTTTGACGACCACGTTGAGAAACGATCTTCGAAGCAATATACTTATCAACGGTGCGCCTCTGTCATATGAGCAGATGGCTGAATACGTTGAAAAAATATATCGCATAGCATACGATCTCGGAAAATCCGCAAGTACTCGCGGCAATGAAGCCGACTTTATTTTGACAAAACAAGAAATACTGCTCAGTGCCGCGCTCCTTGCATTCAAGGCTAACGATTGTGCGCTCTGCATTATTGAGAGCGACCACAAGCATGCAGATCCCACCGTGTTTCTTCCCCCGCCCTTTTCCGTAGCTATATGCGGAGCTATTCCCTGCAACAGCAAGGATGATATACACATGATACGTTCTTATATATGCCACGGTATTCAGGAGATCGTAAGTGCGCCACAGGACCAAGCCGCCTATAAGATAATCTCCGATACTTGCGCAGCGGTAAACTGCCGTCTGACCATTCCCGCAAAATCCGAGCTTGAAATAAAGAAAATAACGCTTGGCGGAAGTGAATTTTCTTACAGAGGAAAAGATTATAAGATAGGGCTGTGCGGAAAATTTCAGATAAGCAACGCAATTTTTGTGCTTGAACTTCTTGAGAGGCTCTCTGTCAGAGGATACGGACTTTCCGACGAGCAGATAGGTGAAGGGCTGCAAAATACTAAGATACCCGCAAAATTCGAGATACTTTCCATTATGCCTACCATAATTGCTGACAGTACACATTCGGAGGTAGCTATTTCCACCGTTTGCGAATCAATGTCGGAATTTCGCAATATGATCGGCTCAAAGGTTCGCCTTTGCCTTCCCGAAGGAGCTATCGTCGATAAGTACGTAAAGGTACTTTCCGATCAAAATTATGATATTGATAAGGTTATCGTTGCCGTCGAAAGCTCAGCCGATAAGGTTCAGAAGGATAAATTTATATACTGTAAAAAAACGAAAGAGCTGATAAAGCGAGTGCTTGAAAATCTCGAAAAAGATGAGATATTACTCATCTCAGGACCTTCATCATTTACGCTCGAGGTTCGTTATGAGCTTCTCGCTCAGATGGGATTTTAATATTTAAGGGTTGTCTCAAAGGATGAGACAACCCTTTTTCAACCTATAAGCTCAGACACCGTAACAAATTCGTATCCCATTGACAGCAGCTTCGGAATAAATACACGTAAAGCATCACAGGTAGTATTCTTTCCCGATACATAATCGTGCATAAGAATTATATCTCCGCCATTCAGATTATCTATCACAGCAGAGCATATCTTGTCCGAAGGATTGTGCGACCAATCCAAGGTATCTATACTCCAGAGAACTACGTTGTAATCAAGCTTTGTTGATATAGATAAAAGATTTTTCGGTATTCTTCCCTCGGGAGGTCTGAAAAGCGTAGGCCTTTTTCCCGTCATCGAATATATCACCTGTTCGCATCTCAATATCTCTTCTTCAATCGCATCGCCGCTCATTCTGTCAATACGAACATGCGAATAGGTGTGATTGCCTATCTCACATCCCGACTCGGCTATCATCCTTAAACTTTCGGGATAATTCTCCGCATTAACGCCGATTATAAAGAATGTAGCTGTTACACCGTATTCTTCAAGTATCGAAAGTATCTGCGCAGTATATCTCGGATGAGGTCCGTCGTCAAAGGTCAAGGCTACTCTTTTCTGCCCTTGCGTGCTTTTACAGTAAACGTGTCCGTAACCGTCATCGGCACTCACACTTGAGGTTAATACCACAAGTGTCAATATGATAGCCACGGAAAGACTCACTGCCCGTCTCATTTTTCGGTCAGCTCGTCAAGCGTTCCAAATCTGTATCCGTCCGCTTTGAGCGTTTTTATTACATCCGAAAGAATTTCGGCGTTCGTAGCGGACGTGGGATGCAGAAGAATGATCGCTCCGTTATGAAGATTTTCAAATATCTTCGCCTTTGCTGCATCCGCCGAGGGTTGTTTTTGGTTATCCCAATCGGCGTACGCAAAGCTCCAGAATACTGTTTTATATCCAAGCTCCTTGGCGAATGACAAAGAGCGCTCGTCAAATCTGCCCTCGGGAGGTCTGTAATATTTCGCCATATCTTTGCCCGTCGTCGCCTTATACAGCTCATTCAATTCGTCAAGCTCAGCCGCAAAATCTTCTATATTATCGATTTTTGTCATATCCTTATGGTGGCTTGTATGATTTGCAACTATATGCCCTTCATCCGCCATCCGACATACAAGCTCGGGATTCTTATTGATAAGATTTTCAAGGATAAAAAAAGCACCCGTAACGTCTTCCGCTTTCATTACATCAAGCACCTTTTCAATATTACCGTTTTCATATCCCGCGTCAAAGGTAAGATATATTACCTTTTCGTCAGAGCTTTCGGTATGCGCTTTATCGACGTAATAAGCGTCATATTGATCTATAAAGCTCATATTAGTGTCAAGTCTCGGTTGCTTATGCTCTTTGTTTCTTACACAATACCAGTTAAGAGCCTCGTCCGACACCGCATATGCCTGAGTTATCAGGAAGAGACATACGCACATAACGCACGTTAATGCCGTAATGATTTTTTTCATTTTTTCACCTCCCGAATTTATTATTTTTCGATTTGCTGTTTTTAATCTTTGAAAATACTTCAAAAAAGCAAAAAAATATCCGATACGTTTTTCAGCCGTATCGGATATTTCTGTAAAATTTTATGCCCAGCTCATCGTTGTGGGCTTCTCCTCGTAGATAACAATATCCTTAAGGAAGTTAACAGCCTTGCGAAGTCCCTCGTCGATAGACATTACGCTGTCCTCGTGCTCAATAGACAATACCTTGTCATATCCGCAAAGACGGAGATTGGAAACGAGATCTCTCCAATAGCTCTCGTCGTTTCCGTAACCGACGGTACGGAATACCCAAGCGCGCTCGAGCTCACGTCCGTAATGCTTTGTATCGAGTACACCGTTCTTAGCCGTGTTGTACTTATCGATCTTTGTATCCTTAGCGTGTACGTGATAGATAGCGCCCTTGAGCTCACGGATAGCGGCAACGGGATCCATTCCCTGCCAAATAAGGTGCGAAGGATCGAAGTTTGCGCCTATAACGTCACCAACAGCCGCGCGAAGTCTGAGAAGAGTTTCGGGATTGTAAACGCAGAAACCGGGGTGCATCTCAAATGCGATCTTCACGCCGTGTGCCTTTGCGAATGCGCCTGTTTCCTGCCAATAAGGAATTACCTTTTCGTTCCACTGCCAATCAAGTATAGCAAGGAAATCCTCGGGCCAAGGACAAGTTACCCAGTTTGGGTATTTAGCGCCCTCATGATCGCCGGGGCAACCCGAGAAGGTGATAACAGTATCTACGCCGAGCTTTTCAGCAAGCAATACGGCATTTTTGAAATCCTTGTCATACTGAGCAGCGATCTCCTTGTCGGGGTGAAGAGGATTTCCGTGAGCAGCCAATGCGCAGATCTCAACGTCATACTTCTTAAAGGTTGCGACAAATTCGTCATACTTTTTGCTATCTGCAAGAAGCTCCTCGGGGTTGCAATGCGCCTTTCCAGGGTATCCGCCCGCTCCGATCTCAACAGTATGAACACCGAGACCTGTAAGAATCTTCAGCGTTTCATCAAGAGATTTTGCTCCGTACAGATTTGCAAGTACACTAAGTTTCATAGTAAATGTCCTTTCTTATGTATAAATATTTTTATTTTTAATTAAATTCCTGCTCCATAAGCCGCTTGTTAAATTCTTCTGCCGTATTATAACCCATCTTCTTCTGTCGGTTATTCATTGCGGCAATCTCAAGAATAATAGCGAGATTTCGCCCCGGGTGAACGGGAATAGTCAAAGACGGTATGTCAATGCCCAATATATTAGCGTGCTCCTCGTCAAGCCCGAAGCGGTCATACATTTTTTCAGGGTTCCAATGCTCCAAATTTATTACCATATCTATTCTTTCGGTCGCCTTGACAGCGCCCATACCGAATATTCGCCTTACGTCAACAATACCTATACCGCGAAGCTCAATATAGTAGCGTATCAGCTCGGGAGCTGTTCCTACAAGAGTTTTAGCTGATACACGCTTTATTTCAACCGCATCATCGGCAATAAGTCTATGTCCTCGCTTTACAAGCTCAATGGCAGTCTCACTTTTACCTATTCCACTTTCTCCAAGAATAAGCATACCCTCGCCGTACACCTCGACAAGAACGCCGTGTCTCGTTATTCTCGGAGCAAGGCTTGTATTAAGCGATGCGATAACCGCCGCCATAAACGAGCTTGTACGCTCATTGGTACGAAGAAGCGGCACTCCGTATTCTGCTGCGTGTGGCTTCATCTCGTCAAAAATGGTAAGATGGCTTGTAACTACAACGGCAACAGGCTTCATTTTGAAAAACTTTTCAAGTCTTATGCTTCTCTGAGTAGCCGAAAGCTCAGACAGATATTTGTGCTCAGCCTTACCTATGATCTGAATTCTGAAAGGCTCAAAAACCTCCACAAATCCCGTAAGCGCAAGGCCGGGGCGGCTGACCTCGGGGCTTGTTACCTTTATATCATCCGAGTTCTCGGGAAGATATACCGTTTCAAGCTGAAATTCATTTATCACGTTGCTTAAAGGTATGCTGTATTTTGATTCCATAGGCTTCCTCCAAAAAAGATTGACGCATGGTCCATACATCCACTTAATTATATCATATTTTTCTACTAAATGGAAGATGTTTTTTAAAGTTTTTTATTGAATTTTTTTAATGTTGATTTTATTCACAGTATCGTAATAAAATTATTGTACAATTATATGGAATATATTTTAGATCTATAAGGATGATATGTATGAAAAAAAGTAAGATGTACTTTAAGATATGCGCCGCGATTTTAGCGATACTTTTGACAGTTCCCTTTCTTTCGTCCTGCACTCAGAACAAAACGGTAGTAGGCACCGTAAACGGTGATGATGTGTACTACGATGAGCTTTACTTTTTGGTATCCAATTATAAGAGCTCGGTTGCCGAAAAATGTAACAACGATCCCGTACTCATGCAGACAGAGCTTGACCGACTTATAAAAGAAAATATAATAACGAACTATGCAAAGCTCGCGCTGTGTGAAAAATGGGGGCTTAAATATGAGGATATATCCGATGAAGATATAGACAACGAGTTGGAGGCATATATACAGGAAAACTTCAACGGAGACAGCGACGAGTTTGAAGACAACTGTAAAGAATTCGGACTCTCAGAAAGATATGTACGCTACACATTGGGGCTTGATCTTCTTTGCGAACAACTCCCTGCCAAATATGCAGAAAACGGGCTTGTTTATTCTGAAGAAACAGATATTATCAACTACATAAAGGAAAACTTCATTAGAGTCAATCATCTTGTGCTCTTCAACGATAACGGCGATGACGTGAATGCAAACGAGCAGAAGATACGCGAAGCAAAAACGCTTCTCGACAGCGGTGAAAATATAAATTCACTTATAGGCAGAGGCTATTCCGAAGACTTTGGCGATCCCGATGCAAGCGGCTACTACATTTGCAAAGGTACTATGACAGATGAATACGAGCAGGCGGCATTTGCGCTCGAGATCGGAGAATACAGCGACGTAATTTCCGCATACAGTGAAAATAATAACGGAGAATACGTTTCTTGCTTTTACGTTATACAGCGCCTTGAAATGAGCGACGAGTATATAGATGAATACTATATGTCTCTCAAAAACGATTACTACAACAGCGTTATAAACGAAGATCTTCAGGAGCTGAGAAAAACTCTCAAATTTGAACCGAACGACAGATATAACAAGCTTGATCTCACAGATCTTCCCAAAACTTCAAATATGACCGCTGTGATCATTATCTCTGCGATTGTTGCCGTTGCTGTCATAGCTGTCGTTACCGTAATAGTTATAAAGCAGATCCACAAGAAGAAAAATATTTCTTACAAAGCAAAGACCGATAGGAGGAAATAATGAACGGTCGAAACCGTCATAATAAATACAGAAACAGTGTTTACAGACGCCATAATATAGGTATGATCGTTCTCATATCAGTCATATCCCTGATTGCGCTGATCGTTCTGTTTCTGGTCATAGGCAATCTGTTGCACGCTCAAAGCGAGAGGCGAAGCAACGAGGTTTCAGACACCGATACCTCCGCCGTACAAAATAACGAGCAAGATAATGTAAAAGCTCCCGTGCAAAGCATAACGGGACATTGTGTTTTGCTTGAGACCGACGATAATACCTTTTTATCCGACAGACTCGATGCGCTCGTTGAGCAAAATATTCTCGAGGCGAGTATTCCGTTAAATACAAAAGATGAGATACTCCTCTTTAAATCAGATATAGCAGATGAAATAGGCTACTCTGTGGGAACCGCTAACGTTACCTTGGAAAAAGCTGTCTCGACCGCCGACACACGAAATATGTATCTTAGCGGTATATTTTACGTAAACGCTTTTTCCAACGACGATGCTCTGCTTCGCTCCGTAGAGCTATCACGAGCCGCCGCGCTTATCGCAGAGGCATTGGCAGCAGGATTTGACGATGTCGTCATCATCGCGCCGCATATGACTGAGGAACATACGGAAGAAGTGATCGCCTTTGTGGAAAGCATAAGATCGCTTGCTCCGAACGGAGCTGTGGGACTCGCTGTTTCGGATAGCATATTGGAGCTTGAAGATGCCTACAAAACTTCCGAGATCATAACCCGTCTTTATGAGAAAATTGATTTTCTTGCAATGGAAGTATCGACAGACGACAGCGCCGACGTACTAACAGATATAAATAACAAAATAAATGCCGAACAGCTCTATCTTCATATGTATAAAATGCGTGTGCTCCTTCCCTACAATGCGGATAAAGAAATTCAGAGCTCTATCATATCCGCAACCGAAACGGGCGGAATAACGAATTGGCAGATAATTCAGTAAAATATCGGATGCTTCCGTACTTTAGAAGCATCCGATATTTTTTAATATTTGTTTCTTTTTTCTATCCACTGATAATAGTCAAAATGAGCTCGGCAAAGACGGTTGAACTGGTATTCGGTATTGCTCACACCGCAATATTGATTCTCTCCGAATATATTGTTAAAAAATGCGAGCTTAGGAGAGGTTTCGGGAAAAATATCATCTCCGATGTCTCGCCATACATACTGAGCGTCGGTAACGTATATCTGCATGGGAAAATTTCTTTCAACGGTTATCATTCCGATATATGAGACATTTTCGTTACACATTCCCTCAAGCGATACTCCGCCTTCCTCATTGTCATATGCGACGGGTATATGACAGTCACAGTAACCTACGGGTGCGTTCCCGAGCGCAAAATATCCTCGCTCTGCGCGGCTTCCTCTCGGATCTCTTTTACACGCCTCTGTCATCAGCTTGCCCGAATCGACACAGTATTCAACCTCAACTACGTTATCCGAATAGTTGAAAAATTTTTCTTCCGAAATATATGCCTTTCTTTCGTGTATCTCAGTCATAATATCATCCCATATAGCAAGGCAGAGATTAGATCCGCTGAGAGATTTCGGATATTCGTAGCCGAACCATACTCCGCCTATGAAGTACGGAGTATATCCGATAAACCATCGGTCATAATTGTTTTGCGTCGTTCCCGTTTTTCCCGCGCAAGCGATCTGCTCTTTCAAGGTAATTGCCTTTGCAGTTCCGTCATCCACAACGTTTTCAAGCATCATACTCATAACGGTAGCATTTTCCTCGGATATTACCGCGTTTCCGTTGTATTTATTTTCAAGCAGGATGCTTCCGTAGCTGTCCGTAACCTTATAATAAGAACGGGGGGCGCTGTATATTCCGCTATTTACGAATATAGAATATGCCGCCGTTATCTCTCTTACCGTCACACCGTAATTCAACTGTCCCAAGGCAAGAGCCGCCACGTCCATATCGGTAATAAACGAGCCGTTTGCGTCTGAGCCCGATCTTATCATGCTTGTAAGTCCAACCTTTTCATACAAAAAGTCAAATGATTTTTCAAGTCCGAGATCCTCAAGAGCGCGTACCGTTACGGTATTTATTGATTGCTTTATCGCATAATTTATATTTGTAAGTCCTCTGTATATGCCGTTTGAATTTGCGGGCCACGCCACAGGTTCAATAATCTCCCCTTTTTCAGGATCGGTATTGTAATTTCCGAAATTTACGGGAACGTCGTCATATACGGTCGCCCAATTAAGAATATTTTCCTCCATAGCGGGCGCATAGACCGAAAGCGGCTTTATAACAGATCCCGGCGGACGCAATGTCTGCGTGGAAAAATTCTGTATTCTGTTTGCATTTTTTTCTCCGACAGCTCCCGCAACTCCCAGAATATCTCCGTTATACGGATCTATTATTATCATTGATGATTGCGGAGTCTCCCCTTCACCGTTGTTATAAAAATGCGAGGTCTCGGCATAATATTCTTCAAGTATATCCTGAATTTCGGGATCCATCGCCGTATATATCTTCAATCCACCCGTATATATAAGCAGATTAGCCATAGCGCGGCTATACCCCTTTTGCTCGACAAGATCATTTATTATGTCCTCTACTACCATATCCGTGTACCACGAATTTATCTCGTCTGAATCGTATTTTTGATTTACGTTCAATACAATATCCACGCCCTTAGCGGATGCGTATTCTTCACTGTCGATATATCCCTGCTCATACATCTGGTCGAGTATGATGTCCTTTCTTTTTTTATTGTTTTCGGGATTTCTCAGCGGATCGTAATAAGACGGGCTGTTGGTTATTGCGGCAATACAGGCACATTCATTAAGAGTAAGCTCTGACACGTCCTTGGAAAAATAATAATCTGCCGCCGCGCCCACGCCGTAACATCCCTGAGACAAATTGATTATATTCAAATAGAGTCCCAATATCTCTTTTTTATCCATTTTTGTTTCAAGATCAAGCGCCCAGAATATCTCCTGTATCTTTCGTTGCAGTGAATAATCATCTTCATCGGTTATATTTTTGATAAGCTGTTGCGTTATGGTAGAGCCGCCGTAGCTATCGCTGAATTTCAGAAAATAATTGAGCCCTGCCGACAGTGTTCTTTTCCAATCGACTCCATTATGTTTATAAAACCGCTTGTCCTCAATACTGACAAAAGCATCCTTCAAATCGTCGGGAATACTTTCATAATCGGCATAAACACATCTGTATCCGCCGTAAATGATTTCTCCCTCGAGCTTGTGCGCTTCGACGGCTCCTGTTTCTTCATTCGTCTCATAATAGTACAGAGACGTATCACTTCCGCTTCCAACTATTGAAAACAGGCTTTCATCAATACTCTTTTCAAAAGTTTTTTCCACATACACCGCCAATACTCCGCCGACCGTCAATGAAAACGCCATCAAAAATATAAGGATGATACATACAGTCTTTAAAAAAGCCTTCAAAAACCTACCTTTCAAAGGATCACCTCCAAAATTACCTTTTTATATATTATTCCAATATAAAGTATAGATAATCACAAAACGGCAGATAATAATAAAAAAATCATAAGGTGATCGTTATGAAACGAAAAATACCGCACATTGCCGCCGCAGCTATTGCTCTTCTGTTTCTTGTACTGCTGACCTCCGTTACGTTTACTTTGCTGTTCGCTCTCAGAAAAAAGCACTCTTTGCCAAAGGATACGGATGCCGTATATATTTACGTCAGCCAAAATGATACCGAAACAGAAGCCATCACAAAAAAAGACGCATGGCAAATAAAGGACTATAACGGTAAGATCGGAGTATTTGACATCGACGGCAAGCTAATACAGGTTATAGACACATATGTAAAAACCCTCCCCGAAGTCGACAGAGCCGAGATCGAAGAGGGCTTTTGGGTAAACAGCGAAAAAGAACTTTATTCGATTATAGAAGCCTACTCGGATTGATGGCTATTTTGCCACAACGTTATCTTCTCCGAGTATTTCTTTCAGCTCGGACAAAACGTAAGGAGTAGCTTCAATTCCTATACTGTACGCCTTATAGCTTGCCGACGAGCTGTCATAAAAAATAACACTTGTATTTCCGTCAAAAATATCTACTATATTTTTTGCTTTTAAATATTTTACACAGCTCATATCGGGAACTCTCAGGTAGACCTTCGATATGGGCTTTGGGGCATTTCTAAAGGCTCCGACAGTTACGGTATTCTGCTTCTCAGTGGGCTCTGCTTTTTTCTGCTTTTCCGAAATAGCATCAAAGCGGCTGTTCTCGATGAGCTCTACAACATCGTTTACTATTATTTTCAAGCTGTCCTCATCGCCGTCACGCGATGCAATAACGCCCTGAATATAAAGCGGAGCTTCGAGCCGTATAAAATGAGAATACTTTGCATATTGAGACGGAAAGGCAATACACTCGATCTCACCGTATCTGTCCTCTACCGTAAAGAACATCATACTGTCGCCCTTTTTGGTGGTCTTAGGCTTTGTTGCGGATACTATGCCTGCCACCCTCACGGGAGCTTTATCCTCAGCATCATCCATTCCGTTTATTTCGGCTATTGAGGTTACGCCGAAATGCTCGATATGCTTTTTATAGCTGTCGATCGGATGTCCCGAAAAATACATCCCCGAGCATTCCTTTTCAAGCAAGAGCTTTTCACGAAGCGAAAAATCGCGTACTTCAGGATAGCTGTATTTCGGAGAAATATCTGCGGTATCAGCAGACATGGAAAACATATCAAGCTGTCCCGATACGTTATTTCTGTCCTTTTGCTGTATTTTATCTATAAGCGACTCATATGCCGACAAAAGCTGTGAGCGGTAAATCCCCATCTTATCAAATGCGCCCACCTTTATAAGCGTTTCCACCATTCGCTTATTCAGATCGTAAGCAGACATTCTGTTGATAAAATCTTCAAAATCCTCAAACCGTCCCGACACCCGCTCGCGGATTATCGCCTCGACAAACTGCTTTCCGACATTTTTCAGAGCAAGCAGACCGAATACGATGTTTCCGTTCATCGGATGAAAGTATATATGGCTTTCGTTTATATCAGGGGGAAGCACCTTTATACCGTACCGCGAACATTCCGAAATATATTCAGCAAGCTTTGGAAGATTGCCGAGCACGGATGTCATAAGCGCCGCGAGATATTCGCAGGGATAATGCTGTTTTAAATAAGCCGTTCTGTAAGATATTACGGCATACGCCGCCGCGTGGCTCTTGTTAAAAGCATAATTTGCAAAGGTTGCCATATCTTCAAAAAGCGCTGTAGCTGTTCCGACATCCACTCCGTTTTTCTCAGCGCCCTCTATAAAGCTTGTGCGCTCAGCCATCAGTACGTCGCCCTTTTTCTTGGACATGGCGCGGCGAACTATATCGGCGTGTCCGTAGGTATATCCCGCAACCACGCGGAATATGCTCATTACCTGCTCCTGATAGACAGTACAACCGTATGTCGACTTCAATATCGGCTCAAGCAACGGATGCGCATATTTTATTTTTTGAGGATTATGCCGAGCTTCGATATATTGCGGAATAGAGTCCATAGGTCCCGGGCGGTAGAGCGCGATAGCCGCAATTATATCGTCAAACGCATCGGGCTTCAGTTCGGAGAGCATCTGCCTCATCCCACCCGACTCAAGCTGGAAAACGCCCAAGGTCATTCCCTTGGAGATCATATTGTAGGTATCGCTGTCATCCAACGGTATTTTTTCAATATCGAAATCGGGATCGCTCTCCTTTATCGTTACGCAAGCATCGTTAATTATCGTAAGATACCTGAGAGCTAAAAAGTCAAACTTTAAAAGCCCAAGCTCAGCGATCGTGTCCATATCGAACTGCGTAACTATAGCGTCATTGCTTACGGCAAGAGGAACGTATTGCGATATTGGAAGGTCGGTCACAACAAGTCCCGCAGCGTGCACAGTAATGTTTCTCGGCATTCCCTCTATCTGCAACGCCGTATCAACAAGCTTTTTTACCTTTTCGTATGACTCATACTGATCGCGCAACGCCTTGCGCTTTAAAGCATCTGAAATTGTAACTCCGAGCTCTTGCGGAACTGCCTTTGCAACGACATCCACTTCCGCGTAAGAAAGTCCCAAAGCACGCCCCACGTCACGTATCGCCGCTCTTGCCGCCAATGTACCGAACGCGATTATCTGTGAAACTCTATCCTTACCGTACTTATCGTACATATAGTCTATGACCTCATCGCGTCTGTTGTAACAGAAGTCTATATCTATATCGGGCATACTTACTCGCTCGGGATTGAGAAATCTTTCAAAAAGAAGATCAAAGCGTATAGGATCTATATCCGTAATTCCCGTCAGAAAAGCTACAAGGCTTCCCGCCCCCGAGCCTCTTCCGGGGCCCACGGGAATACCTCTTGAGCGGGCGAATCCAACGTAGTCCTGTACGATAAGAAAATAATCGGAATAGCCCATAGCATCGATCACGCCGAGCTCATATTCTATTCTTTCCGAGTATTCCCTTTCCTTTTCCTCGGGGATCTTCAATGTACCATCACGTTTGCGGCGCTCAAATCCCTTTTCGGTCAGCTCTCTAAGATATTCTCCCGCAGGTCTGCCCATGGGTGTTGGAAACGTTGGAAGCTTTGGTTTATCGAATTCAAACTCGAAATTACATCTGTCAGCAATCTTTACCGTATTCTCTATCGCTCCCTCGTATTTAGAGAACAAAAGCTTCATTTCGGTATCGGTCTTATAATAAAACTCATCCGTCTCAAAGCCTATTGGGCGTCCGTCGGTTATTTGCGTATTCGTTTGAACACACATAAGTATCGCCTGCGTTTGAGCATCCTGCCTGCGCAGATAGTGACAGTCATTTGTCGCCACCAGGGGCAACTCACATTCTTTTGCCAATCTGCAAAGCTGGGGCAAAACAGACTTCTGCTCAGAAAGCCCGTGATCCTGTATCTCAATATAAAAATTATCCTTACCGAATATACCTGAAAGCTCTTTTGCGTGCTTCACTGCCTCATCATATTCTCCGCGAAGGATAAGCGACGGTATCTTTCCCGCAAGGCATCCAGATAAAGCGATAAGCCCATCAGAATATTCACGCAAAAGCTCAATATCCACTCTCGGCTTTGAATAAAATCCCTCGGTATATCCTTTTGATACCATAGCAATAAGATTTTTATAGCCAACATCGTTTTTACAAAGCAAAACGAGATGATTGTATTTTCTGTCGGCGCTTCCGCTATGCTTATCAAAACGAGAGCCCGTTGCAACGTAGACCTCACAACCTATTATCGGTTTTATTCCCGCTTTTTTGCAAGCGCGGTAAAACGCCACTGCGCCGTACATCGCGCCGTGATCGGTAAGGGCAACGGCAGTATGACCACATTCGAGCGCGCGCTCGGGTATATCCTTTATTCTGCACGCGCCGTCAAGAAGGCTGTACTCACTGTGTAAATGAAGATGAACAAAATCCGCCATAATACCCTCCTTTCGGTCATTGATCTTCCTCGTTTTTACGGTGCTTTACACCTCGGACACCGTCATCGCGGCGTATTACCATTACCATAATACCGCCAACAAATATGGCTACAATAACTATTGAAAATACTATCCAATATATAATTCCGTCGTTAGCCTCGCTGTCAGCCTCAAGCGATTGGTTTCTTATGCTCCTTCTCTCCTCGTTTATCAACAAGCTCAACTGTTCGCTATCATACACACGGCTGTACCCCACAACGTCGTATATCCACACAGAATATTCACCTGCATCGCCCGATATGCTTCGCGTGCTTACCTTTATGTAGCTTGCTTTATGTTCCTTACCGTAGCTTTCCGCATCGAGCCATATCTCAAAGAGCTCACCCGATCTTACAATTTGGCTTTTACTTACTGAGCTTCCCTCAGTCCCCACAGTAACGGTTATCTCATACACCGCGCCCGATGATGTCTCGCCGTCGGTTACCTGCATCTCAAATTTAAGCGCAGGCGTGTATATCAGATTTTCGTCGTATTCATAAAGGCAGAACATATCCGAATGTGCCGCTCCCGATGTCTTTTCAACCGTTTGTCTCAATACGCGCTGTCCGCCTTCTCCATAGTCCGATTTTATACCCTTACTGTATGAAGCGTCATACCATCCGTTTATGTCACCCGTAGAAAAATTAAAATACGAAAATCCACCCTTCCATTCGGAATTTGAAAGCTTGTTGTTGCTTGACGGATACTCCGTCCTGAGTATAAGATCATCTTCCGAATAGGCTTTTATAATATCGCTCCAAGACTTCGCGCCAAAATATTTTAATAGCTTCGCGCACTCATCGCTTCCGCTTGCCGTATCAATACGTTCAACAGTCTTTTTTATACTTTCCATCGCATCCGTATCAGCATCTGAGAACGACACAACAAAAGATGAGATCCTGTATTTTGAGATCAACGTATAGTAGCTATAAACGTATGAACATTCCAAAGCATTCCCCGAAAGCCCCTCGGGCACTTGCCAACAGTAAATATAGCTTTTGGGAGCGCTTTTATAATTTCCTCTCAGATTTGCCAAAAACTGATCGTAAAGGCTGATATTATTTACCCCGATCTCATTTTTATCTTCGGTCAGCAAGCTGAAGATCAGATCATCATTATCCGTTTCAGTACCACCTTCGGTACTTTGTTCATATATTCCCAAAGGAACAGTGCCTGATTCGATCATTGTACTGCAATTAAATCCTGTCGAAAAGAAGCCGTCAAGCTCTGCCAAAATATTTTCAAGGAGCTCCGACGGCGAATAATCGGATACACGCGTTTCGGATGAGCTACTGTATGAATTATAGTTGCTGAACGGTATAACTATATCTATATCCGAATTTTCAAATCTCGCAGTATTTGCGACTACCGTAAGATAAAACGCGTATTTTTCGGCATATTCGTTCAATGGCAAACCGCCGTTATAATTATATTTTGCAACGTCTATTTGCTTACCGACTATTATTCCGCCTATCTGCCCGTCGGTATATCCGTTGTAGCGCGACACGAGAAATTTAACGTATGTATATATTTTGGAAAGTGTTTCTTCATCATAAACATCGGGCATACCGTAGTACGCGTCCGAAGCCGCCGTGCCCGCGCCCAAAAGCGTCGAAGCCTGTCCGCCCGTCGGTAATAAAAGCTGCAAATAAACGCGCGCCCCTGTAGCGGAATATGTACGAATTTTGGCATCAAGCTCATCTATATACGTCTTATCAAAAAAACAGTGCATATCCTCATGCGGGTACATATATCCGTTCATCGACTCGTTTATAAGACGGTCATAATACACGGGAATAACAGCGCTTCCAAATCCCATATCTCCACTCACGGACACATCGGCGGTATCGGTCGGCAAAATTCCTTTAAAATCATCCTTCGACGAGCTCAGATAAGTGTGATTTGAAGACACAAATATGCCCTGCGGTGTTGACGCAAGTGCCACACCTCCCTCGGGAGAGCGCAATATGACAGCATACCTTGAAAAACGCTCTGTCGCCGTTTTTATCTCAAATGACATTTCAAATTTTGCCGCAATATTCATCCTCGCGGCTATATTCGGCTCATCGGAGGTTATTGCTTCCTCTATACTTTGATTGGGCGCTATACGCAATATCTCCAAAGTATATTTTCCGTATTTAACGAGGATATTATAATTTACGTTGCCGCTTACCTCTATTCTTTTTGCGTCATCACTGTATTCACATATAAAAGTGACCGCACCCGATCCTAAGCTCTCATAAGCGCCCGATGACAGAGCGGTATCATTCGCCGCTGTGCCGTCATGCGCTTCTGCAGATACTATCTGCGCGGCAAAAGCAATAGCAGTAATAACAGCAATAATAAGGGCTGCAAGTCTTTTCATACGCAATCTCCTTTCGCAAAAATAAATACATAGATATTATATCACATTTCACGCAAAATTGAAATAGTATTTCAGAAAATAAAAACGGAAGCAACACACTTTTACGCGTATTCTTCCGTTTCACTCGAAATTATTATCTGTTTTATCTGCCGCTCAGCAAAATTCAATAGTGCCGTCTTTTCCCATTGAAGCAATCTGAGCAAGGGACTCTATTCTTATTCCCTTTTGACGCAATTTGCTTCCTCCGCCCTGATATGCTTTTTCGATAACGATACCGACACCTACGACCTCGGCGCCCGCCTGATCGCATATATCCACCAGAGCTTCAAGAGCCGCTCCCTTTGCAAGAAAATCGTCTATGATAAGCACCTTATCGGAAGAGCCGAGGTGTTCCTTTGCGACCATAACGTCATACGTCTTTCCGTGAGTATAAGAAAAGACCTTTGACGTGTACACGTCTCCGCTGATATTTTTCGATGCCGATTTTTTAGCAAAAACAGCAGGAACTATGGGATCAAAATTAAGCGCCGTCACACAAGCGATACCTATTCCCGATGCTTCAATAGTCAGTATCTTATTTATTCCGTTTCCCTTGTATATGGAATAAAATTCCTTTCCTATCTCGTTTAAAAATTCAACATCTATTCGGTGATTCAGAAAACAATCTACCTTTAAAATATCACCGCCATAGACCTTGCCTTCCTTGATTATCTTTTGCTCTAACGCTTTCATATCCTTTAATGAACCTTTCGATTAACCTGATCTGCAAATGAATTCTATACTACAACGCAGTGTACAACGTACACTGCGTTGTAGTATTTGATTACAGACCGCGCTTTACGTAGTGAGTGTGAAGTATCTCGTGCGCCTTATGACTATTGGGCTCTCCAAGATACTCATCATAAAGCTTCTTAACGGCAGAGTTCTCATGCGACTTGCGAAGATCGCTGTTCTTATCGTCATTGTAAAGAACCGCCGCTCTTACCGCTCTGAGATCTGTTGTCATTCTTACGCTTGCAGGCTGAATAGGCTGACCGCCTCCGTTTACGCATCCGCCCGGACACGCCATGATCTCAATAAATTGAACGTCAAGCTCACCCGACTTAACTGCGTCAAGCACCTTTTTAGCGTTAGCAGTACCAGATGCGACAGCTACGTTGAGATTGATGCCTCCGAGCTTATAGGATGCCACCTTAACGCCCTCTACACCTCTCACAGCGTCAAACTCAAGCTTTTCAAGAGGCTTGCCCTCAATGATCTCAGCCGCCGTACGGAGTGCCGCCTCCATAACGCCTCCCGTAGCACCGAATATTGCGCCTGCGCTACTTCCTACCGAGAAAGGATCGTCAAAGGCTTCATCGGGCAGTGACTTAAAGTCGATACCCACCTTTGTGATCATTCTGCCTACCTCACGGGTAGTGATAGCAATATCAACGTCGGGAACGCCCGCCGCCGACTGTCCCGGTCTGCCTACCTCAAACTTCTTTGCCGTACAAGGAATTGCAGAAACAAATACAATATCCTTGGGATCCCAGCCCTTCTTCTCCGCATAATACGTCTTTGCCATAGCTCCGAACATCTGCTGAGGAGACTTACAGGTAGATAAATTCTCCGTAAACTCGGGATAATAATGCTCGCAGTATTTTATCCAACCTGGCGAGCAGGATGTTATCATGGGAAGCGCTCCGCCGTTGTTTACTCTGCCGAGGAACTCGGTAGCCTCTTCCATAATCGTAAGATCGGCGGTAAGGTTCATATCGTAAACGCCGTCAAATCCGAGACGCTTAAGAGCCGCAACCATCTTGCCCTCGCAATCGGTACCGGGCTCATATCCAAAGCACTCTCCGATCTGCGCTCTTACCGAAGGAGCGGTACAAATAAGAACGTGCTTGGAAGGATCGGCAATCGCGTCAAGTACCTTATCGGTATCGTCTCTCTCATAAAGCGCACCAACGGGACAAGCTACGATACACTGACCGCAGTTGATACAACTCGTCTCGGAAAGAGGCTTTTCAAATATAGATCCGATGTGGGTATCAAAGCCTCTGTCATTAGCTCCGATAACGCCTATTCCCTGCATATTCTTACAAGCCGCAACGCAACGGCGGCAAAGAATACACTTGTTGTTATCGCGGATGATCGGAGTTGAATTATCTATCTTATACTCATTTTTTACGCCCTTGAATTTATCCTCATCTACTCCGTATTCAAGACAGAGCTTCTGGAGCTCGCAGGTTGTACTGCGAACGCAGGAAAGGCACTTGCGATCGTGGTTTGACAGAAGCAATTCAAGATTGGTCTTTCTCGACTTGTTTATTCTCGGTGTATTTGTAAGTACGACCATTCCGTCAGTCGCGGGATATACACACGCCGTAACAAGACGGAAAGGTCTGCCGCCCTCGGATACCTCAACAAGGCAGAGACGGCACGCTCCTATCTCATTTATATCTTTAAGATAGCAAAGGGTAGGAATTTCTATTTTTGCGGCTCTTGCCGCTTCAAGCACGGTCGAGCCCTTAGGAACAGCATAGTCTACGCCGTTAATTTTAACATTGATTGTTTCCATATCAGCCGTTCTCCTTTCTTAGTCCTTAAAAATTGCATGAGGCTTACATTTTTCCATACAAGCTCCGCACTTAACACACTTCTTGGGATCTATCGCAAAGGACGCCAGCTTGTGTCCGGGAGCGATATAATCGGTTCTGGAAATAGCATCCGCAGGACAGTTTCTCGCGCACATTCCGCATCCGATACACTTGTCCGCGTCGATCTTGAACTGAAGCAAGCTCTTACATACGCCTGCGGGACACTTCTTATCAACGATATGCGCGACGTACTCGTCTCTGAAATAACGAAGCGTAGAAAGAACGGGGTTAGGAGCTGTCTGTCCAAGTCCGCAAAGAGACGCGCTCTTTATGTAGTTTGCAAGCTCTTCAAGTCTGTCAAGATCTTCAAGCTCACCGTTACCCGCGATTATCTTATCAAGAATTTCAAGAAGTCTCTTTGTACCTACACGGCAAGGCGTACACTTACCGCAAGACTCGTCAACAGTAAAATCAAGGAAGAAACGGGCAAGATCTACCATACAGGTATTCTCATCCATTACAATAAGTCCGCCCGATCCCATCATAGATCCGATAGCTATAAGGTTATCGTAATCAATAGGTGTATCTATAAGAGACGCGGGGATACATCCGCCCGAAGGTCCGCCTGTCTGCGCAGCCTTAAACTTCTTGCCGCCGGGGATACCGCCGCCAATCTCCTCGATAACCTCACGGAGCGTTGTTCCCATAGGAACCTCGACAAGTCCCGTATTTACTATCTTACCGCCGAGAGCAAATACCTTTGTTCCCTTGGACTTCTCTGTTCCCATAGAAGCAAACCACTCGGGACCGTTAAGGATGATTTGGCAGATATTAGCGTATGTCTCAACGTTGTTGAGTATTGTAGGCTGTCCGAAAAGTCCCTTTACCGCAGGGAAAGGAGGACGGGGACGGGGCTCGCCTCTGTTACCTTCTATAGAAGTCATAAGCGCAGTTTCCTCACCGCAGACGAACGCGCCCGCACCAAAGCGAAGCTGAATATCAAAGTTAAAGCCCGTACCGAAAATATCCTTGCCAAGCAGACCGTACTCACGCGCCTGCTTGATAGCCACCTCCAAGCGGTGGATAGCAATAGGATACTCTGCGCGAACGTATATGTAGCCCTCATCAGCGCCGATAGCATAGCCTGCTATCGCCATCGCTTCAAGAACGGTATGCGGATCTCCCTCAAGAATGGAACGGTCCATAAATGCTCCGGGATCTCCCTCATCAGCGTTACAAGCAACGTATTTCTTTACGTTTCCGCGATTACCCGATGCGAATTTCCATTTAAGTCCCGTAGGAAATCCGCCGCCGCCTCTTCCGCGGAGTCCCGAATCAAGAATAGTCTGAATTACCTCATCGGGAGTCATCTCGGTAAGCACCTTACCCAGCGCACGGTATCCGTCCATCGCTATGTACTCGTCAATAACCTCGGGGTTGATAACTCCGCAGTTACGGAGCGCAACTCTCTTCTGCTTCTTATAGAAGGAGGTCTCGGACAGAGACGTAGCGTGGTGAATATCCTCGCTCTTTGTTTCGTGATAAACAAGTCTTTCAACAGGACGTCCTTTGAGAAGATGCTCCTCAACTATTTCGTGAACGTCCTCTACCTTTACGTTACTGTAAAACGTTCCCTCGGGATAAACGATCATAATAGGACCGAGCGCGCAAAGTCCGAAACAGCCTGTTCCGACGACCTTTACTTCTTCTGCAAGCCCCATAGCGGCGATCTCACTGTTCATCGTTTCCATGATCTTAACGCTTCCGGAAGACGTACAGCCTGTTCCGCCACAAATCAAAACGTGCGATCTATACATATCTATTTCCTTTCTTCGTTAAAATCAGTTTTTATATGCGCCTATTGTGTATTCAGTAACGACATTTCCGCCTTTAAGATGCTTTTCAACGATCTCGGCAGCCTTCTCTGCATCAAGCTTCACATACGTTACCTTTTCTTTTCCGTCCTCATAGATCTCAACAACAGGCTCATACTGACAGATACCGATACATCCCGTCTGCGTAACGGTTATCTTATCACTGAGACCTTCCTTGCTGACTCCTTCAACGAAAGCGTTAAGAACAGGTCTTGCTCCTGCCGCGATTCCGCAGGTAGCCATACCTACGACCACTCTTGTGTTCGCTGTACCCTCGCGAATAACGACCTTGCTCTGCATCCTTTCTCTTATAGCCGCAAGCTCAGCCAATGATTTCATAATTCAAATCCTCCGTTCGATTTATGTTCTTAAATTTTTTACTGTGAATATTGATCTTTCAGATATTCCGCGATCCAACTCTGAACCTCGGGCTCTGCCAATGATATATCTCCAAGCACCTCGCGCAATTCTGCGGTCTTTAGCGAAACGCACCTATCCGAATTCACATCGGTAAATTCAAAATCTATTTCGGGACTTCCCGAAATAAGGACACAGACGGTAGAGATTATATCACCCATAGGCATACAATCTATATTTTTTGTGTCAAAAACTGCCGAAAGCGAAGTTCCGCTTTTTCCCTTTTCTGTACTCGAACATATATTCAGGCTTCCGCCCGTCTGCTCCGCCGCCATTTTCAGAAGCGGAAGCCCAAGACCGACCTTCCGTGTCGTCCTCGTTGTATAAAAAGGATCGGTGACTCTCTTGAGCGTCTCTTCGTCCATACCGCAACCGTTATCGACGATCCTTACCGTCAATATACCGTCCAGATTGGTATTCAAATATATCTCTATCTTCGTTGCCCCTGCCCTGACAGAATTCTTGACTATATCAAGAATATTAAGAGACAGTTCTTTCATAACGGCTTATTTGTATTTCTCGAGGATCTTATCCATATCTGATGGAGCAAGTCTGCCGTACACCTCATTGTTGATGGTAAGCACGGGGGCAAGTCCGCAAGCGCCAATACATCTTGTAGCTTCAAGAGAATATTTTCCGTCGGGTGTTGTAGATCCTGTGGGCAATCCGAGTATCTGTGTTATTCTGTCCAATATCTCTCCGCTGCCCTTAACGTAGCAGGCGGTTCCGAGACATACTGCAATAGCAACCTCTCCCTTGGGGTTGAGAACAAATTGCGAATAAAACGTGCTTACGCCGTACACCTCTTCCATAGATATCCCCATCTTCAACGCAACCATACGCTGTACCTCATAGGGCAAATATCCGTAAATATCCTGAGCCTTTTGAAGCACAGGCATAAGAGCCCCCGGTGTGCCGCGATACTGCTCGATCACAGCATCAAGCTGTTCTTCCTGAGCCTTTGTACCACGAAACATTACTGTGGTCAAATTTTTTTTCATACTGAAAATATCCTCCGTTTTTTAGTTTTATATTTTATTATGTTTTAATTCTTTTTTTAAATTCGTCAAGCTCTCCGAGATACCCGAAAAACCTTTCTCTTACAAGAGCCGAGCTGTACGGCTCATCGTCTATCATCAAAAAATGCTCCGCCTCGTTTATTTCCCATAAACGATGAGCGTCCGAGCAGACAAGCAACCTATCGTCCGTTATATACGGAAAACGCTTTCGGTACTCTTCGATATTGCTCGGATCGTTAAACTCAAAGCACCCAAAGCCGTACTCCGACGGAATATCACCGAGTATCGCCACTATGCCGTTGGACTCTCTGTCTATATGAGCAGGTCTGATGTATCCTCCGTATTCCCGAACAAGCCTCACGGCGTCTCCTATCCAAAGATCGGTCACGGAAATAAGCAACCTGTCCTCTATCGCGATAGCTTCGTCATTTTCATCGGTGACGATCTGATCGCCAAATATTTCGGGACGGTTCTTCACGTTCATAAGATGCTTTTCTACTATCCCGTCAAAATTCATCGCGGCATCCAACGTAGGAAACAGACAAACAAGATGTATGTCCTCAGCAGTGGAAAGCTCCATTCCCGCGATAGGAATAATTCCTTGCCTTCGGCATGCTTCAAAAAAGGCGGGACAGTTCTTGCAAGAATTATGATCTGTAAGCGCGACCAGGTTAAGTCCCTTGAGCGCCGCCATCCCCGCAATATTATTTGGAGTCATATCGTTATCGGCGCATGGCGACAAACAGGAATGAACGTGCAGATCGTAAAAATAGCGTGTCATATCGCGCTTCTTATATCGGAACAAACGTCAAATGAAGATTTTGCCGACCTCAATATATTTATTCCCTGCCCCTCGGCGCGCTCAATAACGCCCTCGTCAGGAAGAACGCTTTCGGAAAGTATTATGCAGGACGGATCAGAAAGCGAAGCTACCGCGACAACGTTAATATTTGACATTATCGTTACCCACGCTTCGCCCTCACCGAGTCTTCCCATAACCCAACTGAGAAGATCTCCCGTATATCCTCCGAGTATATCTCTTTCGGGACTTGGAATACACAGCACTTCATATCCGAATTTTTCAGCAAAATTTTTAACAGTCATATATTCCGCCCCCTATGTATTATTTATTTTGTTGTTCCATATCTCTTCTGAGCTTTATCAGACAGTCCTCCATATCGGCAACACCCTTGACAATATCCTCGGCAAGCGCATGACAGTTCGGCGCACCGCAAGAGCCGCAATCAAGATGCGGAAGTTCCTTGTATATGGCCTCTATCTCAGCCATTTTTGCGATAGCCGTAATTCTGTTTTCGGAAAGTGTCTCGGACTTGTCAGTGGAGATCGTCGCACTCCAAAGAGCCTCGTCGGGGATCTCGGCATTTTCAGCCACCCTATTACGCGATATTGGAAGATATTTTCTCAAAGACCTCAAACGCGCCTTGGCAATAAACGGATTTTCAACGTTCAGTGTTCCGCCTACGCATCCGCCCGTACAAGCATTTAGCTCTACAAAGTCAAGCGTACCGAGTGTACCGTTCTCGATCTCGTCAAGCACCTTAATGCAATTCTCTATACCGTCCGCCGCGAGATATTTATCGGAAAGCAACGACGTTGCCTCTCCGCCTGAGCCTGCCCAATTAAGACCTATAATGCCCGTTTTCGACAGCGGCAGTGGATCGACTATCTCTTTTCGCTTAGACCTGAGCTTAAAATAGAAATCATTTACAGATACCGCTCCCGTTACAGCACTTTTGCTAACACCCAAAGGATTTTTCACATAGCTTACCTTTGCGGGACAGGGAGATATAAAAAGAACGCATATATCATCGTCCGTAAGCTCGGGATGCGCGTGCTTTGCTTCCTTCCTCGCAAGCATAGCCGCATATTCGATGGGCGGCAGTATCGGAAGAAGATTATCCTTGAGATAAGGAAACCTCAGCGTTGTCAACCTGACTATCGCAGGGCAAGCCGAGCTTATCAAGGGCTTTTCGAAATCGGTATTTTTCATATACCGCCTTGTATATTCGGTAACTATCTCCGCCGCTCTCGATACCTCAAACACGGCATCGAAGCCGCATTCAAGCAACGCCGTAAGAATGTAATCCACATCATCGAGCTCATCAAACTGCCCATAAAGAGCAGGCGCGGGCAAGGCTATCTTGTATTTGTAATTTTCAAAGCTCTCAAATTTATCGTATGTAGCTTTTTTAGCTTGGTACGGGCAGGTTCTTATACACTCTCCGCAATCAATACATCTCTCCTCAAGGATTATCGCGTGACCGTCGCGGACGCGTATAGCCTCGGTAGGACATCTTTTTATACAGTTAGTGCACCCCTTACATTTGGAAACGTCAAGAGTAACGGAATGCTTATACTTAGACATAACTGCCCCCTTTCGAGGCAGCATCAGACCTTGACCGTCATATATACGGTAGTTCCCTTTCCTACCTCTGATTCGATCTTCATCTCGTCGGTATAGCGTTTCATATTCGGCAATCCCATGCCCGCTCCAAACCCGAGCGAGCGTATATTATCGGGAGCCGTAGAATACCCCTCTTGCATGGCAAGAGAAATATCGGATATCCCCGGTCCTTTGTCGGCAAGAATAATATCTATTCTGTCGCAGTACACATCCACATCGGCTGTTCCGCCGTTCGCATGGATGACCATGTTTATCTCGCCCTCATACATTGCCACGGAAACTCTTCTTATCACCTCGGGATCAAATCCCATCTCCCGAAGAAGCTTTTTGATCTTTACAGACGCCTCTCCCGCGGATGTAAAATTATCTCCGTCTATTTCAAAATGAAAATTGACCTTATCCATCACGATACAGTATCTCCCCCCGCAAGACCTCCTGCATATAGCTTACCGCAGGCAACGTACATTCTCTCAGAGGTAGCCATGACCACTATACCGCAGTCTACCGCAAGGTCGATGACCTCCTTTGGGGGAATCTTTCCACGAACGAATACGATACACTTCATGTCCATCATCTCAGCTGTCCTTACTACCTGAGGATTGCAAAGTCCCGTCAGAAGCACCGCCTGATCCTTAACAAAAGCAAGGACGTCACTCATCATGTCACATCCGCAAGCAGAATTTACCGTTCCGTCAAGGCGGTCTGCTCCGCACAGGACTTTTGCGTTAAGAAGCTCGGCAATTTGTTGAATTTTCATCTGAAGTACCTCTTGACATCGTATTTTAACACGGAGAAATTATAAATATCCATTATCTTATATATTATATATTGTATATTATACAATATATTTTGCAAAATGTCTATATTTTTTTACAAAATTATTATTTTTTGTTGATATTCAACAATTACTATTTAGCATCATACCATGTATTGCCTATATGAGCGTCAACAGACATAGGAACAGACAGTTTCACGGCATTCTCCATGCAGTCGACAAGCAAAGAAAGTACATCTTCGGCGCATTCGCGGTGAGACTCGATAATAAGTTCATCGTGCACCTGCATAACAAGCTTGGCATCATATCCGCTCTCCCTGAGCTTATTTGCCGTGTGTATCATTGCGACCTTAATAATATCGGCGGCAGTACCCTGTATAGGGCTGTTCATAGCTACTCTTTCACCGAAATGCTGAAGATTTTTGTTCGACGACGCGAGCTCGGGAATATAGCGCCTGCGTCCGAACGACGTTGTAACGTATCTGTCGCTCTTTGCCTCTAATTTTACTCTGTCAAGATATTCCTTTATCTTGGGAAATTTCTCAAAATAGCTCTGTATATATTCCTTCGCCGCCGATCTCGATATACCGAGATCTTCGGATAAGGAGTATTCGCCTATACCGTACATTATTCCGAAATTTACCGCCTTGGCTCTCTTTCTTAACTCCGAGCTTACGCTTTCCAAAGGAACCGAAAAAACACGGGATGCCGTCATTGCGTGGATGTCCTCACCCGACAAGAATGAGTTTATCATCTCCTCATCCCCCGCAATATGAGCAAGAAGTCTCAGCTCTATCTGTGAGTAATCGGCATCTATAAGCACATAATTTTCGTTTTCGGGAATAAAATATTTTCGAAAGCGTCTGCCAAGCTCTGTCTTTACGGGTATGTTCTGCAAATTTGGCTCTGAGGAAGATAATCTTCCTGTCGCCGTACCCGTCTGATTGAGCATACAGTGTATCCTTCCGTCCTCCGCGACAGCCTTAACGAGCCCCTCGGCGTAGGTGGAGCGGAGCTTCGAGACCTGTCTGTAATCAAGAATATCCTCTATTATCGGATGCTTGTTTATGAGCTTTTGCAAGGTCTCCGCATCGGTAGAATAGCCCGTCTTTGTCTTTTTGAAGCTTGGAAGTCCCATCTTCTCAAAAAGCACCTCGCCAAGCTGCTTAGGCGATCCGATATTGAACTCTTCGCCCGCGTAGCTGTATATTCTCTGCTTCAGATCCTCCTCCATCATGTGCAATTCTTCTCCGTATTCAGAAATACCCTTGCTGTCTATCTTGAAGCCCGTAAGCTCCATCTCAGCAAGAACGAAGGAAAGAGGAAGCTCTATGTCGTAAAGTAACGACGAAGCCCCGCTATTTTTTATTTCATCTGAAAGCGTTTTGTAAAGCGCTTCAATAAGGACAGCCGTAGGCTTACCCTCGGGAAGCGGCATATTCAAGTATCTCACATAGAGCTCGGATAGGCCGTAGTTTCCCCTGCCCGAATCGAGAACGTACGCCGCAAGCATACAGTCAAAGGCGCAAGAGCCGAGACGCGCTCCAACACCTGCAAGCTCCTTATAAAGAGTCTTTGAATCATAGCAAACGACCGAGCTTTTGTTAATTACCTCAGCCGCGGTATCATCTATATCCGAAACAGCGCACACAAAAAAACGTTCGCCGTCAAAAAGCGAAAGCTCGCCATCTGAAATATCCGCATACAGTACCTCACCCGTAAGCTCTTTCGCACTGATTACTTTGACAGCAGTTCTTTCAGGCGCGCTCGAAGCAACAGCTTCGGCAACATCCTCCGAAACTATACTGTCAAGCCCAAACTTTTTTATAAGCGCCGTAAAATCAAGCCTCAAAAACATATCGCGCAGCTTGGGCGCATCAATACCGTTGTATTCATACGCTTCGCAAGACAGCTCGATAGGCGCTTCCCTGCATATCTCGGCAAGGTCTCTTGATAAAAACGCCATCTCTCTGCCGCTGCTCAGCTTTTTCTTTACGCCGTCCGAGAGCTTGGAGGCTTCGTATTCCTCGTACAGCTTTCCGAGCGAACCGAAATCCGAAATGAGCTTCAATGCGGTCTTCTCTCCTATCCCCGCAACACCGGGAATGTTATCCGAAGAGTCTCCCATAAGCGCTTTTACGTCAACAAAGCTCTCAGGCTCTACACCGTACATATTTCGAAATTCCGCCCTGTCAACGGTAAGCGTCTCTTTTGTCTTTGCAAGCAGGACCGAAACATTGTCATCAATAAGCTGTAACGAGTCTCTGTCTCCCGTAAGAACATACACAAAAATATCCTGCTTGCTCATTTTATCAGCAAGTGTTCCGAGAATATCATCAGCCTCATAGCCCTCACAGGTGACTACTTGCAAGCCCATATCCGTCATACATTCCTTTGCAACGGGAAGCTGAACTGCAAGCTCCTCTGGCATTCCCTTTCGGTTCGCCTTATAACCGTCATACATCTTATGTCTGAAAGTGGGAGCTTTCAGGTCAAATGCCACCGCGCAGTAATCAGGCTTCAGCGTCTCTATATGCTTTGAAAGTATCGTTACCATGCCGTAAACGGCGTTGGTATATAAGCCATCCTTATTCGTCAGCAAACGTATGCCGTAAAAGGCCCTGTTAAGTATGCTGTTTCCGTCTACAACCAACATTTTTTTCATAAGCTCAATATCTCCAAACATCTATATTTTTCACTTTAGCTTCATACCATATAGTATATCATTTTTTATACCCTTTTGTCAAGGATGAGTTATCCATAAGCGGCAATAAAAAACAAAAAAAATAAGACACCGCAAGCCGCAGTGTCTTATATCGGCATTCTCTTATGCCTCGTCGTAATCGTCGCCCTCGGAAGGCTCGAAATCTTCTTTCATTGCTCCGCAGAGAGGACAGGTCCAATCCTCGCTTACATCTTCAAAATCTGTTCCGGGAGCAATACCGTTTTCAACGTCACCTTTTTTGGGATTATAAACATATCCGCACAATTCACATATGTAGTTCATCGTATCCTCCAAATTTTTTAAAAAATTCATTAACTGTAACACCATAATATAATAATACTGTTTGAGTCCGTTGTCAAGAAAAATTTTTCTATAATGTCAATTTTGTGATATATTACAATATTTTTCTTAAATAATCTTTAAATAACGTACAATATAACGTGTGTTTTTTGAGTAATTTTAATCAAACAGTAAGAAAAACGAAAAAGAAAGGCGTATATGAACAGATTTCGTAAATTTATTTTTAACGGATTACTTATAACAGCAGTATCACTTCTTATGCGATCGGTGTCCGTAAGCTTCAATGTTTACCTGTCAAATAAGATCGGTGCTGTAGCCATGGGTGTTTTTACCCTCATATCAACAGTGTATGGATTTGCACTGACGGTAGCCACCTCGGGAATAGGACTTGCCGCAACACGTCATATTGCCGAGGCTGTAGGTGAGGACGCAAACAAGGGTATTCCCGCTTGTAAAAGCCTATCCGTAAGAGGCATCGTAAGAAAATGTGTTACCTATTCTCTTTTCTTCAGCCTTGGCTCGGCTGTTATTTTATATTTGTTCGCGCCGTACATAGGTACTGTATTGCTGGGAGATGAAAGAACGGTATCGTCCCTAAAGGTTCTTGCTATTTCCCTGCCACCCGTCGCGCTGTCATCGGTATATAACGGATATTTTACCGCCGTACGACGTGTATATAAAAACGCCATAGTTCAGGTGCTCGGTCAGGGAATAAAGATATTTGCCTGTATGGGACTTATCGCGCTCCTCGGCTCGTCGGACGTTGAGAGCGCCTGCCTCTCTGTCGTCATAGGCGGAACCGTTTCGGAGCTTCTTTCCTTTGCCGTACAGTATATCTTCTACATTCTCGAAAAAAGTGCGGAAAAAGATGCCGAGATCGACAAAAAGACCTCTTCGTCAATATGGCGCAGGGTACTTCACACCGCTCTGCCCGTAGCGTTCAGCGCCTATTTACGTTCGGGGCTCGTTACTATCGAGCATATGCTCATTCCTTGGGGGCTTGAACGAAGCGGCAGCAGCCGCGATAAGTCCTTGGCGGCATACGGAACGGTGCACAGTATGGTATTTCCGTTAGTTCTCTTTCCCTCTGCTCTGTCGGGCTCATTTGCGGGGCTCCTCGTTCCCGAGGTAGCGGAATCGCAGGCGTCGGGTAATGAGGCGCGCATAGGACGTATAATCCACCGAGTATTTCACGCTGTACTGACCTTTGCCATCGGTACGGCAGGCATTATGATGTGCTTTTCATATGAGCTTGCAAATACCGTTTATCCCGACGCAGGCGCGGGCAGATACATACTTATGATCGCGCCGCTTATACCCGTGATGTATCTTGACACCTCGGTAGATGGCATACTCAAGGGGCTTGGCGAGCAGGTCTACTGTATGGTGGTAAATATCGTAGACGCTCTTTTATCGGTAATACTTGTATGGATACTTCTTCCCAATATGGGCATCACGGGATACATACTTACAGTATATTTCACCGAGACAGTCAATGCTACACTGAGTATCGCAAGACTTTTAACGGTAGCAAAAGTAAAGCCTCGGATGGGAGATTGGATAGTAAAGCCTCTGCTTGCCGTTGTGATCGCCTCTGCCGTCGCGCGTTTTATCGCCGCCCATCTTACGGGCGCGATCGTCGGCGCGTGGGAGCTAACGTTTTACATTGTATTAACAACGGCAATTTATTTGATATTGTTGGTGATAATGAAAGGAATAGTAATTAAACGCAAAAGCAACCGACCTTAACTTCGGTTGCTTTCCAAATTATTTATTCAATAAAAGTAAATCTTTGATAAAATTTCCCCTCACGCTCCACCGTCTCATTCCACATTGACAGCGGACGTGTCCAAAGTCCACCGTCGCCGTAAAGAGCACGGTAGACAACCATCGGTTCAAGAGTTTCGGAATGCTTGGCAACACCTATCACCTCATACTCTCCACCCTTGAAATGCTTCCATTTCCCGAGTTTGATCTCCGTATCCATAACCACCTCACAAAAGCATTTTTACTGCGACGTTTACAATATGCTCGCAATCAACGCCTGCGGCATTGTAAACACTCTGCCCGACAGCGCGCTTATCCACAAAGCTATCATCTGTAGCGATGGTATCATACCTGACACCGTCAAGCATATTTCTTCTTTCCATCATATCCGAAAGGTTCATACCCATACCGCCGCTTCGTATCTCCTCTTCGAGAAAAATAACCGACCTCGCGCTTTTCGGCATAAACCTTGCCACGTTCTCTGCGCACTCGCCATAGGGCTTTATCATTTCAAGCAGAATAATACCCGTTGATATTCCTCGCGCGGCAAGCTCACTTTTCGCTCTCATCGCCTCAGATACCATCCTGCCGTGGGTAATTATAACAAGACTTGGACTTTCATCCGCGTCAAAGTCACACACAGCCGAGGGCGTTTTATATTCGCCGTCACCGTAAAAGGCTTCAAGCACCGCACTGTCCTCTCCACCGCTTGGGTATCTCACCGCGCAAGGCTCTTCTCTGCGGTGCGCGTCATCGATCGCGGCTCTGAGAGAACCGAACGTCGCGGGAGTATATATGCGCATATTCGGTATCTGCGACAGAAACGCCACGTCAAATATACCGTGATGCGTAGCACCGTCGCCCGCATTAAGCCCCGCTCTGTCCACACAGATAACGCAGTTGAGCTTTTGCAGAGCAATATCGTGTATAATATTATCGTATCCCCTCTGCAAGAAGGTGGAATATATGGCAGTATATGGCTTTTTGCCGTTCGCCGCAAGTCCCGCTGCAAAGGTCAGGGCGTGCTCCTCGGCAATTCCGACGTCAAAAAATCTTTCAGGATATTTACTCCGAAATTCGACGAGCCCTGTTCCGTCGCACATAGCGGCAGTTATCGCGCATACGCGGCTATCCTTTTCGGCAAGCTCGGATATGATCTTACCCATTTCACAGGAAAAATTATTTCCGTTTCTGTTCTGAGCCGTACAAGGCTGCATCCCGTGATAAAATTCGGGCGAGCGTTCCGCAGGCTCAAAGCCCTTTCCCTTTTTGGTCTTGAGGTGAACCACAACGCTCTCGTTGAGCTTTTTCGCCTCTCTCAAAAGATTTTCAACCGCTTCGTAATCGTTGCCGTCTATGGGGCCTAAGTATGTAAGCCCCATGCTCTCAAAATAATTCGAGCCGTACAGCACGTTTTTCAGGGATTTCTTTACTCCGAGAACGAATTTGAAAAGATATTTTCCGACAAGTGGGATATTCTTTAGAAACGCGCCCGTCGCTTTTTTAGTCTTAAAATACCCTGACGTGGTGCGGAGCTTTGCAAGATTTGTCGCAAAACGTCCGATATTTTTAGAGATTGACATTTCGTTCTCATTCATAACGATTATGAGATTGAGGTCTTTTCTGCAATTGTTGAGCGCCTCGTGTATCATACCGCCCGTATATGCTCCGTCACCCACCACGGCTATCGTGTACGCATCGCTTTCCGAGAGCTTATCAGATATTGCAAAGCCAAGTGCCGCCGAGATAGACGTAGAGCTGTGACCTGCGCCAAAGCAATCGTATTCACTCTCGCTCCTGTTTGTAAATCCGCTGATCCCTCCCGATATGCGAAGCGTGTCCATTTTGCCGTATCTGCCCGTCAGCATTTTATGAACGTAGCTCTGGTGTCCGACGTCAAAGATAAGATGATCCTTGGGAACGTCAAAAACTCGGTGTATCGCCATAGTAAGCTCGACTACGCCGAGATTTGACGCAAGATGTCCTCCGTTGTGCGAGGTGATACGGACAAGCTCGGATCTTATCTCCTCGGCAAGCTCACCCATATTTTCCTTAGGAAGCGCTTTAAGATCGTCGGGGGAATTTATACTGTCAAGGTATTTAATCGAATGATTTTCCGTTTTGTTGTCTGACGTGTTCATTCCGTTATAACCTTTCTCTGTCTTTTTCGTGTTTCTATATTATACCACAAAAATCCGACAATGAAAATAGATTTTTAAAAAATTCGGCTGTCGCATATAAATTGCGACAGCCGAAATGTCAGCAGTTTGCTTCAAACGCAGCTTTCATAATGGCAAGCTTTGCCTTTGCCTGCTCTTTGTCGGGAGCTACTACGCTGAAATAAAATTTACATTTGGGCTCTGTTCCGCTGGGACGGACTGCAACCCAGCTTCCGTCCGAAAGCAAAAACCTGAGAACATTGGATGCCGGGAATCCCTTTGCAGCCATCTCCTCGGACATATAGTCCTCCATTTCAACGACGTCAACGTCACCTGCCTTCTTAGGCGGATCATTGCGCAGACCGTTGACAAGCGCGGTTATTTTTTCTGCGCCATCTATGCCCTTGAAAGCAAAGTTGTCGAGAGCGTCAAGGAAAAATCCGTGCTCGGCATAAATATCCTCAAGAACGTCAAGGAGTGTCTTTCCCTTAGCATTGTAGTAAGCCGCCGCCTCGCAAAGCATCATTGATGCCTGAACGCCGTCTTTGTCGCGTACGCAATCGGAAATAAGACAGCCATAACTCTCCTCATATCCGAAAACAAACGTCTTGTCTCCCGCAAGCTCATGGCGATATACCTTTTCACCTATATACTTAAAGCCCGTCAAGGTCTTTTCAACGCTTACACCGTATTTTTCGCATACCTTATCTCCGAGGTTAGAGGTAACTACCGTGTTGAACATAACGCCGTTTTCGGGAAGAGTTCCCTTCTCGGCTCTCTGGGAAAGAATATATTCGAGAAGAACAGCGGCGCTCTGGTTACCTGTCATTCTCACATATTCGCCGTTTCTCTTTACTGCAACGCCAAGTCTGTCGCAGTCGGGATCGGTGGTAATAATTATATCAGCATCCGTATCCTTTGCGTACTTGAACGCCATCTCATACGCCGCGTCTGTCTCGGGGTTGGGGTTGGGGGTATTTACAAATTCGGTATTTGGGAAACACTGCTCCTCTACGGGAACAACGTTGTATCCGAGACGGTCGAGAACCGTTCTTACGGGTACGTTACCCGTTCCGTGCTGAGGCGAATATACTATCTTTATGCCACTCTTATCCATTTCGGGGTTGAGCGTGATAGACATTACCATCTTGTAGTATTTTTCATCCATATCCGCGCCGAGAGTAACGATAAGATCGCCCGCCTCTGCAACGGTAAGTGCCTTTACCGACAACGGATCGTCGATCTTGGCTATTTCTGCGATAACGACGTCGTTTATCTCGGAAACGAGCTGGCATCCGCGTTCATCGTAAAGCTTATATCCGTTATATTCGGGAGGATTGTGAGACGCCGTTATAACAACACCACCAAATGCTCCGAGTTCTCTTACGGCAAAGGAAAGCTCGGGTGTGGGACGAAGACTGTCAAAGAGATATGCGCGTATTCCGTTTGCGGCAAGAACGCCTGCCGTTTCCTCGGAAAATTCTATGCTGAAGCGTCTGTTATCGTGGGCGATAACAACACCCCGCTCCATAGCTTCCTTGCCACAGTTCTTTATATAATTCGCATAGCCCTGCGTGGTCTTGCGAACGATGTACTTATTTATACGGTTCGTACCCGCGCCTATAACTCCGCGCAAGCCTCCCGTTCCAAAAGCGAGATCGCAATAAAATCTCTCTTTTATTTCCTTATCGTCATCGGCAATAGACAAAAGCTCCTCTCTTGTCGCCTCGTCGATATTTGCATTTTCGCACCATTTCTGATACTTTGAATAATATTCCATTTTGAAACACCTCATAAACAATAGCTTGTCTTAGACTAATATTATAACTTATTTTTATTTGAAATTCAATAGCTTTTGCAAAAAAATATAAATTATACGAAAATATTTATTAAAATCCAACGCGTTTTTTAACCTCTTTATGCAAAAATTGATAATGTCGATTGACAAAATATATAGTCTGTGATATAATTATAAAGATTATATTTTGTTTTTTCTTTGAAAGGATATACTATTTATGTGCGCACAATTGCTTTCCACACAACCCTATAAAGGTACAAGAGATTTTTACCCCGATGATATGCGTCTTCGCAATTGGTTTTTCGGTAAAATAAGAGAAACACTTGAGACAGCCGCTTTCGATGAATATAACGGACCTATGCTTGAATCCCTTGAGCTCTACGCCGCAAAAAGCGGTGAGGAGATCGCAAACAAGCAGACCTATAATTTTGTCGACAGAGGCGACAGAAGCGTTGCTATCCGTCCAGAAATGACACCTACCGTAGCGCGTATGGTCGCCGCTAAGATGAACGATCTCAGCTTTCCTCTCCGTTGGTTCTCGATACCGAATATGTACCGTTACGAAGCCACACAACGCGGACGTCTGCGCGAGTTCTGGCAGCTCAACGTCGACATCTTCGGATGTGATACCTATGAAGCTGACCTTGAAACTATCGTCAGCGCTATCCGCATTATGAGATCGTTCGGCGCGGACGAAACGATGTTCACGGTTCGCATAAATAACCGCCGCTTCTTCAATGACGTTATTGCAGCTATCTCGGGCGGCGATGCGGAGCACAGCAAGCTCGTTTCCAAGGTCATCGACAAAAAGAACAAGATACCGAGAGAAGTCTATGAAAAGGAGCTTATCGCGCTCGGACTTAACGGTGAGCAGATAGCAAAGATAGATGAGCTTTACGGTATGTCTGTTACCGATGCGACCGCCATCTGTCCCGACTCTGTAGGCGCTACAGAGCTTCGCCTTCTCTTTGAAGCTCTTGACAAGCTCGGACTTTCTAAGTACTGCCTGTTTGACTTCGGTATAATCCGCGGACTTGATTATTATACAGGTACTGTTTTTGAGGTATTTGATAATGCTCCCGAAAACAATCGCGCAATGTTCGGCGGCGGACGCTATGACAACCTTGTTGGTCTCTTTGTAAAGAACGCAAAGATCTCAGGCGTCGGTTACGGAATGGGAGACGTTACGCTTGAGAACTTTCTTGTAACTCACAGTCTTATACCCGAAATGCTTACAACCGACGTAAAGGTGCTTGTCACAAGATTTGACGATGTTCCGTACGAAAAATATGTAGCTATAACAAATGAGCTTCGTGACGCGGATATAACCGCTTCTGTATATCTCGGATCTAAAAAATTCGGAAAGCAGATAGATTACGCCGTTAAAAACAACTACACCCACGTCGTTATTATGGGTGGCTCGGAGCTTGCGGAAAATAAAGTAAAGATAAAGGATCTTCTCAGCCGTGAGGAGATCACAACAGACGCAAACGAGCTTGTAGCATTCTTCAAAAAATAAACATACTGAAGTATATGAAAGGCAAAACCGAATTATGATATATATGTTTCTTGCCGAGGGCTTTGAAGAAGTAGAAGCTCTCTGCCCTCTTGATATTATGCGTCGCGCGGGACTTTCCGTAAAGACCGTTGGAGTCGGCGGACGCGAGATCACAGGCTCACACAATATTACCGTAAAAGCGGACGTTACCGACAGCGAGTTTGACGGCGGCGATGCAGAAATGATATTTCTCCCGGGAGGTATGCCGGGAACTCTCAACCTTGCCGACAGCAGTACCGTTATTGACGCGATAAATAACGCCATAACGGCAAATATATATATTGCCGCTATATGCGCCGCTCCTTCTATTCTCGGAGATATGGGACTTCTTGTCGGAAAAGAAGCTATCTGCTACCCGGGATTTGAGGACAGACTTACGGGAGCTGTCGTATCCGAGAAAAAAGTAGTGCGCGACGGTAAAATAATAACCGCGGCAGGTATGGGCGTAGCTCTCGATCTCGGTTTGGAGATCGTAAATGTCTTTTGCGGAAAAGCGAAAGCAGACGATTTGAAGAAAGCCGTAATTTATGCCTAGGGAAATTATACTCACCGAAAGCGAAAACAAGGAACGCTCTCGCGCTCATTTTTTTGAACAAAGAAAGAGCATCTCAAATGAAAGTCGTTTTTTACTTGATACGGCTCTTTTTTCGAACGCCGCCGCTTTGCCGCAATTCAAGGAAGCGAACACCTTACTTTGTTACTATCCTATAAAGGGAGAGCCGAACATTCTCCCCCTTGTACGTCACGCGCAGGCGCTGGGAAAAGCTATTGCGTTTCCTATCTCGCACATAAAAGAAAGACGGCTGTCATTTCACGTTCTATCCGATCTTTCGGAGCTTGTGATAGGCGCATACGGAATTCCCGAACCGCCTTGCGAATTACCCGTGGTAACGTCGTTCGCCAATTCACTCTGCTTAGTACCAGCCCTTGCTTTCGATAAAAGCGGCTACCGGCTCGGCTACGGCGGAGGATATTACGACAGATTTCTGCCTGATTTCAACGGTGTATCATTGGGACTTGCTTACAGTGCCTTTTTCGTAGACAGACTTCCCGTAGAAGATCACGACTCCACCGTGGATATAATTATAACGGAAAACGGAGGTTTTTTTCCTTATGAATAAAGAACGTAAAGAAAAACGCGTAAAGAAAAATACTGACGCTACGCCTCCGTTGAAAACCATCGAGGGAATATATACCAATCTCAAAAGCAGAACCTTTATCATCCATCCGACGGCGCTCGTTCTCGCAACGTATGTTTTATTGCTTTTTACAAAGCTCATAGACATTACGCTCATAAACAGAGAAAACGAATATTTCAGCGTTGTTATATTGCAAATGATGATATTCATTCTCCCGGGCGCGATATGGTGTAAATTCAGCGGAGAAAAATATATGTCGGGACTTCGCCTCAGAACGGTAAAGGCAGACTCGATACTTATTATAATTTCGGGTGCTCTGCTAATCGCTTCGGGAAGTCTTTTGCTCGGAGTTCTGTTCGGCGGTCTTGAAAGCCTTTCAAATAATTTTTCACTTTACGATACATTTATTTCAAAGGATCAGGGAACGATACCAAATAAGATCTATCTTGTTATGGCATACGCGGTGCTCCCCGCTATATGCGAGGAATTTATATACAGAGGCATCCTTTGCCACGAATATGAAAAAGGCGGAGTTATGCGCGCCGTTATCGTCAGCTCGATATTTTTCGCACTACTTCATTTCAATCTTCAAAATCTGCCGATGTATCTTTTTTCGGGAATTATCCTTGCAATGACACTGTATGCTACACGCTCGCTCTTCGGTGCCGTCATAACGCATTTTCTTTATAATATTTTCGGGCTTTTCGGACAACCCTATATGAGTAATCTTTATCAGATCACCAACAGCCCCAAGCTCTTTATCTTTATAGTTGCCGCTGTATGCATACTTTCAGCCGCAGTATTCTGCGGAGAAGCCGCAAGACTTTATAAAATATATCTCTACAAGGCATACTCCGCCGATTACAGACAACCTGTCATAAAAGACAGCACAACACTGCGTCGCTCATATACCGATATTATACGTCAGCCCTCCGCAATCGCCTGCTTTGCTGTGTACATATTGGCCTTGATAATTTCTTGGCTGTGAGATCACTGTACCGCGAGGAGCGAATATGCAAAATACCGAAACACCGAAAAATATCCTTTACCGCTTTGCTTTTTCAAAAATAACCGTCATAACTCTTTTCGCAATTATTTGCGCCTGTCTTATACTGTCGCTAGCAAACGATCTGTTTGCTTTTGTAAAACCGTCAAATACAGTATCATTTGAGGTAACCGAACCTACCGCGCTGAAAGGATTGTCATCACAGCTTCAAACGTCGGGCGTTATTGATAACTCGTTGGCTTTTTGGGCGTACGTCAAATTAAAAAACAAGGATGAGCTTTTGGAGAGCTTTCGCGGCTCGGTCGAGTTAAATTCGGATATGAGCTACCGCGACATATTGAATGAATTTATAAATTTTCAAAATCAATGAATAAAAAACTCCTTTTTGTGGAATGATTGAGTAAATCATTTTTTAAAGGAGTTTTTATTTATGCAAAGATCTACTACGGTTATAGCAGTTATCTGCTGTTTATTTCTTTTTCTCGGCTTGATGCCCGTACACGGTGAAAGCGAAATATACGACAGTGTCCTACGCCTGCACGTTATCGCTAACTCGGACAGCGATGAGGATCAGGAATTGAAGCTCAAGGTAAGGGACGCTCTGCTGCAAAAAAGCGAAACGCTCTTCGGAGATTGCGCGACACGCGAGGAGGCAATCAAGAAAACTGCCGAAAATCTTAAATTACTCAAAGCAGAGGCAGCGGAGGTCATACGATCCGAAGGCTATACTTATGAGGTTTCTGTTGAGCTTGGCGAGGAAGTCTATCCCACAAAAAACTACGAGGAATTTTGTTTTCCGTCGGGGAGCTATATGTCGTTGCGTATAATCATAGGCAACGGCGAGGGCCAAAATTGGTGGTGTGTTCTCTTCCCGCCGATGTGCCTGTCGGCAGCAAGCACACCCGATCCCGAGGATGCATTTATATCTGTGGGACTCAGCAAAGAACAATACGGGATCATCACCGAGACCGAATATCCCACATATAACGTACGCTTTCGTATTTTAGAAGTTATAGAAGAAACTCTGAGATAAAAAAACTCCAACACGAAATAGCCGTGTTGGAGTTTTTTCAGTTTGCTTTTGTTTCGCAATAAATACAACGGTACACTCTGTTTTCCTTGTCAGTAAGCTTAAATCTGTGAACAAGCTCCTGCTCGGTTGACGTTATGCAACGTGGATTTTTGCAGCTTATAACACCCGTGAGCTCAAGAGGAAGCTCCATTTTTTTCTTTTCAACTATCTTACCGTCATTGATTATGTTTACCGTAACCTCGGGCGCGATAAAGCCGATTATATCGAAATTGATCTCGATAGCCGCATCGATCTTTATTATGTCCTTTTTACCGAGTTTTTCGCTTCCTACGTTCTTTATGAGAGCTATGGAACAATCGAGCTCGTCAAGACCGAGAAGATCATAAAGAGTCATTCCCTTTCCTGCGGGAATGTGGTCGATAACAAATCCGTTTTGAATGGAATCGATATTCATATGCTTCCTGCCTCCTTTAAGAGCTTCAAAATAAGCGCCTTACGCATTATCTTTGCGTTATATACCTGCTTGAAATAACAAGCTCTCGGATCGTCGTCGATAGCGACGCTGATCTCGTTTACTCTTGGCAGGGGGTGCATTATGCAAAGATCGGATTTTGCATTTGACAGCTTCTGAGGCGTAAGGATGTAGCTGTCCTTCAAGCGGAGGTAATCCTCCTCGTTGAAAAATCTTTCCTTTTGCACACGCGTCATATAGAGCACGTCAAGCTCGGGCATTACAGCTTCAAGATCGGTAGTCTCAACGTACTCGATATTGTTTTTGTCAAGTATGTCTTTCTTAACGTAGCTTGGAAGCTTGAGCTCATGAGGCGATATGAGAATGACCTTAACGTTCTCGTAACGCGACAGCGCGCTTATAAGCGAATGTACCGTACGTCCGAATTTGAGGTCTCCGCAAAAGCCTATGGTAAAATTATCTATTCTTCCCTTTTCGCGATCAATGGTAAGAAGATCTGCAAGAGTCTGCGTAGGATGGTTATGTCCGCCGTCTCCCGCATTGATAACGGGAATTGACGCAGCATTTGCCGCAACGAGCGGCGCGCCCTCCTTGGGATGACGCATTGCGATTATGTCGGCATAACAGCTAATAACTTTTGCGGTATCAGAAACGCTCTCACCCTTAGACGAGGACGTATTTGCCGCATCAGAAAAGCCTATAACACTTCCACCCAACTCAAGCATAGCTGCCTCGAAGCTCAAACGGGTTCTTGTAGAGGGCTCAAAGAAAAGCGTAGCAAGCTTTTTTCTTTTGCAGCACTCTGCATACTTGTCGGGATCAGCGATCATATCCTTTGCCGTAGCTAAAAGCTCGTCAATCTCTTCAACCGAAAAATCCAAAATATCAATGAGACTTCTTTTCATTGTTTTGCCTCCGATCAGCCTATCCAACTCTCATCCGAAGGATTATTACGGAACGCAATAAGTCTCTTTACATCCTCCTGACGGATATACTTCTCCTCTGCCGCTACCTCTGCGATAACGTCAAAGTTTGTCAGAGAGTAGTTTATAACATTAGCCTCTGCAAGACGGTCAAGTCCTTTCTTCATTCCGTAGGTAAAGATGCTGACAACGCCGAGAACATCAGCGCCTGCCTCACGAAGAACGTTTACCACCTCGATAACACTTCCGCCCGTGGATATAAGATCCTCAACTACAACGACCTTCTGACCTTTCTCGAGCTTACCCTCGATCTGGTTCTGTCTGCCGTGATCCTTTGCACCCGAACGAACGTAACCCATAGGCATATCAAGAAGATGGGCGGTTATAGCCGCGTGTGCGATACCTGCCGTAGACGTACCCATAAGAACCTCTGCGGTGGGAAAATACGTCTTGATAAGATCGGCAAGTCCTTTTTCTACGTCATTTCTTACAGCGGGAGCGGTAAGAGTGAGTCTGTTGTCACAGTAAACGGGGCTCTTTATGCCGCTTGCCCACGTAAAGGGCTCTTCAGGTCTGAAAAATACAGCCTTAATCGATAAAAGATCCTTTGCAATCAGCTTTTCTGTTTCGTTATACATAATTCATCTCCTATATTTCTTCTAAAATTTTTTTAAGTTCATAAACGTCTGCCGCTGTTTTGTCAGCCCGCGCCAAAACCATTTCTTCTTTGTCACCGTATCCGTAAAGGACTCCGACTGATACAAGTCCGTACTTATGACCGCCCTCAATATCGTATATCCTGTCGCCAACCATGACGGCTTCCTCGGGACATATTCCGAAATCATCCAAGGCAAACGCGATAACGTCTTCCTTTTTGTTCCGTTTTTCGTCCATCGTAGCGCCATATACTTTATCGAAAAATTTGTCGAGTGAGAAATGGCAAAGTATCTTATTTGCAAACGGCTCGGGCTTGGATGTCGCAAGTATAAGCGTTTTCCCGCCTTTTTTCAATGCTTCAAGCATAGAATATATGCCGTCATAGACCGTATTCTCATATATTCCCTTAGGCGCGAAATATTCTCTGTAATACGTTATTGCAAGCTTCGCATCAGAATCAGACAGCCCGTATTTTTCTCTGAAGCTGTCGTACAGAGGAGGTCCTATAAACGACCGCAACTTTGTTCTGTCATTCTCTTCTATGCCCAACTTACGCAAAGCGTATAAAACAGAATTCGTTATTCCTATCTCGGGATCTGTAAGAGTTCCGTCAAGATCGAAAAGCAGATATTTTCTCATCCAACGAATTCAGCTACGCATCTCTCGTATGCCGCAACGGGATCTTCAGCAGCAGTGATAGGTCTGCCTACAACGATATAATCCGAGCCGATCTTCTTTGCCTCTGCGGGAGTCATAACTCTCTTCTGGTCGCCTATGTCACCATCGGCAAATCTTACGCCGGGAGTTACTGTCAAGAACTTCTCTCCACAAGTCTCGTGTACCTTGCCTGCCTCAAGGGGGGAGCAAACAACACCGTCAAGTCCCGCTATCTTTGCATTATTAGCATAGTGCATAACAACGTCCGCAATAGGCTTCTCGATATGAAGATCCTTTTCCATACTCTCCTGATCGGTAGACGTAAGCTGTGTTACAGCGATGAGCAGAGGTCTTGTTCCGTCAGGTCTTGTAAGACCTTCAATAGCCGCCTCCATCATTCTTACCGTACCTGCCGCATGAAGATTTGTCATGTCGACATCCAGTCTTGAAAGTACAGCCATGGATTTCTTTACCGTGTTGGGAATATCGTGAAGCTTCAGGTCAAGGAATATCTTATGTCCTCTCTTCTTGATCTCCCGTACTATGGAAGGACCTTCCGCATAATAAAGCTCCATTCCGATCTTGACAAAGGGCTTTCTTCCCGTAAACTTGTCAAGAAAGGCAAAAGTCTTTTCCGCGCTGTCAAAATCACAGGCGATAATAACGTCTTTTCCCATTTTTATATCTCCTTATCAAAATTATTTACTCATTTTCAGGCAGATTTTCTGCCCATACAGCCGCCAAACGCACCCATTCGGCAATAGAGGGATTTTCATGCTTCGCTCTACCGTTTGACGTTATCTTGTTTCCGAGCGCCCCGCCGTGGGGAGCATCGGGATAGATATGCATTTCAAACTGCAAGCCCGCCGCCTTATACGCCACCGCAAGTGTCAGCGAATTTCTTACGTCCACTATCTCATCGTTTGAGGTATGCATTATAAACGCAGGCGCGCTGTCGGCATCCACGTGTCTGTCAACAAACACCTTTTCGAGCATCTCCTCTGTCGGCTCTTCTGCACAAAGAAGCTTACGGAAGGAGCCTGCATGATCGTTTACAACAGGATATATAAGCATAATTCCCTTCGGCTTGCAGTAACCGTAAGGCATATCACTCGCCTCGTAGAGCTCGGGGATCTTCCATAATATACCCGTGCAAGCGGCAAGGTGACCGCCTGCCGAAAATCCGACTACGTACAGCTCCTCAGGATCGATTCCGAGCGCTTCGGCATTATCCTTTATATACTTTATCGCCTTAGTCGCTTGAATAAGCTGAATAGGAAAGGGCTTCTGCTTATCTACATAATAGTTCAATACAAAGGCATTGTATCCGTAGGGTATAAATGCATGAGCTATCGGCTCGCCTTCTCTGTCCGAGCAAACCTTGCCGTAGCCTCCACCGGGAATAACAAGAATAGCTTTTCGTGTAAATTTTGGTGTCGGATCTGCGATATAGGCATCTATATATGCGCCCTCATCATCGAGCATTACTCTTTCAAATCTCATTTTACAACTCCTATTATCTCCGACAGATCGTTTATTCCGTATTTATCCATCACCGCGGGAAGCTCCTCAACGATAGTCTTGCAAGCAAAGGGATCAACAAGATTTGCCGCGCCTACCTCTACCGCCGTAGCGCCCGCCATCATCATTTCGATAACGTCCTCGGCGCTCGAAACACCGCCCATTCCCACAACGGGAATTTTCACGGCATTAGCTACCTGATATACCATTCTCACCGCCACGGGGAAAATGGCAGGGCCCGAAAATCCACCCATTTTGTTTGCGATAACTGGAGTGCGTCTGCGAAGATCTATTCTCATTCCGAGCATCGTGTTTATAAGGCTTATTCCGTCCGCTCCCGCATCCTCGCAAGCCCTGGCAATGCTTACGATGTCGGTAACGTTAGGA
This sequence comes from Clostridia bacterium, assembly GCA_017461365.1. Lineage (GTDB taxonomy): Bacteria > Bacillota > Clostridia > Oscillospirales > CAG-272 > HGM12713. Next base: position 98,756 of record JAFTYG010000067.1, on the reverse strand, counting down.
GAAAGCTTGACTATCACGGGCTTTGTTGTGACCTTCTTTACCGCTCTTACAACCTCAGCCGCCGCCTCGGGAGACGTGCCGAAGCTCATTCCGCCGCCGTGTACGTTTGGACAGCTTACGTTTACCTCAAGCCAACCAACCTGTTCACACGGATCAAGACGCTCGCAGGTATAAGCGTAATCCTCAACAGAAAAGCCGCTGACATTCGCCATAACCTTTTTACTAAAGCACTTAGAAAGCTTTGGAAGCTCCTCTGAGATAACCTTATCAACACCGGGATTTTGAAGTCCGACGGCATTTATCATACCCGAATAACATTCAGCAATTCTCGGCGTGGGGTTTCCAAATCGGGGATCTTTCGTTGTTCCCTTAAAGGAAAACGTTCCGAGTATGTTTATGTCATAAAGCTCTGCAAATTCATATCCGTATCCAAACGTACCGCTTGCGGGGATAACGGGATTGTCAAGCTCTATTCCACACAGTGTAACACTCATTTTTCCCATATTATCTCCTCCTTTACAAGAACAGGACCGTCCTTACAAATTCGCTTGTTGCCGTAAAGAGTTTTGCAGGAGCATCCCATACAAGCGCCAAAGCCACATCCCATTCTTTCTTCAAAGCTGAACTGTCCGCTTGTCTTACTTGTGTTGTACACAGCCTTCAGCATGGGCTCAGGACCGCAGGTATAAAAATAACTGTAATCCATATCCTTCATCGCATCGGTAACAAAGCCCTTTACTCCGTATGAGCCGTCAGCCGTAGCTACCGTGACGTTGCATCCGAGAGCCTTAAAATCCTCCTCGCAAAAGACCTCGTTCTTTGTATTGAAACCGAGTATCACCGATACCTGCTTTCCCATAGCGACGAGCATTTTTGCAAGCAAATACATGGGCGGAACACCAACACCTCCGCCGATGAGCAGGGGCTTGTCCCCTGCTACCGACAGATCGTATCCGTTTCCGAGACCTGTGAGGACGTCAAGTGTCCCCTCGGTCATTTTTTTCATCTGCTCTGTTCCCTTACCTACCACCTTATATATGATAGTAACCGCCTTGTCATCGCAATCATAGACCGATATGGGACGGCGGAGGTAAAGTCCGTCGAGCTTGATATTTATAAACTGTCCCGATGCGCTTATAGCCGAAGTATCACCCTCAAGCCTCATACGCATCACGTTTTCGGTAAGCGGGACGTTTTCTGTTATTTTAAAAAGTCCTTGCTTCATTTTTCACTCCGTTATCTTATGCGTCGATCGTAGAAATGCAAAGCGTCGTTTCTTCAAGAACGTCAAGAAGAACTCTTACAGTATCAAGCGAGGAGAAGAGCGTTACGTTGCTTTCTATCGCCCAAGCTCTTATCTGCTTTCCGTCGCTGAGCTGATTTGTAGACTGAACATCGCTCGTATTTATAACGTACGCAATGTGTCCCTGACGTATAGAATCCTGTATCTCGTTGCTGCCCGTTTCGATCTTTGCAAGTACATGAGTCTTTATACCGTTGCTCTTCAAGAAGTTTGCCGTTCCCTCGGTAGCCTCGATATTAAATCCGAGATTGTAGAAGCGGCGAATGAGAGGAAGCGCCTCCTCCTTATCCTTATCGGCAATGGTAACAAATACCGTTCCGTAGTTTTGCAGGTGCATACCCGAAGCCTGAAGCGCCTTGTAAAGCGCGCGGTTGAGCATATTGTCGTATCCGATAGCCTCACCCGTCGACTTCATTTCGGGAGACAGATAAGCGTCAAGACCTCTTATCTTATTGTAGGAGAATACGGGCACCTTTACATACCATCTCTTCTTTTCCTCGGGATAGATGTCGAATATTCCCTGCTCCTTCAGACTCTTTCCGAGAATTACCTCGGTGGCAATATCCGCAAGGCTGTATCCCGTCGCCTTAGAAAGGAAAGGAACGGTTCTCGACGAACGGGGATTTACCTCGATTATAAATACCTTTTCGTCCTTATCGACAATAAACTGAATATTGAACAAGCCCTTGATGCCTATTCCGAGTCCGAGCTTCTTAGCGTATCCGAGAATAACTCCCTTTACCTTATCGGAAATACTGAACGAGGGATATACACTTATAGAGTCACCAGAGTGAACTCCTGTTCTCTCAACAAGCTCCATAATACCGGGAACGAACACGTCGCGTCCGTCACAGATGGCGTCGACCTCGACCTCCTTACCGATAATGTACTTATCTACAAGGACAGGTCTGTCCTCATCTATCTCAACGGCGGTCTTGAGGTACTGACGGAGCTGTTCCTCATTTCCGACTATCTGCATAGCTCTTCCGCCGAGGACAAAGCTGGGGCGAACGAGTACAGGATAACCGATCTTTTCAGCCGCCTTTACGCCGTCCTCAATATTTGTAACAGCTTTACCCTCAGGCTGAGGAATTCCGAGCTGATGGAGTATCTTTTCAAAGCTGTCTCTGTTCTCTGCTCTCTCGATAGCGTCGCAATCTGTTCCGATTATCTCGACTCCTCTCTTCATGAGAGGCTCTGCAAGGTTGATTGCCGTCTGACCGCCGAGCGATGCTATAACTCCCTCGGGCTTCTCGAAATCAACGATGCTCATTACGTCCTCGGGAGTAAGAGGCTCGAAATAAAGCTTGTCGCTTGTAGTGTAATCGGTAGATACGGTTTCGGGGTTGTTGTTGATAATTATAGCCTCATATCCCGACTTGCGTATGGTGGTAACGGCATGAACGGTAGAATAGTCAAATTCAACACCCTGACCGATACGGATGGGACCTGCGCCAAGCACAAGCATCTTCTTCTTATCGGTAAGAATAGAGTCGTTCTTGCCCGAGTAAGAGGAATACAGATAAGGAATATACGCGCCTGTATGGAGCGTATCTACCATTCTGAATACGGGTATTATTCCGTTATCCTTACGGAGCTTGCATACGTCAAGCTCACCGCATCCCCAGAGCTTTGCGATAAACTTGTCGCAGAAGCCCATCTTCTTCGCTGCGCGGAGCAGTTCAACGTCGTTCTTGTTCTCCGCGAGCTTTCTTTCCATTTTAACAATGCCGAGTATAGTTTCAAGGAAGTAAGGCGTTATCTTTGTCATCTCATAAAGCTCATCTACCGAAACGCCGCGTCTGAGAAGCTCGGTAACAGCAAATATGTTGTCATCCTTAAACTGATGCGTATATTCTTTCAACGCCTCGGTATCCATCTTCTCAAACTTAGGCATATGCAAATGGCAAACACCTGTCTCAAGAGAACGAACGGATTTGAGCATACATTCCTCAAGGTTAGAGCCTATACCCATTACCTCGCCCGTAGCCTTCATCTGCGTTCCGAGCACGTTTGATGCAGAGGAGAACTTATCAAACGGGAAACGGGGAAACTTAGCAACGATATAATCAAGTCTGGGCTCAACAGCCGCAGTTGCGTTGGCAATAGCTATCTCGTCAAGCGTCATACCTACGGCGATCTTAGCGGTAACACGCGCTATGGGGTATCCACTTGCCTTAGAAGCAAGAGCAGAAGAACGCGAAACTCTGGGATTTACCTCGATAAGATAATATTCGGACGTTTCGGGATGGAGCGCAAACTGTACGTTACATCCGCCCTCTATCTTCAGCTCTCTTATAATGCGGATAGCGCTATCATTGAGCATCTTCAGGTCGTGATCGTTAAGCGTAAGGATAGGAGCTACAACTATGGAGTCACCCGTATGAACGCCAACAGGATCGATATTCTCCATTCCGCAAATGGTGATCGCCTTATCGGAGGAGTCACGCATGACCTCAAACTCTATCTCCTTATATCCCTTAACACTCTTCTCAATAAGCACCTGATGAACGGGAGAAAGCTTGAATGCATTTCTGCCTATCTCGATAAGCTCTTCTTCATTGTTTGCAAATCCGCCGCCTGTACCGCCGAGAGTAAACGCAGGACGGAGCACTACGGGATAGCCGATCTTAGCCGCAGCAGCCTTTGCTTCTTCAAGGCTGTACGTTATTTCGGAAGGGATGGTAGGCTCGCCTATTGACTGACACATCTCTTTGAAAAGCTCTCTGTCCTCGGCGCGCTCGATGCTTTCACTGCTCGTTCCGAGAAGCTCAACACGGCACTCCTTCAAAATTCCCTTCTTTTCAAGCTGCATAGCAAGGTTAAGACCTGTCTGTCCGCCAATACCGGGAACGATAGCGTCAGGTCTTTCATATCGGAGTATCTTTGCGATATATTCAAGCGTCAAAGGCTCCATATAAACTTTATCGGCAATAGTTGTATCTGTCATGATCGTAGCAGGATTGGAATTGACGAGAACGACCTCATAGCCCTCTTCCTTAAGCGCGAGACACGCCTGCGTTCCCGCATAGTCAAATTCCGCTGCCTGTCCTATGATAATAGGACCTGAACCTATGATCAAAATCTTCTTTAGATCTTTTCTCTTTGCCATTTTTGTTTCCTCCAAAAAATAAACTCATTTATGTTGATCAGTCTGCGCGGTAAACTACTTTACCGTCCATAACTGTAAGCATACATTTTCCAAAAAGCTCTTCTCCGACAAAAGGAGTAGCTTTACCCATAGATAAAAATTCATTTGGATCGACCTTTACCGTCTCATTTAAATTCCAAACGGTAAAATCGTTACCAAGGGGTATTCCAAATCTCCGTCTCGGTGCTATCGCCATAAGATCGATAAGCTTTTCGAGACTTATAATACCCTTTTTCACAAGGTGGGTGTACATCAGCGAAAACGCCGTTTCAAGCCCAACAATGCCAAACGGACTCTTTGCAAGCCCCATAGACTTTTCCTCTTCCGAGTGTGGCGCATGGTCGGTAGCTATCATATCGATAGTTCCGTCCACTATTCCCTCAATAAGCGCTTCCTTGTCTTCACGTGAGCGCAAAGGAGGATTCATTTTAAACCTTCCCTCTTCCTTCAGATCGCTGTCATCAAGAATAAGATAATGAGGACCTGTCTCACAGGTAACGTCCACGCCTCTCGCCTTCGCTTCGCGTATAAACTGAACGCTTTCCTTTGTGGATATGTGACACACATGATACGCGCATCCCGTTTCCTCGGCAAGCTTTAAGTCACGCGCGATCTGAGCATATTCACTCTCGGAGCATATTCCCTTATGTCCGTGAATTCTTGCATACGCACCGTCGTGGATATAACCGCCAAAGAGCAATGAATTGACCTCGCAGTGCGCCGCAATTATCTTTCCGAGCTTCTTGGCGCGCAACATAGCCTCTCTCATCATATCTTCGCTCTGTACGCCACGACCGTCATCCGAGAAGGCTACTGCTTTATCGGCAAGTGCATCCATATCCACAAGCTCGAGCCCCATTTCCATTTTGGTTATCGAAGCATAAGGATATACGTTTATTACCGCGTCTTTTTCTATTATGTCGGTCTGTATTTTCAAATTCTCGGGATTGTCAGGCACAGGCTTCAGGTTTGGCATGGTGCAAACTGCAGTGTATCCGCCGTGTGCCGCAGCCATGCTTCCGCTCTTTATTGTTTCTTTATATGAAAAGCCCGGCTCACGAAAGTGCACGTGCACATCACAAAAGCCGGGGAAAGCAATATATTCGGGGGAGCGGAAAAAAGCCTTCGCCTGATCGAAAGAAATAACTGTCTCGGGAGAAATACCGATGGTATTTATTGCTGTCTGATCGATCTTTTTCGTTATCATTTCCATTCTCCTATTTTTTGTAATATCATACGTTATCGCAAATGTAAACGCCGTTTTCCCCATCTATTTCGCTGACCGCAACTGCGACCAACTCATTTTTTGAAGTCGGTACGTTTTTGCCCACATAATCAGGGCGTATGGGAAGCTCTCTGTGGCCTCTGTCTATGAGCACCGCAAGCTGAACGGCCTTAGGACGGGCATTTGCGAAAATAGCCTCAAGAGCCGCTCTTGCCGTTCTTCCCGTATAAAGAACATCGTCAACTATTATAACCGTCTTTTCCCTTATATCACAAGGAATAAAGCAAGCCTTTTCAATGCCCTGCTTGTCCGCCTCGCTGATGTCATCTCTGTGAAGCGTTATATCAAGATGCCCGAGAGGTACATCCACGCCTTCAAAGCGCTTTATATTCTCAGCAAGCATAGCAGAAAGATATATTCCTCGCCTTTTCACACCGAGCAGACATATGTCCTCCGCGCCGCGGTTGTGCTCTATGATTTCATGAGTGATGCGAGCCATTGCTCTTCGCATTGCCGCCTCATCCATTATCATTGTTTTTTTCTTCAAGTCTCATTCCCCCTTAGTGGGTATTTTTTTAAAGAAAAAAGTCCTGCCAATCGGCAAGACCGTCCCACAACAAGATACACTGCGCCCAAACGCAAGTATCAAGAATATTATGATTAAACGCTCTTACCGACATCTCTGTATCGCTTTAAAGATTTACCTTAAATATTGTATCACATATCCCTCTTTATGTCAAGAGAAAGTTAGAAAAAAATAAAGTATTTTAATTACTTTCAGGTAAAAAATACCTCCGCTCATAGAAAAGCCCATACGCTCAAAAAAGCATATGGGCATATTTCCGAATTAGTCTGTTACGTAAGGAAGAAGCGCTACCTGTCTTGCACGCTTGATAGCTGTGTTAAGCTCTCTCTGGTGCTTTGCGCAAGTTCCCGAAATTCTTCTGGGAAGGATCTTGCCGCGCTCGCTTATGAACTTTCTAAGCTTTGCGGAATCCTTATAATCAATAAACTCTACCTTATCAGCGCAGAAAATGCAAATCTTTTTTCTTCTGCGGACAACAGGGCGCTGAGGGCGTACTGCTGCGGTATTTTCAGCTCTATCCATTTTAATTTTCCTCCTGTAATATTGTTGATTACCTGCGATCCTCAAAACGGAAGATCGTCGTCGGTGGTAAGTTCCTCAAAGTTGGGAGCTGCTCCCTGCTTTGAAGAATACGCGGGTGCGGAATTATACGCATCGGGCATATAGCCACCCTGCGAATTTCCGCTTTCATTGCGGGAGTCCACAAACATCGCATCATCCGCAACGACCTCGGTAGCATAGCGCTTCTGACCTTGGTTATCCTGCCAGCTTCTGGTCTGGATACTTCCTGTCAGACATATAGCAGAGCCTTTTTTGAAAAATCTGCATATAAACTCGGCGGTCTGTCTCCAAGCAACAATATTGATAAAATCAGTTTGCTGCTCAGCTTGCTCGTTGTTTTTTGATACGTATCTGCGATTTATCGCGATGCTGAAGCTCGTTACGGAAACACCTGTCTGAGTTTGCTTCAATTCAGGATCACCCGTAAGTCTGCCCGCAAGCACGACCTTATTCAAATTCAGATTTGACACGTCAAAACCTCCCGATGAATGTGATTACTCTGCATCCGCAGCAACGGTCTCTTCAGCAACTTCAGCCTTTTCAGCCTCTGCCTTTGCAAGCTTTTCAGCCTTCTTAGCAGCAGCATCATACTCGAGCTTTATTGCCATCGAGCGCATAACAGTCTCGTCAATGTTGAAGAGACGCTCGAGCTCGCTGGGGAAAGAGGGCTCTGCCTTGAATGTTACGACAACGTAATAGCCTTCGGGCATATCGTTGATCAGGTATGCAAGACGGCGCTTACCCCACTTTACCACGTCTACGACCTCAGCGTTTGCCTCGATCAAAGACATGAACTTGTTCACAGTTGCATCGGTAACAGTTTCACCCTTGGTTACATCAACAATGAACAGGCACTCGTAAGAATTGATTACCTTTTCCATTTTTTACACCTCCCTATGGACTTGTGACCGTGGACATCGAACTAAAAATTTACCCACGGTAAGGAGACGGGCATAAAATTTACCCGTACCGAATTAAGATTATACCATAACTCGGTTTATTTGTCAAGATTTTTTTAAATATTTTTTTAATTTTTTCAGTGCTGCCATATTGCGCCATCATATTCGAGGGTAAGACATCTTGCAGCTTGTTGGAGATTGGACAAAGCTGTGCTGTCGAAGGTATATACCTCATAAGGATACATATCCGCTTTTCTCCACCATCCCTCGGGATCTTCAAAGTGTGCTGATTTCAGATTTATGCAATCACTAAAGCAATAACGTCCTATATACACCACGGTATCTGGAATAGAAATGCTTGAAAGCCTTATACATCCCCAAAAAGCGCTATCCCCAATAGTCTCTATCCCTTTTTTCATCTCAACGCTCATTAGAGCCTCGCATCTGTTAAATGCGTTTCCGCCTATCGTCTTTATGCTGTCGGGCATCACAAAGGACGTAAGCGAGCTGCAGGAGGAAAATGCATTTTCGCCAATGTTAGTCACGCCGTTTGGAACAGATATATTTTTCAGATTCGTGCATCCGACAAAGGCGCTCTTACCTATGTCGGTGCAGACACTTCCCTCCTCAAATGTAACGCTCAAAAGATTTATTGCGCCGTAACGATAGTTATAGCTATCGTATCCATCAAACAAATATGCAGGTATATTCGTTACGTTTGCGCCCACGGTAACGTGTATCCCCTCGCTCTCGATACCGCTATGACAGAACAGCTTTGTCCCTGAGGTAAGATCTGACATTGCTGTGGCATTATATACCACGCGTTCAAGGGCGCTTGCATATTGAAAAGCTTTCTGCCCCGCCTTCTTCAATCCGCTGCCTATTGTGATACTTTTTGCAGCGTAGCAATATGCAAATGCGTCATAGCCCACCTCGGTCACACTATCCGGAATAGTGATGTTTTGAAGCAAATTGCAGTTACCGAATGCAGACGCGCCTATTTTTTTAACTCCGTTACCAAGCTCTGCGCTCTCAAGCGACGTACAGTAATAGAACGCCCCTTCGCCAACAGTCTCAACTCCGTCGGAAAGCTGTAGGCTTTTGATATTTGTACCCCTTAAGGCATCTTCAGCGATCGCCGTAACGGTGAGCCCGTTATAAGAGCCTACAAATATATCTTTTGATTGACAGTTTCCTATAGACTTGAGCGTATAGCTCTTTTTATCTGCATTCAGCTCAAATCGCAACCCTTCGGTGCTTGGAGCATATGGCGATGGATCCGGTTCGGGGGCAGGCTCGGGATCAGGAGTCTTAACCGTTTCCTGTTCATCCTTTTCGCTTTCCTGCCCGTCGGCGGTATCAGCCTCTATATTCGACGCTGTATCTGTCATGCTCTCTGTATCTTCTCCGTTAACCTTGTCGAAGATAAGAGGTATCTCAATACACGACATAAGTGAGGTCAGCAATACAGCTAACAGTACAGTAATTAAAAATATCCTTTTCATGGCAACCTCCCTTTTAATGCTGATTTTAGTCTTTGATAAATTATATCATGCCGCAAAAGCAATGTCAAGTATCAAATTACGTCTGATGATATATAAAATTCGGTCAAGCTATTGATTTTTGTCAGCTTTTGGTTTATAATGTACTGAGTACACAGTAGCGGAGGACTATATGAAAATTCTTGTCACAGGCGGCTCTCGCGGCATCGGAAGAGCCTGCGTTGAATACTTCTCTTCCCTCGGTCACAGCGTTGCGTTTATCTATAAACAGAGCTTCGAAAGCGCAAAAACACTGTCCGAGGAAACGGGCGCTTGCGCCATATGCGCAGATATATCCGATAGCGCGTCGGCAACAGCGGCGGCATATGCGGCATACGCCAAGCTCGGACATATCGATGTGCTCATAAATAATGCAGGCATATCGCAGATAAAGCTATTTTCCGACATTACAAACGACGATTGGCAAAATATGATAAATACAAATCTGTCAAGCGCCTTTTATATCACGCGAGAGGTATCAAAGCGAATGGTATCGCAAAAGAGCGGACGGATAATATTCATCGGATCTATGTGGGGCAAGGTAGGCGCGTCCTGCGAGGTACATTATTCAGCAACAAAAGCGGCGCTTAGGGGTATGACCATGTCGCTTGCAAAGGAGCTCGGACCGTCGGGCATCACCGTCAACTGCATTGAACCGGGGGTTATAGCCACTGAAATGAACGCCTCACTGTCAGAGGATACTCTGACCGAGCTGAAAGACAGCACTCCGCTGTGCCGACTCGGACAACCCGAGGAGGTCGCCGCGCTCGCCGAATTTTTAGCATCGGAAAAAGCGGGATTTATCACAGGTCAAACTATCGGTATAGATGGCGGCTACGCAATATAAATTACCGAAAATGTTAAGTTTTTCGTCTTTATCGGTTGACAGATCGCGATTTATAAGTTATAATTATATGTAACGCAAATATTTACCACGTTTATGTGTCAGGAGGAACTATGACTATCTACGACGAATTAGTTGCCAGAGGACTTATAGCTCAGGTAACGGATGAAAATGAAATAAAGGAACTTATAAACAACGGAAAAGCCGTTTTCTATATAGGCTTCGATCCCACGGCTGACAGCCTTCACGTTGGTCACTTTATGGCGCTCTGTCTTATGAAGCGTCTGCAAATGGCAGGTAACAAGCCCATCGCGCTTATCGGCGGCGGAACCGCTATGATAGGCGATCCCTCGGGAAGAACAGATATGCGTCAGATGATGACTGAAGAAACAATACAGCACAACTGCGAATGCTTCAAAAAGCAGATGAGCCGCTTTATCGATTTTTCCGACGGAAAGGCTATTATGATAAACAACGCCGATTGGTTGCTCGGCCTTAACTACGTTGAGGTACTTCGCGATGTCGGATCTTGCTTCTCTGTCAACAATATGCTCCGCGCAGAATGCTACAAGCAGCGTATGGAAAAAGGTCTTTCTTTCCTTGAGTTCAACTATATGATAATGCAATCCTACGACTTCTATCATCTCTACAAGACGATGGGATGCAATATGCAGTTTGGCGGAGACGATCAGTGGTCGAATATGCTCGGCGGTACTGAGCTTATACGACGCAAGCTCGGCAAGGATGCTTACGCTATGACGATAAATCTTCTTCTCAACTCAGAGGGTAAGAAGATGGGGAAAACGCAGTCGGGAGCGGTATGGCTCGATCCCGCAAAGACGTCGCCCTACGATTTTTACCAGTATTGGAGAAACGTTGCCGACTCTGACGTCCTCAAATGTATCCGTATGCTGACCTTCCTTCCCTTGGAGGAGATCGACGCTATGGACAAGTGGGAGGGCGCACAGCTCAACAGAGCCAAGGAAATTCTCGCTTATGAGCTTACAAAGCTCGTTCACGGCGAGGAAGAAGCAAAGAAAGCAGAAGCAAGCGCAAAGGCTCTCTTCGGAGCAGGAGCGGAGGCTGACATTCCCACCGCAGAGCTCACCGCAGATGACTTCATAGGCGGTGTTATCGACATTGGAACCATACTTGTAAAGAGCGGTCTTGTACCCACAAAATCCGAGGCAAGACGCGCGATCGAGCAAGGCGGCGTTGCAATGAACAATGAAAAGATCACCAACGTAAAAGCTACCTTTACCCCCGACGATCTGAAAGACGGTCCTGTTTTCCGCAGAGGTAAAAAGAGCTTCAGAAAAGTTATAATTAAATAATTTTATCCCCTTGCAGAAGCAAGGGGATATTTTTGAAATCAAAAGCCGCCTTGACAGGCGGCTTTTATTAAATATATTCAAATCAGCCAAAAATTTCGCTCCAGCCAGCTTCGGTATTACCCTGTCCGTTTTGAAGTCCCTGATTATCATCACCGGGTGTCTGATCACCATCACCGGGTGTCTGTTCGTCATCACCGGGTGTCTGCTCATCATCGCCGGGAGTCTGTTCGTCATCGCCGGGAGTCCGTTCGTCATCGCCGGGAGTCTGTTCGTCATCGCCGGGAGTCTGTTCGTCATCACCGGGTGTCTGTTCGTCATCACCGGGTGTCTGTTCATCATCACCGGGAGTCTGCTCATCGTCTCCGGGAGTTTGATCATCATCGGGCTGAGTCTCAACGCTCTCTGTATTGGAGTCCTCAGGATCAGTATTGTTGTCCGAGCACGCAACCGCAGTAGCAGCCAAACTAAGTACAAGAACAGCTACCAACATAAACTTAGAAAATGCTTTCATACAATATCTCCTTTCAATTAGCCTGCCCATTATACAAGCCTTCCTTGGTTTTAGTATATCATAATACGGGAAATTTGTCAACAGGCGGCTTGGTTTTATTTAAAAAAATTGTATTTTTACACAAAAAAGTGCTATAGAAAATGCTACGCCGAAATTTCGGCGTAGCATTTGAAAACCAAAATCAGTGAATAATGCAACGCTCTGTATCCTTGTCGAATACATGAAGTCTGGACATATCGAATGCAACCTTGATCTTGTCACCCGCTCTGGACTGAGAACGGTTGGAAACACGCGCGATAAGTCTTGTCTCCTCGCCGCAGGTGAGATAGAGATAGATCTCTGCGCCCATAAGCTCGGTAACTTCAACCTCAACCTCAAAGCTTGCCTCGGGAGTATTTTCAACAGCCTTAGCCTCATCGGAAATAGCCTCGGGACGAAGACCTGCAACGACCTCCTTGCCTATGTATTCAGCAAGCTCAGGGGCATTTGCCTTAGACTCGGGAAGCTTAACGGTAGCGCCGTCAAATTCAAGATATACGCCTCCATCCTTCTTTACAAGCTTACCTGTAATGAAGTTCATCTGAGGTGTTCCGATAAAGCCTGCAACGAAGATGTTGCAAGGAGAATCATAAAGGTTCTGAGGTGTATCAACCTGCTGAATGAGACCGTCCTTCATAACAACGATTCTCGTAGCCATGGTCATAGCCTCTACCTGGTCGTGAGTAACGTACACAAACGTAGTACCAACGCGGTTATGGAGCTTTGTAAGCTCTGTTCTCATGGCAGCACGGAGCTTTGCGTCCAAGTTGGAAAGAGGCTCGTCAAGAAGGAATACCTTAGGATTACGAACGATAGCACGACCGAGCGCAACACGCTGCTTCTGACCACCGGACAAAGCCTTGGGCTTTCTGTCGAGAAGGTGGGTAATATCAAGAACTCTTGCAGCCTCTTCAACGCGGCGCTTGATCTCCTCCTTGGGTGTCTTGTTAAGCTTCAGACCGAATGCCATATTTTCAAATACGGACATATGGGGATAAAGAGCGTAGTTCTGGAAAACCATCGCGATCTTTCTATCCTTAGGAGCTACATCATTTACAAGATCGTCTCCGATGTAGAGCTCGCCCTCGGAGATCTCCTCAAGTCCCGCGATCATACGGAGAGTAGTTGTTTTTCCGCATCCCGAAGGTCCAACGAGAACCAAGAATTCCTTGTCCTTTACCTCAAGGTTAAAATCCGATACAGCGGTAACTCCGCCGGGATACTTTTTGTAGATGTGTCTGAGTGATAAGCTTGCCATCTGAATATTCCTCCTAAAAAACTGTATTATTTTTAATTTATTTTTATATACATCTGTACTATAATATTGTACCAAATTTATCGCAAAAATGGAAGAGGGTAAATCCCCAAAATTTCAACATTTTATTTGTGCACCTTGCACAATTCGTTCTTTTTGAAGTTGAAAACGAGCTGAAACCGAACAGTTAGTGATTTTAATATATTAAAATCACTTGACATTTTTCATGCTGAGAGCTATCCTCTTCTTCTTTACGTCAACCGAAATCACTCTTACCTTAACGTGGTCATTCACCGATAGCGCCTCCGAAGGATGCTTTATAAAGCGGTCGGAAATTTCGGAAATATGAACGAGTCCGTCCTGATGCACACCAATGTCCACAAACGCGCCGAAGTCTATAACGTTGCGAACCGTTCCGTTCAGTACCATATCGGGCTTCAAGTCCTCTATGCCAAGGACATCCTGACGAAGCTCGGGAGGAGGCAAACTGTCGCGCACGTCGCGTCCGGGCTTCAAAAGCTCGGATATAATATCGTGCAAGGTAGGTGCACCTACACCGCACTTTTCGCAAACTACGGCAGTTCCCATCTCTTTCACTTTAGCGGGAAGATCGGAAAGTCTACCCTCCGCCACATCCTTTTCGGTATATCCGAACAGCTCAAGGAGAGCGTGAGCCGCCGCGTAGGACTCGGGATGAACACCCGTATTATCGAGTATCTCCTTCGATTGAGGAACACGCAAAAATCCCGCGCACTGCTCAAACGCCTTTGCGCCCACTCTCGGAACCTTGAGTATTGCCGCTCTCGACTTGAACTCACCGTTTTCTTCGCGGTATTTAACGATATTCTTCGCACTCGTGGCATTTATTCCCGCGATATAGGAAAGAAGTGAGTGCGAAGCCGTATTTATGTCTACGCCTACCGAGTTCACACAATCCTCAACAACTCCCTGCAACGCGCCGTCAAGCCTTGCGGGCTTCATATCGTGCTGATACTGACCGACGCCTATTGATTTCGGATCTATCTTTACAAGCTCGGCAAGAGGATCCTGCAACCGCCTTGCGATAGACACCGCCGAACGCTGCATAACGTCGAAATCGGGAAATTCCTCGGCGGCAAGCTTGGACGCCGAATAAACGGACGCACCCGCCTCACTTATAATAATGTACTTACAGTCGTAATTTACGTTTTTCAGTACGTCGGCAATAAACATCTCGCTCTCACGGGAAGCCGTACCGTTACCTATCGCGATAACGTCTACCGAATACTTCTCAACCATTTTCTTTATTATCTTAGCCGCTTCCTCAGTTTTCCACTTCTGCTTGGTCGTGGGATAAACAACAGCGGTATCGAGCACCTTACCCGTTTTATCAACTACAGCGGTCTTACAGCCGTTAATAAACCCGGGATCAAAGCCAAGCACCGTCTTGCCCTTCAGAGGAGATTGCATTAGCAGATGCTTCAGATTGTCAGCAAAGAGCTTTATGGCGCCCTCGCTTGCGGTATCGAACAGATCGTTTCTTATCTCACGCTCGATGGAGGGCGCTATGAGTCTGTCGTAGCTGTCAACAACAGCGGCTTCAATATATTTTACAGCAGGACTTTTCAGCTCCGTTATAAGCTCATTACAGAGGAAATTGAGGATAATTCCCTTCTCCACGGTGATATTCACCTTTAAGAAATCTTCCTTTTCGCCTCTGTTGATAGCGAGTATTCTATGCGAGGGTATCTTGCATATCCTATCCGAATATTCGTAATATTGCTGATATACCGACTCCTCGTCCTTTGCGTTCTTCGTAGTAAGCATACCCGTATCAAACGTGACCTTGCGGATAGTCTTTCTGAAATCGGCATTGTCGGAAATACTCTCGGCAATAATATCACAAGCTCCGGCAATAGCCTCCTCAGCGCTTGCTACCTTCTTTTCCTCGTCTATATACGCCTGTGCCTGCACCTCAATAGCAGGCTCATATACCTTCTGCTGTGACATAATAAGCTCAGCCAAGGGCTCCAAGCCCTTTTCCTTTGCCACCGACGCCCTAGTTTTACGGTGAGGACGGAATGGACGGTAAATGTCATCGACCTCGGTTATTGTCTGCGCCGCCCCGATAGCCGCCGCGATCTCGTCGGTCATCTTCCCCATCTCGGTTATGAGATTAGTTACCTCCTCTTTACGTTTTTCAATGTTTCTCAGATATGTAAGGCGGTCATCGAGATCACGAAGCACGTTGTCGTCAAGACTTCCCGTCTCCTCTTTACGGTATCGGGCGATAAAAGGTATAGTGTTGCCCTCATCAATAAGATCTACCGTCTTTTTTACCTGCTCTTCCTTTAGTTTAAATTCTTCCGCAAGCTTTTTGATAATGTCCATTTGTTTCTCCGTTTATTTCGCTGTTATTTATTTTCGTTTTTTATTCCGTGCGCTTCAAGAGCCGCCGCTTCTTCTTCGGTAAGGTATCTCCACTCACCGCGCCCGAGACTTTCGTCAAGCGTAAGCGGCCCAAAGCTTATTCTTTCAAGATATGTTATCTTATTTCCGAGCGCATCGAGCATTCGCTTTATCTGGTGATATTTCCCCTCAACAAGCGTGATAACGCCCTCGTCTCCGCTCCCCGAAAGCTCTATCTTGGCGGGCTTGGTCTCATAGCCGTCCTCAAGCGTCAATCCGTTCTCAAACTGTCGCGCCGCTTCCGCCGTCAACGGAAATTTCGATTTGAAAAAATATTTCTTTTCCACATGGCTCTTTGGGGCAAGTAATTTGTGAGCAAGCTCACCGTTATCGGTTATAAGTATAAGCCCAAGCGTATTTTTGTCAAGCCTACCGCAAGGAAAAAGGTCGGTCTTTCGGATGTCGTTCGGTAAAAGATCTATAACAGTTCTGTCCCGCCCGTCCTCGGTAGCGCTGACCACCCCCTCGGGCTTGTTCATCAATATATACGTGTATCTTCGGTATATTACCTCGTTACCGCAAAATATAACCTTGTCCCGTTCGGGATCGATCTTTGCGTCGGAGCTCTTCACCACAGCTCCGTTCACGGTGACAGCGCCCGAGCGTATGAGCTTTTTTGCCTCCGCCCGCGTGGCACATCCCGTGATACCGAGATACTTGTCTATTCTCATATTATTCAAAATGAAAGCGATCACAGGCTGAATATAAGCAACAGCGCAAGCGCCGCGCTTCCGAGACAAACAAGCCCCGCAATAAAGCCCGCAACAAATTCCTTTCGTGTTTTTTCGTTAATACGTTTAAATGATAATTTCGCCATAATCGCACCTCCGCAGTATTATTATGGGCGAATTTTTTATCAAAATTCAGCTTTTGTTCTTCTTCGTTCCGCCGAAATTGACCTGCGATAAGATAATTCCCGCAAACATGACAACACATCCGACGTATCCGAGAACAGATATTTTGTCCGTTCCGAATATCGCGCCGCCGACAGCGCTGAACACCGACTCAGTAGAAAGCACGATAGCCGCGAAGGTAGGATCAGCCCTTCTTTGAGCTATCACCTGCAAAGTATAAGCAACACCGACAGAAAGAACACCGCAGTAAAGGATCGCCCATTTAGCATCCCAAATTCCGCCGAGCGTAGGCTCCTCAAAAATAAACATCGTAATAAGCCCAAGCACCGCGCAGACCGCAAACTGTCCCCACGAAAAGTGCAGAGGTCGTATCTCCTTCGCAACTCTGTCGATTATTATAACGTGCGCCGTCCAGAACAGCGAGCCTACAAGCAACAGCAGTTCTCCGATACCAAATGAAAAGCCTTCACCTGATTTGTAGCAAAGAAGAAAAAGTCCTAAAAGTCCGCAAAGAGCTCCAAGCCATACGTTAAGTCCTGTTTTTTTCTTAAAAAGCAGAAAGCAGGCAATAGGAATGAGCACCATATAAAGCCCCGTTATAAAGCCCGCGACTCCCGCACTTCCCGTTTTTTCGATCCCGAGCTGTTGAAAGGTCGATGCGAGAAAAAGCACAGTGCCCGCAAGCAAGGACGCAATTACAGTTTTCTTTCTCTCAGCCTTATCTCTTCTTCCGCGTTCAAAAAACAGCACCACAGGAGTAAGTGAAATAACACCCAGAGCAAACCGAACTCCGTTGAGTGTAAACGAACCTATGTACTTTACGCCGTCAACCTGAGCCACAAACGCAAAGCCCCATATCATCGCAATAAGAAAAAGCAACGCTGTATTCAAAATATTAGTCTTTTTCATAATATGCTTTTATGCTACTTCTTTCTCTTTCTTTTCGTTCACAAGCGCGTCGGTCTCGAAAATATCGCCAGAGCTCGATGTATAGCTTACAAATGCCTTAAAGGTATTCATCTCAAACTGATACTTTTCGTCGTCCACGTCCTGTCCCAACCCGCCGTAAGGAGCTCGCAGACATATCACCGTATCCGCAGGAAGAAGTCTTACTATGCTGTAATCCTTATAAAGATCAGTATCTCCAAGCCTTATGCCATATCCGTCACCAATAGCTCCCTTGGGCGCTTCTTCTCCGAATATCTCAGATAACGGATAGAGGTATCCCTCGGGTATCTCGTCGTAAAGCCATGGATCAAGGAAGCACACGGGACTCTCCCCCGTCATAACGTAGTTATTGTATGTATCGTACTGATTTGCATTTCTCGAGACATCCACTGTCATGGCTATTCCAAGATCGTCGGTCTCGGTCTCAAGCTCCTTGATCTGATCCTTGGAGTATATTTGATACATACTCATAGCCGCATTTTTTTCACCGTTTCCGTCCTTGTCAGAGGGCAGGACCGTGCTTAGCGCTTCTTCGAGCTGTCTTATCTCACCTGTAGACAGACACATAGGTCCCGCGTAAATTATTACGGTGTCATGCTTTTCCGTCGTGCTTGTCTGCCAAAGACAAACAATAAGAATAATAGCGGCAACACCTATTATTATTGTGTGCCATTTGTAATGATACCAAAAATTTTCAAGCCAAGTAAGTAATTTTCCCTTTCCCGCGATCTTCGCCTCGGGAATTTTTTCATTTTCTTCCATTTTCAAGCCTCCGTTTCAGAATGAAAAATGAATAATGAAGGAAACGCAAAGTGTCGCCTTCATTATTCATTCTGCAAGGTCTATTATACCTTATACACGTCAAGTATCTTCAGCGTTGCCACACCTGCGGGAGTATCAAAGGTGACAGTTTCACCCTTCTTTGAGCCTACAAGAGCCTTACCGACAGGCGACAGGTCGGAGATCATATTCGAAAAAGGATCTGCCTCGTTAGAGCCAACGATCTTATACTCAACCTCATTGCCGTTTCTCTCTACCTTTACGGTACTTCCGAGACCTACAGTCTCAGAGTCGTGCATAGAATCGTCAACGACCTCAGCGTGCTGAATGAGCTCTTCGAGCTCCTTAATTCTCGCCTCGTTCTTAGCCTGCTCGTTTCTCGCTTCATCGTATTCTGCATTCTCGGAAAGGTCTCCGAAGGATCTTGCCTCGGCAATAGCGACCTTTATTCTTTCACGCTCAACCTTGGAACGGAACTCATATTCTTCTTTCAGCTTTGCAAAGCCTTCCTGTGTATATTTCATAATTTCTGCCATGATATTTCTCCTTAAAAGTAAAATCTTTATTTATTCAAAGCTTTCAAGCGCTTTTTTCAATTGATCGTCCTCGTCGTCGGACAGTTCATATATATTTTTCGACGCCGCTTCCTCAGAAAGCTCGCAAACAGCATCAGGCTCGATACCGATACCGTCATATCCGTCGTTATATCCGCCGTTCGCTCCCGAAAAATACTTTGCAACAGTAAGCTTCAACGCTCCGCTGTAACCGTATCTCCACAAAGAGAATATGCTCTGCATACTTCCCTTTCCGTAGGTCGTAGTGCCAACAATTGTTCCAAGTCCGTAGTCGCGGAAGGTTGCCGTAAAGAGTTCCGCCGCGCTTGCCGTACTTCCGTTGCAAAGAACTGCAAATTCAAAGCCGTCGCGTCTGTATTTTCCGATGTCCTCTTTACTTACACTGCAACCGGCATACGAGTCACCGTATTCAGCCACAGCTACCTTATCTATTTTTTCTGTTCCGTCCTTGTACGTCGTGCGTATTACTACGTCGCCTTCGTTCAGAAAATAGCTGAGTACAGCCTGTATTGATTTAAGATCCCCTCCGGGGTTATATCTTACGTCAAATACAAATTTCGTGCATCCCGCCTCGATCAGCTCATCCATAGCCGCAGTAAAATTCTTCGGCGTCGTCAGGTCGAATTGAAGTATCTTTACAATGCCCACACTCGGATCGGAGGAATGAACACGGGAATATACCGATTCAGATGTCACAGCCGCGCGCTTGATGCTGAATTCAAGCTCTTTGGAAGCATCTCCGTCAGGACGCCACACGGTAAACGCTGCGTCGGTTCCCGCTTCTCCCTTGAGAGAAGAGAGTGCAATATCATATCCGAGCTCTGCAACGGTTTTCATATCCTTATCGATACCGACTCCGTATATAAGATCTCCGACGCGAAGCCCCGACGAAGCCGCGGGAGAGTCCTCTATAACGTTGATGACCTTTATAACGGGGGTATTCTTTCCCTTCACAGGCGCCTCGGTGTATATTATGTTTATTCCTATACCCTCTGTTTGACCTGCATTAGCTTGCTGATATTCGGCATACTCCTCGGCAGTATAATAATAAGCATATCTATCACCCGTAGCCTCCACGTACGCTTTAAGCGCAGACGCCATCATAGCGTCCTCGTCCGCCTCCTCAAAGGTGTATGCGTCTATAAACTGCGAAAACAGCGCAAATGGAAATCCCTTTTCAACGTACGCATCTTCACTTTCAGCCTGACCGATCTGAATGTCTACAAGCTTTTGCCTGTAATAAGCAGAGCTTGCAGTGTAGGTTATCATCACCGCCGCCAAGACGAGCGAGACCGTTGTCAGCACAAAAGTAAAAACAGAGATCTTTTTGGGCTTTTTCTTTGGCGGCTCAGCGTTGTCGATTATTGCGTCATCCACCGCAGGTATCCCGTCAGATCCAGCATCGGTCACCTTGTTTTCTCCGTCCGCCTCGTCAGCCTCGTGAATTTCGGAATTTTCGGAAATTTCATTGTTATCGGGCGTTTCCTCGCCCATAGGTTCTTTTGGCATTTCTGACATTACAGATATTTCCTCTCAAAATTATTTCTATTAGAAAAATCTTATGCCGTCACTGATAGCGTTAATACATCGAAAAGCGAAAGCGGCAAAAAAGCCCCTTCCGCTATTCATATCTTAGAATTTTGCAGGCTTTGAATCAAGATACTTTCTTACCATGAGAGCTACCTTAAAGGTTATCGCATGGTTGAACTCGCGAAGATCAAGTCCCGTCAGATTTCGTATCTTTTCAAGTCTGTAAACGAGAGTGTTTCTATGTACAAAAAGTTTTCTGGAGGTTTCGGATACGTTCAGATTATTCTCAAAGAAGCACTGAATCGTCATAAGAGTTTCGCGATCGAGAGACTCAAGGCTTCCCTTCTTGAATACCTCCTGCAGGAACATCTCGCAGAGTGTTGTGGGCAACTGATAGATAAGTCTGCCGATACCGAGATTTTCGTAGCTGATGATATTCTTCTCAGTCTCAAATACCTTGCCGACCTCAAGAGCGACCTGCGCTTCCTGATATGCCTTTGCAAGATCCTTGATATTCTCAACGATGGTGGATATACCGATAACTACCTTTGTGTAGAACTCGGTAGAAAGAGTGTCGGCAATATTTATCGCCATATTCTCGATCTCTTTCATGTCTGTTCCGGGCTTGAGCTCCTTAACGAGAACAATATCGTGCTCGCCTACGCTGATAACATAATCCTTGGACTTGTCAGGAAACATATTCTGAAGCATCTCAAAGGGCATCATATCGGTCTTGCCAAAGAATTTGATAAGGAATACGACACGCAGCTCCTCGGTATTGAAATGAAGCTCCTTGGACTTTATATATATATCGCTCGGAAGAATGTTGTCAAGGATAATATTCTTAATAAACGATCCCTTGTCATATTTTTCATCGTAAAGGCTTTTGATATTACCGAGAGACACAGCCAAAAGCTTGGACATCTTTTCAGCCATCTTATCCTCGCCCTCAATGAAAACTATGTATTCGCTCTTCTGACCTGCGCCCATATAACGGTAAGTATAACCGTCCGCCGCCATAAATTCGGTAGAGAAGGAAAGCTCCTCGCGCACGCCCTGACGGATCTCACCCATCTTACCCAGATCCGAGCAATAGATAACAACGCCGTTTTCATCGAGCACACCGATCACTCTGTCGAAGGCATCCTTCATCTGGTAGATCACACTCTGAAATAATCTGTTTGACATACTAAAAACCTCTCAAAACTGTAATATAAAATTGGAATTGTATATACTAACCTATATTATATACCATTTTTTGTGATTTTTCAATAGGTTTTTTTATATTTTTAATAATTTTTAACATTTTTTTTCGTTTTATTTATGAAATACTGACTTGTGCAATATTACCAATCATTTCCATCAAGCTCCGAGGCATACACAAGGCACGCCAAGACAAAACCCGAAGCCGTTTCGGTGCGAAGAATTCTCTTTCCGAGACCTACCGCCAAGGCGCCGCTCTCACATATACGCTCCGCTTCGGTAACGGAAAATCCGCCCTCACTGCCGATTATTACCGAAATACCGGTCCTTCCTCTCAATTCCCTTTTCAAAACAGTACCGAGAGCCTCAGTTCCGTCTCCCTCATAGCAAAAAAGACACAATTCATCATCTGCGGCAAGCCTCATCATCTCGGAAAAGCTGACGGTAGCTTTGACCGTCGGCAACAAGCTGCGGCCGCATTGCTTGGCGGCTTCCTCGGCTATCCGCTGACGCCTTTCCGTCTTTCTCGTCTCAGCCTCAGGCTTTACCCGAACGACACACCGCTCGCTCTCAAACGGAATTATTTCGGACACACCGCACTCCACAGCCTTTTGTATTATAGTATCGAGCTTGTCTCCCTTGGGCAACGCCTGAAAAAGCCTTATGCGCAAAGGGGGCTCATTCTCAGCCGCCTTTACCGACAGTACATCCAGAAAAACGCCTCTGTCATCGTCAAACCCGTTTATTCTGCAAGCATATTCATTTCCCTGCATATCGCACACTGTAACCGCATCTCCGAGAGCCATACGAAGAGAGCGCGCCACATGATGAGCATCATCCCCCCTGAGAGTTATCCTGTCACCGTCTACCTGTGTCTGTCTTATAAAAAATCGCGGCATATATTCCTCCAAAGTTCTTGTAATCTTTTTTATTATATCATTTTTTCTGCTTGGTATCAAGGGCTTTGCAACATTTTTCTTAAATATTGATGGGTTGAAAAATTCAACATACTTATTGACATTTCCCGAAAACCGCTGTATAATTATATATCGTCAATTTCTTACAGTAAAAAGAGGTTATCTTATGTACAAACAGATTTCAAGACTGATAATTTACCGCGATATGTCGGGAGAGTCAATACTTTCAAAGCTCGGAAATATATTTGAGGACTTTGACAACGGCAGTGACACTCCCGAGCATCTTCGCTCAAGAATATATGTAGAGGTTCGCAGACTTTTAGAGGTAGCAACAAAATACGGATTTGACAACGATCTGTGGCACAACTATCTCACCTTTCTCATAATAACCGACGAAAACCCTTTCAGCCTTACATACGAAAAGGCGGGAAAGCAGGAAGGTACGGTAAACTCCTTTGCGATAAACGATTTTGAGGTGTTCAAGGAGCTTTTCGATTTTGACTTTTCAAAGATAGAACGCGAGCTGAACGTAAATTGCTTCTCTACCCTTTCAAGCTATCAGGCTATCGCAAAGCGCGAGCAGATATACAATAAAAACGTAAGCGAAAAGGTCAGAGCTCTCAGCAAAAAAATAGAAGCCGCCGCAAACGGAAATGAAGTATTCGAAGCGGTAGCCGAATTTTACAGAGACTACGGCGTAGGTATGTTCGGACTTAATAAAGCGTTCCGCGTAGTTTCCGACGACAACGATTTCAGAATATGCCCGATAACCAATATGGAACCTATCGTACTCTCCGACCTTATCGGCTACGAGCTGCAAAAAAAGCTCCTCACCGAAAACACCGAAGCGTTCGTATCGGGCAAGGGAGCGAACAATGTGCTTCTCTACGGTGACAGCGGAACGGGAAAATCCACAAGCATCAAGGCGATCGTAAACCGTTACTACGACAGCGGTCTGCGAATGATAGAGATATACAAGCATCAGTTCTGCTATCTCTCTCGCATAATCTCCGAGATAAAGAACAGAAACTATCGCTTTATCATATATATGGACGACCTTTCCTTTGAGGATCAGGAAACAGAATACAAATACCTTAAAGCAATAATCGAGGGCGGCGTCGAGACCAAGCCCGACAACGTGCTTATTTACGCAACGTCAAACCGCAGACATCTTATAAAAGAAACGTGGAACGATAAGAACGATTCTCAGATGATGGGAGACATCCACCGTTGCGAGACCGTGGAAGAGAAGCTTTCTCTCGTTAACCGCTTCGGTCTGTCCATCGGATATTTCAAGCCCTCGCGCGTAGAATTTGACAATATCGTGCTCGAGCTTGCGGCGCGCCATCCCGAAATATCACTTGATAAAGAACAGATACTTGCCGAGGCTCACGCATGGGAGCTCAGAAACGGCGGCATTTCGGGCAGAACCGCTCAACAGTTCGTAAACCATCTTTACGGCAGATCAACAGATTGAATTTTAAGGAGTTTCAAACAGAAAATGTCATACCCAAGAGTTTTAACCATTCAGGATATTTCCTGTGTCGGTCAGTGTTCGCTGACCGCCGCGCTTCCCGTTATCTCGGCTTGCGGAGTCGAGGCTTGCCCCATTCCATCGGCGGTGCTTTCCACACATACGGCGGGATTTAAGAATTTTACGTTCAGAGATCTTACCGACGATATGCCACTTATCAAGGAGCATTGGATACGCGAGGGCATAAAGTTTGACGCTATCTATACGGGCTACCTCGGAAGCGCAAAGCAAATATCCTACGTTAAAGATATTATGGCAAGCGTTGTCAAGGATGGCGGCGTAGCGGTTATTGATCCCGCTATGGCTGATAATGGCAAGCTTTATCTCGGCTTTGATATGGCTTTTGTCGAGGAGATGAAAAAGCTCTGCGCTCTTGCCGACTACCTTATCCCGAATATAACCGAAGCGTCGCTTCTTACGGGAATTGAATACAAGACCGAATACGATGAAAAGTATATACGTTCACTTCTCAACGCTCTTACGGAAATGGGATGTAAAAATATTATCCTCACAGGCGTATCATATGCCGCCGACACAACGGGTGTCGTTATATACGAAAACGGCAATTACAGCTATTACAACCATGAAAAAATAGAACGCGGCTGTCACGGTACGGGAGACGTTTACGCCTCGGCATTCGTCGGAGCTCTTATGAGAGGAAAGACCGCGTGCGATGCGGCGAGAATAGCGGCAGATTACACCCTTCTGTGTATAAAAGAAACCCTTGAAGAGCCCGAGCACTGGTACGGAGTTAAGTTCGAGCCCGTCCTCGGAAAACTCATAGACGCACTTAAATAAATACATTTTACGTTAAATAATGGGCTGTCTCGCTTGTTAATGCGAGACAGCCCATTGTTTTTATGCTTTTTTACGTTTATACCAAATTATGACACCAACGACGGAAAGTGCTACGACCGCAACAGCTATAACAATGATAAACACCACAAAGCCCGTTTCGGTAGCAGACATAAGTCTTTCCCCGTAATACTTTGCTTCGGGAAGCGTTACCGTAGACTCATAAGTGTACGGCGCAAGTGAAAGCGAAGTTAACACTAATGCGCAATTACTGTATATTCTTGTGAACTCCTCCGTGTCGTCTGTGTTTTCGAGTATAGGAGATGTAAAGGAGTCCGCTCCCGTAAACCACAGAAGCGTTCCACCTCCGTCCTTTTCCGAAACAGCCGCCAATGATCTTGCTCCCCGATCATCCGCATTGTCACCTACATACGCATTGTCCGAGGTCGTAAGCAAGAAAGTACGTGTCAATCCGTCGGTATTTGTAAACGAAATTGAGTTTCCCTTGGTTATCTTAGGAGAAACATTCATACCGACAAGATCGGACATCGCCGCATGCGCCGTGTTTATGTAAACGCCAACGGTATCGGTCGAATAGGTTTCGGCGGTGTCTCCGTTTTCTTCGTCGCTTCCCTCCTCAGCGTTATTCTCCGCACCGTCCTCGGCATTATTATCAGCATTATCCTCAACATCTCCCTCGCCGTCAGAGCTGTCCTCACTCTCTTTCACGATAAGCTCGCTGACGATACCCTTCTCAGCCGAAAAACCGTAAGCATTTATAACAGACATCAGGTTTGGCAGATCAAGATCCTCGTTCGACGTAAAGAACGCCATCTGTCCGCCGTTGTCAAGATATGCGATAAGCATATCCGCCTCCGCCTTTGTAATATCGGTATCGGGATCAAAAACAACTATCGAGACCGCATCCTCAGGTATTGCCGAGCCGTCGGATATATCAAGCTCCTTATGCACCATTCCCACCGTATCGGACAGATAATGTCCTATCTCCGTATCGGTAAAAACGACCTCTCCGTGCCCTGTCAAAGTATATCTCGCAGGAATAATATCCACCGTAACGTACTCAACTATACTGCACAGATAGGGCTCGGCGTTGCAATACATATCCACATCGTAAAGCAACGCTTCAAGCATGGAAGCATACTGTTCGGCATACTCAGAGCTCGATTGCGCCTGCTCTGCAAGCACCTGCTTATAATATTCATACTCAACAAGACTCAGGTCTTTTGTACCGAAAAACGACGTAAGCGTTGAATTTTCCGTACGGTAAAACATAAGATCCGCATGAGATACGGCGGTTTTGCGCTTGTCGCCCTCCGCAATCACAAAATAAGGCGTTATATTCTCCGTCGATATTCCAAGCTCTTCGGTCAGATGCGTTACTTTCTCGGACGACGTCCATTTTACGTCAATATTGTCAAAGCCCGAATCAAGCCTTTTGAGAAAATGCTCATATTTAAGGTCGCTTCCGTCCGCGTCGAGAACGTAAAACGTTACCTTTTCGTCAAGCTCCGAAAAATACTTCTTTGTGCTTTCGGAAAGCGTATAGCTTTTGGACGACGTTATATCAAATCTTCTTATACCGTCGGGAAGAAACTGTATAGCTACGTTGAGAAGCACCACCACGGCAATAACAGCCGCTACAATAACCTTTGTATTAGGCTTTTTAGAGACGTTTGAAATTTTTCTGTTGTAATTATTCATTTTCGCGCCTCCTTACATTTTATCTCTTTTTTCATAGATGCATATGAAAGATAAATGAACAGCCCGCCGACCGACAGCCATAAAAACAGCGAAGCAATATCAATAACACCGAACGCCGATGGCACGTATGTACCGAATATTGAGATAGGCGTTACTATCTCAGACCAAATGTGAGACATAAAGTTACGCAATACCGTAAGCGCGGTAAACGCTATAGCAATTCCGTAGCCTGCGCCCAGCGCCGCGAATTTATTTTTAAATACCGAGGCAAAAAATACGTTAACGGCAAGAATACAGTTACAAATAAGCAAGTAGCTTATTATGCTGAAAATCACCGTCAATACGGATGAACCGCTGTAAAAGCCAAGTACACAGTCCACAACGATGATAACGGCATAGGTCACTCCGAATACCAAGAGCTTTGCCAGATATTTTCCGAATACTATATTTTCCGAAGTAAGCGGCAATGAGCGAAGAAATGCGAATACATCCTTCTTACGCTCGTTCTCATACATCGAAAACGTCATTACAGGTATCGCAAGCGCAAATACCGCAGGTAAAAGCATAAGTATGTATTCATGATTTATAAAGCCGTATATGTTATCATACAACAGCATATAGTTATATATCATTCTAATAACACAGTAGCCGACAGCAAATACGGCGATAAAAGCGTATCCCCGATAGCCGCAAAACAGCGACTTCAGTTCCCTTTTCAATACAGCGATCACGGTAAATTCTCCTTTCAGTTTGCCGCTGATGCCGAGGCAAGCGAATTGTAAAGCGCCTCAAGAGACATCGGCGTTTCGGACCTTGAGAGCTTCTCATCAAGAGATTCAAAGCTGCCCTTTGCAAGAACGCATCCGTCCGAAATAATAACTATATCGTCACAAAGCTCCCTTGCGAGCTTGTAATCGTCGGTCGTCAACACCACGGTCTTCATTCTGCCAAGCATCTGTATAAGCCCCATAAGCTCCGATTTACGATCGCCGCTCATTCTCGGAATTACGATCTCGTCAAGAAGCAGAATATCGGGATTTCCGAGAAGCGCCGCCGCCAATGAAAGCTTTTTAACGTCGTGATCGGTCATATTCTTGACGAGCTTGTTCTTTATTCCGTCAATTCCGACAAGCTCCATAGCTTCCTTTATCTGTCTGTACAGCTTGCCCGATTCCACGCGGCGAGTCTCACCGACAAAATTCATTGTTTCCAGAGCAGTCATATTCGGATAAAATACGTTGTATTTTTGAACGTACCCTATCCTCTTTTTGGCGTCAATGTTATCTTTTGCGCTAATGCCGAATATTTCTATCTCACCCGAGTCACAGCCGTCGCACCCCGCGATAATATTCATAAGCTGCGTTTTTCCCGAATTTTTGGGCGCAAGTATTCCGTGTATTCCTTTTTTCTCAAAAGAAAAGCTGATACCCGAAAGACTCGCCTTTCCGTATATGTTTTCCTCGCATTTTTTAGTAATATCCTTTACAAACAAAGCGATGTCCTTTGTTTCAACAGCTTCGGACATTTTCTCTACCTCCGATATAGGTTCAAAACCAAGATTACTGTTTATTATATCATAAAACTGTGACTATTGTTTGAACATTTATTAACACTTCTATGATAAAAGATCGACCGCCTTATACTTTAAGGCGGTCGATGTATTCATCAACGTGTTTTTGTCGAGTGAGCTTTCGGTAATAAAAGATAAGATATATAATGTCAAGCGCAATTACGAGCAGCCACGATACGGGATAGGATATATATATTCCCTCTATTGTCGGCATGATATATCTGAACACCGTCTGTATCCATACGATACGCAAAGCGCAAGCTCCAACAAGCGAGAACACCATCGAAATAGTCGATTTTCCCATTCCGCGGATCACACCGCAAAGCGCCTCCATAACACCGCAAAGGAAATATACAGGCAAAATATAGAACAGCCTCGTCATAGCCGTGTCGTGTGATACCGCATACGCCTCGGGCGTTATTCCGTCGCTCGATACGTAAAGACCGACAAAGAACTCACGGAACAGCAATATAAGAGCGCCCGATGCCAAACCGATAACAGCAGTGCAGGCAACCGTTTGAAAGGCAACAAGCTTTATATTCTTGTACTTCTTTGCGCCCATATTCTGCCCCGCAAAGGTAAGAGCTGCCTTATAAACGGCATTCATCGCTACATATACAAAACCTTCAAGATTAGCCGCCGCCGCGTTTCCCGCCATTACCATATCTCCAAAGCTGTTTACGGAGGACTGAATAAGTACGTTTGAAAGCGAAAACAGCGTACCCTGTATTCCCGAAGGAACACCGATGACGAGCATTCTCTTGATACTGCTCATATCAAAGCAGAGCTTCCTGAATGAAAACTTGATGCAACTGTCTACACGCCTCATATAAAGCAGTATAAGTACGGCAGAAAGATATTGCGAAGCGATAGTGCCGATAGCAACTCCGTCAACACCCATTCCAAATCCCGCTACAAGAACGACGTTAAGGAACAAATTGACCGCTCCCGAGATTGCAAGGAAGATAAGAGGCTTCTTTGTCTCACCCGTGGCATTTACGATCGACGTACAATAGTTGTACACAAACGATGCGGGAGCTCCGCAAAAGATTATCCGCAGATACAGCGTCGCCTGCGTAAGCGTGGGATAATCGGGACTGTCAACGGTTCCCATCCACGAAAGAAAGGTTCTTGAGAAGATAAATCCGATACCACCCATAATAACGCCGAGAGCCGCCGAAAGAGCTACAGCGCTGTGTACGACACGGGATACCTTTTTGTACTCAAGCGCGCCTATATGATGGGCAACCACAACTCCCGCTCCGACAGAGAGCCCCATAAAAAGTCCGAGTATAAGATTGGTAAGTGCCCCCGTAGTTCCCACTGCCGCAAGCGCCCCGGGGCCGCGAAAGCGTCCTACAATAACAAGATCCGCCGCGTTGTAAAGACTCTGCAAAAGTCCCGTAAATACAAGTGGGATTATGTACGTTATTATCTTTTTCAAAAACGGTCGTTCGGTAAGATTTACTTCCTTTGCTTTTACTGGCATAGCTTCCCTTTCTGCTCTTCGCAACCCATATGTCTTCGTCCTACTCTAAAGATTATACCACCTAAAAAAAATTTGTCAATATACTGAAAAAATATTTTTATTATTTTTTAATAAACTATTGACTTTTTTACATAAGTGTGGTATCATATTACTGCTTTAGCAGAGTAAAGTATTAAAAACTTACTCGCAACATTTTTAACCGCAAAGACGGACGGAGGTATTTCTGATGAAAAAAATTTTATGTCTTGCAATCGCGCTTGTAATGTGCGCTTGCGTATTCGCATCCTGTGCGCAGAACGAGGATAAGCTTATCGTCGGTTACACGATCTATGAGCCTATGAACTACGAAAAAGACGGAAAGCTCGTCGGATTCGATACAGAGCTTGCCGAGGCTGTTGCTAAGGAACTTGGAATTGAAGTAGAGTTCAAGCTCATTCAGTGGTCCAATAAGTATCTGGAGCTTGAGTCGGGCAACGTAAACTGCCTGTGGAACGGCTTCACTTCCAATTGCGCAGATGATGACGGCATTCAGAGAAGCGAAAAGGTAGACTTCTCTCACGCTTATATGAGAAACGAGCAGGTAGTTGTTATCCGCAAGGCTGATGAGAGTAAGTACGCAACCGCTGACTCCCTCAAGGGTGTTAAGGGCGCTGCCGAGGCAGGCTCCGCAGGAGAAGGCGTAGCAAAGGGCTTTATAGGAGACGACAGCAAGTACACCGCTTGCACCGCTCAGACCGCAACACTTACAGAGCTTATGGGTAACAAGGTAGAGTTCGTTGTTATCGATAAGACAATGGCAAAGACACTTATCGGCAACGGAAACTACGCAGACCTTATGATGGTTGAGTCTATTGAGATCCCCGCCGAGGAGTATTCCATCGGCTTCAAGAAAGGCAGTGAGCTTACCGAAAAGGTAAACGGCGCGCTCGAAACTCTTGCGGCTAACGGTACAATGACCGAGCTCGCTGAGAAGTACGGACTTGAAAATTACGTTATTACCGATTTTAACTGATGCAGCGTATTCAATAAACTATTCAACAGCATCGCGCCCTCTGTGAGAGTGCGATGCTGTTGTTTGAGTAAAAAATAAATTAAGGATTTATATATGAGTTTTTGGGAAGTTACACTAACGCTTTTGGATGGATTTAAAGTAACCTGCGGGTTGTTTTTCCTCACACTTCTGTTTGCCCTTCCTTTGGGGCTTTTGATCTGCTTCGGAACGATGTCAAAGTTCAAGCCGTTGAGATTTGTTATGAAAACGATAGTCTGGATAGTAAGAGGAATACCTCTTATGCTCCAACTGTTTATCTTTGTTTATGTCCCCGGAATGCTTTTCAGCATTACGGTACCCGACCTTAATCTTCTTCTGTTCGGAAATGAAATACACATATCCTCAAAGTTCGTACTTTCGGTAGTTGCCTTTTCAATAAACTACGCTTGCTATTTCAGCGAGATATACAGAGGCGGTATAGAGAGTATTTCCAAAGGTCAGTATGAAGCGGGACAGGTACTCGGCATGACAAAGTCACAGGTATTTTTCAAGATCGTACTTATACAGGTTATCAAGCGCATCGTCCCCCCTATATCGAATGAAGTCATCACTCTTGTCAAGGATACCGCGCTTATCCGAAGCGTTGCGATCGTTGAAATCGTAATGTCCGCCGAACTGCTTATGGCAAAAACGCTCATTTGGCCGCTCTTCTACACGGGCGTGTTCTATCTTGTATTCGTCGGCGTTCTCACCGTACTCTTCAACAAGCTCGAAAAGAAGCTTGATTATTTCAAAGCATAAGGAGGCTTACCATGGCATTACTTGAAGTTAAAAATTTCACCAAAAGCTTTGGTAAGCTCGAGGTCTTAAAGGGCATTGATTTTTCTCTTGAAAAAGGCAAGGTGCTCTCCATCATCGGCTCGTCGGGAAGCGGAAAAACTACCCTGCTCCGCTGTCTCAATTTTCTCGAAACACCCGATACGGGCACAATGTCAGTAAACGGAAATATTATCTTTGACGCATCAAATAAAAAGCGCGTCTCCGAAGAAGCCATAAGGAAGAATAGGCTTCATTTCGGACTTGTCTTCCAACAGTTCAATCTGTTTCCTCAATATACCGTACTTGAAAATATAACCTTGGCACCCAAGCTCCGTCTCGGAGAAGAAAAGCTGTCCAAGGAAGATAAAAAATTACGCATTGATAGGATAAACACCGATGCGTGGGATCTGCTCAAACGCGTCGGACTTACCGATAAAGCAGATTATTACCCCTGTCAGCTTTCTGGAGGTCAGCAGCAACGTGTGGCTATCGCAAGGGCCTTGGCGCTCACACCCGATGTTCTCTGCTTCGACGAACCGACCTCCGCCCTCGATCCCGAGCTTACGGGAGAGGTTCTCAGCGTTATACGCGATCTCAAATCGGCTGACTCAACAATGATAATCGTCACCCACGAAATGGATTTCGCAAAGCACGTTTCCGATGAAATAATCTTTATGGCAAACGGCGTTATCGAAGAACAAGGCACTCCCGAACAGATATTCGATAACCCCTCGTCAGAGCTTACAAAAGCATTTCTTAACAAATCACTCGAATCATTCTAAAAACTGACGGCGGTCTCGCAAAAGCGAGACCGCCGTTATTTTTTTAGTTAGCCTTGTTCTTTTTGTACATCGTTTCGACGATGTTGCGCTCCATAAGCTCATGGCCCTTAGAGCTCGGATGGATACAATGTCCGTCGCCGGGAGTACTGTAAGCGTGTACAGTATCAAAGGTTCTGCCGCTCTCGTCCTGATCTATAACAGTAGCTCCAAAATACTCTGCAAGAGCAGTAATAACGCGGTTGTATTCCTCGATCTGCTCTGCATTGCAACGTGCTGTGTCGTAGGTCTGAACAAGTGTCATACAGTAGATCTCTGCATTCTGATACTTGTTCTTCATAGAATTGAGACCTAAAGCATAAGCCTGATCAAAGGTCTTGTAGCTCTGTCCTCTGGTAGTGGTGTTTCCTACAGCTTCAGCCTGAGCGAGAACGGTAGCAAACCAAGCCGCTATCTTTTCGTTTTCGGTTCTTCCATCCTCGGTATTAAGAATAGTAAGAAGGTCGCCAAAGGGGCTGTCGTTCTGAAGATCGTTTATTCCCATATATACGAGAATTACGTCAGGAGCAATATCGTCAGTAGAGTCATTGACAGTTCCGTTATCGTTGTCCAGCTCTGTCGCGCGGAGAGACATACCGTCGTTGACCTCATTACCGTCTTTCGTTCTGCCGTATACTCTGGAGCTACTCCAGGAATTGTTTACACACAGGTTCATACCAAGATCGTTGATAAGACGTCCCCAATATGTGTACTTGTAGTTGTAAACATAGGTATCTGCATTGGGATAATAAGGTACGTTTGAACCAATAGTTATATTGCTGCTCGCATTATCGGAAATGCCGTTGAAGGTAGAGATACTGTCGCCAAGGATAGAAACAAACTTTCCTTTGTACTTCTCGCGAAGCTCGGAAACCAGCTTCTGATATGCCTCCTCCTCTGCCGCGATAGCATCGTAGTCAGCCTTTGTCTCATAGGTTCTCTCAAGCTCAACGTCAAAGCAGATAGTAGCTTTACTTGTGGAGTACTTAGAGCCAACGCCTCCAAAAATACCCGTAGACTCAGGGCAGAGTGTCTTGTAAGCATTCAAAATTACGTTCTTGTTGCTTGCGTCTTCAGGAAGATATGCGGGGATAATAGAGTCATACGCCGAAGAGAACGCAAGAGTTTCGTCACTTGCGAGTACGATGTCGCGATCGCTCAGATCAAGCTTTATAACCTTGTTTACATTCTTCTGGAAGCTTGTAAGTCCGTAATCAGCAGCCTTTACTCTGATGATGTAGCTCTTTGTGGGGGTAGACTTTATGCCCTCATAGGTGTTGCGCACCTTGTAAAGAGTGAAGGAAAGATTACCGTCAGCGTCTATCTCGCCTGTCTGCATAACGGGAATCGTTACAGACAGAACACGGCAGTTGCTGAGCGTATAAACATCGTGATACGCATATGGCGCGTTGTTCATATTGAATGCGCTGAAAGAGGTAGTCTTGTTTTCAAGTCCCGACTTGATAGCCGAGGAAACTGCCTCGGGGAGATAGTTTTCCTTAACTGTATAGGGCTGATCGTCATCGGGGGGATTCTGCTCATCATCACCGCCCTCGGGAGGATTCTGCTCGTCATCGCCACCCTCGGGAGGATTCTGCTCGTCATCGGGATCTGTATCGGGCGTGGTATCATTTTCAGTATCAGTTACGCTGTCAGAGTTCTCTCCGTCAACGGGATCGTTAGCGCACGCCGTGAACAGAAGCGACATCGTAAGCAGAAGCGCCATCATAGCTAAAAATAACTTTAATTTCATAATAGCTCCTTTCAATATTGAATAAGAGATTTTACGTCGCGTCGATCAAACCGACCGCAACGTAAAGCTTGATTTCGGTCTGTAACGCTTACGCGCGACCCTTTGCGAGATTCTGCGCTACAAGGGTGTCGATAGCGTCGGTATAGACCTTGATCTCAGCCTCGGTCTTAGTAGCAACGTCTGTCATAATCAACGAGGGCAACAATTTACCCCAGTTTGTCCACGCACATTCGTTTGTTCTGGGCCAATCTTGATCAGCAGCGGTCAGTTTCAAATTCTCCATAGCTACACTGTAACTGTTGCTTATGTAACCAACAACTCCTGTCTTGCTTCCCTGCTCAGTATTGACCGTACCGATAAGTCCGCATATATCCTCTCCGTTATTACCGTTTTTAAGAACGATGGGATCAAGCTCTTTAGTTCCGTCAAGATTGTAACAGTTTGTAATAGTGACTGTCTGTGTGGTATTCTTACTACTTCCGAGAATACCGCCAAACGCCCACATATGTCTGTTATGAGATGATCCCGCGCCTTGATCTTTCTTTCTCAAAATCAAAGGATTGTCTGCGTCATAACCGTTTGCAAGAGCAACTATATGGCCATCGTTATAACAATTTGAAATGGTTATAGGAGCATCTACCAGAGCTTGAGGTGCACCGTTTGCATTCCAGGATGTGACCATACCAACGATACCGCCTGTGTTATGGTGCGCATTAGGATCTCTGCTCGTTGTAGTCGCACAACCTGTAAAGTCAATAGCAAGATTGCCCTTGTTTATGCAGTTTGTAACTGTCGCGCCGCCTGCAAGCTGACCAGCGATACCGCCGATATTTCCCTGAGACGCACCGTTACCGTTCTTTACAAGAGCTTCGTTTATGCAGTTCTCGATAACTACATCGCCACCGAGACCTACGATACCGCCCGCTCTGGGAGTGCGGCTTGTGTTATATGATGTGCTCTTATCTGCCATAGCCTGAGATACGCCTGCGGCATCCTTAGCTATGTCTTCAGATGTAACTCTTGTAGCTGTTACTGTACAAGTGCTCTTAACTACACAGTTGCGGATAGTATTGCCAACAGCAAAATCTTTAGAGCAAGAAGCTCCAACGATACCGCCCGCAACGATCTCGCCCTGTACGTGTACATTGTCGAGAACTACATTTTCAACAGTTGCGTCGCAAATAACGCCGAAAAGACCTGTTGCCCAATCAACAAGATAGTCATATTCCTCGTTTGCGGTAACGATGTTACCGTTCTTTACGGAATATCCCTGTCCGTTATAGTTTCCGCCGAAAGCAACTACCCAGGAGGCATCTGCGTTAGCGAAATAACCGATACTTACAAAATTACGTCCGTTGAGGTCGATGTCGCAAGTCTGCTTGAAATATCCCTCAACTACGTTTTCAAAAACGGTCTTGCCCGTTCCGACCTGCTGTGAGAGCCAATAAAGATTTTCCGCAGAGGAAATAAGATAAGGGTTGCTCTCTGTTCCCTCACCCGCAGGCTTTGTAGCGGTAGTTCCGTCCCAACCGTCTGCGGTAGTTGTGAGCTGTACTGACACAGAGCCGTTTTCATTTTCAGTGCCCGAGGACTCTATTGCGTTTACCGAAAGAGTCATTATCGAAAGCGAACTGATAAGCATAACAACGGTCAGTACAATAGCAAATAATTTTTTCATTAGTATATTTCTCCTTTTCTTATATTTTCAGATAAGAGAATAGGGGCTGTATTCAAATAAATGAAACAGCCCCAATAGCTTAGACGTTAGCCGTCAGACCTGAGATCAAGTGAAATCGTCAAATCCCATAGCAAAAGTGCTGTCACTGAAATCGCCAAGAGACTTTACAGAGAAAACGTTCTCGTTCGATGCAGTGATAACGTCTGCGGTTGTGATCTCTATTTTAGTCATAGAGGGTATTGTATATAT
Source organism: Clostridia bacterium (assembly GCA_017461365.1). Lineage (GTDB taxonomy): Bacteria > Bacillota > Clostridia > Oscillospirales > CAG-272 > HGM12713. The sequence goes on along the minus strand of JAFTYG010000067.1, from coordinate 62,834 downwards.
TTTCTTCATATCGCACCTCACTGATTACTGAATATCCGCAGAGGGAGAGGTAAGAACGCCGTTTTCGAATACAAGAGTAAACGCCTCGGAGCCGTAAACCTGAACGCCTGCGTTATTGATAGAATAGAAACGACCTGTAACCGTTCCGCTTACGGGTGTAGCAACACCGTCAACGGTCGCAACGGGATTGAATACCATTGTTACAAAGTACTTAGCATTGTAAGTAGATGCAGCAACGGGATCGCCAGCAGCGGTAACGGTCTCGTATACAGTGTATCCGAGGATATCAGCCTTCTTGCCGTTCTCAAGAGTAGCCTCAAATCCAACAGCCTTGATATCGGTAGTATTAACACCTGCAAGAACACGAACTCTGTTGTCCCCTGCTGTGAGAGACTTCTGAACACCAATGTAGTTAACGGAATCACGTCCGTAAACCTGATTGCGAGCTACGAGCTCGTCGATAGCCGCTACAGCGGGAGCGATCTCCTGGGCAGTCTTAACAGCGTTGTTTCCGCCGTCAAATATATCAGTATATTCTGTTGCGCTTGTAGTTGTATGAACAGAACAGTACAATACATTTTCGCCGTGATAATAAGTTCCTGTATATGCGCTTCTGTCGGTTACGTTAACAGAAGAACAATTCTTAATGACCGCGATATTAGTACCGCTAAAGTTAAGCTGACCTGCTATACCTCCAACGTCAACGTCGCCGTTTCTGAACTTAATGGAAGCAAAATTTGTAAAGCTGCTTACAAGGTTATGACAGTCGGAGATAGTAATAACGCCTGCAGGTCCTCTTGTTGTACCAAATATGCCGCCCCAACAAAGGTCATTGTCGCCAACCGCATACTTGTTGGTTGCAGAATAATCCCCCTCGGGAAGCACGATAGTAATACCGCCTGCATTGTAGCAGTTAGAAATGCTCGAAGCGCCTGCCATCTTTACTCTTGCGTTAACAGTACTTTCAGCGCCCATATATCCTACGATACCGCCCGAAACATGCATCCACTTTTTGGAGTTTGCATATCCGTTTGTATAATCGATGACGAGAGTGCCCTTATTTACGCAGTTATTAACTACTGCAGCGCGGCCGAGCAGAGCTGCGATACCGCCCATAAGGGGCTGATGTCTTGCGTCTGCGTTTACGACCTTTCCTTCGTTAACACAGTTTTCGATAGTGATGTTTGTTCCGTGACCGATGATACCGCCGATCTTTTCCTGATCATTACTTCCGTATACGTGAGCACCGCTGGTGATCTGCGCATTTCTTATACCGCGAACCTCGCAGTTGGACTTCACAACACAGTTACGGATAACGTTGAAGTCTGCGGTTGCAGAGTCGGGAGAGTAAGCGCCGCCGACGATTCCGCCAACAGAGCCCTTACCGATAACAGTTACGTTATCAAGTACAACATTCTCAATAGTAGCACCGTAGATCATACAGAAGATACCCGAACCCCAGTTGGAGTTTCCGCATCCACCGTCTGTCGTGATAGAGGCACCGTTAGCATTCTGCGCTGTACCGTTCTTGATAGAGTAGCCGTTACCGTTGTAGTTACCACCGAATGTCTGAAGCTTTTCAGCGCTGCTGTAATAAGAACCTATGCCCTTGAATGCCTTGCCGTTAAGGTCGATGTCACAGGTCTGCTCAAAGTACATACCGTCGCCGAAAACAACTGCAGTGTCTTCTCCGCCGCCACCGCACTGTTTGGATATCCAGTAAAGGTTTTCAGCGGAAGAGATGAGGTAGGGATCTTCCTCTGTACCCGAGCCCTCGGGCTCGGTTGCGGTCGTGCCGTCCCAACCGTCGTCTGTTACCGTGAAGTCTGCCGCATTGACCGACAGAGTGACCGTTGACAATGCTCCGAGAAGCATAACCAAGGTCAGGGTGATTGCCAATAGTTTTTTCATCTTGTTTCTCCTTTTTTTATTTTATTTTTGTTTTTTAAAAAAAACTTTTAAAATTTAAAGGGTTTGCCAAGGTTTAAATTAGAATAGCTTTTTGTTCGTTCCGCATCCTTGGCTCCCTCCGAGAGGGGGCTCCCGCGTTAGCGGGTGGAGGAGAATGCGTTACTAAGGATTATCACTCTTTTTAAGTAGAACGATATAGTTCCGCCGGCTCCTTCCACCACTTCGTGGTCCCCCTCCCTCTCGGAGGGAGGCTATAAAGTAAGCTTTGCTATTCAAATGTTCCCCCGTCAAGAAAGCTTAACGGAAAGGAGCTGAGGCAGGTGGTCGCTGAGCGTACAGCTTACCTTGTCGTTTGAAAGTCCGTACTCAAGAACTGTAACGCCTGTCATATTTCCGCCTGTCATAATGTGGTCTATAGCATTCTCGCCCGCGTTGAACTTGAACGAGCTCAGCTCATAATAGCCATAGTCCTTGTTGTAATCGGGATGACCGTTCTGCGCGCTATACTCGGTAGTCTTTACCGCTGTGTCACGGACACTTGTCAAACCACCGTCTGTAAGCACCTTGTAAGGATCAGAGCCAAGAGCGCTGTTGAAGTCTCCGCCAACGAATATCGGAATATCAGCATACTTTGCTTTGATAGCATCATATACGGAAACCGCAGTAGCGGCATCTGCCTTTCTGTACTCGTTGCCGAGCTCTGCGTCATTATTCGCATTGGAATTTGCCGCAAAGTGAGAATTGGTAACGGCAAAGCGCTTTCCACTGCTCTTTACCTCAAGGACCACCCAAGTAGTTCCCTTGTCTCCGTTTCTTGATGCTTTGTAGCCCTTTTCGATAAGATCCAGTTTTTTAGAGTCGTAGAAAATAGGATTTCCTACTCCGTTTCCGCTGTCGCTTACCTCAACGTAACCCGAATTGCGAAGTCCGCTGATAAGCGTAGCCGCGCCGCTACGATATTTTGCGCCAAACTCTTCGAGGCATATTACCTCGGGAGCGTACTCAAGATATATCTGCAAAGCAAGCTCTGCTCTGTTCGCAACAACGTACTCGCTCTGATATCCGAGAACGTTGTGGAATATAACAGTAAGATCTCCGCTCTGATCAAGTGTGGGCGAAGATGCGTCTCCCGTCCAAGTGTCCCCAGTCTTAAGAGCAAGCTCGGATCTTGTATAGGTAATAACCTTACGCTGAAGCGCAGTGAGAATGTCTGCATAACCCATAAAGCTATTAGCAACGGCATCAAGTCCGCTGTCACCTATCGCTATGTTATACTTCCCGTCCTCTGCAGTGATCGTTGTTCTGTTGGTCTTACCTATTCTGAATTCACACTCGCCCGCTGCCTCTGCATCGGTCACTATTTCAGGTGCCATACCATAATAGCGAAGGAGGTGGCGGCAAAAAACCTGAGCTATGTATTTTTCAACGTAACCCGTCGCAGGAACTACTATCTTGCAATCGGAGAGCTCTGTTCCGTTTATCGTAAGAGTCTTTATTGCAAATTCCTTCTGATAAACGTATTCGTCCTCTGCCCAGAACAAAAGCTCTGTAAGCTGTCCGCCCTCAGCAGCGTTTGCAGGCTCTCTTATGTAATTTCTTGCAAAGTAGTTGACCGCATTGACAGTTGCTGTTACCGTATAGCCGAACAATACGAGCTTATTACCCTCGCGCACGATAGTATATCCTGTCTGATCCTTAAGATATTCTTTCTGCGCCTGTGTCTCGGGACGGTTAGTGTCACCGATAAGTATTTCATAAGCCTCGCTGTCGGGCTCTTCATCTCTCGGAATAAAATCGCCTTCGTATTCGATCTCAGTACCGCCGCATTCCTCGAACGCCGTTGCCAGCATTCTTACAGCGGAGAAGATCGCATCGTCGCAATTTTCGGGATAGATGATCTTAAAATTTGTTTCACCGTTAGCGAAGAGCGTTAAGGGTACTTCGCCTACAGTAGTGTCGATTTCGGACTGGGATTCGCTGTTCTCGCTTTCCTCGCCGTCGCCTGTATCTGTACAAGCGACAAACGAAAGAGCCATCATCATCGCAAGAAGAGCGGCAATAAGCTTAAACAATATCTTGCCCGATCTCATCATTGATATTTCTCCAAAATAGTATCAAGGTATGAACCGGCGTTATCTATAATGGTAGCAAGGTTACTGGAGATAGGCTTGTTTCCTGCAACAGCTACGTTAGCATACTGACACTGAAGGTCTATCTTACCCTCGTCGAAGATACAAGCGATATTTGTAGTGATCATACCTCTTGCAAACTCGATCATTCTTACGTCGTCTGCCTTGTCAGCAACCTGACCGAGAAGAACGATGTCGTAGAAGGAACGAATGTTACTTTCCTCACCCATATAGTTCATTGCGTCAAGGACAGTAGCCGAAACGTGTGTACTCTTTACGGATTTGGGGATAGCGAGAGGTGTACAACCGTAAACGGTTGCATAATAGTCATCCTCAGCGTCGAGCTTGGGCGCGATAACTACACCGTAGTCCCAACCGCTTATCTCGGGCTTCATTCTCTCACCGATAAGAAGAGATGTTGCGAAGAAGAGCGACTGTCCGTTTACAAAGAGGCTCGTGTCGCGGCTTCTGCAGGTCGCAGACGAATAGTCAACGCCTGCCTGATGGATAAACTTAGTGAACTCTTCCGCTACGCGGATGTTTCTTGTCTGATCCTCTACGATAACGTAGAAGCCGTTATCGGTAGGCTCAACAAGCTCAAGTCCCAAGGACATAATGCCTGTACGCAGAGAGTGAATGTCGTACATTGCGCCATATACGTTATTGGAGACATCCTCATCATCAAGGCCCTTCTGAGCATCCTTAATGATCTTGTCCATTTCTTCAAGTGTCCAATTGCCTTCGTCTACAAGCTTGTAAAGATCAAGCTGAAGTTCATCTGCGATAGCCTTGTTGTAGTAGATGACCTCAAGCTGTTCAACCATCTCGTTGGTAACGTCACCTGTCAGCTCGAAAAGCTTTCCGTTAACTGTAAGGTTGTCATTCCAATCCCGATAGTAGTAATCAAGAGAGAGGTCTATCTCTTCGCATTCGAGAATGTTTGTCAGAAGTCCCTCAAGTCCGAGTCCCATCCAATACTCGGCCATACAAAGGTCGTACTCGCCGTTTGCTCCAAGAAGAGCTGTGATCCATTTTTGAGTATCGCTGAAGTTTCCGCCCGCAAGCTCTTTAACTTCGATATCGATGTTATAAAGCTCTTCGATAGCTTGGTTTCTCTTCCAAGCAGAGCTTGCTACACGATCGGACGAATCATCCTCAGAATGCAGGTAGCGCCAACGGCCCTGACGGACCAGAATTGTGAATTTTCTGGCAGATCCCATAGAATCTCCGAAATCCTCGGGAACCAGAACGTGCTCGGTTTCTTCGTTGCCCTGTGTGGTTGTGTCAATTACGTCTGTATCGGGTGTGTTGTTGGTCTCATCGTTCTTGTCGGGATCCTTAGCACATCCAACCAAAGCGCACATCAACATAATAGCGCACAGAAGCAGGCTGATTGTTTTTTTCATAGAAAAAAACTCCTTTCTTAAAATTTGTATCCATTTCATCGCTCTGCCAAGGTAGGATAATTTCACCAATCGCGACAAAGCTACTTCTGGATTACCTATACATATTATACTATTAACTCAAATTCATTTCAATGTAATATTCAATCTTTTTTCAAGAATATTTGTAATATTCTTTCAAAACGGCAAAAAATCATCCACAGCAAAAAAAATTGCTGTGGATGATTTTTACACTTAATACAACGGCTGCCTTTTTTTATCCGCGCTTAAAGCCCGTTTTCTCCATTCCGTAGCTGAACAGCCTTCATTTTTCTTGAAAACCTTACAAAAATATCCCGTTGAAGAAAAGTTCAAGCGCTCGGCAATATCCGACACCGTCAAGGAATTCGCCAAAAGCATATCCTTTGCACGATTGAGCTTCATTACTTCAATATAATGCTGAGGCGACATTTTTGCATTTTTCATACAAATACGGTACAATGTAGTATAGCTGATATTGAAACGATTTACCAGATACTCAACACTCAGGTATTCGTCGTTGATATGTCTGATTATACATACGCTCAATTGTTGAAAGTCTACAGTCCCGCGCAACAAATACTCGCTCTTCCTTATTTTTTCAATATACTGAAACAATTTCAGCAGCTCTATCATAAATTTATCGGAGCATTGTTCAAAGCCTATCTTATTACTCTCCTCTACTATTTCGTGCAATTTAAGAATATAGTCACCCGCTTTATCCGCGCGTACTAAAAGCAATGGCTCATTGATGTTGTAGGTTGTTGCAAGACCGCTCATAAAGCTACCGTACAGGGTTATCCATATCTTTTTGAAAGGATCGTCCTTATCGGAATAATAATACGCCTTAGTATATCGATTTTGCAAAAAGAAGTCTCCCGCCTTCAGCGTATATTTCTTCCCTTCTATGTCGATATATCCCTTACCCGAAATAACGTATTCCAATACGTAGGCGAGCTGCAATCTTGTGCTTGTAGTTCTTCGCACAAAATAATCTGGATCGGGATTGGTGATTCCCGCCATTACGGGAACTATTATAACGTCGTTATCGGGAACCTTTCCATAAAGGATAATGTCCTCGCCCAAGCTGTTTACGTTATCATCATTCATATATCCCTTGGATTTATTTTCAGTCTTTTTGTCTGGACTCATAGCATCACTCCCCTTTTTTTTAGTATATCATAAATACGCAGACCGTGTCAAGATGTTAAACTCAAAAAAACAATGATTTTTCTTGCAACAAGCGTAAAAAAACAGCGTGACGCTCAGCAAGGAGCATCACGCTGTTATTCATCTTTTACAGTTTAAAAATTATGAAGCTACGACATTTCAACCGTTTGCCTTTTCAGAAACGATCTCGTCAACCTCGCCGCGCTTAGCTCTTTCAAACTCGTCCAATATCTCATTGTCGAGCTTCTTCTTGGTAAGAAGCGAAACAACAACGATCGCAATGCTCGAAAGGATGAACGCGGGAAGAAGCTCATAAAGACCGAAGATAGGAAGCGTAGCGGAAAGGAACTTATTAAGCACAAGCTTCCAGATAAACACGCTCACGCCTCCCGTTATCATACCCGCAATAGCGCCCGCGCGCGTCGTGCGTTTCCAGAACAGCGAGAACAGCATGATAGGACCGAAGGTCGCACCAAATCCAGCCCATGCAAAGGACACGAGATTGAAGATGATGTTATCTTCCTTCCACGCCATTATAACACCGATAACGGCTATAATAACAAGAACTATCCTCGACAGCCACATAACCTGCTTATCTGTAGCTTTGCCCTTTTTGATGATACCGTTGAAGATATTTACCGAAACAGAGGACGAAGCGATAAGAAGATACGAGTCGGACGAAGAAATAGTCGCCGCAAGTATTCCCGCCATAATAAGTCCCGCAACAATCAACGGCAAATATTCGGTAGACAGGACTATAAGTATATTTTCCGCATTGCTTGCGGTATTAAGAGCCTCACTGGTGGGAAGAAGAGTTCTTCCTATAATACCTATCATAACCGCTGCGGCAAGAGAGATCACACACCATACAGTAGCAATGATCCTTGAACGTCTGATCTCGCTCGACTTACGGATAGCCATAAAGCGGAGCAATACCTGAGGAACACCGAAATATCCGAGTCCCCATGCAAGCATGGAAAGTATCTTCAAAAATCCGTAGTCGCCCGCTTCTCCGAACAGCGGTACACCGCCAAGTGCCTGCTGTACACCGTTAGCATCGGTCGTAGGCGACGCGATCTTGAACAGAGACAAAAATCCGTCAAAGTTTTTCACGTTGTCAATAACTGCTCCGAAGCCGCCCGCATTGACGACACCGACAACGATCATAACTACGAGCGCAAGTATCATAACGATAGCCTGCATAAAATCGGACACGCTTTCTGCCAAAAATCCGCCGATAAGCGTATAAGCGACAACAAAAACAGCTCCGACAATAAGCGTTATGTGATAATCAAACTCAAAGAGCGTACTGAAAAGCTTTCCTACAGTTACAAAACAGCTCGATGCGTAAACAGTAAAGAAAATGAGGATAAATATTGCAGAAATTCCAAGCACGATCTTTCTCTTTTCCTTAAAACGGTTACTGAAAAAGTCGGGAATGGTTATCGAGTTTCCCGCGATCTGCGAATAATGTCTGAGTCTCTTGGCAACGATCAGCCAGTTTACGTAAGTACCTATAGCAAGACCGACAGCCGTCCAGAACGCGTCGGCAAGTCCGCACCAATAAGCAACGCCGGGAAGCCCCATAAGAAGCCAACCGCTCATATCCGATGCTTCGGCGCTCATCGCCGCAACCCAAGGACCGAGCGAACGTCCTCCGAGAAAGTAATTTTCGGAGTTCTTCTGAGCTCTTTTATAGAAATAAACTCCTATTCCGATGACGACACACATATAAAGTATCATCACCACAAAAATTTCGGGATTTTTCATATGTATCTCCTAATGCAAAAAATATGTAATATTATACCACAAATTCGGATGTATGTCAAGATGAATTTACACAAAGACTCTCTCAAATCCAAAATAAAAGTAACCGCTCTCGCTATCGTTGTTACCGTAGCAAAAGCGGTTTGGATTTTATTTTGTTTTTCCTTTTTTCTTCACAAAATTCAACGCCACATACGCGCCTATGAGCAAAACAACGGTCACACAAAGGAAGAAATAGGATTGCCATGTCTCAACCTTGTTTTCAAAGAAGTAAATATTGCAGTCTACGGCGTCACGCATAGCATCCACCGCTTCTGCCGATACTCCCGCCTCGGACATGGCAGAAAGACTGCCTCTAATGGCGTGTTCGCGCAATAGTGATGTTCCGTAAGTACCGGGCAAAAACGCGATGACCTTCTGCAACCACTCGGGAAACTGAGATATGGGCATATACGCCCCGCATATAAAGCCGTAGCAGGAGCTCACGATAGAGCCTACCGCCGAGATCTGCCCCTGAGAAGAAAGGAAGAAATTGATCACCGACGAAAGCGCAGTTCCGAACATTACAAGAAGAAATACGTCAAGCAATATCAGCAATACGTCCGTAAAGCTCAGATACCAACCTATCGCGGCTATGTAAACAAAGCCGCCCGCCACAGCTATGAGAGAAATAAAAAATGTCACTGCAACTGTTGCAACGTAATAGCTTATCGGAGGTATATGCTTCTTTACGGGAGTAACGAGCATATCCGAGGTCATTCCCGTGATCTTGTCCTGCACCATCAGCATATTGGAACAGAACGAAACCGTAACACAGGTAACGGCAAGGAGAGACGATATAAGCTGACCGCCTACAAATCCGCTGATTATTTCCTCGGAAATACTAAATCCAAATCCGTCGCAAAGAATAGACGTAAAGCTATCTCTGTACACGTTTTCAAGAAAAGTAACGTAAAGCAAAAGCAGTATTGCGGGTGTTATCAAAGATGTAAAGAACAATCCCTTATCCGCAAAAAACAGCTTTATATTTCTTTTTATTAAAGTAACCGTTGTTTTCATTTTTTCTTACCACCCTTTTTTTCGTTACCGTCCTCCATATGCAAACGCTTTCCCGTGGCTGCGAGGAACACGTCATCCATCTTTCCCTTGACTATCTCGTAGTCACTGAACAACTCGGGAGTCTTTAAAATAAGCTTTGTCGCCTCTGCCGTGTTTTCGACCTTTAGTCGGTATCCGTCACCTATCCTTTCGTAAGGCATATCCAACTGCTTTATATCATCTTCCGTTTTTCCGTAAAGCGTCACAAAATCACCCGTAAATTGATTTTTCAGCTCTATGGGCGTACCCTCGGCAACTATTTTTCCGCCGTCGAGTATTACCACTCTGTCCGCGTCTGCCGCCTCCTCCATATAATGCGTTGTAAGCAATACCGTCATTTTCTCCGTCCTGCGAAGATGAGCTATAACATCCCACACAGTACGCCGCGTCTGCGGATCAAGCCCCGTTGTAGGCTCGTCAAGTATCAGTATCTTAGGTCGGTGAAGAAGCGCTCTCGCAATATCCGCCTTTCTTTTCTGTCCGCCCGATAGCTTGCCATAAGGACGCTTGAGTATATCGGACATACTGAGAAGCTTCGACAGCTCGGCAACGCGGGCTTCAAACTCCTGTCCGCCAATTCCATATAACGACGCCCTGTATCTAAGATTATCCTTTACCGTCAACGCTTTATCGAGCACCGAGCCCTGAAATACCACTCCAAGAGAGCTTTTTACGGCATCCGCGTCCGATGAAATATTTTTTCCGTCAATATATATATCACCGCTATCTGGCATAAGCTGTCCGCACATCATAGAAATTGTAGTGCTCTTGCCTGCTCCGTTCACTCCTAAAAATGCAAAAAGACTTCCCTTTTCTACCGAAAAGCTGACGTTCTGCACGGCATAGATCTCACCAAAGCTCTTGCATAGCTCCTTTATCTCTATTACCTTACTCATTATTTTTCTCCTCCGATTTCAACTGATTTTTCAAGCCCCAAAATACGTCACTTAGCATATCATTTACCTCAAACTCGTCAAACGTAGTTTTTCCCGTTGCCTCAAGCGAGGCAATACCGTGTACAAATATCCACATACTTTTCAATATTCGAGAGCCTTCGTCCTGATTGCCGTTCATTATATTTGACGCAATATCAAATGCCGCTCCGTACTTAGGATCTTTCTTAGGAACTCCTATTACCTTGTCATCAGCAGTCATAAAAAATATTTTGAAAAGCTTGGGCTCTTCCTTGGCAAATTTTATATATGCCTTGCCTATACCCTTGAATGGAAATTCCTCTCCCATACCGTCTTCCATGTATCGGCAGTATTTTTCAACGCCCAACGTTATCGCCGCAATTTTTATTTCATCCATATTTTCATAATAATGGAATAACGGCATCGTCGACACTCCAAGAGAAGCGGCAAGGTATCTCGCATTCAGCGCATCGTATCCCTCGCTCCGCAATATTTCAAAAGCCTTTTCGGCAATCTTTTCTTTTGTCAGATTTGCTTTTGGCGGCATTTCTTCACCCCTTAAATAACAATTGTTATATAACATATGTTATTATATCATAAAAAGAAAAGGATGTCAACCCTTTTTTCACAGTCGACATCCTTAATTTTTTATTCAAGCTGTAAATTAAAATCTGTATATCTCGCCCGTCTTGGAGGACTCGTAAATACCCTCAAGAATTCTTGTAACAACGTATGCCTGCTCGGGCAGAGTTACAGGATCCGTATCGTTTCTTACAGCCTCTATCCACATACGCTCCTCGCGGTCAGCGGCACTCTCGCCCTTCTTACCATCGTTAAACGCAACGCCGCCCGCCTTGAAGCTGGGAGTAAGCACATACTGTCTGCCGTTGCGGATACCGTTTATACGAAGTCCGTCTACCATATCAGCTCCCGCAAGCGTTCCGCAAACCGACGTAACAGCCTCACGAACGTCAAGCGTGTTCAGAGCCCAAGCCGACTCAAGCACAATGGTAGCGCCGTTTTCCATTACGACAAATCCGAAAGCAGAGTCCTCAACAGTAAACTTGTCGGGATCCCAATTGCCCCACATATTGCCCTGATTTGTGTCTTTATTGAGCTTATGGTACGTAGTACCCACGCAATACTTGGGCTTATAGTTATTCATCATCCAAAGTGTGAGGTCAAGCGCATGAGTTCCGATGTCGATAAGAGGACCGCCGCCCTGCTCATATTCATTGAGGAATACGCCCCATGTAGGAACAGCACGTCTGCGAAGAGCAGTTGCCTTTGCGTAATAAATATCTCCAAATGTTCCGTCCTCAGACTCTTTCTTCATAAACATCGAATCATCGCGGAAGCGGCTCTGATAACCGATAGAGAGCTTCTTGCCCGTTTCCTTTGCGGCGTCGATCATCTTCTTTGCCTCGACGGAATTTATAGCCATCGGTTTTTCGCACATAACGTGCTTACCTGCGTGAAGCGCGTCAACCGTAATAAAGCTGTGAGAACGGTTAGGCGTACAAACGTGTACTACCTCGATCTCGGGATCGCTGAGAAGCTCCTTGTAATCGGCGTAGACCTTTGCGTCAGCTGTACCGTATTCCTTAGCCGCCTTCTCTGCTCTCTCGGGAATGATGTCACAGAAAGCCACCATTTCACAATCCTTAACCTTAGCGAGCGAGGGCATATGCTTTCCGTTAGCTATACCGCCGCAACCGATAATTCCTACCTTAATAAGTCTTGCCATTTTTATTCTCCTTTATTTTTTTACAATAACGTAGCCTTCACTGTCGTCTATATTTCTTACGTGAGGACAATCTATCTTAGTGCGGTATGTAGGTGCAACAAAGCGTACTGCATTCTTGATGATCGTCTGTACCTCGGGAACCTTAAAGGTCGGGAAGGTCTCATGACCGGGCTGGAAATAGAATATCTTTCCGTTTACTCTCTCGTAGAGAACACCCGAACGGAACACCTCGCCTCCCGAATAGTTGCCTATAAGGAGCACCTTGTCGGGGTTAGGAATAGTGAAAGGCTCACCGTATGTTTCCTCATGCTCAAGCTTGAAGCATCTGTCAATACCTCTTGTAATAGGATGTGCGGGATCTATAACCCAAACGATCTCGGAATCTCCCGTCTCACGCCATGTAAGGTTACACGACGTTCCCATAAGCGCCTTGAAAGGCTTCGAATGATGCGCTGAGTGAAGGAAGATAGCTCCCATTCCCTCATGCACAGCATCTCTTACAAGAGTTGCGACTGCATCGGGAACAAGGTGATGCGCCATATGTCCCCACCAGATAAGTACGTCGGTCTCATCAAGTATCTCCTTGGTTATACCGCAGTTCTCCTGATCAAGATACGCTGTTTTTACCTCGATGTCATCTTCTTTTCCGAGGAATTCGGCAATTGCCTCATGAATACCGTCAGGATATACCGCCTTAACGGTCTCGCTTGTGAGCTCATGCTTAAATTCATTCCACACCAAAACTCTGATCATTGTTTTTCTCCTTTGCTGATCATATATTTTATTATTTTTCATAAATTATATCACAACGTACAATAAAAATGCAATTGTAAAATTATACCCTATACGTTGCAAAATACAAACCTATTTAAAATATTTTCTGTATTTTACTTCCCGTCAAAACCTTTTACCGTTGCCGAGATCGCATACCCCTTGCACCTGACAGTTCGGATAAGCTTTACTCCGAACGGCTCTTCAAGCTTTCTGCGCAGATGGCATATATACACGTCCGTGATATTTCCGTCAGAGGCATCAAACAGCTCCCTGAGTGCCTCCCTGCTCACCGGCTCTCCGTGCGCCTGTCCGAGACACAGAAGCACTTTCCACTCGCCCTCGGTAAGCACGATCCTTTTGTCTTTGTATATCACCGTTTTTTTCTCACCGTCAGACAGCCATATAACAGACTCTTCTCTGTCATATATCCTCGCGGTGTTCTCGGTAACGTATCCCTCAAAAACTCTTCGTATCAAAACGACGGGCATAGGCCACAGGAAAGTATTTTCTTTCCCCTCGCAAAAACGTTCCTCCGAAGCTATTATATAAACGTTATCCGAAAATTCTGAGATCTCATAGCTACCGTCATCGTCGACCATCACAATGTCATATTCCGACAACTCGGGGGGTAACCGCGACATAACGCTGACCGAGCAACCACAGCTCTCAGCCTCTAAGCGAAGAAAATCCGATACGTTTCGTCTTTTCGAAACCACGGCTATTCGTTTTTTTCTGAAAAACGTCTCTCCGTTCATTCCGTTCCCTCACCGTCAGCGTTTTCGTTTTTTATTTCCGAAAGGATACCGTATATCTCATCCTTCGTATGCGCCGTCATTATTGCATTTCTTGCAGATGCCGCGCCGCGAATTCCCGAAAGATACCACGCCATATGCTTTTTTCCCTCTGCAAGACCTACGCGCTCACCCTTATGAGCAATAACGCTTTCAAGCTGAGAAACGGCAGTGTCTATTCTTTCGGAAACCGACGGACGGTCAAATCTGCGTCCCTCAAGCCTTGCCGCGATCTCCGAAAATATCCATGGATTTCCCATCGCACCTCTGCCTATCATAACGCCGTCACATCCCGTCCTGTTGATCATATTCACAGCATCATCCGCAGAGCTTATATCGCCGTTTCCGACAACGGGTATCTTAACGGCACGCTTGACAGCCTCTATAACACCGAGCTCTATCCCCGGAGAATAAAGCTGTTCTCTCGTCCTCGCGTGTACGCATATCATAGACGCGCCCGATGCTTCAAGTATTCTTGCAACCTCGGCGGCATTTACGCTTTCGCTGTCCCATCCCGCGCGTATTTTTACAGTAACGGGAAGACTTACCGCCCTAACCACCGCCTCGCAGATCTCCCCCGCAAGCTTCGGCGTTTTCATAAGCGCGCTTCCCTCGCCGTTTCCCGTTATCTTTCGCATAGGACATCCCATATTTATATCTATAGCTACGGGCGCAACCTCCGACGTGCATCCTCGGTAAGACGAAGCCTCTATCATCTTCGCCGCCTCCGCCATAAAGCTCGGCTCTTTTCCGAATATCTGCACCGCCATCGGTCCCTCAGCGCGAGTTACCGATGCTAACGGAGCACTTCCCATGACCGATGATTCACGCCTCTTTCCCTGCTGTTCATAGCACAGAGCCTTGGCGGATACCATCTCACTTACGGAATACTCCGAGCCGCACTCGTGGCAAAGACGTCGAAAGCTCCTGTCCGTAACTCCCGCCATCGGCGCAAGCATCACCCCGTGGCAGAGTTCGATATTTCCTAATTTTATACTCATACACTCAATAAAACATTACCATAAAAAAGTCCTTTGTCCTCGCTGCAACCTCCCGTATCTCTCTGAATATCTGCCCTCTATATCTTCTGACATCGGCATCAGCCCCATCGGCTTCAAGCCCCATCTTTTCGGCAATATAGAGCGCTCTGTACAGATGGTATCTCTGGGTAACTACGAGTATCTTATCATAGTCGCCGCTGTCCTTTGTATTCAACATACTTTCGTAGGTCGAATATCCCTTCCCGTCCTTTACTATAGCTTCGGCGGGTATTCCCGATACCAAGCAATATTCTTCCATCGAGGAGACCTCATCGTAATCCTCTCCCGAGCAATCTCCGCTGAGAAGTATCACGTCGGACACGCCTTCCTCATAAAGCTTGATAGCAACCTCTAACCTATCTGCAAGCATATCCGACGGCGAGCCGTCCGAACGAAGTCCGGCGCCAAGCACAAGTATGCAATCATAGCGCTCACCGCCGAAGTCCTCACGGATATTACCGTAAACACTGCAAACGGCGATATTGGCTATTATAGGAACGGCGCACAAAGCGCCGACGAGGATGGCAAGGGCACAAATTATACAGACACACGCGATTATTAACTTTTTTATTCTGTTATCAAGCATTTGGCGCTTCACCTTGCGTTCTCTTAACAAGAGCCTCGGCGGCAGCCTCAAGATAATCGTTATCCATCATCTCGATCCAACCCTTATCCACCAAAGCGGAAAGCTTGGGATCCATCGGAATACGCGCCAAAAGGTCATATCCGAACTTCTCGGATATTTCGTCAATATGGCTCTCTCCGAATACCTTTATCTCCTTGCCGCAATCGGGACACTTGACGTAGCTCATGTTCTCAATAAGACCGTACACAGGTATCTCCATCATCTCAGCCATATTCGCTGCCTTTTCAACTATCATCGCCACAAGCTCCTGAGGGCTACTTACGATAACTATTCCGTCTATCGGCAACGATTGGAATACCGTAAGAGGTACGTCGCCCGTTCCGGGAGGACAGTCTATAAACATATAGTCTATGTCCTTCCATATGGTATCCGTCCAGAATTGCTTTACAGCTCCCGCAATAACGGGACCTCTCCATACAACGGGACGCGTCTCATCCTCAAGTAAAAGATTTACCGACATTATGTCAATGCCCGATGTGGTCGTAGGGGGTATCATTCCGCTGTCGTCGCCTTCTATTCCAACACCCGCTTTAAGTCCGAATGCCTTAGGTATGGACGGGCCCGTTACGTCGGCATCAAGAATAGCCGCCTTATATCCGAGGCGTTGCATATTTACCGCCAGCATAGACGTAACGATAGATTTACCGACACCGCCCTTTCCGCTGACTACCGCTATAATGTGCTTCACATTACTGAGCGCATGAGGCGCTTCCTTCATACTGTTTTTTTCTTTGGATGAACAACTGCTCGAACAGGTTGAACAATTGTGTGTACATTCCTCTGCCATTTTATATCCTTTCCGTATTCCCACTCAGGGAAAACCTTGCAAATTTACTCAAATATATTATACACCATTATATCCCCTTTTTCAAGTGTTTTATTGCTAAATTTTTATAATCTATTGATTTATTTGTTATTTTCTGTTATAATTACCAAAGAGTTTTTTATAAGGAGACAATAGTTTTGAAACGAGGCCTTATTATGGAGGGCGGAGCCCTCCGAGGAATATTCACAGCAGGGGTTATCGACGTATTTCTTGAAAACGGAATAGAATTTGACGGAGCCGTCGGCGTTTCAGCAGGCGCGGCATTCGGGTGCAATTTCAAATCGAAGCAGATCGGCAGAGCCGTGCGCTACAATATCGCCAATTGCAAAAATCCGAAATATTGCAGTTTCCGTTCGCTTTTATTCACGGGAGATATGTTCGGAGCAAAATTCTGCTATGAGACCATTCCCTACGAAACGGATATATTCGATTGGAAAGCCTACACTGAAAACCCAATGGAGTTTTACGCCGTTGCCACCGATATAGAAAGCGGAAAGCCGATCTACCACCGTTGCGACACACTCGATAAGGAAGAAATGCATTGGATCAGAGCCTCGGCATCTATGCCTCTTGCCTCAAGGATAGTCGAAATAGACGGACAAAAGCTACTCGACGGCGGCATATCCGATTCCGTCCCCCTGAAATTTTTTGAGGAGCAAGGATATAACAGAAACGTAGTTATACTTACACAGCCACTCGGATATGTGAAAAATCCTACGTCACTCTTCAAGCTGATAAAAATCAAATACAGAAAATACCCTAAGCTGATAGAAGCGCTCGCAGAGAGACATAACGAATATAATAAAACCACTGCATACATACAAGAGCAAGAAGAAAAAGGAAATATACTTGTTATCCGCCCGCCCATGGCTCTTCCCGTCGGACGTATCGAGCACGATCCCGAGCGTATAAAAGAAACCTATGAGATAGGCAGAAAAACGGGACTTGAATATATTGAAAAGGTAAAAAAATTTTTAAATAAAAACGAGGTAGAAAAATGATCAACACAGGATTTCATCACATAGGACTTAAGTATAAGGATCTTGCGCGCTCACTTGAATTTTACAATGCGCTTGGACTCCGCGAAGTCACCCGTTGGGGCGACGTAGGCGACGAAATAGTTATGCTCGCGCTCGGTGACGGAGGAATAATAGAACTGCTTCCCGAACGCGGAGAAGAATTTTCCGAAAAGGGCAAATGGATACACTTTGCAATTAAAGTCGACGACGTTGACGCTATGTATAAAACCGCGCTTGATGCAGGCGCCGTCTCTGTTACCGCACCCAAGATCGTTCCGCTTGACTCAAAACCCGAAAAAATGTCCATCAACGTCGCTTTCGTAAAAGGACCGAACGGCGAAGAGCTTGAATTTTTCAAGATAATATAAAAATAAAAGGGATTGTCTCAAAAGAGGCAGTCCCTTTTATAATAACGTAAAATAATATTTATACATTTCTTGTATATTTACACTTAGGATAATGTTCACATCCGTAAAAACGATTTCCTGCTCTCGCACCTTTTTTTGCAGTTTTAATCAACAAGCGCCCTCCGCAGATAGGACATTTATCTTCTGCTGTATTTTTCGAAATATCTTTCGAAATATTTTTAGAAATATTTTTAGATAAATCATCAAAATATGTGTTATTCTGTTCAACTTTTGTTGAATAAACACTTGCAGTCTTACGGTCACCCGCTTCGTACGTCTCAAAAGAATCAAAACTAAACTCATTTTTTATATCATTTATATGTTGAATTTTAGTTAATTCATCGACCTGAGTGCACGGATAAAGTTTATTATAAATATTTTCTATATCTTCATCTTTTAGTATGTTGTTAGGGGTGTAGCCGCAAATAGATTTAACAGCATAATGTACTTTATATCTGTTTAGTACAATAACATCTCTGCTTGTTAAATCAATACTTTTCAGGATGCATTTATCCGAAAAAACAATCATAGATTGTATCGGTACATCACTTTCAATAAAAGCTTTAAGATGTTTTATGTGAGACCTATTTTGCATAATAGGGTTGTAAAACGATTCTTTACGCCCCTTTCTTCCTGCAGGCAATGTTTGATACCAATTTTTATTACTCTCACTACCAAAAATCCATCCGCTGTAATTTTTACTTTCAAATGCAATAATGCCGCTTGAACAAATCATTAAAATATCAATTTCAGTAGTTCCACCATTTTTCTTTGGTATATAAGCATTAAATAAAAATTTGGCACCTTCCGCCTCCATCATCTCCAAATTTTTAAAAATCAAATATTCCCCATATTTGCCCAAATCATTTCTCATTGAAAAATAGGAGTTGTGTGTAATTTTGTAATATGTAGTTTTCTTGTAAGAGGAAATTCGATATGCTAAGATACCAATACATATACCGACTATTAAAAGTACAATGGATATCGGATTAAAAAGTAATATTACAATCCATGTGAAAATAGTTACCAGTACATTAAAAAGCCCCACAGTAGTCTCCTTTTCCAATTCATTATGGAACTAAAATTACCTACAAAAAAATCCCACACATACATGCGGGATTTTGGTGACCCACCGGAGACTCGAACTCCGGACCCCTTGATTAAAAGTCAAGTGCTCTACCATCTGAGCTAGTGGGTCGTGCGCTTTCGCGCTACCTATATATGATACCACATTATTGTTATTTTGTCAAGATTTTTTTTGCAATATCTTTAACAAATCTTTTGCAAAAAATACGACAAAATAATGTGTATTATCACCATTATTTTTCCAAAATTCTTATTTCCTTAGCCAAAAGTGTAATATTTTCGGGAATGATCTCGGGCAGATCATAATGATCGCTGTCATCCTCCTCAAAATCCTGCGACCGTATAGAGCTTCTCATCGCCATTACAATAAGCTTGTCCACCCCCGACAGCTTATCTGGTTTGAGTTCTCCACCAAAAAGATGAAATCCGAGCGACGGCTCAAATTTTTTCGGCAAAAGCGTTTCGGAATATTCCTTAAAAAGTTTTGTCAATCCACAGCAAAAATATACAGCGCAAGACATTTCGTTCAGCGCGGAAAGATTATCCCTTACATATTTTTTTATTTTTCTGTCCATATTTTCCATACGGATAGCGCTTCCGAGAACAACAACGTCAAATCCCTCAGGCGAAGGAATTTCTCCATTTCTTGCGTCTGCAAAAGTAATGCTGTTCTGCTCTTCAAGCTCAGCCGCAAGCATCTCGGCGCATTTTTTTGTAACGCCGCCATGGGTAGAATAGACTATCAAAATATTCATATAAAAAGCTCCTGATCGTATATCCAACTGCCACGTTAGTGGCAGTTGGATATTTTTTTAGAAAAATGATATTTGGTCTGTCTCACTGAGATTGTCAAGCACTCGGTTTTTGCGCAGTATCTCTATTACGCTCTTTGTGAGCTTTGCGCGTATCCTGAGATCGTCCACCGAGAAAAATTTTTCCTCGTTTCTCGCCTGTATGATATTCAAAGCGGCGTTCTCTCCAAGCCCGGGAAGCGCCGAGAAAGGCATCCGTATAGCTCCGTTTTCAGGAATAAATTCGTACGACATGGATTTTTCAATATCTATCGGTAAAAAGCGAATGCCTCTTTCCATACATTCGTTTATAAGCTGTAACGACGCAACAGACGCCTGCTCCTTGGGAGAAGCTTCCTTGCCTCTCCGTTCAATGTCCTTTATGGTATCCTTTACCGCCTGCTTGCCCCTCATAACGACCTCCGCGTCAAATCCTCCGGGTGCGACCGTAAACATGGCACAATAGAAGGCGATAGGCATATTTACCTTGTACCAACCGAGACGTATTGCCGACATAACGTAAGCAGCAGCATGCGCCTTCGGGAACATATACTTTATCTTTTTACAAGATCCGATATACCAATCAGGCACATCGTGAGCGCGCATCTCCGCCTCCCACTCGGGCGTGAGTCCCTTACCCTTACGCACACTTTCCATTATCTTAAAGGAAAGCGAATTTTCCACTCCGTAACGGATAAGGTCGTTCATTATGTTGTCTCGGCATCCGATAACCTTAGAAATATCACATATTCCCTGCTTTATCAGCTCCTCCGCATTTCCGAGCCATACGTCAGTACCGTGTGTAAGTCCCGAGATCTGCAAAAGATCGGCAAAATTCTTGGGCTTTGCCTCAACGAGAACCTGTTGCAGAAAAGGCGTTCCGAACTCGGGAAGTCCGTATGTACCGATAGGCGCATTTATCTGCTCGGGCGTAACTCCCAACGGCTTTGTCGACTCGAAGAGCTCATAGACCTCCTTCGCATTCATAGGAACGTCCATAACGCTCGTATTCGTAAAGGTCTCAAGCCACTTATACTTTGTCGGCATATCGTGTCCGAGCTCGTCGAGCTTCAGAATAGTATCGTGCAGATATGAAAACGCAAAGTGAGTAGTAACTATATCCGAGTGAGGATCATCCGCAGGATGCTGAACGGGAGTAAAGTCATACACCTCATATTCTCTCGGGATAACTATAATACCTCCGGGGTGCTGACCTGTCGTTCGCTTTACGCCAACGCAGTTTTGTATTACACGGTCCATCTCAGCTCTGCCGAGGCTGTATCCCTTACCCTCAAAATATTTCGCTATAAATCCGTACGCGGTCTTGTCGGCAAGCGTTCCGAGAGTTCCCGCGCGGAACACGTTCTCAGAGCCGAATAACTCCTCGGTGTATTTGTGCACACGTCCCTGTACGTCACCCGAAAAGTTCAAGTCTATATCGGGAGATTTATCGCCGTAAAAGCCAAGGAAGGTCTCAAAAGGAATGTCGTGGCCGTCAGCGTTCAGCTTTGCGCCGCACTTAGGACAATTTTTGTCGGGAAGATCAAATCCCGAGCCTATACTGCCGTCAGTAAAGAATTCAGAAAACTGACACTTCGGACAGTAATAATGCGGAGGCAAGGGATTTACTTCTGAAATTCCCGCCATAGTCGCTACGAATGACGAGCCCACAGAGCCTCGTGAGCCAACAAGATAGCCCTGACTCTCACTGTACCACACAAGCCTCTGCGCGATCATATAAAGCACCGCAAAGCCGTTCTTGATGATAGAAGTCAATTCCTTGTCGAGCCTCTTGCTTACTATCTCGGGCAACGGATCGCCGTACATAGACTTCGCCTTTGTCCAGCATTTCTCCTGAAGCTCCTCCTCCGCGCCCTCCATATTAGGCGTATAAGAGCCTTTGGGAATAGGACGGACGTTCTCTATCATATCGTTTATCTTATTTGTATTTTCAACTACTACCTCATACGCCTTCTCTTCTCCGAGATACGCGAATTCCTCGAGCATCTCCTCGGTAGTGCGGTAATACAAATGTATATCCTTGTCAGCGTCCTTAAATTTAAGTCCTGACAAAAGTATCTTTCTGTACACCTCATCCTCTTCATTAAGGAAATGAGCATCACAGGTAGCGCATACCGGCTTGTTGTATTTTTCGCCAAGCTCGACTATTCTTCGGTTGAGCTGTCTCAAACCTTCCTCATCCGCCACCTTTCCCTCTTCAATAAGGAATCGGTTGTTGCAGATAGGCTGTATCTCAAGATAATCGTAAAAATTCACGATCTCCTCTATCTCACTCTCGGGCAGCTCGTCAAGTATCGCTCGGAAAAGCTCTCCCGCCTCGCACGCCGAACCGATTATAAGTCCGTCTCTGTGCTTTTCAAGCTCGGTCTTGGGAATTCTCGGGTTTCGTCTGTAATAGTCGAGATAGCTCTTGGAGATCAGCTTGTAAAGATTTTTAAGTCCCGCCTGATTTTTGACAAGAATTATCTGGTGGTACGTCCTCAGTTGAAGCGGATCGGCTTTAGCGCTCATTTCGGCTTCAAGCCCCGCAAAATTTTTGATGTCAAGCGCTTCAAGCTGCTTTAGCATCTCAAAAAATATCATCGCAAGCATTTCGGCGTCGTCGCTTGCCCTATGATGGTGGAAATCCCCCAAGCCGTAATGCTCGGCAAGAATATTCAGCTTGTGCTTTTTCAGATTGGGATTAACGTATCTCGACAGCGACACCGTATCGAGAGAAGCGTTTTTAAAGGGCAGACCGAGATTTTTAGAGGCAACACGCAAAAAGCCCATATCGAAATCGGCATTGTGCGCTATCATAAGCCTGTCCCCGACAAATTCAAGAAATTCGGGAAGCACCTCGTCGATCTTGCGCTGTCCCTTGACCATGTCGTTTGTAATTGACGTCAGCTCAACGATCTCATCGGGTATCTCACATTCGGGATCTACAAATGTGTCGTATTTTTCAAGCACCTTTCCGTCTTTTATCTTGACCGCGCCTATTTCTATTATTTTGCAGTTTGCCGCGTTAAGTCCCGTTGTCTCAAGGTCGAAAACGATAAATTCACTGTCAAATTCTCCCTCATAGCTCCCGTTTATGGCACTTGCCGTATCGTTGACAAAATAGGCCTCCATTCCGTAGATGACCTTCATATCGTTCTTTTCGGAAGCGATCATCGCCTCGGGAAATCCCTGCACGTTTCCATGATCGGTAATGGCAAGTGCGGGATGTCCCCATTTTTTCGCAGTCTTAACAGCGACGTCGGGCGGAATAAGCGCATCCATACTCGACATATTCGTATGTAAATGAAGCTCGACACGCTTCTTTTCGGCTCTGTCCTTACGCGACTCCTTGGATATAACGGCGATGTCCGTATAACTCATATACAGCTCGTCGTCCTTGCGTTCGGTTTTAAGATAGCCGTGAACAGCCACCGCCATTCCGGGTTTTATTATACCCGCTATCTCTCCCGCATCCTCGGGTGACATGGCGTAATTTTTTACATATATCGACGCGTTACCGTCAAATATTCCGAAAGAAATATTGAATTTATCTCCCGTTCTGTTGGCTTCCTTTGTAAAATTAAATACCTCACCGAGAAAGACTATGTTTCTCACGGGACGGCTCTGCGTAGCTATCGGCACGGGATCTATGGCAAATTTCACACCCACGGCAAAATTCGGTTCGGATACGTCATAGACAGCCGCGCCTATCTTTATACGCGTGTCACTTAGCCTCTCGGCTGTAACGTCCTCGTCATATATAGTGGCGAGTCTCGGATAAACAACGGCATTTTCATCACTCGCCGCCACAGACTCCTGACCGTAGTTCATAACCGCCGCGCTGTAATTTTTTTCAGCCGCCTGTATCTGCCTGTCAATGACCTCAAGCTTGTCTCTTAAATTGTCGCGCTTGTTCTCCGCCGCATAAACGTCGTTTTCAAGCCTTACCTTCAGTTTCAATGAAAATTCGCTGAAAATTATATTTTCAATAACAGCGGCAGTGTTTGCGTCCTCGAGAAGTCCGATCTCCGTAAACGGAATTCGTATCGTCAAAGCACCGTCGGCAAGCTCATATTTATAAGACGAGAAAAATCCGCGGGCGACAACGCCGACACGCTCGGTCTCCGTAAGAAGCTCGGGAATATAGCTCTCCGAAAAAAGCTGCTGCGGATAGTGAGGAAACAGCTTGAAATGCAATAACGAGTATGCCGCCGCCACCTCAGCTTCAAGAGCGTACAGAGTCTCTTTCTTCACAATGTGCGGAAGCTCTGCGTAGACCTCAAGAATTCTCTTTTCCTTATCTACTCTTGTCTTGCTTACAATACCCGATGTAAGAATACCGAGAAAGTCCGCGTTCGGTACATATTTACTTAATAATTCCTTCAGAGTCTTTCTCGCCATTTTTACATCCTTTCACATTCATTTTTTCAGTTTTTTTACTTCGTCAATAAGCGCCGATACAATATCACCCTCGGGTATCTTTCTTATTATCTCACCCTTTTTGATAAGCACCGCCTCGCCTTTACCGCCCGCAATACCTATATCAGCCTCTCGCGCTTCCCCGGGGCCGTTTACGATACACCCCATAATAGCAACCTTTACGGGAATGTCGGTAAGCGCCTCTGCCTTCGCTCTCCGTTCGAATTCCGAAACAAGCGCTATCAGATCTATCTTCGTCCGTCCGCAGGTCGGACAACTGACAATGTTCATACCGCACTGTCCCTCTACACCTACGGCTTTAAATATCTTCTTCGCCGCTTCTATCTCCTCGACAGGATCGTCGGTCAGAGATACACGGATGGTATCTCCGATACCGTCGCAAAGAAGCGAGCCTATACCCACCGCGCTCTTTATCGAGCCCATTTCCTTACTTCCCGCCTCGGTAACACCGAGATGCAACGGATAATCGCATTTCTCGGCAAGCAGCCTGTTCGCCGCGATCATATTGTAAGGATCGGATGCCTTTATAGAAATGACCGTATCGTAAAAGCCGAAGCGCTCAAGCAGACTCGCGTGATAAAGCGCACTTTCGCAAAGAGCCTCGGGAGTGGGCGCGCCGTATTTAGCCAATATATCCTTTTCCAAGGATCCGCTGTTGACACCTATGCGAATGGGAATATTTTTTTCCTTGCAAATGTTGCATACCGCCCTGACACGCTCGTCATCGCCAATATTTCCCGGGTTTATGCGTATCTTATCCACTCCAACCTCGGCGCAACGCAATGCCACCCGATAATCAAAATGAATATCCGCGACTATTGGAATATTCACGCCGTTTTCTTTCAGATACGGTATAGTGTCAGCCGCCGCAGTATCGGGAACGGTAATGCGGACTATATCGCATCCGACAGCCTCAAGCGCCTGTATCTGCTTTAGCGTAGCCTCTCTGTCGTGCGTGTCCGTATTCGTCATAGATTGCACCGCGATTGGATTGCAACCGCCTATCGCAATATTTCCTATTTTAATTTCTCTTGTTTTTCTTCTTATATCGTTGTACTTCATCCTTGATCACCTTCGGAACAGCTCAATAATGTCCTTTCCCATAATAAAGATCATAAAAGCAAAGAGTATTGATATTCCTATAAAATTGATATATGACTCCACTTCCTTTTTTATAGGCTTTCTGCGTATCGCCTCAATAACAAGGAACAGAGCTCTTCCCCCATCGAGTGCGGGAAACGGAATAAGATTGAAAACTCCGAGATTTACCGAAAGAACGGCAACGATATACAAAAGATTAGTAATTCCGCTCCTTGCCGCATCCCCGACGGTTTCGGCTACCCCCACAGGGCCCGATACCGCCTCAAAGCCGTATCTTCCCGTGATCAGTGATACCACCGAATCTATGACCATCTTGACGGTAGAAAGCGACCGCCAAAAAGTATGCTTCAACAGATTTGGCAAGGTCTTTTGCTCCGCCAAAAATTTAAAATCGTAATCTCCGAATTCCACTCCGTCCTCTGTAAAGCTTCCAAAGGTCACGTCCTTAAAGGTTATTTTCTCACCGTTTCTTTTTACGGTAATATCGATAGGCTCATAACCCTGATTCATTATCTCATAAGCCGCATCGTTTCCCGTAAATACGGGAACTCCGTCGACGGCTGTTATCACGTCGCCCACCTCGAGAAATTCGTTTGAAATAGCGTTTTCGTTAAACTCCGCAATAGTCGTGGACGCAAGAGCCGATTGAGAAAAAACTATCACAGCCATCAAAATAAATCCGAGAATAAGATTCATGGCAGCCCCCGCCACCACTATAAGCATTCTCTTCCATATGGATTTGTTGCAAAAAGCGCTCTCGTCATCCGATGCCTCATCCTCGCCCACCATACTTACAAAGCCGCCAATGGGAAGCGCGCGCACACCGTACCGAGTCCCGTATTTTTTCGACGTCCACGAAAACAGCCTCGGGCCCATACCGATGGCAAATTCCTTGACTCCGACTCCGCAGACTCTTGCGGTTATGAAATGTCCGAATTCATGTATAAATATCAATACTCCGAACACGATCACCGTCGACAGGACGGTTATAAATACATTCCACATATATTGTATGCTCCTTGTAAATTTTGAAAACAAGGATGTCGTTTTCTAAACTGTAAAAAATGACCTCAGCCATACGATACCGTATTATATCATATGGCTTAGGACATTTTAGGTACATCCGAATTATTTTTTCAGAATATTTGAAATAGACCTGCGCGCTTCTCGGTCGCAAGCAATAATACCGTCAAGATCGTGAATATCCCTTGCGTATTGCATATCCGCAACAGTTTTACAAACACTTTCTCCGATGGTGTAAAACGGTATTCTTCCACATAGAAATTCAGCCACTGCCACCTCGTTCGCCGCATTGAGAACCGCAGGAAGCGCGCCGCCCTTGCCGATGCAGTCAATAGCCGCCGCAAGCAAAGGAAATGTATCGGTGTCAGGACGCGCGAAGGTAAGCTTACCTATACTGAAAAGATCAAGCTCATCTATCACAGCATCCGTCCTGTCAGGATACGTTATAGCATATTGCGCGCACAGCCTCATATCGGGCACCGAAAGCTGAGCTACCACACTGTTATCAATATATTCCACCATCGAATGTATTATACTTTCCCTATGAACAACTACCTCTATTCTTTCAGCGGGAACACCGAACAGATGCGCCGCCTCTATGACCTCAAAGCCCTTGTTCATAAGCGTCGCGGAATCAATGGTTATCTTAGCGCCCATCTTCCACGTCGGATGCGCCAAGGCATCCTTGACACCTATATTTTTTAACTGCTCGGTGGTATATCCGAAGAACGGGCCGCCCGAAGCCGTAAGCAGTATTTTTTTTACCTCAGCCTGCTTTCCCGCTTTCAGACATTGAAATATAGCCGAATGCTCACTGTCAACGGGCAATATCTCTACACCCTTTTCTTTAGCTCGCGCCGTAACTATCTCACCCGCAACAACAAGAGACTCCTTGTTCGCAAGCGCAAGCCTCGCGCCCGAGTCTATTACAGCAAGGCTGGGCAAAAGTCCCGCCTCACCGATTATCGAATTAAGCGCGACGTCCCGATGCTCCGCCGCTATCATCTCGCAAATGCCTTTCTCACCCGAATACACCTTAGTGTCGGTATCCGCAAGCCTTACGCGAAGCTCGGAGGCAGCATCCGCGTCTGCCATCGCCACGCGCTTTACGCCAAATTTTCTCGCCTGCTCTTCAACACGCAAAAAATTTCTCCCCGCGCTGAGTGCGCTTACGTTCATATTCAATTTTTCGGCAACGTCGATCGCCTGCTCTCCCACAGAACCCGTAGAGCCGAGAATGGCGATATTTTTTTGTCTATCGTCCGTCATATAAATGCTCCGTTATATAAGCTTTATTCCCGTCAGTGTTACAAACATACAAACTACCGCAAGTCCAAGCGATACAGCCAATATCGAATCAAAACGGTCAAGCATTCCGCCGTGTCCGGGGAATATCTTTCCGTAGTCCTTTATATTGTAGTGCCGCTTTACCACCGACATAATAAGGTCGCCTATCTGCGAGATTACTGAAAGTATGACCGCGCTTATGGCAAGAAAAATAAGATTTGCCTCAGTCCCCGCAAAATGCTTTACAATAAGACCGAAGCCAACAAAGGCAAGCGCGCAGAAAACAATACCGCCGATACTTCCCTCTATCGTCTTTTTGGGGCTTACGTCCTCAATGAGCTTGTGCTTTCCGAAAAGGTATCCCGTAAAATACGCAAAGCTGTCGGTTATCCACGCTCCGATAAATATAAGCAGATAAAGATACTTTCCGCCCTCACCGTAATCTCTTACGTAAATTATGCTGTTAAGAGCCGCAATTATGTATGCCGCCATAGCAAAAACTGTCAGCGCATCGTTGAACTGCAACTTTCCGTGTGACCAGACAATGAGAGAAAAAAGATATATAAGATATAACGCCCCCACCATAAAACTGATAAGAGCAAATGCCATGGGATCTCCCAACGGATTGTATCTCAAAAGAAACGGAGCTATTGCACCGTAGATATAAAGCGGAATAACAATAGCGGGCTTTTTGTGAACTCCCATACACTTGAACAGCTCATAAAGGCTTATAAGCCCAACCACCGAAAGAGCCAATGGAAATACCCATGTGTGTGAAAATACCAAAACAGGTATCAGTACAAAGATAGCAACGATACTTGTAATAATTCTCTTTAACATAATAAGACCTCTGTTATACTCCGCCGAATCGGCGTTTTCTATGCTTGAAGGCATCAACGATCTCGTCCACATCATCCGTAGTCAGATCGGGCCAGAACTTATCGGTAAAATAAAGCTCCGCATAAGCCGCCTGCCAAAGCAAAAAGTTTGATATTCTCAGATCTCCGCCCGTTCTTACAATAATGTCGAGCTCGGGAGAAATATTCGTATAAACGGCAGACGATATATCATCCTCGGTCAAATGTGTCTTCCCCTGTGCGATAAGCTTGTTTGCGGCATAAACAATCTCGTCTCTGCCGCCGTAATTCATGGCAATATTTACGATGTAGGTGTTATTCTTCGAGCTTTCCTCTATATCTATCATCTTTTTTCGCAGTTCTTCCGAAAAGATAGACTTGTCACCAAGGAAAACTATTCTCATATTGTTAGTCCTGAGCTCTTTTTTACAATCGTCAAGATATATCGACAACAGCTTCATTATCGCGTCAACTTCTTTTTGAGGCCGTTTCCAGTTTTCGGTGGAAAAAGCATAAAAGGTAGCTGCCTCTATGCCTATATCACCGCAGTAACGCATTATTTTGCGAAACACCTCCGCCCCGACCTTGTGCCCGTATTCACGCGGCATTCCTCTTTTTTTAGCCCATCTTCCGTTGCCGTCCATAATAAAAGCTATATGCTTTATAGGACATTCAACGGTGTCCTTGAGCGCTACGTCATTCTTAGTCATTTTGACTCCCGTTTTATAAAAATCGGGACGGGCAAAAGAACCCGCCCCTATTTAAATTCAGATCTGCATGATCTCTTTTTCCTTTTTAGAGGTAACAGCGTCAACGTCCTTGATGTATCTGTCGGTAAGATCCTGAACAGACTTCTCAGAAGCCTTCTGCTCATCCTCGGTCATCTCGCCGTCCTTCTTCATCTTCTTGCACAGATCGTTAGCATCTCTTCTGATGTTACGGATAGCAACCTTTGCCTCCTCACCGAACTTCTGTATCTGCTTCACAAGCTCACGGCGTCTTTCCTCTGTGGGCTGAGGGAATACAAGGCGAATCACCTTACCGTCATTTGTAGGAGTAATTCCTATATCGGAAGCAAGAAGCGCCTTTTCCATAGCCTTGAGAGTTGTCGCATCGTAAGGCGTTATGGTAAGTGTCTTTGCGTCTGCCACTCTTATATCAGCCATAGACGTGATGGGAGTGGGAGCACCCCAATACTCGAAATTCACCTTAGAGATCACAGCTGAGTTAGCCTGTCCTGCACGAACAGAAGCGAGATTTTCCTCATAGACCGAAATGGCCTTCTTCATCTTTTCTTCAAAATCCTTTGTGTTGAGTTTCATAGTAAACCTCCGTATGTATATTTCTTAAATGTTTTTCAGTTGTGTATTTCCGTGCCGACCTGCTCACCCATAACGGCGCGGTATATATTCATCGGATCCTTAAGCCCGAAAGCGTAAGACTTGATATTGTTCTCCATACAAAGAGTAGCCGCAGAAAGATCAAGCGCCCTGAGTCCCTTTGCTATCATCTCGGAATATGTCAGCTCGTCGTATCTTGTCGCGGTAGGATCAAGCTTGGGATCGGCGGTATAAACGCCGTCAATATTCTTAGCCATAAGTATAGCGTCAGCTTCTATTTCAGCCGCGCGCAGAGCCGCCGCAGTATCTGTCGAGAAAAAAGGCGCGCCGAGTCCACAGCCGAAAATAACTACCTTTCCCTCCTCAAGAGCCTTGATGGCATCCCTTGTCACGTATCTGTCGGCAAAGGTCTGCATCTCCACAGCCGTCATTACCTTAGCATCAAGTCCCGCCTCGATAAAGCTGTCCTGAAGAGCCAAGGCATTTATGGTCGTAGCAAGCATTCCCATACTGTCCGCGCGTACGCGGTTCATCTTACCGCCCTGTCTGCCTCTCCATATATTTCCCGCGCCGACGATAACGCCTATCTGTACGCCCTGCTCTCTGCACTTTTTAAGAACGTCCGCGATCCTTGCAATAAAATCAAAATTAAGAATTCCGTCCTCTCCCGCCGAAAGAGCCTCTCCCGACAGTTTAAGAAGGACACGCTTATATTTCGGTGTCAGTGTCTCCATCTCCAAATTTGCTTCTCCTTAAAACATACTATATATATTTTACTACATTTCGAGTTATTTGTAAACAGTTATTTTTTAAATTTTTTGTTATTTCCCCATAAATTTCAATATTTTAACAAAACAGTCACGTTTTCATTATCGGCAAATGCCCCTGAGTGCCACGATTTTCCCCTGTAACGGTAAAAAAATGGTGAAAATAAAAAATATTTACAAAAATATAACCAATTAAGTCCGCAGGTGTGGTACAATGTAGGAGTAATTTTTTGATCGTATAGGAGTATTATGAAAAAACAAAGATCCGAGCATATACGTCTCGATATTATAATGCTTGCCTTAACCTTCGGCATTCACACGCTTATAGAGATATTGCTGTCCGTCAACAGTATCCTGTCCTCGGATATTCTTTATCTTGACACAGTCTTTCCCGATATTACGGCAACGGCGCAAAGTGTATTCGAGGTCATCGCTATGAGCGTAGGCTTTTCAATAATAGCGGTAGCCTTCTTTATGGGACATAAAAAAACTCCGTATATTCTTATATATGCAGGCGCGACTGTGTACAGAAGACTGCTTGCCGTAGCTATTACGTTGCTGATCAACGGCGCATTGGAGCTTGACGATCTACTTATGTCGCTTTCCGTACTCATCTTAGATGTAGCGCTCCTCGGAGTAGCTGCAATAATATCCCATATATTCTCAAAAAAGTACAGAAAAAAGTTAGCAATGGAGCAAAACGCATCCGTGCTTTTTGACAGCAAAGCACCAAAGACCGACATCGCCTCTATATACCCATTCAAAAAAATATACGGCAAAGACAATCTTCTCCAAGGCTGTCTGCTTTCCTTGGGAATACTGCTCTCTGCCGTAAAGATAATTTCCCGAACGTTGGCGTTATTTATAACCGCGCCCGACAGTATCCTTATGACCGTGGGCGGATATGCGGGAGATATTCTTATAGTAGTTATCTCCTACGCCGTTTCTTGCCTTTTGCTCTCTTGGCTCTACGGCAAAAACGAAAAACGCAAGGCTATGCGCATCCTCTATAACAAAGACTAACTTAGGAGCTTTTGCATAAGCTCCAGCTTGTCCTTCGAATACTCATACGCGCCCTTGAAATTTTCGGTTTCCTTGCAACAGATCTCAAGGTCGCAAAAAACGAAATAAAGCATAGGCTGAGGTATTGCTATCTCACCGAGAAGAATGGTATGCAGGTGATCATACGCTTCGGCGTATTCTCCTGCATTCATCTTTTTTCTTGCAAGCAGATGCAAAACGAAAGGCGACTCGGACTTTCCGATGCTCAGTATTTCTTTCTCCTCGGGATATTCTCCTTTCTCCGTTCTCTCAAAAAGCTGTAAATATCTGCAAAGCGCGTCGGTCATAGCGGGATAAATATTTATCTCACCCTCATCCACAACGTTTGAAGAAAGCGTCGCTGAAAGCAATCGCATAAACCGAAAGCACACACCCGCCGCCGCAACTATATAGTCGGTTCTGTAAAGTGTCCTCGCACACCCGTCTATGGCTTCGTCAAGATATTCACAGCTCTCGTGCAGATGTCCATTGTTGAATTTTTCGATTCCTAAGGCAAGATTGCATTCGCAGAGTATCATCTGTATCTCATCGTCATCACAGCTTTCCGCGCTCATACACATATCTCTGCATATCCTGTAATTCTCATTCATAAAGGCTTTTTTTATACCGACGATCTCGCTGTGCTTTTGAAATATCTTCTCATCTTCCTCGTCGGCAAGCAAATATCCCGGGGATACCTTAAGCCTGCGCGCGATATAGCAGACCGTATCCATAGAAGGATTTGCCGCTCCGTTTTCTATTCGGCTGAGCATATTTCTTGTTATCTCACCGCCCACGAGCTCTGATTGTGTCATCAGCTTTGCGGTACGGAGCTTCTTTATTTTTTCGCCTATATTCATTGACCTGAAACTCCTCTCGGACTTACTTTTAGGTTATTTTATCATATTTTCTCCAAAAAATCAATACAAAAAGTAAATTTTATTTACCTTTTTTGCTCAAACTACTATCCCGAACAAGCCATATACTAAGCTTTTCAAGCCAAGGTGACAGCGGAAACAAAACTATCGCAGACAAAATATTGAAGATAGTATGAACGGCGGCGATTCCCCACATATCTATCTGGCCATCGAGAAACTGCGCTTTGATTAAATATTTCAAAAGATAAAAAGCTCCAAGTCCTATCACCGAACCGAATACGTTAAAAGCAAGATGAATTACAGATGCCCTTTTCGCGTTTTTGCTCGTTCCCACAGAAGCAAGCAACGCCGTGATACAAGTGCCTATATTCTGCCCCATTATTATCGGAACAGCATTGCCAAAGGTTATAGCTCCCGTAGCGGTAAGAGATTGCAATATACCGATAGATGCCGATGAGCTTTGTATGACAGCCGTCAGCACAAGCCCCGCCAAAACCCCGAGTATGGGATTTTCAAACATCAGAAGTATAGAACGGAAGCCCTCATCCTCCCTCAAACCCGATACCGCGTCCGACATAGTCTCCATACCGAGCATAAGAACTGAAAATCCGAGAAAAATAGCCCCTATGTTTTTGCTGTTTTGCTTCTTCTCTCCACCGCTGTAAAGAATTATTCCGATAAGAGCTAAAACAGGCGTAAACGTTGAGGGCTTGAACCATTGAAAAAACGAGCCTACAGCTGCTCCCCCCTCAAGTCCGGACAGCGCGGTTATCCATGATGTAACGGCAGTGCCGATGTTAGCACCCATAATAACGCCGATCGCCTGAGACAACAGCATCGTTCCCGAATTTACAAATCCTACCACCATAACCGTCGTTGCAGACGACGACTGTATTATCGCGGTAACAATCATACCTAAAAGAAATCCCCGAAAACGGCTTGACGTCATTTTTTCGAGAAATGTCTTTAATCCTGAGCCTGCGCTCTTTTTCAAGGACTCTCCCATAAGGTTCATTCCGAAAAGGAACAGTGACAGTCCGAGAACAAGCCTGAGAACGTCAAATATATTCATAATTACCTCCAAAAAATAAAAAAGGAAATAAAATATTATGCTGATCAAAGGATTGCAAAAAACGACTTTACTTGACTACCCGTCAAAGGTAGCCGCCACCGTATTCACAGGAGGCTGTAATTTTCGCTGTCCCTTTTGCCATAACGCTTCGCTCGTAACAAAAATAACTCCCGAGGATGAGATACCCGAGGAGGAAATACTTGCATTTCTCAAAAAAAGAAAAGGTATTCTTGACGGCGTATGTATAACGGGCGGTGAGCCGCTTCTGCAAAAGGATATTTCAGAATTCTGTAAAAAAATACATGAGCTCGGACTCCTTGTAAAGCTCGATACCAACGGCTCTCGCCCGAACGAATTAGGCGCCCTTATCACAGACGGACTCATAGACTATATCGCCATGGACGTAAAAAATTCAAAAGCGCTTTACGCAAAGACCTGCGGAATTGCAAGCTTCCCCAAAGAGGTCGAAGAAAGCGTCGGGCTTATCATGAGTTCAGGCCTTCCCTACGAGTTTCGCACAACGGTCGTACGCGAATTGCAAACGGCGGAAAGTATCTCGGAGCTTTGCCAATGGATAAGCGGCGCCGAAAGGTACTATCTTCAGCTCTTTAAGGATTCGGGCGACCTTGTCGGAAACGGATATTCCGCATACTCGGCAGATGAAATGACCGAGCTGTTAAAAATTGCCAAGCAGTATATCAAAAACGCCGAGCTTCGCGGCATATAAAATCAAAAGAGCTTACAGTGATCATGCTGTAAGCTCTTTTAGTATTCCTATTTTTTGCTGTCTATATACCTGCACGCCGCAAGCGCCGCAACTGCGCCGTCGGAGCAAGCCGTGGTTATCTGCCGCACCGCCTTCGTACGGCAATCTCCCGCAACAAATATGCCCTCGGTATCCGTAAGACATCCCTCGTCAGCCACGATATAACCGTATTCATTCAGCCTTGTGATATTTTCAAAGCATTCGTTTTCGGGCTTCTGTCCGATAGCGACAAATAAGCCTTCAACTGCAAGCGTGCTCTCCTCACCCGTTTTGGAATTGCGAAGTTTTATTCCCTCAAGCTTATCATCTTCGATAAGCTCTGTAACGAGCGTATCAAATACCGTCGTCACGTTAGGTCTGCGTTCAAGCTGTGAAACAAGCCTTGCCTCGCCCGTCATATACGAAAGATTTTGTACTACGGTAACGTGAGAACAATACTCGGATAGCATAACCGCCTCTTGAAGCGCAGTATTTCCTCCGCCGACGATAGCAATATCAGTCCCCGCAAAGAATGCCCCGTCACAAACCGCGCAATAGGAAACACCCTTTCCGATAAGATCGTTTTCATTCTCAAGTCCGAGCTGTCGGTGCTTTGAGCCCGAGCATATAATGACCGCCTCAGCCTCAAATTCTCCCATATCGGTAGAAACCCTTTTGAACTCGCCCATATCGGTAATTCCCTGCACCTCGGCAAGCTCGATGTCCGCCCCGTGCTCCATCACCTGATCAAGCATCATCTGCGCAAGCTCATTTCCGCTTATCTGCATAAGCGTGGGATAATTTTCGACCTTAGGAGAATGCGTTATCTGCCCACCGAAATTTTCTTTTTCTATCAACAGCACACTCTTATCGGCGCGCTTGGCGTAAAGCGCCGCCGTAAGTCCCGCAGGGCCCGCGCCAACAATAATAATATCGTGCATTTTTGTCTCCTTAATGTTAAAATATCGGGAAACAAGGCACTGCCTTCGATATTATCGTGACAATGCCTTGCTTCTATTTTTCACTGTTTACGAAAAATGAATTCACATTTTTGATTCGGCAATAAACTTGCGGATATTCGAAGCATTTTCGATCTTCAAAATGCTTCCGCCCGAAATAACTATAAGCGTAGGCGCTTGCTTTATACCGTATTTTCCCGCAAGCTCCCTGTTGTCCTCATAATATACCTTTGTAAAGCTCATGCCCGCATCCGTGAGGAACTTTTCCGCCATCTTGCAGTTAGGGCAGGTCTTTGTGGCAAAAAGCGTTATTCCGTCACTGCAATCGCAAGCCGTCTCAACCTTCGCTTCTGCCTTAGACTCCACCTTAGATATATCCTCATGCTTCGCCATGGAAGAAGAAATATTGTAAAGCTTACGGTTCTTGTACTCCTCTGTCTTGCCGTCATTCCAGTTCTGTACGGGACGGTAATAGCCCGTAATACGGCTATATACCTCTGTCTTTTCACCGCAATGAGGACAAGTAAACTTCTCTCCGCTTATATATCCGTGAGCCTTACATACAGAGTATGTGGGAGAGAGAGAATAATAAGGCAGCCTGTAATTTTCAGCTATCTTTCTCACAAGATTAGCCGCCGCACTCCAATCGGGCAGCTTTTCTCCCATATAAGCATGGAATACAGTACCCGACGTATAAAGCGTGTGGAGCTCATCCTGAAGATCGAGCGCCTCAAAAATATCATCGGTATATCCCACAGGAAGATGCGAGGAGTTGGTGTAGTAAGGAGTATTTCCCTTTTCCGACGCCGTAATAATATTCGGAAAACGCTTTACGTCATGCTTTGCAAGACGGTAAGACGTCGACTCTGCAGGCGTTGCCTCAAGATTGTAAAGATCGCCGTACTTCTCCTGATAGTCGGAAAGTCTCTCTCTCATATGATTGAGAACGTCCTTTGTAAACTGCTGTGCTTCGTCAGAGCCGAGATTTTTGCGTATCCACTTAGCATTGAGACAAGCCTCGTTCATACCCACAAGACCAATGGTCGAGAAATGATTTTCAAACGTTCCGAGGTATCTCTTCGTATAAGGATACAATCCCTCGTCAAGTAGCTTTGTGATAACACTGCGCTTTATCTTCAAAGAACGCGCCGCAATATCCATCTTATGGTCAAGTCTCTCGTAGAAATCAGCCTCATCCTCAGCAAGATAAGCTATTCTTGGCATATTTATGGTCACAACGCCGACGGAACCCGTACTCTCACCGCTTCCGAAGAATCCACCCGACTTCTTGCGAAGCTCGCGAAGATCGAGACGGAGACGGCAGCACATACTTCTTACGTCGCTGGGCTCCATATCGCTGTTGATATAGTTGGAAAAATAGGGAGTTCCGTATTTTGAGGTCATCTCAAAGAGCAAACGGTTGTTCTCGGTATCCGACCAATCGAAATCCGATGTAATGGAATATGTCGGAATGGGATATTGGAAGCCGCGTCCGTTGGCATCACCCTCGATCATAGTCTCGATAAATGCCTTGTTGACCATGTCCATTTCGCGCTTACAATCCTTGTACTTAAAGTCCATTTCCTTACCGCCAACGATAGCGTTAAGCTCGGCAAGGTCTGCAGGAACAGTCCAGTCAAGAGTTATATTCGAAAACGGCGCCTGAGTACCCCAGCGCGAGGGCGTGTTAACACCGTAAACAAATGACTCAATACACTTCTTTACCTGCGCGTAAGAAAGATTGTCTACCTTTACGAAGGGCGCAAGATATGTGTCAAACGAGGAAAACGCCTGAGCGCCCGCCCATTCGTTCTGCATAATACCGAGGAAGTTCACCATCTGATTGCAAAGAGTGGACAGATGGCTTGCGGGAGCGGATGTGATCTTACCCATGACTCCGCCAAGTCCCTCTTTAATAAGCTGCTTTAAAGACCAACCTGCGCAATAACCCGTAAGCATAGAAAGATCGTGAATGTGAATATCCGCATTCCGGTGCGCGTTGGCTATCTCATCGTCATAGATTTCGGAAAGCCAATAGTTCGCGGTAATAGCGCCTGAATTCGAAAGGATAAGTCCGCCTACGGAATATGTAACGGTAGAGTTCTCCTTAACTCTCCAGTCGGTATTCTTGACGTAACTGTCCACAATATCCTTGTAGTCAAGGATGGTCGATTTCATATTGCGGAGCTTCTCTCTCTGACGTCTGTAAAGAATATACGCCTTTGCAACATCAGCATATCCCGCCTGAACGAGAACCGACTCAACGCTGTCCTGAATATCCTCGACAGCAATAAGTCCTTCCTTTATCTTGGGCTCAAAATCTGCCGTTACCTTCAATGCCAAAAAATCTATTATAGTGGGATGATATTGCTTTTCCTGCGCTTCGAACGCAAGCTTTATGGCGTCATTGATCTTGGAAAGTTCGAAATCAACAACTTTACCGTCTCTTTTTAAAACCTGGTACATTTCCTTCTCCTTATTTTTTACTTCATTATCCGACATATAATAGTATAACCGAAAAGCTATCTTTTGTCAATTGTGAGATATAACAATATATTGTGTTTCAAATTGGAACTTTTCACAATATATTGTGAATTTCCATACAAACACTGCCCTGCAACATTCAAACCGTTGCACATCGCCTAATAAAATACCGTCATAAATTTATCCGTTTTATCTTGACAATTCTCCCGAGCCGCTGTATAATTTATCCATAGTACGCTTAAAAACTTAGTGAGGTATAAGATCATGAAAAGAAAATTGGGAATACTAAGCGAATGTCTTGTCGGAGAAGATCCAACAAAAACACTTGAAAAAATAAAAAAGGCGGGATTTGATTGCTTTTTCACGGGCACTCAGGATCAGGAAAAAGCCGCAGAGCTTGTCGCAAAGGCTAAAGAGCTTGATATGACCTGCGATTTTATTCACGCTCCATACAAAGGCATAAACAATATGTGGCTTGCAGGCATGAATTACCTTAACATTATGAACGGCATGAAGCATACCGTCGACATTGCCGCGGCAACTGGTATTCCGATAGTCATCGCACACGTTTCAAGCGGTTGGGACGCGCCCGAGATCACAGAG
This sequence comes from Clostridia bacterium, assembly GCA_017461365.1. Classification (GTDB taxonomy): domain Bacteria; phylum Bacillota; class Clostridia; order Oscillospirales; family CAG-272; genus HGM12713. Next base: position 24,697 of record JAFTYG010000067.1, on the reverse strand, counting down.
CTTGGACTCGCACGCTTCGACGAGCTTGTCCTTTACGCGACTGAGCGTAAGGTCGTGATCGCATTTGAAAATCTGCGAAAGGTCGGAAATCTTGCATACTTTGCCGATCGTTATGAAAATATGGAATACGTACGCTTCTGCTACGATTGCGGACATGAGCATTGTTATACTAAATACGTCACTTGGATGGATATTTTCCGCCAAAAGATGGTCGCCACACATATTCACGACAACCACGGAAGAGGCGAAGAAAAGGTCGGAGATCCCGACGAACATCTGTTGCCCTTTGAGGGAAATATGGACTACGAGCGCATGATCCACAAGCTCGACGAATATGAGTTTGACGGTGCGTTGGTTCTTGAAGTAACTAATCGTCGCCACCCCGAATGGACACACGAGGAGTTCCTCGCTACCTGCTACGAGCGCATCAAAAAAATATCGGAAATGTGAGCCGAACAAACAACGCCTCCGACCTTGGAAAATCCCAAGTCGGAGGCGAATTTTTATAAATTTTATTGAACTTAAAGAATACTCTGCAAAAACTGCTGAAGTCGGGGATTTTTCGGAGACTCAAAGAACTCCTTGGGGGGAGCTTCCTCTGCGATAACTCCGTCATACATAAAGAGCACCTTATCCGCAACCTCGCGCGCAAAGCCCATTTCGTGAGTAACGACTATCATAGTCATTCCGTCGTTGGCAAGCTCTTTCATAAGATCAAGAACTTCTCCTACCATCTCGGGATCGAGCGCCGACGTCGGCTCGTCAAAGAGCATCACCTTAGGCTCCATCGCCAAAGCTCTTACAATAGCAATTCTCTGCTTCTGTCCGCCCGAAAGAGTCGACGGATAAACATGAGCCTTCTCTTCAAGACCTATACGTCGAAGAAGCTCCATAGCTCTCTCCTCCGCGCGCTCTACTATTTTCTTTTTCGTCGTGGTGGCTTCAAGAGGTAGCTTTTCTTTTCTGAAGATATTCTTTACGGACGTAACGAAATTCTTCCGCTTTGCCTTGCGGAGCTTTCTTTTTTCAACGTAGATCGGAGCAAGCGTTATGTTATCGATAACAGTCTTGTTGTTAAAAAGATTAAACTGCTGGAACACCATTCCGATGCGCTCTCTGTGGGTGTTTATATTTACCTTTGTATCGGCAATATCAACTCCCTGAAAAAAGATAGAGCCGCCCGAGGGATCCTCCATACAGTTAAGGCACCGCAAAAACGTAGATTTTCCGCAGCCCGACGGGCCGATGATAGTGATCTTCTCACCGCTCATTATGTCAAGATCTATACCGTGAATAACGGTATTTTTTCCAAAGCTCTTGGTAAGTCCCCTGACAGAGATAATAGGTTCATTTTTAAGCTGTTCGTTCACTGCGCCTGAACCTCCTCTCCATTATTTTGATTCCCCAGGATATGATCATAACAAGAACAAGGTAGACGAGCGCCAGCATACAGTAAGGAACAAGATATTCATAGTTCGCGTCACCGATCGAGCGGAACGCCTTCGTTATGTCGGTAACGGCAATAAAGCTTACTACCGAGGTCTCCTTGATAAGTACGATAAACTCATTTCCCAATGTGGGAAGTATGTTCTTGATAGACTGAGGGATAACGATCTTGAGCATAGCAGTCCAATAAGGCAGACCGACCGCGCGTCCCGCTTCAAGCTGACCGCCGTCGACCGATTGAATTCCCGCTCGCATTATTTCCGAAACGTACGCTCCGCTGTTCAGACCGAAAATAATTATGGCAACAACAATAGCATCCGCTGTTATGCCCAACATAGGCAACAAAACGTAGTAGCCGAGCAACAGCTGAACTACCATAGGCGTACCGCGGAAAAATCCCACGTACACTGTGCATATCACATCTAAGATACGTACAAATACGTTGTTCTTGGGAGTTACCTTGATAAGCGCCAAAACAGTACCGAGTATAATTCCGATAATAAGACCGAGGACAGCAATTTCAATTGTTGTTACTAAGCCGTTAAGGACGGTCTTGTAACCGTCCTTAACAATAAATTGCTGGTAAAAGCTATCCCATGCAACTGCAAAATTCATACTGCAATTACTTCAGCTCATCTGCAAGAGCAGCGAGAACGTCATCTGCGGTCTTGCAATCATCAAATGCCTTTTCGTCCTCAAGGACAACGAGCATCTGAGCTGCATTGTAGTAGGACTCTGTAAAGTTGACCGACTGCTTACGTGTCTCGTTTACGGTAAGACCTGCCATAGCAACGTCAACGTTGTTCTTTCCAACAGACGTTACAACAGCGTCAAAGTCCATATCCTGAATAACGAGCTCCATACCAAGCTTTTCAGCCATATATGCAGCGATTTCAATATCTATACCTACGAACTTGTCGCCATCCTTGTACTCAAAGGGCGCGAAAGCCGCATTTGTAGCTATAACAAACTGCTCGTCAGCCTTGCTTGCATCAAACGTAGCGGATGTAACGGGAGTGATACCGTCACCTGTAGCGTAAGCCGCAACGATCTCATCGAGCTTTCCGTTTTCCTTCATTTCAGCAAGAATGCTGTTGATAGATGCCAAAAGCTCGGGCTGAGCCTTGTCAACACCGAAAGCATACTCTTCCTCTGTAAGAGCAACGTCGATGACCTTAATGCCTTCGATCTTCTTGGCAAGCTGCTTTGCGGGCTGCTCGTCAATGATAACGTACTTAACAGCGCCGTTCTTCATATCGTTTACAGCAAGACCGCCGTTGTTGTAGCCCTTAGACTCATATCCTTCGATACCGTCAAAGCCCCAATCCGCGTCACCGTCAACGAAATACTGACCTGTCGTACCTGTCTGTACGCCGATAGCTACCGTCTTTTCTCCGCAGGAAGCGAAAGCAACAAGACAAGAGCATCCAAGCACCAATGCCAAAACAAGAGTTAAAATCTTCTTCATTTTTCTTTCCTCCAAATGAAATATTATATAGTTTGCACATATAATTATATCGCATAAATATGCACTTGTCAAGCCTTTTATTCAAACTTCTGTTAAAATATGCTCATAAAAACGACCGTCGGCACTTTACCGACGGTCGTTTAGTATTTATTTGCTTAAAATCTTTTCAAGATATATTCCCGTATATGATCTTTTATTTTTGGCAACCTCCTCGGGCGTACCCGTCGCAACCACGGTTCCGCCGCCGTCTCCGCCCTCGGGGCCGAGGTCGATTATATAGTCGGCTGTCTTGATAACGTCAAGATTGTGCTCGATAACAAGCAAGGAGTTCCCCGCCTCACAAAGCCTTTGAAGCACGTCAATGAGCTTTGAAACGTCATCGCTGTGAAGTCCCGTTGTCGGCTCGTCAAGAATATAAAGCGTCCTTCCCGTTCCCCTTCTTGACAGCTCAGTAGCGAGCTTTACACGCTGCGCCTCTCCGCCCGACATCGTGGTCGAGGGTTGCCCAAGCTTAATATATCCGAGCCCTACGTCATATATCGTCTGCAAGCGGCTCTTTATCTTGGGTATGCCGTCAAAGAAGCCAAGCGCCTCCTCAATCGTCATATCGAGAACGTCCGCAATGTTCTTTCCTTTATACTTGACCTCTAAGGTATCGCGGTTATAACGCTTACCCTTGCAAACGTCACAGGTAACGTACACGTCGGGAAGGAAGTGCATCTCTATCTTCTTGAGTCCGTCACCCTCGCAAGCTTCACAGCGTCCGCCCTTGATATTGAAAGAAAACCGTCCCGACTTGTATCCCCTTGCCTTTGCGTCCGCAGTTTTTGCGAACAGATCACGTATATCGGTAAACAGTCCCGTGTACGTCGCGGGATTTGAACGCGGCGTTCTTCCTATAGGACTCTGATCTATATCTATGACCTTGTCGAGAGCATCTATTCCCAGTATCTTCTTGTAATTTCCGTGAGACCGTATCGCTCCGTTGAGCTCGCGTGAGAGCGCGGGATTGATTATACCGTTGACAAGCGAGGATTTACCCGAGCCCGATACTCCCGTTACGCAAACAAAGCAACCGAGAGGTATCTCCACGTCAATATTTTTCAGATTGTGCTCGTAAGCCCCGATCACCTTCAGGCTCTTTCCGTTGCCCCTCCGTCTTTCCTTTGGAACGGCAATACATTTTCTCCTTGAAAGATACGCGCCCGTGATCGACTTCGGATTTTTCGCCACCTCTTCGGGAGTTCCCGCAGCAACTATCTCACCGCCGTGAATACCCGCCCCGGGGCCAATGTCGATAAGATAGTCCGACTCGCTCATAGTCTCCTCGTCATGCTCAACCACCACAACGGTATTTCCGAGATCACGGAGCTTTTTAAGAGTAGCTATCAGCTTCGAATTGTCGCGCTGATGCAGACCTATGCTCGGCTCGTCAAGTATATAAAGCACTCCGACAAGAGCGGAGCCTATCTGTGTGGCAAGGCGTATTCTTTGCGCCTCACCTCCCGACAGCGTGCCCGATTTTCTCGCAAGCGTCAGATATTCAAGTCCTACGCTCACAAGGAACCCGAGCCTTCCCTTTATTTCCTTGATTATCTCCGCCGAAATGACCTTTTCCATTCCCTCGGGCTCAAACGCGGATATAAATTCAAGCGCCGCCTCAACCGACATACGGCAAAAATCATCTATATTCTTTCCGCCCACCGTAACGGCAAGATAGTTCGGAGAAAGCCTCTTTCCGTTGCATACGGGACAGGGCGCTTCCTCAATAAACTGCTCATAATAATCGTCATTTCCGCCCTGCGCCACACGGCTCTCTATCATTTTGACAATGCCCTCAAACATAGTTTTCTGGACGCGTCCGACACCGCCAAACCAACGCTCTATTTCATAAATATCATTTCCCGAGCCGTACAGCAGAATATTATACGCCTCCTTGGAAAAGTCCTTGATAGGCGTGTCCATATCAAAGCCGTGCTTCTTGCCGACAGCGATAAACAGAGGGCCGTTCCAGCTCTGCTCCTCCATAGTCTTAAATCCGTTTACGGCTATCGCGCCCTGACGTAGCGACAGACGTTCGTCCGGTATAAGACGGTCAACAGCCACTCTGCGCATCTCTCCGAGTCCCGCACAATGAGGGCAAGCACCCTGAGGATTGTTGAAGGAGAACATTCTCGGCTCAAGCTCGCCAAAAGAAATATTGTGCTCCTCGCAGGCATAGCTCTGCGAAAATTCAAGCTCCTTTGGCTCTCCCTCTCTCGGAACGGTCACTATCAGCAAATGCCCGTCGGCAAGACGCAACGCGTTTTCAACCGAGTCCGACACACGTCCGCGTATATCGGGCTTCATAACAAGACGGTCAACGACCACCTCTATATTATGCTTTTTGTTCTTGTCGAGCTTTATATCCTCAGATATATCATAAAGGCTTCCGTCTGCTCTCACACGAACGTATCCGCTCTTCTTAGCCGACGCGAATACCTTTTCGTGCATTCCCTTCTGCGCCCTGACAACGGGAGACAGCACCATAAAGCGTTCACCCTCGGGAAGCTCCATTATCTTGTCGATTATGGTATCGGTGGACTGTCTGCGTATCTCCTTTCCGCACACGGGACAGTGAGGTATGCCTATCCTTGCGTAAAGCAGACGAAGATAGTCATATATCTCGGTCACAGTTCCAACAGTCGAACGGGGATTTTTTGATGTTGTCTTTTGATCAATGGCTATCGCGGGAGACAACCCCTCGATAAGATCCACGTCGGGCTTGTCCATCTGCCCGAGGAACTGACGCGCATAGGATGACAGCGACTCGACAAATCGCCTGTGCCCCTCAGCGTAGAGCGTATCAAAGGCAAGCGAAGATTTTCCCGAGCCGGAAAGTCCCGTAAGCACGACCAGCTTGTCTCTCGGTATATCAACGTCAATATTTTTCAGGTTATTTACGCGCGCTCCGCGTATAACGATTGATTTTGGCATTTTATTTTCCTCTGCGCAGCTCCGCGATCCTGTCTCGCAGATATGCCGCCTGTTCAAATTCAAGATTTTTAGCCGCCTGCTTCATCTGCTTCGTAAGCGCCTCAATAGTGCTCTCACGCTCCTTGGCAAACATCTTTCTCGGCTTTTCCTTTTTCTGCTTTCCGCCGTCATCGGCAGACTTGCCTATTTCGATAACGTCCCTGATACCCTTTACAATAGTTTTCGGCGTTATTCCGTTGGCAATATTGTACTCGGTCTGTATTTTTCTTCTTCGCTCTGTCTCGGTAATAGCGCCCCTCATAGACGAAGTAATACTGTCAGCATACATTATCACCTTGCCCTCAGCATTACGCGCCGCGCGGCCGATGGTCTGTATCAGGCTTCGCTCCGCGCGAAGAAAACCTTCTTTATCCGCATCAAGTATCGCCACTAAGGATACCTCAGGAATGTCAAGTCCCTCACGAAGAAGATTTATTCCCACAAGCACGTCAAACTTACCGAGACGAAGATCTCTGATTATCTCCATTCGCTCGATGGTATCAATGTTAAAGTGAATATATTTCACCTTTATTCCGTTGCCCTCAAGATATTCGGTAAGATCCTCAGCCATCTTCCTTGTAAGCGTAGTCACAAGCACACGCTCGTTCTTTGCGGTACGCAGACGTATCTCGCCCATAAGATCGTCTATCTGCCCCTCAATAGGTCTTACCTCAACCTCGGGATCGACAAGCCCCGTAGGACGTATTATCTGTTCAACCGTCTGCTCTGAGTGCTCAGCCTCATAATCTCCCGGCGTTGCACTTACAAAAATAGTCTGATTCAGCTTGCTTTCAAACTCGTCAAAATACAGAGGTCGGTTGTCATAAGCCGAGGGAAGCCTGAAGCCGTAATCAATGAGATTTTTCTTTCTCGCCGTATCTCCTCCGCTCATTCCCCTGACCTGCGGCAATGTAACGTGAGACTCATCGATAAAGAGCAAAAAATCCTTGGGAAAATAATCGAGAAGCGTGTGCGGTGTCGAGCCCGCAGGTCTGCCCGAAAGAACTCGGGAATAGTTTTCAACACCCGAGCAAAAGCCCACCTCGCGGAGCATCTCCATGTCGTATTTCACACGTTCCTCTATCCTCTGCGCTTCGAGCAGCTTTCCGACGGAACGGAAATAAGCCGACCGCTCATCCATTTCCGTCAGTATCTCATCTATCGCCCTCTCACGCTTGTCATCCGATACAGCATAGTGTGTGGCAGGATATATAGCCACATAGCTCAACGACTTCAATACCTCTCCCGTAACAATGTTTATTTCGGATATTCGGTCTATCTCATCACCGAAAAATTCAATTCTCCACGCCTTGTCCTGCATATTTGCGGGGATAATATCTACCGTATCGCCCTGAACGCGGAATTTGTCTCTCTCAAGAGCAATATCGTTTCTGTCGTAGCTTATGGAAACAAGACGCCGTATAAGCTCGTCTCTGTCGATCGCCATACCGGGACGAAGTGCGAGCACGAGACTTTTATATTCATCGGGATCACCGAGAGAATATATGCAGGAAACACTCGCCACGATTATAACGTCATTACGTTCAAACAAAGCCGATGTCGCGCTGTGTCTGAGCATATCTATCTCGTCGTTTATCATCGCATCCTTTTCGATGTACATATCCCGCCCGGGAATATACGCCTCAGGCTGATAGTAGTCGTAGTATGACACAAAATACTCAACGGCATTTTCGGGAAACATCTCGCGGAATTCCGAGCAGAGCTGTCCCGCAAGCGTCTTGTTGTGAGCAAGTACAAGCGTAGGCTTGTTCACGTTGGCAATGATATTCGCCATAGTATAGGTCTTTCCCGAGCCCGTAACACCGAGAAGCGTTTGATTTTTCAACCCACGCATCACGCCCGCCGTCAGATCATTGATAGCCTTGGGCTGGTCCCCCGACGGCTTGTATTCGGAATGTAATTTGAATTTCTGCTCTGTCATCTCACGTCCCCCAAAACAAACTTTGTATCACTGTATCATTATACCACAAATCATGTGGCAAATAAAGGACTATTTAAAAATATTTTGAGAAATAATTTTCATATCAAAAAGCCGCCCGCAAAAAGGCAGCTTTTAGTTTGTATTATTCCCACCAACTGTCAAGCGCGTTGCGCACCGTTTCAAAGTCGCCGAGAGCTATCGGATCCGACACGCCGAGAGACGCCGTCATTATATCGGTATCAGCCACCGCCAAAAGCTCCGCCGAGGGAGCGTTGTATATCTTCATTTCAGTATCCTCCCACTCAATCGGCAACGTACGGACATACGGAGAGAATATACGACGAAACACTGTTTCCCTTTCCCTGCGCCTCAAGATAGTATGCCACCTGAGACATACTCCGCGTGTTGTCAGCTAAATCAAACTCGGTATATAAAACAGCCTCTCCGCCGTCGGCGTAAGTCACCGTCAGCTCGGAGTATGCCGAGAGCGCAAGTGAGAATATTCTTTCCTCATCTATCCCCGCAGGTCTCATTATCACCGCGGAATACATCGTCGTGAATCCGTCATAAAAGTCGGTAGCAAATACCTCATGCTCGAAATCGAGCTTTCCCTTGACCGTCTCGCCCATAGGATCTGTCTCACCCTCCGTCAAGGGTACAAGATACGTCTTGTAGCTTGCGTTTTCCCCGAGAGACTCATAAAGAGCATCGGATACGTTCGTTGCAAATCTCAGTCCGAACTCTCCCGTCACAGTGCGGAGCGCCGCCCCGTAAGCAAGAGCAAATTCGTCCGATGAAAGGAATATCGGATAAAATTCCGAATTCCCCTCGACCGCGGCATTCTTATGATATACCTTGTCGCCCACGCGCCAACCGATAAGCTCCTTGCCCTCACGCGTCAGCATCGGAAGCGTTATGCTTGCCGCCGCATCGCCCCCGTTTTTCCACACAGCGCCGTTATCAGTAACCGTAACGCCGTCATTTGTCATAAAGGCTTGCGTCCGGCATTGAGAAGCAAAAATTATTTCAACGCCCTCAGCTAAATTTATATCGTACTTTGCGTCGGATCTGATATTAAAGAAAGCCTTCCCGTATTCTCCGAGAAGACTCAGCCTTGAAGTGCCCAGTATGTTTACCGTCATATCACCCAAGGTATAGCAATCAAACATACAGGCGTTTTTCTCTCCCTCGCTTCCGCCGTAAAAATCAATTGACGAATTTGTAATATTCAATACTCCACGGCTGTAAATATTGTTGTCTCCCATAAGCGCGAAGGTATATTGCCCTCCGTTTTCATTTACCGTCCAACGGGTATCCTTGATATTTATGTTGTGCCTTGTTTCTTTTCCGTCCTTTGCGGGCTGATAAGCCAATGCATATCCGTTTTCGGTCACTACCGTACAATTTTCGATATTCAATGTCCACGGATAGAACCACAAGCCACGCTTGTTTTTAAGAATTGCATTTTTTATTGTAAAGGTCTGCGTTCCGTCACCGTCACTGTTGTAAAATTGATATGCTTTGTCGGACAGTTTGGAAACAGAGTCAATAGTAAATCCGTTACCCTCAATTGTAATGGATCTTGTTTTCAGATTGATCTGCTTTTCCTCTACTGAATTTGCCGTCATAACGATAACGTCACCGTCGGAAGCCGCAGCTACCGCATCGGCAACCGTGTCATAGAATACGTCGGTGTCAGATTTTATATAACAAACGCCGCCCGACGCGATCACTCCCAAAGGAAACAGCGTAATCATCGCCGCACCGGATAATATCAACGCTAAAGATCTTTTCATAGTAAGTCGTCTACTGCAATCGAAGCCTCACACAGCGCTTATTCCGCCGCCTGCTCGCCGCCGTCCTTCTCAGAGCTCCTCCTTTTCTTCTTTTCCTTTCTCGGCTTTTCGGTCAGCTCTTCAACGATCGGATACTTAACGTCTATCAGCTCCTGTGCCGTGTTACGCAAAAAGGCGCTCAGCGAGAGCAAGGAACCTACAATAAGCATAAAATCCTTTTCGTCGTCCGTATCAAGACCGTTATTTTCCACTAACTCGCCAAGTATCTTTTTGGAATATTCCCTGTTGTCGTTTTTGATAGAAATATATCTGTCATAGGTCTCGGCAAGAGAGTCGCCGTCATACCCCTCAATAGCGTAAGCTCCGTCAAGAAGCCTCTTGATCTCGCCCATCGAAAGAGTATTTTTCAGGGTGTATATGCTCAGTATCTGTACTACCTGCTCCCTGTTGTACTTCTTTCCTTTCACGGGCGTTATAAGCCCATCCTTAGAATAATTGTTTATCATAGTCTTTGTGAGCTGTCTGTCGCGGTAACGCTCCGAGCTCTGCTCGTTTTTTTCAGCAACAAGATTTATTATCTGATCCACGTAAAGATCAATATTCGGTATCTCATTTGCCCTTAGCTCCTCCTCTTTAACGGCTCTCTCAGCTATATCATACAGTTCATCAATATTCATTCTGTAAACAAATCCTCACATTTTTTGATATACCAACCGCTATATGTCGGTACTCGATACTATCATACATCATTTTGAAAATCGTGTCAAGTCTTTTTTATAAAATTACTGCCGTAACACATAAAATATCTTGCAAAATCAAGCAATAAGTGATATAATGTATAAAAAGAGAAACGGAGACGCGTAATGAACGATATACAAAGCTATGAACGTCTTATAAAAAAGAAAAATGAGGGAAAAACACTTCTGCTGAAGATAGCCGCCATTGTGGGATATGCGCTTTTTGCAATAATAGGAGCTTTGCTCGTCATACTTTTGGCGGACGGAAACGCGGCGCTTTTGCTGCTTGTCGTAATGCTTGACCTTTGCATATTCCTCTGCACATGGAAGCTCGTAAATATAGAATACGAATGTGCCTTTGTAAGCGATATATTCTGTCTGTCAAAAATATACGGCAAATCGGCAAGAAAAGAGCTCTTCGAATGCGAGCTTTCAGAGGCAGTCACCGTCGCGCCTTACAGCGGACAGTATAAAAAGGATCTGGAAAGCCGCTCACCCGATAAAATATTCTCTGCTCTGTCCTCAAAAAAAGCCGAGGACGTGTGGTTCATCCTTTTTGAAACAGAGGGCGGAAAAAAGGTCGCCGTTATATTTGAAGCCGACGAAAGAAGCCTGAAATGTCTCCGCCACGGATGCCCGAGAGCAGTGGCGCGTGAAAAGCTGACCAAAAAGCAAAGTACAACGGAGGAAAACACAGATGCTTGACTATGAAAACTATCCCGTGATCGCCGCGGTCAAAAGCCGCGATGACCTCGAACACGCCATACGTTCCGAGGTACAAGCTATATTTCTGCTCAGCTCAAACATCATAGACATCGAAGCGCTTTCAAGTCTTGCGCACAGCTGCGGAAAGATACTCTTCATACATATGGATTTTGTCGACGGACTCAGTAAGGATACCGCAGGCGTACGTTACCTCTCGACTAAAGGAATAGACGGAATAATAAGCACACGCTCAAATATAATCTCTGCCGCGCACGACGCAGGCATATTCTGCATACAGCGCTTCTTTATGATCGACTCACGCTCGGTCGACACGGCGCTTGAAACGCTTAAACAGTCAAAAGCAGACATGATAGAGATCATGCCTGCCCTTGCTTATAAATCTATTACAAAAATAAAGAACAATATACAGATACCCATTATAGCGGGAGGTCTTATCGAGAGCCGCGACGAGGTCTATAAGGCTCTCGGCGCAGGCGCGTCAATGATCTCCACGGGTAAGACCGAGTTGTGGAACGATTAAGACTTCCTTTTGAAGCCCCTCTTTTCGGGAGAGACGTCCTTGAAATTTTTGAAATATTGATAAAGACCGCAAGGTATCATACCGTTGTAAAGCTTGCGGACCTTGTCGGCGCGTCTGCCGTAGAGCCTTTCGAAATTCTCCGCCGAGGTTAGAATATATATCTGCCACGGCGAAAGCTCGGAAAAGGTCTTTCCCATTTTTCTATAAAGCTCCTCGACCTCACGCACGGTCATCAAACGCTCGCCGTAGGGCGGATTGCACACCACAGTCCCCCGTCGGTCGAGCTTTTTTATTTTCGTCGCATCCTGCTCAAATATCTTTATCCTGTCGGCAACTCCCGCGCGCTTGGCGTTCTCCCGCGCTACCTCAAGAACTGCGCCGTCAATGTCCGAAGCATAAACCTCAAACGCCGTGTCCCTGATAATATCCTCAGAAGCGCACTCACGCTCAAAATCCCATATCGAAGAGTCGAACTGCCCGAACTGCTCCCCCGCAAAGGCACGCTTAAGACCGGGAGCGCGGTTCGTCATAAGCATGGCGGCTTCTACCGCAATAGTACCCGAGCCGCAGAAGGGATCCCATAAAAGCACGTCCTCGCGGGGACGGGATATAATAGCCATAGCCGCCGCAAGAGTTTCACGCAGAGGAGCCTCCCCCGATACGGGGCGGTATCCGCGCTTGTGGAGAGCTACACCCGACGTGTCTATCATAAGTGTCGCGCGATCCTTGAAAATAAAGAACTCTACCTGATATTTCACACCCTCCTCGGGAAACCACTTGATACCGTAAACTCCCGAAAGCCTGTCGCATATCGCTTTTTTAACTATACTCTGACAATCGGGCACAGAAAAGAGCTTGCTTCTGATAGCGTGCCCCTTTACGGGAAAAGCGTCATTCTTGCCAACCCACATCTCCCAAGGAAGCGCCTTTACCCCCTCAAACAGCTCGTCAAAGCTCTCGGCAGAAAAATCTCCGAGCTTGATAAATATGCGCTCAGCGCAACGCAGTCGGATATTTGCCGCCGCAACAGAATATTCATTTCCTTCAAAAGTAACCCTGCCGTCCATCGTCTCAAGCCGCTTAGATCCGAGAGCGTCTATCTCCTCGCCAAGGAGCTTTTCAAGACCGAAAAGACAGGTAGCAACCATCTGTAATTTCATATGTGACCTCATTTTTTAAAAAACTGATAATATTATAATCCAAAAAGCCTCCCGTGTCAAGAAAAATCGAGCATATGTTTTTTCTCGTTATTTATTCCCTTGACATCCGCAAAAAAATTTGGTATAATATAAGGTGGTTTAGAATTTCATGTAGGAGGAAAGCGAATGAAAGATATGTTCAGCGCCGTAGTCGGCAACCGTAAGCTCTGCGAACGGCTCGGAAATGATATTATCGCATCAAAGCTTCCCCACGCGATCATACTCGAAGGGCCTCACGGTACGGGAAAACATACGATAGCAAAAGCCTCTGCCGCCGCACTCGTCTGCGAAGAAAAGGAAAATGCGCAAAAGCCTCTGCCCTGTCTTTCTTGCCTCGCTTGCCGAAAGGTAATGGAAAATAAATCCCCCGACGTCATAACCGTCGGATGCGAGGATAAAGCAACTATCGGCGTTGACGCAGTACGCTTCATAAAAGAAGATATAAGTATCATTCCAAATGACTCTGACTATAAGGTATATATAATCGAGGATGCCGATAAAATGACGGCGCAAGCGCAAAACGCCCTCTTACTCACCTTGGAAGAGCCCCCCGCGTACGCGCATTTCTTCTTACTGTGTGAAAATTCGGGCTCGCTTTTGGAGACGATAAGAAGCCGCGCGCCGATATTGCGTACAGAGCTTCTGTCCAAGGATGAGATCGACGAATATATATCCTCGCACGACCGCCGCGCAGCTCAGATGAAGCTCTCAGATCCGTCGGGATACGGCGAGCTGCTTATGGCATCGGGATACGGCATCGGTCAGGCGCTTGAATATCTTGAGCCCAAGAGCTACGCCACCGTAAAACAAACTAGAGCGCTTGCCACCGATTTTGTAACGACCGTCATCCGCTCCCGAGGAGCTTCGGAGGCGCTCCCCGTCATATCTAAATTTTCAAGTAAAAGAGACGTCCTCGCAGAACAGCTCTCGGCAGTGTCCGAGGCAGTTAGAGACCTCATAGTAATGAAAAAAAGCGATACGGCAAAGCTCTGCTTTTTCGCGGACAGAGACTTTGCGATAGAGCTGTCCGACAAAGCGTCAACAATAGCTCTGTTCGAGCTTATGGAGGCGGTAGAAGAAGCCTCGGATGAGATCGGACGAAATGCAAACGTAAAGCTCTGCCTTATGAAGCTCGCAGCAAAAACAGGTATTTTAAGCTGAACCGTGTATCGTGTACATTGTGTGTAAAGAAAGACCGTTCAGAAAGGAAAGATAAATGGAAAACGAAAATAAGACTCCCCAAAAACAGCCGCATGAGCGCGCTGAAAAGAAAAAACGTCCTCAAAAGCCGAAAAGCTATTTCATAGAGCCCGCAACTGGCGCAAAGCCGTCCGCTCCCTCGGCGCTGACCGAGAAAAACGAACCGCAGAAAAACGGAGAGAAGCCCGAACGGCAAAAAAATGCGGGCGCCAACAATAACCGCCCCAATAAGAAAAAACATAACAATAATAACGTAAACAACAATAATAAAGACGTAAAAGAGGGCAACAGACCTCAGCAGACGCCCTCCGAAAAGCCGAAAAATCCACCTACGGAAAATAAAAATACTCAGACACAGCAGCCCGACGGCAACAGACCTCCAAGACCTAATAAGAACAAACACAAAAATAAACCCAAAAATAAAACCGAGAACGCAGAGAGCGCAAATAATTACACAGCGAACACCGAGCAGAAAAACGATACCGCCGCAAAGCAAAATAATCCACAGAAGCGACACGAAAAAAATAACCGTGATAAAGCTCCCGCGTCGGAAAATGCGCCAAAGCAGAAAAAGCGATACGAAAAGCCTCTGCAAAAGCCTGCTTCTGCCGAAACGACCGAAATAAATGTCGATGATTATGAGCGTGTCAGCTTCCCGTCTGCTTCCGAAGAAAGAAAAACGGAAGCAGTAAGAATAGTAACCGAAGAAAAAAGCGCCGAACCCGTTTCCATGATCGAGGTCGTAGGCGTGCGCTTCAAGAGCTCGGGAAAGATGTACTATTTTGCCCCCGGAGATAAAAAGCTCCGCAGAGGCGAGCACGCGATCGTCGAAACGGCAAGAGGTCTTGAATACGGAGACGTGGCTATGGGAAATACCATGGTCAAAGAAGCCGATACGGTCCCCCCGCTCCGTCCCGTCGTACGCGTGGCAACCCCCGCGGATATAAAGCACCATGAGGAAAACAAGAAAAAAGAGGATGAAGCATTCTTCATATGCAACGAAAAAATAATCGCGCATAAGCTCGATATGAAGCTCATCGACGCGCAGTTCACCTTTGATAATTCAAAGCTCCTCTTCTATTTCACATCCTCGGGACGAGTTGATTTCAGAGAGCTTGTAAAGGATCTCGCGGGAGTGTTCAGAACAAGAATAGAGCTCAGACAAATAGGCATACGTGATGAAGCCAAAATAATGGGCGGCGTCGGAGTATGCGGCAGACCGCTCTGCTGTACCCTCTTTTTGTCCGACTTCGGTCAGGTCTCCATAAAGATGGCAAAGGAACAAAATCTTTCGCTCAACAGCGCGAAAATATCGGGAATATGCGGCAGACTTATGTGTTGCCTCCGCTATGAGCATGAGACCTACGAATACGAGATAAAGCGTACGCCTCCCGTCGACTCACTTGTGCAAACGGCAGACGGCACGGGAATTGTCACCGAAATCAGTCCCCTGCTCGGTACCGTCAAGGTACGCCTCACCGCCTCCCCCGAAACACCTCCTAAAACGTATAAACGCGAAGACGTCGTTATGCTTCAGAAGAAAAACGGAAAGAATAACTAAAATAACCATTAAACAAAAGCGTTCATACCAAGGCAAAAGCCAAAGTATGAACGCTTTGTATATTGATCGGGCACCCTGCAATAAACGGGGTGCCCTTTGTAGTATCAACTCGTTTTATTAGTTGAGCAAATATTATTCAAAATAATACTTACTGTTCAACCATAACAGCTCCGCCTGTTACGGTTACAAGATTTGAATATGAACTTGCATCTGCATCTACCCAAACCGCATTTGTAGTATCGGAAGTAACATTCTTAATATCTACATTCTCAAGCGTTATGTCTGCGCCTGCAGCAGATTTAACAAGAATTGCCGCCTTATTTACTGTTGTAAATGTTGCGTTGGAAACACTGAGATTAACCTTAGCAACATCATCACCAACATACTGTTCGTCAATCTTAATTCCACGGCCTGCGGAGTTGATAGTCAATCCGTTAATTACAACATTCTGACCTTCTGCTGTGATCCACAACGCGTAGTAATCGTGAGTTTCATTGATAGTTACATTCTTGAGTGTAGCATTCTTTCCTGCGTTTTCAAGTGCAATTGCTTTGTCGAAAACAACATCTTCGAGTACAACATTACAATTTGCAAAACGAAGGTCATACGAGTTCCAAGTGCCGCTTGCCTGCGAGCTTGTCATAGAACCGTTCTTAATGGTCATTGTAGCATCGGGATTCTTTGCACCAAGTGCCGACCAATATGATGTGGAAATTGTAAGCTTGTTACCGTTCATGTCTATGGTAATAGCAGTTGTGTTCTCACCACCAAGCTTATACTCTCCGCTACCGGGTGTCTGCTGACCGAGAGATGTAATCGGCACCTCAACATCGTCAGCGAGAGTTATGCTGATTTCCTTAGCATCCTGTGTCAGCATAGCAGCAAGATCGCTTGCATCTGCAACTGTCTTTTTAACGTTTACACTACCATTGTTGATAACAGTACCCTTATTAGCCGATATATATCCCGTAAGCTCGTCAACGTAAGCAGCCTCGGTCTTTATCGTGCCATAGTCAAGTGTAACCGTTGCGCCCTCAACGATCTCTACGTTGATAGTGCTGGGCTGAATTACACCTGTAATAGCACCGATTCCGCCCCAAGTCTCGATATTGGCGTTGGGATCATCATACTGATGCTTCTCGGCATATGTAACCGTATTTGTTCCCTTAAGATAACAATTATCTATAGTGCCCTCAACGCTGCCTGCGAATATACCTGCCTGTGCGCCTGTAACGTCAACATTCTCGAGCGTAAGATTCTTTATAGAACCGCCGCCGAGGTATCCGAAGAAACCGGCCTTCCAAGCCTCGGTTTTAAGGTTAGAGATAGTGTGACCGTTACCGTCAAACTCGATCCACATCTTATCGATAGGAGTCCATGTCTCGCCCGCAAGGTCAACGTCAGCCAAAAGCTTTACCTTGATACCTTTGCCTTCTCCTGTACCAGATTCAGCAATAATTTTATTTACATTGAGAAGACCTGCCTTATTGAGAACCTCATAACTTCTTGTGCCTACTCCAACAACGCCTTCTGCAACGAGCTCGCCCTTGCTAATGGTTACGTTCGTAGCCGTATTTGTTTCATCAGGAGTATATCCGGTTCTACCGCTTGTAATCTCACCGGCAGAAGCATAGTCACGGTCAGTAATGTAAGCAATTTTAGTATCTATTACACTATTGTTCTTAAAGGAAAGTACGCCTGTATGAACAACACCTGCCAAACCGCCAACGTCACGATTTCCGATGATCACACAATTTTCGACTTTATTGCCTACAAGCTTCGAGTCGCCAACATATCCAGCAATAGCGCCTACCTTATCTCCGTTTGCATCATCATTTGCATTAGTTGCTATAACTGTAGAATTTGTAACTACACAATTTTCAATTGTTCCGTAAATATAACCGGCAACGACGGCTACATTATGATGACCGCTAACGTTTGCATTATCGAATTTTACGTTCTTTACAGTAACATTCTCATTACCATGAGATTCGATCCAACCGAACAGACCGCTCGCGCAGTTTGCACTGGTATCGGTGTTATTGACAGTCATATTGTAAATGGTGTAACCTTGACCGTCAAATACGCCCTTAAATTCAGTAGCGCCTGTCTGACCGATAGGTGTCCAAGCCTTATTACCAAGGTTGAGATCACTTGCAAGCTTTACAGTTTTACCCGCATAGCTGTTCTTGTTGACATTAACGTCGTTAGCAAGAGCCGCAAGCTCAGCAGGTGTGGAGATAGTGATAACACCGTCAACCTCTTCGGGAACTTCTCCTGCTTCGCCGTCCCATGCAGGAAGATACGTCGCATCCTCGTCATAATCAGGTCCGAACGAGTCATCCTCGCTTGTGTACTGAGTTGCGAACAGATTGATACCGAGGTTGATCGTAGGAGCAGCAGTGCCCGTCTTGTAATTCGCCTCGTTACCGACAGTCTCGGGCATATAAACTACGAGAGCTACGTACTGAGGATCACCGTTGGGAAGAATATAGTTGCTCTTTGAGTATCCCTCGGAGAGCTTCTTCGCCTCAACAACTGCCTTGCGAGCCGCGTCACGGTTTTCGAATTCTTTGCTTTGATTTTCAACAGCGCCGAATACGATAATATCCGAAAGCTTGATAGTATCGCCGTCAAGATTTGTTCCCGTTACCTCAGAAGCAACGTTCACACCAAGCTGATACTTCAGAGCAAGTGTACCCGCATTGGACACCTTGAGATAAACTACCTCTGTGTGTCCGGGCTCCCAAAGTGTGTTTTCCTCAAACACGTTGGTTGTTGCGGTTACCTTTTCCCACTTTGCGCCGTCAAAATATTCGAGCTCAACGTCAAGGTTACCCGTCGTGATGATGTTGTTGGCACTTGTCACGCTGTCGGTAAACCACGCGTAAGTCGTACCCATGAGCATTGTAAAGCAAAGTAACAGCGAAATTACACTTGCTATCAGTGCTCTTTTTGTGGATTTCTTATTAGTCATTTTTCCTTTTCCTCCTTAATTTTTTATTTTGGTGACTAATACCCATCTAAAATTATAGCACTTTCAACCAAAATGTCAAGAACTTATGCCCAACTTTGTAGCATTACACATAAGCGACTTGCTGTTTTTGTTAAATATTGCACATAAAGCATAACCGACTTCTATTCCAAAATAAATAATCGCATATAAAAAAAGAAGTCGGATAAACACCAACCTCTTTTTATAAACGAATGCTATAAAGAAGCATCCTCCCCCATTTTTCTTTTCCCAAAATTAACATTAAGTATCACTATCGCCGCGCACACAAGCAAAATACCTATAACACCGAAAACGTCCATAGGCTGCTTCAACACAAGCGTTCCAAAAATACAAGCCGTAAGAGGCTCGGTGAACGCAAGTATCGACGCAGTGTCGGGCTTTACCCCCGAAAGTCCCACAGTATAGAGAACGTAAGGAATTACCGCTGTACATAGGCTGAATAACGCAAAAAATAACAGCGTCAGCCACGGGTATTCCCTCCCCGCAGTCTTTTCTACGATCTGCGCAGGAGATGCGATCGCCACTGCAACCATCGCGGCAAACAAAAAGTTCAACGCAGAAAAGGTCAGAGGCTCATCGTTTTTCTTCATGTAAAACGACGTAAAAATACCGTAAAGCGAATAGGAAAATCCCGAAAGCACACCCGAGAGAATCCCCCACACGCTTATTTTCGTTCCCGATGCAATCCCCGAAACAAGAGCGCAGCCAACAATAGCCACAAGAAAAGCGATTATCTTTTTTGCGGTCAAACGCTCCTTGAAAAATATCAAGGACATCACCATTACAAATATAGGCGCAGTATAAAGTAATATCACCGCCACAGCCGCCGAGGTCTCATTCATGCAGCTGTAATAGAAAAGACACATAGACAGCACCGAAAAAATTCCCGAGCACGCCGCTATCGCATATGAGCCGAGCGACAGCCTGTAAAGCCTAAAGCCCCTACCCTTTATTATTACCGCCGCGTTCAGAATAAGCGCCGCAAAAAATACCCTCACAGCCGTCGACTGTATAGAGGTAAATCCAATATCGTTTGTAAGCTTGTTTACAAAGAGGCAGGAGCTTCCCCAGAACGCCCCCGCAAGTATAACCATCAGAACGTATATCTTATTTTTCATATCCTTATTTATGTTCAAAAACCGCAGGATGCCCTGCGGTTTCAAAATTATTCTGCGTCCTTACGACATTCGTGATCAAGCCATATAACACCGAGATTGAAGGCCTCGTATAAGCCCTTTCCCTCGCCCTGCCTGATGATCTTTCCCTGATCCTTCGAGTCGACCACCTGTATAAATATTTTGTCGGGCAGACCTTTATCGTTGTAAGACATTATCTCCAGAATGAGAATACATTTCTCGTTCAGATCGCCGTAGCATATCGTATTTTCCTCACGCACAAGGGGCCATCCGCGGTATTCAAGATATTTTCCGCTGACCATTTCTCTTTTTTCAGCCATTTCAAAGCTCCTCTCATAAATTATCTATGTAATATGTAAATTGTAAAACTAAGCATATATTGTATTATAACACACTTTACCGCTAAAGTCAAGTCTTATTTTTACACTTTAAAAAGCCAAAAAAAAGCCAATAAATATCCGATATTTTAATAAAAAAAACTTAGACAATTTTCCGCGTAGGTTGTATAATAACGTTACGTTATATACCCGAAAGGAGTAATTTTAAAAATGAAAAAGGAATTTCGACACGGAACGGTACTCAAGCTGACGCGATACGACACCCCACAGACTATCGAGCAGAGCTTCGGACTTATGAGAGACAACGGCATCGACACCGTAGTTATATGGCCCGCCGCCTTTTGGTGGGAGGAAAAGAAAGAGGGCTACCCCTTTAACACGGGAAAGACCGTACTCACGCTTGCCGAAAAATACGGGCTCAAAATAATTATGGAGCTTGCGGGACAGCTTACGGTTATGGAATATATTCCCGACTCCCTGATGAAGCCCGAATACTATGCCTACGACGAAAAGGGACACAGAGAAAAAGGACAATCAAGCTTTGGTTTTCTCAACTATTATCACCCCGAGGTAAACGAGCTTATCTGCAAGCACTACAACGCGGCGGCAGAGGCGTACA
Organism: Clostridia bacterium; assembly: GCA_017461365.1. Lineage (GTDB taxonomy): Bacteria > Bacillota > Clostridia > Oscillospirales > CAG-272 > HGM12713. Next base: position 3,978 of record JAFTYG010000067.1, on the reverse strand, counting down.
AGGACTTTCCCGCTCTGCTCGGCTATGACATATTCAATGAAACGATGTTCCGTTCCTACGATAAATGGACGCTTAGCGAATTCAGAAATTGGCTTAAAGACAAATACGGAACGCTCGAACGCCTTAACGAGGTATGGGAGCGCACGTATTCCGATTGGGAGCAGATAGGTGTAGAGTCTTGGAAATGGATGAGCATTATGCCCGAGGCAGACTACGGAGAGTTCCGCAGACTGTCTATTGGTATGATCCTGAAAAAATGGAAAAAGGCTATCACCGACGTCGACAGCGAGCATATGATAATCGCGGACAATATCCACGCGCAAACGCTCCCGGGCGCATCCTATTCCCGTCCCCAGGATGAATTCGACCTAAAAAAAGCAGTGGGAGAGATAGGAATGTCCTTCTACCCAAAGGGAATGAGCGGTACAAGCGCCAACGCCCGGCGTTGGCAGGTGTTTGACAGCTTTCATGCAGCCTCCGCACGCGAGGGATTTTATATTTCCGAGATGCAAACGCACATACAGGCGCTCTTCAATTATAACACCTGTTGCCGTCCCTATGAAATAAAAAGATGGTGCTACGAAGCATATGCGGCAGGCGCAAAGGGACTCATATGGTGGATGTGGCGTCCGTTCGATAAAGGTCTTCAAACACTTGGAAGAGGACTTGTCGATTATAAGGGCAGACGCACCGAAAGACTTGACGAGGCAAAAAAGCTTTCCGAGACCTTCGCAAAATACGGAGTTCTCACTCCCTGCCGCGCGGACGTGGGAATTCTCTACGACGTGACCTGCGACGACCTCCACCGACCTTTGACAAGCTCTTACAAGCTCGATAAGGACATCTATCTATGCTCGGTACACGGCGCATACAAGGCGTTTTTCGATATAGACACACGCGCCGATATTGTAACGCTCGACGAGATAAATAACTATAAGACCGTGATCCTCACAAATAATATCGTTATGGACGATAAACGCGCCCTCGCCCTGGCTAAATTTGTCGAAAACGGCGGGACACTCATAATAGACGGACGCTTCGGCATCATCGATCCCTTCTCTCAGCTTTCCGAGGAGCTTCCCGGAGGAGCTATGAATTTCCTCTGCGGAGAAGAATTTCTCGACTCCGACTATGAAGGACTCGACTACACCTATGCAGGCATTTCCGTGCAAGGTGTTTTCGGCCGCGATCTTATGCGCATCACCGACGGCGAAACGGTAAGCACATTCAAAGACGGCTACCCCGCCGTAGTCAGAAAGAAGCACGGCAAAGGTCAGGTGCTCTTCTTCAACACACAGCTCTTTTACGGATATTACCTCTCCCCCGCAGATGATACACGCGCGCTTGTACAACAGCTCGCAAAGGAGCTCGGCGCTTGCGCTATGACGGTAAAAGGGAACGTAAAAGCAAGAGCCGCCGAATGCGACGGAAAGATACTTTTCTTCATATTTAATTACTCCGACAGTGACGAGAACGCCGAGGTCAGCTTCACATACGGCGGCAAGCAGTATAAGGCAAACGCCAACGTGTCGGCAAACGACAGCGTCATAGTAGAGGGCATAGCTCTATGAACCAAAAAATATGGAAACAGTTGCCCACCTTCGCTGCGCGAACCTATCGCGGCGGCAAGGTAATGCGAGAGTTTCTCGGAATGGGCGAGAGCGAGGATAACTTCTATCCCGAGGATTGGGTGTCATCCTTCACCGAAGCCAAGAACCGCCATTATATAAAGAATGAAGGAATTACACGCATAAGCACAGAGAGCACAGACAAGCTCATTACCGAAGTGATCTCCACCGATGCTTTCGGACAAGGAAGAAACGACAGCGGCGTGCTCATAAAGCTCCTCGACGCAGGCGAACGCCTTGGAATTCAGGTGCACCCCACAGCAGAATACGCAAAAAAGATATTCAATTCCTCCTACGGTAAGACCGAGTGCTGGTATATCCTCTCTGGCAGAGAGAACGAGGGCAATAAAGCCTGCGTCTACCTCGGCTTTAAGGAATACGTCACAAGAGAGCTCTGGCAAGAGCTCTTCGAAAAGCAGGATATTGAGGGAATGCTGTCAGCAATGCATCGCTTCGAGGTCAGCGCGGGCGACGTAATACTCGTCACGGGAGGCACACCTCACGCAATCGGAAAGGGATGCTTCCTTATCGAGATACAAGAACCGAGCGATTATACCATGCGCGCCGAAAAGACTACCCTTGCGGGAGAAGTCCTGACACCTATGCAGATACACTACGGCGTAGGCGAGGAAAAGATGCTGAACTGCTTTGATTATACCCCAAAAAGTGAGAAAGAAACGAGAGCCAAGCATTTTCTCAAAGCCACCACTGGCGAGCTCGGAGAGACCGAGCTCGTAAGATACAGCGATACTCCCTGCTTTGCCCTGAAAAAGATCGACGGAGGAGTATATAAAAAAAAGGAAGCCTGCTTCGTAACGGTCATAGTCACAGAAAATGGCGGAAGCCTCTTATACAGCGACGGCGCGTGGAAGCTCTGCCGAGGCGATAAATTCTTCGTCTCTGCCGATACCGAAATAACCCTAACAAACGCCCACGCGGTAATCTGCTATCCCCCCAAAAAATAAACGTAAAAAACGGTTACAGCCAACTTTTAGCTGTCACCGTTTTTTACGTTATCTTGTGCGTTTCTCTGTACTCCGACGGAGTCACGTTCTTGATAGACTTGAATATTTTTATAAAATGAGTCACAGTGTTGTATCCGCATTGCATAGAGACCTCAAGCACACTCTTGTCTGTCTCCGCAAGCAGATGCTTCGCCTTTTCTATTCGCGCCTCGTTTATGTACCGACGGAGCGTCTTGCCCGTCTCCTTGTGGAAGAGTGTAGAAAAATACGGTGGCGACAGATGGCAAAACTCCGCAATCTCTTCAAGCGTTATATCTCTCGATACGTCCGTCATTATGTAAAGTATCGCCTTTTCGATAGACGGGTTCAGATTATGCTGCTCGCTCTCAACCGCCAAACCCTTTTCAAGCACCTCCACAAGTATGGCGTTAAGCATAAATTCAATCATAAGACGCGAATGGCTCTGCTTTCTTTTGGACGAATATACCACCTCAAGACGGTTTACAAGCTCCTTCAGCGTAGCCGTCAGATTGTGCATAACTCGCGGAGACGATGATGCCTTCTCTATAAGACGCTTGTCAATTATGTCGGGAGAGAAGGATATTACGATAGAATACGACTTTTCCGTTTTGTTCGCGTAAATAGCGTGTACGTCCTTGGGAGTCATAAAAAAGAGCGACTCTCCCCCAAGCGAATATTCCTCCCCGTTAAGAACGCACACACCGTCACAGTAACGGTAAAATATGATCTCGTAATAGTCGTGCCAATGGGGATTATAGCTGGTGTCACCGTGCTTACGGGTACACCAGATATTTTTTTCATGAAGATATTTTCTTGACAGCTTTACAACGTCGTTCTTATCCATAAAACCCACTCCCATTTTCTCATTTTTTACTATTATAACACAAAATCTTAAAAAAAGCAAACAAATAGTAAAAAAAAGTAGTAGACATATAGACTATTGTCATTTATAATAAAATAGAGGTAGATTTTCCACCGTCAAATGGAAGATATAACCAAGTAACTTTTATTATTTTTTTAAAAGGAGGAGCAATATCGAGTAAAAAACGGGCGAAAAACGCAAAAAAATGCGCAAAAGCTTGCCGGAGCTAAGCGCAGACACTACGGCGATAAATAGAATACAAAAAATTCAAATGAAAGGTGAAAAAATCATGAAAAAATTTTTATCTTTAGCTCTCTGTATCATTATGATCCTGTCAGTAGCGATTACAACAGTAAGCGCGACAGACGGAACTGACGGCACAACAGACACGACAACGCAAAAGGTGTGGACACCCGACGCAGAATGGATCGCTGATTTTAACGCGGCAACCGATAAAACCGTGTTTGAGATCGGCACTCCCGAAGAACTTTATGCGCTCCTC
>JAFTYG010000066.1 GCA_017461365.1 Clostridia bacterium | reverse complement strand
CATTTCGTGTCATCCTGAACGGCTTGCTACCTTGCAAGCCATGTGAAGGATCTTTTTTGCGTCAGCAAAATTTACATCATGAAAATACAAGGGGATTTCATCAAAAAACAAAACAACAAACTGCTCGACAAATTCCAATTTAAAGAACACATCTTTTCGCGTAAGCGAAAAAGATGAACTCCAAAGCTAAATTCCCTTAACACAAAAAAGCGGCAGGTCAAATACTTTTAAAGTAAATACCCTGCCGCTTTGTTGATTATTATTCCTCTACATTTGCAAATTTGATCGAATTGATCACAACGTCCGTCAATGGCTTGTCATTTGAATTTGTGGGGACTACGGCAATAGCGTCAACTACGTCCATACCGTAAACAACGTATCCGAACGAAGCGTAATCGCCGTTAAGATAAGGATAATCAACGTGCATAATAAAGAACTGCGAGGATGCCGAGTCGTTGTCATATCCGAGGCGCGCCATAGAAACGACGCCTCTGTCGTGCTTGAGATTATTTTCAAAGCCGTTTGAGGAAAATTCGCCCTTTATCGTCTCCGCAGAGCCGCCCGTTCCGTCACCGTCGGGATCTCCGCCCTGTATCATGAAATTCTCGATAACGCGGTGGAAGATTATTCCGTCATAGAACTTCTGCGAAACAAGCTTCTTGAAATTTGCCACCGTTTCGGGGGCAACGTCGGGGTAGAGACGGATAACGATAGTTCCGTAGTCCTTTACGTCCATGATAACGTAATCGGTCTCGGTGTCGGATACGGATACCTTGGAGATGTCGGTGATCTTGGAGAAGTCGATGTCCTCATAAGCGACAGGCCCTTTTTCGCAGGAGGCGAAAGAGAAGCACAAAAGGATGAGCGCCGTCGCAAGACAGATGATTTTTTTCATTTTGTATTACTCCTTAAAAAATTTTATCCTAACTATTCTAACAGATTTTCGCTCTTTTGTCAAGATGTTTGGATAAATGCAAATAAATTGACGGGTGATATTCATATTATTTAACAGGAAAAAGGGGGGATGCGACATCGAAAACGACAGATATATGGGGGTATTTTTTCGAGTATTTTGCGCCGTGTCCGTCTTTGCCGCCGTGTGGCTGTTGCTTCGCTATGCGGGCGGAGCTGTGGCGGCTGTGATAGTATTGCTTGCGCTCAGCTCGGCGGTCAATGGCGGAGCGTCGAAAATTTCAGAAAAAACGGGACTTCCCAAAAGGCTTTGCGCGTCGGTCATTGTGATTTTGCTTTTTTCAGTATTTGGCGCGGCCGTTTTTTTCGCCGCCGCAAAGCTCATTTCCGAGCTCAGGTCACTCACTCTTTGGATAAGTGAAAACCGAACTGCAATACTGTCGGCGCTCGGAGATTTACTCGGAGAGCTTGACTCTCTGACTGATAGCATAGATATATCGGTAGCCGACACGAAGCTTTCGGAATATATGGGAGGACTCGGGTTGACGCTTGTGAATAAGCTCTTGTCGCTCATCCTCGGCGCTCTCGAAAAGCCGCTGTCGGCGGCTGTGAGCACCGCGCCGAGGGCGCTGTTTCTCGGAGCGGTCTTTATAATAGCCGCCGTCTGGCTTTCGGTAGACCGCGATAGAATTGCAGAGGAGCTCGCAGGTCTTTTGCCGAGAGGCGTTGCGGAGCGGACGGAGAAGATAAGAAAAAAGCTCGGATACGTAGCGGGGCAATACCTCAGAGCGTACGTCATCCTTTTCTTTATAACGTTTGCAGAGGTGTATATAGGTCTGCTCATCCTCCGCGCTCCCTACGCTCTGCTTATCTCCTTTCTTGTATCTGCGGTAGATATGCTTCCCGTGCTCGGCGCGGGAGCGGTGCTCGTGCCTTGGGCGGTCGTGTCTGTCGCACTCGGCTCTTACGGCTTCGGTATTGGGCTTTTGATACTTTACGGAGTGGTAACGCTCGTCAGGCAGATGACCGAGCCTCACGTGATCGGTCGACGCTTCGGCGTTCATCCCTTTATCTCGCTTGCGTCGGCGCTTGCGGGATATTGGGCGTTCGGCGCGCTCGGCGCTCTTCTTGCGCCATTTTGCGTGGCTCTTTTTTCGGAAATGCAAAGAGAAAATCTCGAAAAAACAAAAAAATGCGCCAAATCCAAAAAAATGTAATGATTTTACAAAAAAATATATATTTACATTCTTTCCTAATAAGTGTATAATGTGCTTATAACCCGATGGCGTATGCCGAATATGAAATATTCAAATAAAGTATTTGGAGGAATGATAATAATGAAAACAACAATTGCAGTTATCGGTTGCGGAAGAATTGCCAACAATGCTCACTTTCCCGCTCTTGCTAAGATCGAGGACGTAAGAATAAAGTACGTGTGCGACCTTATCAAGGAAAAGGCAGAGGCGGTAAAGGAAAAATATCCTGAGGTCGAGCAGGTGATCACCGATTACCATATAGCTCTCAACGATCCCGAGGTAGAGGCTGTATTCGTTCTGACACCCAACTACGCTCACTATACCGTTACGATGGACGCGCTCCGCGCAGGCAAGCACGTTATGTGCGAGAAGCCCATTACAGTAAACTATAAGCTCTCCTGCGAGATGAAGGAAGAGGCTGACAAGCAGGGAAAGCTACTCAATATCGGCGTTTGCAACCGTTACCACAGATCGGTCGAGCTCTTGAAGCAGCTCAACGACGAGGGTAAGTTCGGTAAGATATATCACGTATATTGCTCCTTCCGCTCCTTCCGTTCCATCCCGGGACTTGGCGGCGCATTCACCACCAAGGAGCAGTCGGGCGGCGGAGTGCTTATCGACTGGGGCGTACATTTCCTTGACCTCATTCTTTACATCCTCGGCGGAGCAAAGCTCGACACCGTTACCTGCGATACCTACAACGAGATGGCTAAGGATATGAAGGCTTATACATATAAGTCAATGTGGGCTGAGGATACCGCTGACGTTGAGAACGGAACAAACGACGTTGACGACTTCGTAACGGGATATGTTCGTACCGATAAGGCAAGCATCTCCTTCAACGGCGCATGGGCTCAGAATATCGACAAGAATGATATGTACATCGACTTCCTCGGTGACAAGGCAGGCGCAAGACTTACCTACGGTAAAAAGTTCGTGCTCTTCCACGGAGATACGCTTGAGACCGAGGAGCTTGAATACGATATTCCCAATATGTACGAATGTGAGGACAGAGCTTTCCTCGAGGCTATTCACACGGGCGAGAAGAACCGCAACAACATAGACAATATCCTTGAGAGCGCAAAGCTCCTCGACAGCCTTTACGCTTCTGCTGATGAGAGAAAGGAAATAAAGCTCTGAGTATGAAGAAGATAGGTTTTATTGACTACTACATAAGCGAATGGCACGCAAACAATTACCCAAAGTGGATAGGCGAGGCTTGCGAGGCTCTCGGCGCTGACTATAAGGTAGCCTACGCGTGGGCTGAGCTTGATGTGTCTCCAAAGTACGGCGAGACCACAGCAGAGTGGTGCGAAAAGTTCGGAGCAGAGAAGTGCGATACCATTGAAGAGCTCTGCGAAAAGAGTGACGTTATCGTTATACTTGCCCCCTCCGATCCCGAAAAGCACCTAGGATATGCCGAAAAGGTATTGAAATACGGCAAGCGCACCTATATCGATAAGACCTTTGCCCCCACATATGCCGAGGCAAAGAAGATATTTAATATAGCAAAAAAGTATAACACGCCCTTTTTCAGCTCCTCGGCCCTCCGCTACGGCGAAGAGCTTGCAACTGAGTTTGACTGCCGAGAGGCGATAATCACGGGAAGCGGCTCAAATCTTCCCGAATATATCGTGCACCAGACAGAAATGGTAGTAAAGAAGCTCGGACTTGGCGCTACGCAGGTAAAGACCGAGCAGTACGGTGCGCAGACCTACGTGCACGTTGCGTATGACGACGACAGACAGGCGACAATAATCTTTGCGCCGTCCATGCCCTATACCGCGTATATGTACGGAGGAGAGGGAACAAAGCCTGTGTATAAGGCGGTAAAGTCGGCGTTCTTTGTAAATCTTATAACCGATATGGTGAGATTTTTTGAGGACGGAACCGTAAGCTTCGACACAAACGAAACGCTTGAGGTAATGAAGATACGCGAGGGCGCTATCCGCGCGCTTGAGACAGCGGGAGAGTGGCTCGATCTTTCCGAGCTTGAAAAATAATTTTCAGAGGTGATCACAATGAAACTTGGCGTTATAAGCGATTGCTTTAAAAAGGATATGACCGAGAGCATCAGAATGGCGGGCGCGCTCGGACTTGACGGAATTCAGATGTACGCGGTAAGCGGAGACATCTGTCCCGACAGCCTTTTGCCCCACCCCGAAAAGATCGCTGAATACAAAAAGCTCCTTGCCGATAACGGACTTACGGTCAGCGCGCTTTGCGGAGACCTTGGCGGTCACGGCTTTGAGATAGAGGCGGACAATGCGGCGCGTATAGAAAAGACCTGCCGTATCGTTGATCTTGCCTGCGAGTTCGGAACAAAGGTCGTAACTACGCACATCGGCGTAATCCCCGCAGACGAGAGCTCGGAAAAATACCGCGTGATGCTTGACGCAGTATCGAAATGCGGCGAGTATGCGGCATCCAAGGGCGTAACGCTTGCTATAGAAACGGGACCTGAGGTAGCTTCCGTGCTTTACGGATTTGTAAGCAAGGCGGGAGCGGGCGTCGGAGTAAATCTCGATCCCGCAAACTTTGTAATGGTTACGGGGCAGGATCCCGCAGAGGCTGTATATCTGCTCCGCGATTATATTGTACATACGCACCTGAAGGACGGAAAGCGTCTGAAGAAGTCCGATCCCGTTGAGATATACCGCAGCTTTGCCGAGGGCGGAATTGAGGCGCTGAACGTTGCCGATTACTTTATCGAAACTCCCGTGGGCGAGGGCGACGTTGATTTTGCAAAGTATATCAAGGCGTTGCGTGACATCGGCTTTGACGGTTTCCTTACGATCGAGCGCGAGACGGGCGCAGATCCCTCCGCTGATATTACGAAAGCGGCGGAATACGCAAGAGCCAATTTTGAGCTTTAATAAAAAACAAACCAAAACCAAACCCCAAGCTTGCGCAAACGCAGAGGCTTGGGGTTGATTTTATTGGAATTGGATATTTGTCTTTTTCACCGTTGGCGAAAGAAAAGATTGCAAGCAATCTTTTGGCGCAAGGTTGTAAAGCAACCTTACCTTTTGACGAAGTCAAAAAGGGAGTCGAAATTTGCCGAGGCAGCTTTTCGCTATTGCGAAAGGCAAATCAACGAACGGAGTGAGGCAGGGATCTACTTCGATTGACGGGGGCTTTGTTACTTTTATGGAATGTTACTTACTATAAATAAGATCACGGTATGCGTTCATAGATCCCGTCTTACGGCGCCCTTGGACTTTTCGCCTTTAGGCAAAAAGCTCCTCGGGTTCGATTTCGATCAGGATGACACATAGAGATAAAGTCAAGTTTTAGAATTAACGGTGTAGTAATGGCAATCCCCGTCTCCCGCATCAAAGTATCTGCTCATATATCAAATTCCTTACCGTCGGGTGCACCACGGAATAAACGTATTTCGCGCCCATAACGTGTGTTGCAAAGAACACTGCAAGGCGGTTTTCGGTGTCAATAAGCGAAAACGCGCCCGCCGCTCCGTCCCAGCCGAACTCACCCACTGGAGAGAGCGACAGAGAAACGTTTTTGTCCATATGCACGCGTCCGCAAAGCCCCCATCCGTAGCCGAAATTCGAGTGCTTGATAAGATCCGACCTTTGCGCGTCGGTAAGATAATTCTTTTTCATCATTTCGACCGTCTCGGGCTTTAAGATGCGGTAGCCGTCGGGAGTGATACCACCCGAGGCGATCGCGGAAATTATTTTAAGATAGTCGCTTACAGACGAGAAAAGTCCGCCGCCACCGCTTTCGTAATTTCTGAGCACTCCCATCTGATTGACACAAGGGATCTCGGTCGCCGTGGAATTTCCCACGTTGTAGGTGTACATCGCGGAGAAGCGCGAAAGCTGTTCGGCATTCGGTCGGAAGCCTATATCGCAAAGTCCCAATGGCTTAAAGATAAGACTGTCAAGATATTCGGAGAACGGCATTCCCGTCACTACCTCGCATATCGCGCCGAGAACGTCGTGGCAAAGGCTGTAAAGATACTTCTCGCCGGGCTCAAACGCAAGAGGATCGAGCGTAAATGCCTTTACAAGCGTCAACGTATCGGCATCGGGCGTTACCGCGGCTTCGATGGCGGGAGTGCGCATATTGTAGGTAAGTCCGCCCGTCATTGTAAAAAGGTGGAGTACCGTCATAACGCTTTTTGCGTCCGAGACGCTTCCGTCAGAGCTTTTTACCCTTAGCCTGCCGTATTCGGGGATGTATTTCGACACGGGATCGGATAGAGAAAGTCTGCCCTCCTCGATAAGCCTCATAGCGGCGATGCAGGTGATGACCTTTGTGGCGGAGTATATCCAATACAGATCGCGCTCCGAGGCGGGACGCTTCTGTACCGAGTCGGCGTATCCCGCGCATCTGTGATATACCGTCTTTCCGTCCTGCGTTAGTGCAAGCTCGCAGGCGGGAAACCCGCGCTTCGGCATAGTGTCTATAAATTTATCAAGCTTTGTAAGATCCATAAAATCGCTCCGAACAAAATTTTTTGCTTATTTATCTTTATAAAATTATACACGCAAAGCGAGAAAATGTCAAGATACAAAGATGATTTGGTAAATATGGGCGTTTTTTGTGCGATTTCAAAAAATTATTTGAGGAAATTTCAAAATAACCCTTGCAATTCTGAAATAATGTGGTACAATATAATGTATATGGGGCGCATTTTGCGTTTCATACTTAACTAACTTTTTTAATAACATATTGGAGGTGCTGTAAAATGGCATACAAGATTACCGATGAGTGCATCGCTTGCGGTGCGTGCGCAGGCGAGTGCCCTGTGAGCGCTATTAAGGAAGGCGACTGCAAGTACGAGATCAACCCCGATGAGTGCATTGAGTGCGGAGCTTGCGCAGAGGTTTGCCCCGTATCTGCTCCCGTTGCTGACTGATCATTTAATGTCCGACGATCGGATAAATAGGGGCTGACTCGTTTGAGTCAGCCCTTGCTTTTCTTTTGAAAAAGAAAGCAAAAGAAAACAAAGCTATGGGATAGTGCGTCAAATTTGAGTTTGTGGGGGAGTAATATATGTAATTTTATTCCCAATGAAGACAGTGCAGTAAAGCGACTTCGTCGCAAGATCCTTCGACTGTTTCTTTAGATACCCCCATAAGCGGTTCGGGCTCAGGATGACAAGTTAGTTTGTGAGAAGTAATTGTATAAAGCACTATATTACAGTGCGACTAACGTATAAACAACCTTCGCCATTTCTTATTTCGTGTCATCCTGAACGGCTTGCTACCCTGCTAGCCATGTGAAGGATCTTTTTTGCGTCAGCAAAATTTACCTTAGATTTGCTGGGGTTTGTTTTCTTGTTGTGCCACATTCAAGCGTAGCAACTTTAAATCCAAACTTCCCGATAAACTCCAATTTGAAGCACAAACCCAAATGCCAATGTAATCAAATTATAAAGTATGAAAAAGGAGGTAATTATGGCTGACATCGAAATATTTGACGGCGAGCGTCTTGACAAGGTAAACGAAAATATAAGCCTTATATGCAAGACCGACGGGCTGACATTCGGAACAGATGCCTATCTGCTTGCCTCCTTTATCCGTCCTCAAAGCTCTGCGAGAGCTGTTGAGCTCGGAGCGGGGACGGGAATAATCTCCCTTTTGCTTGCGGCAAGAGGAAGGCTCTCACATATTACCGCTATCGAGGTGCAGAGGGATTTTGCCGAGCTTATGGATAGAAACGTAAGGCTCAATTCTCTTGACGGGAAGATAACCGTAAAGGAGGGCGACGTAAGAGATATTCGCGCCTGCGATATAGGCGGAGAGGCAGACGTCGTCTTTTCAAATCCCCCATATATGCGCACCGACAGCGGAAAGAGAAATCTGTCCGACAGAAAATATATAGCCCGTCACGAGGTGTGCGGAGGAATAGGCGATTTCTGCTCTGCCGCAGGCAGACTTCTCCGTCACGGCGGCAGATTTTACTGCGTCTGGCGTCCCGATAGACTCTCGGAGCTGTTTTCTGCTATGAAAGCCAACCGATTAGAGCCCAAAAGCGCCGTGTTCGTTCACGCCGATGAGGACAGCGAGCCGTCAATGGTGCTCGTTCTCGCCTCTAAGGGAGGCGCTGAGGGAATGCGGATAATGCCGCCACTCTTGTTACATTCGAGAGAACACACAGGCGGCGCAAGAGCGCTGAGCTCACGGGCAGAGAGAATATACGAAACAATGAGTTTTTATGAGTAATGGGAAAGAATTGTTCAGACAATCTTTCAATTGAAGTTTGTCGGGGAGTTTGAATTTTAAAATTACTACGCTTGAATGAGGCACAACAGGAACGCAAACCACAGCAAATCTAAGGTGAGTTTTGCTAACGCAAAAAAGATCCTTCACTGTGTCTGCAAGGTAGCAAGCAGTTCAGGATGACAGATAGTGTATGTTTGGCGATGAACCTATGCATAAATTCATACATAAGGTGCCTGTAATAAACTTTGGCATAAACCTATTTATTTTATCTTAACTAATCTGTCATCACAGAGCATTTTTGCCGTTGGCAAAAGGAACCGCTTATGGGGGCATCCTCGGAAACATTCGAGCAAGAACTTTATTCTTGCCATTTCGCTAACAGCGAAATAGGCGTATCGGAGTAGAAACTCAAATTTGAAGAGTTACCAGAATAGTTATACGGAGAATATATGGAAAACACAAAAAGAGTTCTCAGCTACGTAAGACGGGCTGTTGACGATTATGAAATGATAAAGGACGGCGACAAAATAGCTGTCGGCGTGTCCGCAGGTAAGGACTCGCTTACACTGCTTTGCGCTCTTGCCGAGCTGAGAAGATTTTACCCCAAAAAATTCGAGCTTATCGCAATAACCGTGGATATGGGCTTTGAGGGCGCAGATTTTTCACCTATCGCAAGGCTTTGCGAGGAGCTTGACGTGCCGTATCATATAATTCCCACCGAAATATCGAAGATAATCTTTGACGTAAGAAAAGAAAAAAATCCCTGCTCACTCTGCGCGAAGATGAGAAGAGGCGCGCTTTACGGGGGCGCGAGGGATCTCGGCTGTACGTCCGTGGCTCTCGGTCATCACTTTGACGACGTGGTCGAGACCTTTATGCTCAATCTGTTCTATGAGGGACGTATAGGCTGCTTTCAGCCCGTGACGTATCTATCGAATACGGGGATAACGATGATAAGACCTATGATCTATATGCCCGAAAAGGACGTGCGCTATTTTGCCTCAAAGGCGGAGCTTCCAATATCTAAGGTCAAATGTCCCGCCGACGGAAATACCGAGCGCGAAGAGATGAAAAAGCTGCTCGCTACGCTTGAAAGAGAGAATAAGGGACTTCGCTATCGTATTTTCGGCGCGATACAAAGGGGCGAGATCGACGGCTTTAAGATGATGGGAAAGATGCAGGGAATGAAGAATTATACGGATGCGGATGAATAAATAAAGATTTTTTTAAAAAAAGTGTCTCAGTTTGATTGACTTATCCGCAATTATGTGATATAATAGTCGTATATTAAAGAAATCTATACATATCGGAGGATGATAATATGAAGCGTATTCAGACTTTGGATACTAAGAACCTTTGCGAGAGCGCAATAAAGGGCGGTTGCGGCGAGTGCCAGACTTCCTGCCAGTCCGCGTGCAAGACCAGCTGCGGAATTGCAAATCAGCAGTGCGAGAACGCTGATAAGGAGTAAGATCCTAAGAAAAAGGGCTGGGGCTCGTGCCGCGGTCCTTTTTTACTTATAAAATAATTTTTTGGAGATAAAAAATGGTACATTGTTATAAGCTTGGCGGGCTTAATATCGTGCTCGACATATGCTCGGGCTCTGTCCACGCTGTGGACGAGGTGGCATACGATATAATCGAAATGTTCGAGACGAGCACAAAAGAGGAGATAATATCCGCCATACTTGAAAAATACAAGGGCAGAGAGGATGTTACCGAGGAGGATGTTATCGAGTGTATCGGAGACGTCGAGGCGCTCCGCGATGCGGGTAAGCTCTTTACTCCCGATACCTTTTCTGACAAGGCGGGCGACCTGAAGAAAAAGACGGCGGGCGTTGTAAAGGCGCTTTGTCTGCATATCGCGCATACCTGCAATCTCAACTGCTCCTATTGCTTTGCAAGTCAGGGTAAATACCACGGAGACAGAGCCGTTATGAGCTTTGAGGTCGGCAAGAGAGCTCTTGATTTCCTTATTGAAAATTCGGGCAGCCGCCATAACCTTGAGGTCGACTTTTTCGGCGGCGAGCCTCTGATAAACTTTGACGTTGTCAAGCAGCTTGTGGCTTACGCGCGTTCGCGTGAAAAGGAATGCGGTAAGAACTTCCGCTTTACCCTTACGACCAACGGACTCCTCATTGACGACGACGTTATCGATTTTGCCAACAGAGAGATGAGCAATGTTGTGCTCAGCCTTGACGGACGAAAAGAGGTACACGACCGCTACCGTGTTGACTATGCGGGCAACGGAAGCTGGGAGAGGATAGTTCCAAAGTTCCAGAAGCTCGTAGAGGCAAGAGGCGGAAAGAACTACTATATGAGGGGTACGTTTACCCATGCAAATCCCGACTTCCTCAAGGACATACAGACGATGCTCGACCTTGGCTTTACCGAGCTTTCAATGGAGCCTGTTGTCTGCGCCGAGGACGATCCGTCAGCGCTTACGGCTGAGGATCTGCCCATAGTGCTTGAACAGTATGAAAAGCTTGCAGAGCTTATGCTCGAGAGGCACAGAGAGGGCAAGCCCTTTACCTTCTATCACTATATGATAGACCTTAAGGGCGGACCTTGCATATATAAGAGAATTTCGGGCTGTGGCTCGGGAACCGAATACATGGCTGTCACGCCTTGGGGCGATCTCTATCCTTGCCATCAGTTTGTCGGTGAGGAGAGATTTAAGCTCGGAAACGTCTTTGATGGCGTTGACAATTTCGAGATACAGAAGGAATTTTTCGACTGCAACGTCTACGCGCGTCCCGAATGTAAGGATTGTTGGGCAAAGCTCTACTGCTCGGGTGGTTGCGCGGCGAACGCGTATCACGCGACGGGCTCGGTAAGGGGTGTTTACAAATACGGCTGTGAGCTCTTCCGCAAGCGTATGGAATGCGCCATTATGCTTGAAGTTGCAAAGACGCTTGACGGTCAGAATTGAAAGATTGCAAAAATTGAAATGAAAACACCTATCTGTGATTTTGTGTCGGCGTATGCTCAAAGGAACGCGTTGCGTCTGCATATGCCGGGGCACAAGGGAAGGGAGCTTTTAGGTATAGAGGTGCTCGACATCACCGAGATAGATGGGGCGGACGTGCTCTACTCGGCAAAGGGAATAATTGCCGAGAGCGAGGAGAACGCGCGAGCGCTTTTTGACAGCGGTAAAACGCTGTATTCGACGGAGGGCTCGTCGCTCTCTATCCGCGCTATGCTTTATCTTGCAAGCCTTTGGGGGCAAAGCGTGGGTAAGGACAGAACGGTTTTTGCGGGGCGGAACGCTCACAGAGTTTTCCACAGCGCGGCGGCTCTTCTTGATCTCGACGTTGAATGGATCTACGGTGAGAGCGGCGGACTTATGCGCTGTGATATTACTCCCGACGGGCTTGACAGGGCGCTTTCGGAGAGCGAAAAAAAGCCCTTTGCCGTCTATCTTACAAGTCCCGATTACCCGGGAAATATGCTTGATATTGCGGCTTTGTCCGCCGTTTGTGAGAAGCACGGCGCGCTCTGCCTTGTGGATAATGCACACGGCGCGTATCTGAAATTTTTGCAAAGCTCGCGGCATCCGATAGATCTTGGAGCGCATATGTCTGCCGACTCGGCGCACAAGACTCTGCCTGCACTTACGGGGGCAGGGTATCTGCACATTGCAAAAAGCGCACCGAAAATGCTCTTTGAGCAGGCGGAAAACGCGATGGCGTTGTTTGCCTCGACGAGTCCTTCATACCTTATTTTGCAGTCCTTGGACGCGGTAAATAAGTACCTTTATAATGGCTATAAGGAGCGTCTTTCAGCCTTTTTTGGGACACTTCGGGACATTAAGTATGCATTTGAGACAAACGGTTACATTTTTGTGGGTGACGAGCCCTTGAAGCTGACGGTGGATGCCAAGGCGTACGGGTATTTCGGTACGGAGATCGCGGAATATTTGTCGGAGAGAGGTATCGTTTGCGAGCACGCCGACAGAGACGTGCTTGTGCTTATGCTGACGCCCGAGATAAGCTCTTGTGAGCTTTCACGGCTTAGAGACGTCCTTTTGTCGTTAGAGAGAAGAAGTCCGATCGTCGAGAGCGCTCCGAGTCTTTATAGGGGTGAGCGCGTGTTGTCGATAAGAGAAGCCACGCTTTGCGTAAAGGAAAGGGTGGCGGTAAAGGATGCCGTTGGCAGAGTTCTTGCCGACAGCGCCGTATCCTGTCCGCCTGCGGTTCCGATAGCCGTATGCGGTGAGCGGATAGAAGCAGCGACCGTCGCGCTGTTTGAATATTACGGAATAGATACCGTTTCGGTGGTTAAATGATCTGAAGGGGCTGTCTCATAAATGCGTGAGATAGCTCCTTGTTTTTTTGTTACAAATTTGCAAATTTGAGTTTGTGGGATGTTTTGAAATTTTATTTTCGTGTTCAAATGAAATACAGCAAAAAACCACAGCAAATCTAAGGTAAATTTTGCTAACGCAAAAAAGATCCTTCACTGTGTCTGCCAGGTAGCGAGCCGTCACGTAGCGCAGCGAAGTAGTGACACGAACGATAGAATGTATGTATTTGTACTTACAAATGTCGCACTATACTTTGGCGCATATATAATTACTTCTCATACACTAACTTGTCATCACAGAGCATTTTTGCCGTTGGCAAAAGGAACCGTTTATGGGGTTATCCGCACATTGAGTCGAGCAAGAACTTGTTCTTGCCGTTTCGCTAACAGCGAAATAGGCGTATCGGAGTAGAGGATCTTGCGGCGTAGCCGCTTTACTGCACTGTGTTTATTGGGAATACATTTACACACATCAAACTCTCCGACAAATTCCAATTCAGAACGCTCTGACACATCAGAAGGTCTGATCCTTTTTATTTACCGTCTGTAAATGGGCAAATTTACGGTACAATGGTCACTTTGTGATATTTGTACAAATCATTCATTTTATGGCATTTATTTGTTGTTTATTTGCAAAATAAAGTCAGTTGTGCTTTTTTAACGAAAATGCATTTTTT
>JAFTYG010000002.1 GCA_017461365.1 Clostridia bacterium | reverse complement strand
TCATTTCGTGCCTCTCGGCAATAGCGTCGCACGCCTTGACTATCTCGGGATCAGCAGATTTTATCTCAACATTCACGATCATTCCGAGAGGCGCAACAAGCTCGTACACCTCGTCAAGAGTGGGAATTTTTACGCCCTTTCTCTTCTCTCCATTAAAATGATAGCCGAAATCCATAGCTTTGAGCTCGGCAAGGGTATAATCGGTAACCAGTCCTTGACCGTTCGAGGTACGGTCTATTTTTTCATCGTGACATACCACCACCTCTCCGTCTGCTGTAAAATGCACATCAAGTTCTAATCCGTCAGCACCCATTTTTGCGGCAAGCTCAAAGGCTTCCATCGTGTTTTCGGGTGCATATCCACTTGCTCCTCTGTGAGCAAGTATAAGTGTTTTTTCTATAAGCGGTTTCATAATTCCTCCTGTTATCTTACCTTAATAAGGTCACTCCTGTTCTCCAAATCCAATATTTTCATAAATCTTAACAGTTCCGTCGGGAAGGTAGTCTACTCGGCGTATGAATATGCGCTCGATGTCCTCTCCGTCCGGCTTCTTAAGATTTGCGTGAAATATAATATAATCCTTACCGTCAAGCCCCGTAAAGCTATGGTTATGCCCTGCCTTGTGCCATATCTCGTTTGAATCGAGTATAGGGTTTTGCGGCGATTTTATCCACGGACCTCTCATACTGTCCGACGTAAAGATCCCCGATCTATACGTGCTTACGTTGTCCGTTGTAAAGACACCGCCATCATAATCAAGAGTCCAGCTTGAATACCAATGAAAATATATACCGTGTCGCTTAACGATACACGCGCCCTCAACACCTACGTGATCCCATTCTCCTTCCTCTCCGACGCCGCCCACGAGTATGAACTCTCCAAGCTCTGCTTTTTCAAGGTCTATCTTGTGAAGTGTTTGTCCGCCAAGACGGGCAATGTTTGAAGCAAACCACATCTCGCCGTTATCATCGCGGAACAGATGGGCATCGTTTGCGTGTCCTTGCTTTTCGGTCAGGGGAGTATCGGGAGTCAGTATCTCATACGGACCTGTTACGTTTCTTGAACGGGCAAGTCCGCACGCCTGCGTATGATAATATTTCTCACTCTTGTTTTTACAGTTGAACGTAAGGTAAAACCAACCGTCCTTGCCGTCAAACAGCTCGGGGGCCCAAAAACGGTCTACGCACCACATATCCTCGGTCATATCCGAGCGTTTGAGTATTAAGCCGTGGTAGGTAAAGCTTATCATATCCTTACTTGACCACAGGTGAACGCCATCGTTGTAGCCGTCCCAATAGGGCGGCTGCGTTCCTGTGAGATAGTATGTATCTCCGTGTACCATAACCATGGGATCACGCATCGTGCTAAGCCCTGCTTTTTCATCAGATATATATTGCTTTTTCATTTTCACCATATCCTTTAAACAACCTCAAATATACACGCTCTTACGCTCTCGCTCATTTCAATATTGGATAGTACGTCCAGTATATCTTCACTGCCTTCGTTTATTGCCTTCCATAGCTCGTGCTTTAATTCATAATCCATTTGCGCCTGTTCAAGTATCTCGTAGATACGCTGGCGTCTGTTGTCGGCTATTGCGACATCGGCAAGAGATACGGTAATATTGCTTGTAACCTCGGTTGCAGGAATAGTAACCGTCAAACGATTATAATTCTCGTTGTAGTCGGTCTCCGCATTTACAGTCTTACCGTCAACCGTTACGGTAACAGTGGTGTTCTCTACCGAGCAGAACACTATTCTCCAGCTTCTCTTTTCGGGGATAACAGACAGATTGCCGTTTGCCTTGCCTACGGTAAATTTGCCGTCAGTAAGTCCAAGCTCTGTGGATACCCAATTTTCG
This sequence comes from Clostridia bacterium, assembly GCA_017461365.1. Classification (GTDB taxonomy): domain Bacteria; phylum Bacillota; class Clostridia; order Oscillospirales; family CAG-272; genus HGM12713. Next base: position 60,276 of record JAFTYG010000002.1, on the reverse strand, counting down.
TCCTTATCCTCGGGCGTGTCTCCCGCATCCTCCCAAAGAGTGAAATGCCCGTTCTTTGCGGGGAATACGAGGACTTCAAGCGCAGCGGGATTATCCACGGTGTTGCTGTACTCACTCATATCGGTCATAGGTACGATAGCTCCCGCCTTCATAAGCACGGGAATGTCGTCCACCGTTCTCCACAGGTCGGTCATCTTACCGCCCTCATAGACTGTTCCGCTGAACATATCGCACCAAAGTCCCTCGGGAAGCCATGTCGATGCCTTTGCCGCTTTTGATACGCTATCTATCTGCGTCGTTATTGGAGAGACGATAAGCTCTGTTCCGAAGTAATATTCGTTGGGTACATTATATGCTTCCTCACGTTCGGGCTCTGCGTAGTACATGGGCTGAATGAGGGGCAGATCGTTTCTGCTCGCAAGCCTGTTCATCGTGTAAAGGTAGGGTATCATAGCGTGGCGCAAACGGAGATATTTGTTCATAACATTTCGCGTAATATCGTTATATCTCCAAGGCTCTTTACCCGAGAAGGGATTGTTTGAGCTGTGCAGACGGTTTATAGGTGAGAACACACCGTACTGCACCCATCTTGCCGTAAGCTCATCATCTCGCTCACCCCACATATGACCGCCTATATCGTGGCTCCACCAGCCGTATCCGATGTTACTTGCGGTGTTTGTAAAGTAAGGCTGATAGTCAAGGCTCTTCCAAGTTATAGTTGTGTCGCCCGAAAAGCCTATAGGGTATCTGTGGCTTCCCACTCCTGCATACCGTGAAAATGTCATAGGACGAGTGCCCTTCCACGCACTGTCAAGATAGTGGAAATGGTTGAGTATCCAGAGGGGATCAAGACCGTCCATTTTGGAGCTTGTGCCTTGCTGCCAATCTATCCACCAGAAGTCAACACCCTCGCGCTCAAGGTCGTGGCAAAGAACGTCAAAATAGACCTTCATAAATTCGGGGCTTGACGCATCGAATTCCACAGGCTTCTCACTTGCGGGGTCGATACCCATTGCCTTAGCCATTTTAGGGTATATCTCCTCAAAATCACGCACACCGTCGGCGGGGTGGACATTGAGGGTGACCTTCATATTCTTATCGTGAAGCCACTTCATAAAGCGCTCGGGATCGGGGAAAAACTTTCTGTTCCACGTATATCCCGTCCAGCCTCGCTTTGCTCCGCCGTACTTCTCGTCAACATCATCGACCAAATGCCAATCCATATCGATAACGGCAACCGAGAAAGGGAGCTTTTCAGCCTCAAAGCGGTTCATAAGCTCCATATAGCTTTCTTCGGTATAGCGATAATATCTGCTCCACCAGTTACCGAATACATATCTCGGAAGCAGAGGTGTTTTTCCGCAGAGGTGATAGAAGTCAGTAAGTGCTTCAAGGTATCTGTGGCCGTAGCCGAAGAAATAGATATCTGTTCCCTGCTTTCTCGGCTCTACCCAGCCGTCCTCTGTCAAAGCCATTGATGTGCTGTCGTCGATGACGGAAAAACCCTCTCTTGACATAAGACCTGTACCAAGCTCTATCTTTATTTGTTGCCTGTCGCCTCTTGTATAGTAAATATCTCCGTCCATACGGTCGAGCGTTCTGTATGTACCCTTTAGATCATTCAGCTTTTGACCGTAACGCCATACCGAACCGTCTATTTCTTTAACCTCAACGGTCAAGCCATTTTCGGAAAAAGGCTTTTCATCGTAGCAAAGCTTCAGCTTTTCTGTTTCTATTACCAAGCCGTTTGCGTTTCTCTCAACGCAGAACTCGGGTACAGAAAAATCCCTGTTTATGACCGACTGTGTCGCCCTATCCTCAAAGTCTCCGTTCTCACTGTATTCCAAACGGACAAGCGAGGGGGTAAGTACCGTAATACGGTACTTATCCCCCTTTATCATTGATTTATAATTGCTTGTACCGTTGGTTTGAAAGTTATATCTTTTCATAATATTCTTTATCTTTCTTTTTTCAAGTTATTATTTACGTTATTTTTCAAACTCAAAGGTATGATTTCCATAAGCCGCGTATATCATCTGCTCCGTGGTATCTACCAGATATTTGATGTGCGGTCGCTCAAAGCGTATTCCGTCCTTATAGGTCAAAACCTCGTCTCCCGCAGGCCATAGAGCTATTTTGGGATTGCAGAGTGCATAAAGGTCGTCCCAACCATTTCCTATACCGTGATGGGCTATCTGCATCACGTCGCATTTCAGATCCTCGCCGTACATTTCCTGAAGCCTTGGCGCTGATGATTTTTCAACGTCGGCAAGCCACAAAAAGCGTGTCTTTCCAACAACCGCGTCAATAACAGTGCTTGCCACGTCGTTGAACAAATGCATAGTTTGTGGATAAATATCCTCGTGAGTGCGCAAAACCGTAAAGGTAGCGCCCGGAAAATAAAATTTCTGTCCCGTGTGTGCCTTCATCAGAACACATCCACCGAAATGCCCTACAACGCTATCAAAATCAAAGCTTCGTATTCCCTTCTCGGTGGTTGCATATACATAATCGGAAATATCATTGCCAACAAGCATCTTTACGATTACCTTGTCTTCGTATTGTTCCAAAAAATTATTTATAACTCCGAAATGATCTCCATGACCGTGCGTAAGTATCCACGCCGAGATCACGATATCATCAATACCGTCGGGCTTCTGCTCGGACATCAACCGATAAAGAAGCTCACTGTTATAATCAAGTTCAATACCGCCGTCTATAACCACGAATGTTCCGTCTGCAAGGCGTATAAGATACCCCATTCCCGTATATACCTTCGGATCGTTATAAATTCCAAGCTGTGTAACGGACGGAGCGCAAAGCTCCTTGTACGGATGCGGATTTACGGGAAGAACGGCATTTTCCTGCGTGATCACACGAAATTCTCCGACTCTTTTCAAAAAGTACGTATGCACTGAAATATCGCCGTCACGGTAGGTTACCGAGTGAATGTTTCTGTCTTCATGCTCCTGATACGGAGTATATCCCATTTTTTCAAGCTCTGCTCCATAGGAGGCGAGCGCCGATTCCTCGACGCCGCCCCAATAGAACATCACCGCTCCGTCATAACAATCGTATATGCCATCGTAGCTTCTGTTGTTTATTTTATGCGGAATGTTCAAATAGTTTTTCATAATTCTATAATTTAATAGTCCTTGGTATGACTGCCGTCTGTACTTTCAGCACCTTGTAATCCACCAATGTCAGGTAACTTGTCAAACCAAATTGTTTGATTTCCGTTCTTGGCAAGCAACAGATTATCCTCCCCAACCTTTTCACGTAGGAATTTATTCTGCGCAAGATTCCACCAACCGCTATAATCCGTAACTGCCGCCCCCGCAGGCCAGAAAGCAACACTCGGATTGCAAAGTGAATATACGTCATAAGATGCTCCGCCCATACCGTGGTGTCCCATTTGAAGCACGTCGCACTTCATATCGGAAGCATACATTTCCTTAAAGCGTTTTGCCGAGGCGTTTTCCATATCCGCAAGCCAAATAAAGCGAGTATCGTCTATTACAGCATCGAACATTGTACTTGCGAAATCGTTAAACAAATTCATAGTCCGTGGATACACGTCTTCATGTGTGTACATAATGGTAAACGTAGCTCCCGGGAAGAAGAATTGCTGACCTGTATGAGCTTTCATATAAACACATCCGCCGAATTTGCCTCTTACACTATTGAAATCAAATCCACGCGTACTCTTTTCGGTAAGTGCATAAATAGTATCCGATACGTCGTTACCGATGAGCATTTTTACCGTTACTTTGTTATCGTAATTATTGATAAAGTTTTTGAGAGCTCCAAAATGGTCTGTATGTCCGTGAGTCAGAATCCATGCGGAAATAACAATATCATCAATTTGTTCAGGCTTTTGCTCGACCATCGTATCATAAAGTATCTTTGCATTATATTCAAGATCTATACCGCCGTCGATCACTACAAAGGTACCGTCCTCAAGTCTGATAAGGTACGACATTCCCGTATAAACCTTTTCGTCATTATAAATACCAATCTGCGTTACAGCAGGTGAGCATACCTTCTCATAATCGTATGCATTAACGGGTAGAACTGCATTATTCTGGGTTACAACGCGAAATTCTTTAGTTCTCTTGAGATAGTAGATATGAACCGATGCCTTGTCTTTATAATAGGTAGCAGCACCGACAGATGTATTATCAAGTCCCTGATGCCTTGTATATCCCATTCCCTCTAATGCGCTTGCGTAAGAAGAAAGAATTTCTTCATCAACCTCATTCCAATAGAGCATCATTCCACCGTCAGAGCAGTCGTAAACATTATCATAACGGTTTCCGTTTACCTCATAAGGAATATCCATATAGTAATTTACATCGTTATTCTTTCCAAGAATCCTTTGCTTAGGAATACATACTGTTGTTTTTCCTTCGGCATTGGTGTAACAAGCGTAAGTAAGCATATTAGCAAACTCCGCAACTGCTTTTTCCATGCTTTCGGCATTCCAAGCATAGATTACTATTTTGTTCCCGATAAATTCGATATTATACCCATCCGGATCCACATTCGGCTTTAAGTCCTGTGTCTGCGAATATGTAACGTCTCCGAACAGTATTTCAAAAGCGTTATCATCGTGGCTCGCACCCGTAGTCAGTCTATCTGTTTTTATGGGAAGTGTTACTCCCGATGCAAAGTAAATTGCGTCAGACACCTCATAACACAGATCCACCATACCCTCATACTCGGTTTCCGATCTCACAAGTGTATAAACAGGCTCTCCCCTGTCAACTATAACTGCTGTTTCAGTTGATGCCTTGTAAAAAAGATCGCCTTCTATCATACCGTCTGCACCATCACTAAGATATGTGCTCACAAAATATTCAAGAGCCATCGGAGTAAGGCTGTCGGCAATACCTGTGATGACTATTTTGTTGCCTATGACCGCAATCGCATATTCATCACCCTCAAGCTGAGAAAGCACCTGCTCTGTCTCAGGACGGTTAGTGTGTCCTATAAGTATTTCTTTTGCTTCGGAGTCGGGCTCCTGACCGTTTGCTAAAAAGTCGGAAGCCAATACATTATCTTTACCTGACAATGAAATCAGTGTCATATACATATCAGATACATCATTAAGCAAAGTATCCGATATTTGATCGGGACGAATGACCGCATAATCAAGAAAGCTTATAGGGTCAACTGTCGGGGTAGTATCGTCCCCGCCTTCATTTTTCTTTTTACAGGAAAAAAGACCAAGCGTAAGCGAAAGAGCCAACACGATAATAAATATATTCTTTAGCTTTTTCATTATAGTTGCCTTTCTGTTTAAATAGGGGCGTTGCAATTTGCATACAACGCCCCGCAAAGTGTTTTCAAAATCAACTCATACCGTTGTCGGCTAATCCTGAACCGATACTGTCAATCGCCGAGCGCCAATCTCCCGCCGATCTGTAGGGGTCAGCTCCATCACCTTGGATAGAAGCCGACATAATATCTAAAGTATTTATAGATACGAGTGTAATTTCGGGGGTATTATATTTCTTCATAATAATATCCCACCTTACCCATTAATAAGCGCAAGGAGGTCGGTAAGATCATCATACTCTTCTTGAGTATAGCCGCTATACCTCTCATATCCATCTTTAGCACCGACATCAAGTGTGTATTCAACCTTGTATGCGTCGAGCTTTTCAGCAGGAATTTTCGTATACACTTTTGTTTCGGAATTATAGGTATAGTAGATCTGGTCCTTTACATAGATAAGATCATTTAATGCGGAAGAAGTAACCTGTTCAACTGTTCTCGTAGAATTCTCGACATCATTTTCAAAATAATCCGCATAAAGAGTGTATACAACATCATTACCTACGGTAACCTTGATATACGCTCTGCCAACGAATCTATCCTTGTAAAGTCCGCTCATATTGACAATAGAGCCCGAGATAACGCCCTTCTCTTCTCCGTCCTCACCAACAAACCACTGAGTTGCGGGAATGTCTACGTATGCCTTATTTCCATTCGCAAACAGATCTTTTCTGCTTTCTGCTAATTTATCAAGAGCATCCATTGTAAACTCATTGCCTGCTGCTGTTATGAAAGCTTCGGGAGCAATGATAGTTCCGTAGGAAACCGTTCCCTCTCCAAATATCTCCTCAAGCTTCGCAAGAGCATCCTCGGAAATATTCGCCTTATAGCGAAGTCCTGTAACAACAGGGTCAATTCTTATTGATGCCCCATCCTTCATACCGATAATATTACCCGCCTCGGTCTTGACGTTTACTACCGTGTTCAGGTCTGTACCAGTGTAGCATACGTATGAGTTATTGGGAGTTTCGTAGCCTGCGGTAACCCTTCCGTAGTCCTCAAAGCCGTTTACGCTTGAATAAAGACCGGTATTTCCATTTGAACTTCCACGAGAGGATCCCAATACCGAGCCTGCGTATACACCGCTGATATCTCCAAAGTTTTCGCAATCTGCTACATATAAATGTCCCCAATCCTTCCAACCTACTATACTTCCAACGTGACTTATAGTACACTCATCTCCAACAGAAATATCACCAAAGTTAGTGCTATTAGCGATGACAGAACCACGTGCCGTGGGATCACTTGCAATGAACCCTGCCACTGTCATCGGCAATGTAGATTCAGCTGTGCTACAAACATTTATATTAGCAAAATTATTGCAGTTTAGCATACAGGATATTTTTTGGTCTCTGTTTGGATCTGCCGGACGCGCAAGGTAGCCAACAAATCCTGCAACATCTGCCTTGTAATCTGTATTGGTATTGTTCGTACTATTCGTCGTAATTGTACCATAAAAATTACAGTTCATAATGTCCTGAGCGGATCCCATCGCCATAAAGCCACCGACAGCATTGACGTTTTCGGCTTCAACATACATATCAGCATAGATATTAACCTGACTTATAATTGCATTATATGCCGTGTTACATTTTACAGCAAGAACAGAATGAACCTTTCCACTTCCTGTGGCACGAACCTCAACGGGTTTTGACGCAGTTCCCATATTAAGATTTATTATCGCCGATTCTTTTTCATTTGAAAGAACCTTAAAAAATCCTGTATCACCCGTCGTTCCAAATTTAAGATTTTTGATCGTATATCCGTTTCCGTAAAGAACCCCGTTAAAGTTAGTTACAACAAAGGTAGTTTGCGTAACATCTTCAAAGTCTATATTATTCGCAAGACAGAAAAATCCATCACTGCCTTCAAGCTTATCAAAATCGTCAACACTTGCTATTGCGGTCATTTCGGAATTCTGATCACTTGCAGCTTCCCCAGACTTGCAACCTGCAACGCAAATTCTTGCTCCTGATTTATAGCTACCGTAAATATCTCCCGAAGTTGTAGAGGAATCTGCTATTAAAACCAGAACAGTCGTAGCGTCATAGCCGAGAATACCGCCGAGATGCGTATCGCCGCCTGCGGTAAGCGTACCGTTATTTGCGCAATTGGTAATTACATTCGCAAGGTAGGTTGTGCCCACTATTCCACCTACAGACGATGCATCGGTGGGCGCGCCCTCTCCTGTGTAGGTGATGCTTAATGCCGCGTTGTTAACACAGTTGTTTACAGTACCTCTAAGCCCATCCCTTGACCTGAAGAAGGCTACAATTCCGCCAATGTAAGAGTGATTTCCCGTTCTATCAGAGCTAACTACAATGCTTCCGTTAAAGCTACTGTCATTTACGGTAAGGGACTGTCGATATGAGTCTCCAACAAGTCCGCCAATTGATATTCCGTTTCGTGTTCCAAGGACACCCTCCACATCGCCGTTTACATAAATATTATTAAGTGTAACGGAACGTCCCGCCGTCGCCCAACCGCAAACATAACCAAACGCAAGAATTGTTTTAGTATCCGTTCCATCAATTGTGTAATTTGTCGTTACAGAGTCATTAAATTTTGCAACGATTGCGCTGTTCTCTGTTCCGATTTTGAGGTTGGAGATAACCGTTGAATAAGTGCCGTTTCCAAGCTCGCCGAATACACCGATACAAACATTCTCGGTCGCCGTCGCCTCAGTAGCGGTATAGGTAAACTTAAAGCCCGAAATGGTATTACCGTTTCCGTTAAGTGTTCCGTAAAAGCTTGCAACGAGATTTCTTACAACCAGCTCGCCAGTTGTCTCGTCGAAGGTATAAGCGGAATTGTCACCTGACCAGTCATCGCTTTCCTTAGAAAAGTCAATATCCTCTGTAAGATAATAATCCTTACCTGAAGTCATTCCCAAAAACTGCTCGACCGTGGATATCGCCGCAGCATCAGTACTTACCGTCGACACCTCGCTGCCCGTTGCTTCTGTCGCCATTGCTGACAGAGGGAAAATAGAAACTGCAAGAAGAAGCGATAAGAGTAAAGCCAAAACTTTGTTTTTTCTTTTCATAATATATTTTCCTTTCTGCGTAATATTTTTACTGCTGTTTTGCAAGCTGCTCTCTTATGTAAGTCTGCAAGCCGTCCTCGCCGTTGAGCTTATCGTTGATCTTAATTCCAACGTTCTCATTAAACGTAGAGGCCATAATTGACGTGCCATCGGTGTAAGCCTTATATATAGTCCAACGCCACAGCTTTATAACGGTGTTTCTTGTTTCATCAGGCAATTCAAGAGCTGCTGTATAGGGGAGAACTGCGTCCATTTTTACATTCTCTATGATAATATCCATCATTTCCCAAGCGCTGGCGTCATCCACGTATCTTACCTTAAGAGCGGTCTCATAGTAAGCGGGAGCGACAGTACGGTAGCTCTCGGATGCCATTGCTTCAAGAACTGCTCCGATATTCTCAACATCATCATCGCGAACACTTGCGGGAACAACAACGCCTGTAAAACGGTCAGAGATAAGAGAATAATATCCTTCCTGATCTTCAGAATATCTCGGTATAGGAAGAACGGTATATTCATCCTTCATATTTCTGATCGATGCACTTTCAAGCTCGTAAAATCTCATAGTTGCCATAAGAGCGTGACTCGACGCAAACATATCTACAACGTTATCCATGCTATCGGTGGGGTCACGATACGAGGATTCAAGACTAAACAGTTCTATTACGTCGTCCATTACGTTTGAAGCCTTTTCAAAGTCAAACGCCCACGAATAAAAGCCATCGTTACTCTTTTCAAGGAAGGTGATTTCTCCCGATGAAACATAAGGGTCAACGTGGATAGACGTGGTTGATACAAATCCGAAAATATCCTCCGAATCCTTTCCGGGAGCACCAAAATCGCTGTAATAATTTTTGGTAAGGTTCTTTTGGTATTCAATTGTCCACTTTCCGTCCTTAACTACCTGAACAAGGTCCGGAACCTCTCCTGTAGTCTGGGAAAGAATTTGGTCGTTTACCATCGTGATAAACACGAATTTAAAGAAGCTCAACGATATCGCGCCTGATGCAACGTACTGCACTCCGCCTATCTCATAAGCATCGTTCAGATACGGCGACCAATATACCTTTTCAAGGTCTATATTGTCTATCTTTTTCAAATCACGGAAAAGACCTCTTGTTGTGTATGCGCAAGCAGTATAAGAGGGGTTCATAACAATGTCGTACTGAACTGTGCCGCCGAGAATATTCGTCTCAAGATCGTTCAATACCGAATAAACACCGTTTCCGATGGAAACGCTTTGAAGATCAATGTTCAATCTGTTTTCAACGTTTGCATTTCTCTTATAAACAGCGTCGTTGACAATATCTCCCGTCAAACGCTCTATCGAGATCTCGTTAGCATAATCTTCCATGCCCGTCTGAGCGATAGTCACTCTGCGTCCTCCGAGGTCGATGTCTCCGAGGTCATCATAAACATCGTACTTACTTGTTCCCGATTCGCTGCTTGTATCTACTACATCATTAGATTGTTCGCTGCTTTCCTCACCATCGGGCGTGTTCTTCTTACACGCAACAATGCTTGGAACAAGCATAAGCAGAACTAAAATAAGACACGCAATTCTCATTAAAATTTTTTTCATCTTTTTCTCCTAAATCGGTAAAATTATATTTGATTAATATATCCCGGTCGATTTGTCCACGTCATCAAAGTTTTCCACTCCATCAACACCTGATATATCGGGATAGGTAAACGCAACACCTGAAATATCGACAGTTGCCATTATGGGTCTGTGGTCGGAGAGCTTATTTTCATTGTTCTCTCCCCAAGTACCGTCACATATTTCGAAGGTCTTTACGGCTACGTTTTTCTTGCTGAAGAAGCAATAGTCAATGACGTATTTGTTCTCATCGGTATAGGTGTCATCCCAGCCTGTATAGGTCGTGCCCTCGTCGCTGTCAAGCGCCGTTACCTGCGCATCCTGCATAGCCGCCGCAGCAACGTTGTATGCGGCAGAGCCGGGATTACAGTTAAAGTCACCGCAGAGATAGGTGGGATACTCGCACTCGCCCATTCTTTCAAGTATCAGACTTATGCCGTTGACCATATCGGTCTCATACTTGTGGTCAAGGTGCGTTACGAATACGTTGAAGCGAACGCCTGTTTCCTTATGCTCAAAGAGAGCATTTATACAGGAGCGGTAGTGGCTCGTCTGCCAGCCCGATGACTGTATATCGGGAGTAGGTGAGAGCCAGAAATGCTTGGGGGTACCGATAAGCTGCCATACGCTTCTGTCGTATGCTACGGCATTACCCTGCGGGTTAGAATCTACGTAGCTTGCGTACCAAAGCACCTCGTACTTTTCAGCTAAACCGTCCTTGAGATCAAAGTACTGAGACGCTTTAACCTCCTGCATTCCGATAATGCCCGCCCCGCTTCCGAGTATAAAATCGAAAACGGCTTCCTTTCTGTTATCCCACTGGCGTACTGCCACGTCACTTTCGGAATTAAGATAACGGATGTTAAATGACATCACGGTAGCTCCGACCGTCGTCAGATTTTCGGGCGTTTCATCCGTGCCATCGTCGGTTCCGTCATCCGTTCCGTCGTCGGTTCCGTCGTCTGCTCCGTCATCCGTTCCGTCGTCGGTTCCATCGTCGGTTCCATCGTCGGTTCCGTCATCCGTTCCGTCGTCCGTGCCGTCGTCGGTTCCATCGTCGGTTCCGTCGCCGGGCGTCTCGTTGCTGCCGCTGTCCTCTACCGACTGTGATTCGCTATCGTCGGGTGTAGGCGTCGGCTCGTCCTTTTTACAGGACGCAAGCGCACTCAAAAGCATAACCGCGCATATGGTTAAGCATAATATTTTAATTACTTTTTTCATTGTTGCCTCCTTCCGCAATACATATAAATTATACCACATTTCGTTCTTGCGGTAAACCGCAAATGTCAACACGTTTTTTGTTCAAAAACATAGTTTTTCTGCACGAAAAAGCCTCGTATATAAGTCCCTTGTATAACACTTACAAAAAGCGGACAACAGCATTTGTTAAAAACGCCACCGTTGTCCGCTTGTGATTTTTAAGTTGTCAGATTCACTCTGCCGAGACAGGATCTATGGCGCAATCGAAGCCGTTCTCGGTCGTGTCGGGATAGCTCTTTTCAAGATCGTATATCAATCGAACCGTAGCCATAATGGGTCTGTGGTCGGAGAGCTTATTTTCGTTGTTCTCTCCCCACGTACCGTCGCATATCTCATAGACCAGCGGAACAACGTCGCCCTTGCTGAAGAAGCAGTAGTCAATGACGTATTTATTCTCATCGGTGTAGGAGTCATCCCAGCCCGTAAAGGTCGTGCCCTCGTCGCTGTCAAGCGCCGTTTTTTGCGCATCCTGTAAAGCCTTTGCGGCAATAGCGTATGCTTCGGATTCGGGAGTGCAGTTGAAGTCGCCGCAAAGATATACGGGGTACTCACTCTCGCCCATTCTCTCAAGTATCAGACTTATGCCATTAACCATATCGGTCACATACTTGTGGTCAAGGTGCGTTACAAACACGTTAACGCGCTTGCCCGTTTCGATATGCTCAAAGAGAGCGTTTATACAGGAACGGTAGTGGCTGGTCAGCCATCCGCTTGAAGGAACGTCGGGAGTTGGAGATAGGAAGAAATGCTCGGGAGTACCCACGACCTTCCATTCGTCCTTTTTGTATGCCACTGCGTTACCCTGCGGATTTGAATCGTTGACGTAGCTTGCGTACCATATTATCTCATACTTTTCGGAAATTCCCGTCTTGAGGTCGTTGTACTGAGACTCCTTGACCTCTTGAAATCCGATTATGTCCGCGCCGCTTCCGAGTATAAAATCGTAAACTGCCTCTTTTCTGTTATCCCATTGACGAATTGCCACGTTACTCTCAGAATTTTCGTAACGGATATTAAAGGACATTACTGTAGCGTTTAAATGATTCATAGATACAACCGTTCCATTCTTTACATTGTTTTCATTATCGTCGGTCGTTCCGTCGTCGGTCGTTCCATCATCGGTCGTGCCATCATCGGTCGTTCCGTCATCGGTCGTTCCATCGTCGGTCGTTCCATCATCGGTCGTTCCGTCATCGGTCGTTCCGTCGTCGGTCGTTCCATCATCGGTCGTGCCATCATCGGTCGTTCCGTCATCGGTCGTTCCGTCATCGGTCGTTCCGTCATCGGTCGTTCCGTCGTCGGTCGTTCCGTCATCGGTCGTGATACTGTCGGGAGTCGGTGTGGGCTCCTCCTCTTTACAGGAAACAAACACGCCGAGAAGTATTGTCACAAGCAGTGCTGCGCTAATATATCTTAACAGTATTTTCATACGTGATCACCTTCCCAATCAAATCGGTAGCATCGGCAGGTGTACCGTACCGCCCGAGCTTCCGCCCGTTTCCGTATCATCATCATCTTTATCCTCCGCCTCGGTACTGCTTTCATTATTACCGTCACCGCTTTCGGTAACGCTGTCACTTGTACTGTCAACGCTTTCAAAGCCGTTGCTGTCATACGTTTCGGAAATAAATTCTTCCGTTTCGCCCCCTTGGGCACTTTGCTCGCCGCAAGCGGCGAGCAAAGTGAGCATTGAGGCAGCGGCAAGAGCCGCACTCAAATATCTGATTGTTTTTTTCATAAATTGGCTTATTGACCTACTTCGTTTGCGTAGTCAAGCTCTCCGTCGATAGCGCCGTTGTCGTAAAGCACGGGACCGATATTACTTGTAGTAAGAATGTCCTCATTCGTTTCAAAGGAGATAAGCTCAACTTTTGCGTTTTCATATTTTTTCATAATATCTTACCTCCAAATCAGTCAACTATCTGATACCAAATAGTCTGAGTTACGCCATCGCCGTCAACGTAAGTTGCCTTGGTAAATGTTCCGGCGAGACCGTAATCTACCGTTTCCTCGATAGAGGTCAACGATACACCTTCTGCCAACGCTGGGAAATTATCAGTTACAGCGGCATATGTATTAGTAGCTGTTGACAAAGCTTCTGTATTAACAATTCGTACCGTTGTATCTTCTTTTCCATCCAGATTTACATTAAACGTTTTTAATGAGTACAAAGTCAAATTCGAACCACTCAGTTTATACTTAGTAAAAGTATCGGGACCGTTATATGTAAATCCGTCGCAAATAAACAAATGATAGTTATTTGTTTTCTCAGTTCCTTCAATAAATCCGTCACCAGTAGATATAAACTTCATCTCGGAACCCAAATATACCTGACTACCGCCGGCATTCGAGCTACGAACATAAAAATATCCAGCTTCTATCGTAGCCTGTCCTTTTGCCAATGCGTGTCTATTTGCCCATGTATTTTTACTATAAGTTAACTGGGTAGATACATTAAGCGTACCCGACTTGTTTTCAGCTTCGCTACCAATCTGCATTGTACATGTCAACAGCTTCTCGGCGTTCAACACACCTTCACGAACATATACCGCAGGCTTAAATCCAAATTCATAATCCGTGTTAACTTGATATGCAACCGTCGATTGAAGCTTATTATTCGCTGTCAAAGTGCCATCAACCAAAAGCATAACGTCCGTATAAGGAGAACTCATTCCTGCACCAAGATAAATACTATACCCTGACTGTGCCCGAACTTCAAGAGAACTACTCTTGGAAACGATCAGCTCACTCTTATCTCTGACAGCTACCGTTGCCGAGCTATCAGCCGCACCCTCAGTTGGTTCTACAAAAATTACAGTACCTTTTCCCGTCTCTGTTCCGTCACCGACCGTAAAGGTGATTCCGAGTATTTCAGTACGATTGTTTATGGTTATGTCGCCCTTAACCATAATATCTGCACCATATGACATAAGATTCGTAAGAGTCGCATTTGTTCCCGTTACGGTGTAACCTGTTGCTTCGCTATATTCTATATCAATACTATCACTTTCTGCTTTTGCCATATCATACTCGGAGCAAATAGTACCATTTACGTCAATATAGTTAGTTGATTCAAAAGTCTTTGTATAAGCAACTGTGTCGTCGTTAAGCGTAAAGGTAGTAGCAACCTCTGGTGCAAGCTCTGTACCGTTATTTACGGTTTCCGCTGTATAATCGGTAAAGTTAAGTACAGGAAGCGTTACTGTTCCGTACTTGGAATTGCTGAAGTCGTAGCCCTTGCCGTCCATAGAGATGCTTCCCACTTCCTCAAAAGTGGGATCAACGGTAACGTACTCTGCCGAGTAAGCAACAGCCGCGAAGCCGTAAACGTAAGTAGCATTTACAAGGTTTGCAATTGCGCTCTCGTCGCCGCCCTTGGATGCAACGTAGGACTTGATGCTGTACGCGAAGGTCTGATCATCCGCGCCGTCCTTTGCGAGCTTTGCCGTAACAACTTCGTTCATATTAGTTGCGTTGAAGCTGTTATAACGGATAACATAGTAGCCCTCGCCAAGAGCCGTGTAAGCCTCGGCAGTCACCGCTTCACCGTTGATGGTTGCGGTGTACTCGTCAGCGCTTGCCGCTGTGAATACAAAATACAGACCGAGCTTGTAGTCAAAGCGCACGCCTGCACCCACCCAAGCTGAGCCACTGACAGCCTTGTCGGTATCGGTAACGGTTATTTTTTCTGTTGCAAGAGCCTTCTGCTCGTCAGAAAGTCCCGCATTAGCAAGGTTTTCTACGTCGTGCTCTACGTAGGTCTGCGCTGCCGCGCCGTAGTTGAGCATATTAACGCAAAGCTCACGCATTGCCTGATACTGAAGCTGTGACTTGCAACCGCTATTCTCGTAGGAAAGCGCGAGCAGTCCTTCAAGGTAAGTCTTAACGCTTACAGTCTTTGCCTCGCCAACCTGTGCGCCGTCAGCGTCGGTAAGCGTTGCGGTCATTTCGTCGCCCAGGTTCTGGGGTGTTACTCCAACGAACTCAAATACGCCGTCTACGTTTTGTGTAAGCTCGATAGTCTCCCCGTTAAATACAACGGTGAGCTTTGAGCCGTCAGCGGTAGTCGCGCTCGTAGCGAATTTGACAATGATGTCCTCGCCGAGAGACACACCGACATTCGTAATGCCCGTGGGTTCTGTCGCTTCCTCCGAAGCGGTGGTTTCTGCAAAGCACATAACCGACGCCGCGCCGAGCATTGACACTACAAGAATCATTGCAAGGACAACGCGCCATAGGTGTTTTGCGGGATTGCACATGGTTTTCATATAATAACCTCCTAAAAATTTTTATTTTCTAGGCGCAAATTAGAATATTTGCACATATTAATTATACCATAAATTTAATCAACAGTAAACCTTGATTGTCGACACGAATTTTTCAAAAAAACATAGATTTTTTTCAAAAATTGCTTTCAAAATCAAGTGATATAGGCAACAATAACAAAAGCGGGCAACAGATTTTATGCGATATGCCATTCTGTTGTCCGCTTATTAACTTTTATTACATTAAACTTAATTAACAGGCTTTTGAGCCTTTTGACGTCGGTACTCTCCGGGTGACATATTCATATGTTTATTAAAAAACTGAATGAGATAGTCGCTGTTGGAAAATCCGCAAAGCTCAGAGACCTCGATATTGCTCTTACCGTCTCTGAGCAGTCGCTTTATCCTCTCAAGCCGCAACGTGTCTATCATCTGCTTTATGGATATTCCCGTTATCTTGCCAAAATCCCTCGACAGCTTTGTACCGCTTACGTGGAACCGCCCTGCAAGCGCCGATACGGTAACGTTCTCTCCTCTATTGATCGCCTCCAGCGTTTCCTTTATTACCTTGGATATGTAATTTTCTTCATCGCCCTCACCGTCAAACGATATGCTCTTATTTTCCTTTATAAGCTCATAAATATAATTCAGTATGGCGGCAAAATACCCATTCATCAAGGGTGGCATGGGCGTCTCGTACGTATAATCGCTTAACGCTTCAAGACGGTCGAGCATAGGAAGAAAAAGCTGAAGTGTATCGTTATCAATGGGTATAACGATAGTGCTCGCATCGAAGCATTTATCTGCGCAGATCGGATGCCCCGGCATACCGTCAAGCACACGCTGACGGAAATTCATAACGTGGAAAACATAGGGCAATGTTTCGCAGTTGCTCCTGACCGCTCCGTGGTAGGTGCCAAGCCTGAAGAACACAATGCACGGTCCCTCTCCCTCATACACAAGCTGTGGAGAATAAATTTTATACTGCCCCTGCTCTATTATCAGTATCTCATGCGCATCGTGAAAATGAAGCGTGGATTTTGTGATAGTATACGTCTTTTTCGACACAGTCAGGGGGCGCTTCTTTAATCTTATATGTCTGTAATCATACTGCGATTCGCTCACGATCTTTCTCCTTTCATACCGATACCTTTAGTATATTATATCATATTTTCCCGAAAAAGTCAACACACCGCACAAAAACCAAAATTCCATCTCTTGGAAATTTTTAAATAACACTTCATTTGTGTATTCTCAAATTACACACTACCAAAAACAAAATACACTTGCTAATGAGCTCATAAAACGGTAATATAATAGCAGCGACATTAACGCTTTTTCACTATGCTTTTTCTGTTTCTATTATCAGCAATCATTATTCAATTCAATGCTTCCTCTCGCATAGCTAATTCATTTATTGTTTTAGAATAGATTTCCGGCGAGATTGCAAAAAAGAACATCTCAAACAGTACCTTTTCTTTCCATTCACTGCTATGTACCGTACTCGGTCTGTAAAGCTCCATAGTCCCCTGCTCCACAAAGTAATCCGCCCCATCTTCATACTTGATTTTGAATTCTACCAAAAGATCAACCGTTCTGCCAATATCTTCGTAAGATGAGTCAGAATGATTACGCCCGTGATACCTTATCTGTATATCACGCACTTTATCATATATCTCTTGATTGTTATTGGCAGCAAGAATATCGGGATTAGCACTCAAATATACCAAGATATGAAAAGCCAGACGTCGCCAAGCTCTCATCATATCTATCCGTAAATTCTTCTCTGTCTTACTATCGATTTTGTATCCATTCTTTCGTATTTTTCTTAGCTTCCTTAACGCTTTTCTCTTACTTATATTCCTCATTTTCAACATCCTCGGCACTCCCAATATTAACAACTCTTTTCTTTAGTTTCTTTGCGTATTTAACTGCGGAATATGCTCCACCGGTCTCTCGCTCCACGTAACAAATAACAAGGTCGCTTTCTTCAACCATCCATTTGTTTCTTTTGGTGATTGCGCCCTTTGGATGTATTCCTGCTACACATTCGGGAATTGTTATGCTATCGTAGTATGCGTCGTAATATTCCATATCCTTGTCAGGATACGGAAGTACAAGTGTCATTCCGATATTGCCATAAGAAAAGTCTTTAATAACGGATTTTACGACCGAGGCGGCGAATCTGTCAAATTCACCGTTTCTCCCTATGTAAATCTCGACATACTCTTTCGTTCTTATCAATTCACGCAGTATTTCCGTTAGCTTTTCTTCAACTTTTCTGTGGGCGTGTAGGTCTCTATGACCAAACAAAGAAACGATATAAGGCTTCATTTTTTACTCCTTATGGGTTTATTTCTAATACTTTTTACTATTATAACACTTTTCCGCCGTTATTTCAATAAAATTACAGCCTGTTAACAAATATTTTTCTTGCCTTTATGGGTTAAAATATTATATATAGGCTGTGAGGTGATAATATGGACGAAAAGGACTTTGCCATAAGGCTTGCGCGTTTGCGTGAAAAGAAAGGAGTATCTGCCCGTGATATGAGTTTATCTATTGGTCAGAACCCCGGATACATCAATAACATCGAAAGCGGAAAATCAAAGCCGTCACTTGAAGGTATTTTCTATATCTGCGAATATCTTGGAGTGACACCGAGCGAGTTCTTTGATATGGAATCGTCGAACCCGTCAAAGCTCGACGCGATAATTGCCGATATGAAGAAGCTGAACGATAAACAGCTCGATACGATTGCGGCGCTTGTCAAGGATCTCATAAGACGATAATAGAATGGCGGAGGGGCATTAAAGCTCCTCCGCCGTTTATTTATTACGTTTGTCTTTTCGCTATTGTTTTATCATCTTCGGATACGTGTACGTTTACTTTTTCTTGCAAGGTCTCTATGATTTCCACAAACTTATCGAAATTATACGCAGGCTTATACAGTCGATCAAGCTGATAAACCAAAAGGTCCGTAAACTCGCCTTGATTTATTCTATCCAACATATCGTCAAAGACGTCCCTTTTTTCAAGCACCGAGCCTATTTCTTCGAATAGGTTGTAGTCACTGACACCCAAATTTTCTTGGCAGTAGGCTATCAGCTTGCCCCGCATTTCTGCTAATCTTTCGGGAACATCCACGCTATATCTGTTGTAGATAGCACACTTTCTTGCAGTGTTGTTCGTGTCAGGAATATGTTCGGTAGTATTATGCAACTGATTATAACTACCCACGCGCATATATGCCGCAATTTTCAGTTCTTTTTTCATAGCATTTATCCTCCTTTTTGACCTCTACTTATAAATACGACGGCAATCAATTATTTTTGCAAAAAAATAAAATTATTTTGTTTCCGTCTTCTTTTTCGCTTCTTCTTTTCGGCATACGCCTTTCGCCATGCAAATTGGAAAATCCTTTGCGGACAACTCTTTTCCGGGGAAATCCATACCGTAGCTACACAACGCAAAGCCTCTGCCGAAGGGACAGAGCGCGTGAATGCAGGTATCCCATTTGTGTTGCTTATTTATCTTAGCCATTTGTATCTCCCGACTTTTCTTTTGCTTGTATAGCCTGTGACAGCTTCTCGATACATTCTATAGCCTTGTTACTGACAACGCTTTTTCGATTGTATGCGATCCGCGTAACGCTGCCGTCCTTGATCGTTACGGTGTGCAGAGAATTATTTATCCAACCTTGTGTTTTTAACGGTACGTGGATATCGTACTTACGCAAGAGATATAAAAGAATACTCGTGCTTGTTGTTTTGGGGTATCCGTCTTCTTCAGCTTTTGCCGTTGTGATCGTATCATTACGAATATCACCGTTTTCTTTGAAAATACGAATACATTCATTCTCTTGATTAAACGCCTTTTGATTGATCTCCTCAATTTCCTTGCGATAAGACTCCTGCTGCCCCGCTCTCTTTTTAGCCCTTTCTTCTTCAAGCCTATAATTACGAAACTCTCTCGCTTTCACGTACATTGCAACTCTTTCCGGTGCTATGTACTTAACGACCTCGATAAGCGAAAGACGTATATGCTGATCGTTCTTTACAAGTTCATCGATGTGAGCTATCAAACCCTCGGGAGTATCAATAAAGTCGGGTAAGTTAACAACTCTGTTTTCATCGGCGCACTCAATATATAAGCCGATTGAAGCCGAGGGATAATAGATATAAATATCCCGGAGCTTCCACTGTCCGTATCCACCGTCTCTCGGCTTTGTTGCATAAAAGTTGTTACCGATGTTTTGAGCCATAACTTTCTTGGTTATAACTGTATTTCCGTCCTTTGCATATCGAACGATTTTTATGCTTTCATAAGGTGTATCAAATTTTTGATTTAATGCTATTTTCATTTTTATTCTCCTTAAGCTATTTTTTGTTCTCCCCAGCGTATATGGAAACGCCCTTCCTCGTCTGCCTCACGATACATAAGCATAGATAACAGGTCGTAATCAACACCGAATTTTTCGTATATCTCGTCAAGATCCTTATTCTGCCCTTTCATAAACAGATTGAGTTTTTCTTTAGCCATAACCATCTGCATCAGATTCGACTCTATACTACCCGCGTAGGTGACAAAATAAATGTCCTTCCATTCGGTTGAGGTATAGCGGATAAAACGCATATAGAATTGGCTCATTTTAGAGTTGTTATAATGCAGCTCGGGAATGATGATCTTGTTAACGTACTCAAAATTCACACTGCTGGGTAGGCTCTGTTGAGTGCACAGTAGAATACCGTTTTTACTCTCTTTCAGCGTTTTACGCAGTGCCCTACGTTTAGCAAAGCTGGTCTTACCTCCTATTACCACGAACAAAGGTCTGTCGGGAAATGCGGCTTGTATTGCCTTCCGATATTCCTCAAGGACGGGGATATGCCTCACACCGATGGCTACGATTTCGTCTCCCCATTCCTCTACCATTGACAGAACCTTTTGTATCTTCACGGGAGTATCACCCACATATTCTGCCATAGAGCTCGGCGCCGCGCTAATGCGGAGCAGTAATAGTATTTGTTGAAGCAGTACCATCATAGAGTCCTTACGGGAGTTGCCTGTACTTTGGAAATAATTCCACCGTAATTCCATAAATCGCTCGATTGCCTGTTGGTAAATTGCCTTTTCCGCAGTGCTGAATTTCACGGGGACCTGATGAATGCGTCTTATTTCTTTACCCGTGATTTCCTCAAAGGTACGTGTAATGACCGTCTTACCAAGTATTTCACGAAGAACGTCGGCATTGTAGATGTCCTGCGTCCGCTGTCCTATTCCGAATACCGTTATCTTCTCGGGAAGATGGGAAGCGGAAAACAGAGAGTATCCTCGCTTATATGCGGGAATAGGCATACCGAAGTAATCGTTTGCTTGTGAGTAGAGCTCCCCGCTCTCTTTATCACGCTTGTAAATTCTATCACACCAAGATATCATATTTACCGAGTTGTTATAGAGCAGTTCAAGCTGCGGAGCAAACTCAACAATGTTATTTCTCGTACTCGTTCCTGTCTCAAGCAATTTATACTTACAGCGGCGGAAACAGTCAAGGCAAGCCTTAGTCGTTGCCCCCGATGCGTTGGAAATTTCGTCACTCTCATCGAAAACAAGCTGTATCTTTTCATTGTGTATTCGTACCCACCGTTTTATCTGCTTTTGATACGTTCTTATTGCGTTCAGCGTTGCTATGACAGTATCTCCCTGCTTTATGCGAGACAGATCTCCAAGATGTTCAAAGAATACGTATGGCAGATTATAATTTTCCAACACATCATCCCAGTTATTGCGAATTGATATCGCAGAGGAAATTACCCACGTGTGATGTATGTGCTGTTTCTCCATTCTGTATTGACTCACCGCTATACCCGCAAGTGTCTTGCCGCACCCTTGCTCCCATTGCAATAATCCGTACCTTTTTTGGAGCATAAGATTGATGTCACGGCACTGCTTTTCGTTGAGCTTAATTTCTTCCTCGTTCTCCGAATCCCAGATAGTGAGAGACTTTAGCCAACGCTCTATATCAGCGTCTATGCTCATATCCTCAAACTGTTGATTTTGAATAATATACTCTTTCTGCTTTCTTCGTATCAGCTTTGAATAGCGTGTAAATCCATTATCACCGTCAGACGATGCTAACAAATACATCGGCACAGGCTTTTTCATTTCCTCAGTCAATTGTCGTCTTGATGCGTAGGAATAACCCTTATAAACAAAATCATAGTCTCGCTTTACAAGAGCTATTCTGTCCTCTTGCGGCGGCTCATTCTGCTTTTTAAGTACCTGCTTGAGATATGCTAATACCTTTTCCTCTGTAAGTCGTTTGTGGCACCACTCCTCATACGGCATACTCTCGGGTTGCTTTTCGGTGTAAAAGCGGTGAACGTAGGCGCAGCAACGGGAATGCTCGGTAGCAATGCGCGGGTGCACCTTTATCTGATAAAGCATCTTATCCACCTTATACGCAAAGTTCGCTGACGTTTGCTTATTTTGCGCCGTTGCTTTCAGCAGATCCATTCGACTGTCAGACAGCTCCGCCTTTGCCCTCGCTATTCTTTCAGCAAGGTCTGGCGGACGTGCCGTTGAGCTTGTGGGATAATAGGGCATAGATGTATCCTCAGCATCTTTCTTTTTCTGCCAGAACTGAAGCTTTGTAGGAAAGGACGATACCCCCATTGCCGAAAACGCAGTTTTTGACAGGTCAAACTGTCCAAGAAAATTAAATCGTTGCTCCATTTCTCTTACCATCGTTCCGTCAAAGAAATCATCTGCAAGAAAGGATTTTGGAACAACAATAGCAAGAATGCCACAAGGCTTTAACAGCTCGTAAGCCTTTACGCAATAATACAGCTGCGACATCATTTCCTTATTATCCTCGATCCACCATTTAACGTTGAAAGGTGGGTTGCCAAGCACGTAATCAAAAAGGATACCCGGCTGATACAGTCGGATATCCTGATTAACGATAGAGGCATCGGGATAAAGATGCTTTGCAACCTTGTAGGCTTTGTTATCGATCTCGCAGCCATATAGGTTTACCTCTGTCGGCATAAAATTGAAGAAGTTTCCTATACCGCAGGTTAAGTCTGCGATAAGGTCCCCCTTCCCTACTCCAAGACAGCCCGCTACCGTTTGACAAATGCTCGGCGGTGTAAAGAACTGTCCGTTCTCGATTTCTTTCTTAGCGTCACTGTACTCCGAATAATTGTTATAGTCGGAACGATTCAGACCGTGTAAACCGCCGTCACCCGTATAGGCATTGTAGATGTCCTCTTGCATTATATCCGCTTCCTCGGTCTTTCCTGCGTCAATAAGATAAAGAATTTTGTCGTTTATCTCTCTGCGTTTATCTTGGGGAATATTTTCATTGCGATAATTATATTTCACTGTCTATCCCCCTTTATGCTACAAGCCCGAGGTACGTCTCGGCGAACTGATTAGCCAATTCCTTGCTTGCAAACTTAATGTCAACGCGATTGTTCTTAAACATACGGATCTTCTTTACCTTTTCATACTCAAATTCGTAAGAGGACGAGCATTTATCAT
Source organism: Clostridia bacterium (assembly GCA_017461365.1). Taxonomy (GTDB): domain Bacteria; phylum Bacillota; class Clostridia; order Oscillospirales; family CAG-272; genus HGM12713. Next base: position 37,223 of record JAFTYG010000002.1, on the reverse strand, counting down.
CGTACCCTACAAGAAACGCAATATCCTTTGGAAGGTAATCGAGCTGTTGTGTTTCAAAGTGAGCGATTGCCTTTAGAACGCTTTTCATACCGTCGCGTATCTTCCATACGGTACGTCTGCACCAATCTTCGCAATAACAAGCAATTCCGTCAAATTGGATTGTATCTCCCCGAATAATATACTCGGGCTTCTTTCTGCTTAAATTCCAAGAGAAATCGTGACACTTCGCTTTCAGCTCGTCAAGAGCCCTCTCCTCAAAGGTTCGACCGCCGAGCTGTACGAATATCTGCTCCAATATATCCTCATACCGTAATATCATCGTTGCCATCTTTTTGTGATATTCCTCGGCACGGCTCTTCTCCCACGAATGTTCAGGAGCTTTTGGAATGAAGATATTTCTTATGATGTCGTATTCAACGGATACGTGATATTTTTCATTGAAATACTGAACGATAGACGTAATAAAAATTTGATGTAATGCCTCTATTTTATTACTTATTGCACTTGTTGAAATGCCATCCAGCCTGTAATATCGTTCCTGAACATAAGAATCTTCGGACACCTCTGAAATCATTTTCTGCTGCTCATTCACAAATACCGTCCATAGCTCATAAAGATACGTAAAGGTTTCTCGGGCATTCTCATAAGCCTTTTGGTGCGCTTGACATACCTTTCGATCCTGCTCGGATATCCTCGTATCTGTATCTACTGTAACAGCCGCCAGCTTATCTAAAAGTCCCATTTTCGCCTCCGTTATCATATAGCTCATAGAAATCGTCTAAAATTTCACGTCTGGCTCTTTCTTCAACAGAAGCCCAATGCCTTGCCATATAGTCTCCAAGGTCTCTGAGGGGTGTTTTTCGGCTGTCGGCAATATAACATTCGTGTACCGCAGTCACATATCTCATCAATCCGTCTATGCCGTATTTCTTATGAATACCGTTATATACGCCCGTATGGAATATATACGCCTCCGAACCGAAGGCAAAGGGATATTCCACGCCATTAAAGATCACCTTTACGGCAAATTCATTCTCATTCATTTTATCAACTCCTTTTTTGCATAATAAGCCGTATAACAACAGCAATCACCTCATAGACAAGCCACACGATAGCGGCTGTCGGGATGGAAAAGGATATGCCTATCATTTTGGTGACGAGAAGGACTCCTAACGTTGCAACTGCAAACTCTAAGATAAGCCACGGCAAGGCAAGAAATATTGCAAGAGCGATATATCCTGCGAGTGGTATGTTGTCCTTTACGTCTTGCCAAGTTCTCGATGAAGCGTTAATATATCGTTCAAGGCGTTTGCTTCTACGGAGCAATTTCTGTACCTTTCGATTTATGACTTTCCATTCCTTTAGAGTGCCCATCCTTTTGGCATCCTCACGACTGCATTCAAGCGCCAGTGCCGATTGTAGGTCGTTGGCGTATGCCGTAGTTTTTTCTGCTGTTCTGTTCATAGTAAATCCTTTCCGATAATTATTCGTCAAATATTGACACTTGCGCTCGCTGTGCTACCCATTCATCCCACTCCGAACGGGTACACCATTTGTACATTTCAAATGGCGGTAAGCCTTTCAAGGAACGGGGCGGTTGCTCCGGATCATGCAAGCCAAGGTAATGGCAGATGCGACTTGCCTCATAACCGTACAGCTTGTCAGCAATAAGCTCTGCATCTTGACAACACCTATTTCCTGAAAGCAAAACGTGGTTACGATAGTCGTCCGATCTAAACACACAACAGTTAGGAATGTCTCCGCTACGCACTTTTTCGCCTCTGGCTTTTCGTTCAGCCATCTGCACTATGATGCCGTTCCTGCGAGCAATTATTTCATTTGAAAGCGGGACAAGAAGCCCGCTTTCTATTAACCTTCGTCTATGTCCGGTCATTACACACCTCAACGTTTCGCAAGCAAATACTCATAAGACTGTAATACTCGCGACGAGCATCGGGATGCCTACGAAGATAGTCCTCGTTTGTAGCACTGATACCGAGATCTGAATTGCCATCGTTATCGGTTGTGTCAAATACCCGCTCAATACTGCCGTCGCTCATGCGAAGCAGCATACCGGCTTTGATTTCAGCGCCATTTTTATCGAAGTATTTTATAACAATACACTCCCCTTCCATTATGCGCATTTGGCATAAGCATCCGATATTACAGCTGTCACGGGATTGGGAACAAGCGATACTTTATATATAGAGTTCATCGTTTCGAAATGGACCATATCCTCGCTCACCTCAAATATTTCTACTACTCGCGAAGTGTAAACAAAGCCTCCACCGCACGAAATAACGGCTCTCGCGCCTTCTTTTATAGGCAGCATTACACGACCGCTGATGCACACCGTTTTTTTCATTCTTGCTTCTCCCTTTCATTACGAATAGAATATTTGTATGACTGTCGGATATATATCGTCAAGCAGCCGTCCAATCTGCTGAAAATTAAGCTTCTCCGCCCTTGCGATATCCTGTAATCTATCCCCGTGTACTCTCATTTTGACAATCCGCATTTCCCTTTCGGGTAATCTCCGTGCCAATTCGTGCAGGAGTAATTCTGTTTTGAGTCTTGTTACATATTCGTCATAAGAAACTGTACGTTCAGCACCAATAATCCTATCTCCATAAATAGCATCATCAATGCTTACTACTGAATCATTGCGTTTCTGACAAGACAGAAACTTATAATGGTCTTTCAACTCATTTTGCATACATTTCCAAGCATAGGTTGAAAAATTCAAGAATTTAACGGAGTTTTCACACCACTTCTGTACCGCACGAAGATATCCAAATATAACGACATCATAGAAGTCGTCTTCGTTTAATCTTTTTTCATTAAGGAATGAATACACTAACTCGTGATTCTCCTCTGCAAATTTCTGTTCTTTTTCTGTTAATGGTCTTAATTTCATAATAAAATCCTCCGTAAAAACAGGGATACCGCTATCCGAAGAAAGCGGTATCCCTGTTTGTTATTATATTTCTTTAAAAGTTGTTTACAGCGGGATATCGTCCGTATCCCCGTTGATTGAATCATTGCTCGATATGACAAAGTGACCTCCGTCCTCGCTATAGCTGTAGGAGCCGTCTCCAACAATTGGATCCACATCATTAGCGTTCATTGCTTCGGTCGTTCTTGTCTGAAGAAATGCCTTGATCTGCGCTCTGAAGGTCTTTGCGTATGCCGTTACCTGTGCCAGCTCCTCACCCTCAAAGTTTCTTACCTTCTTGAATACAGCCACGCTGTATGCGTTTGCGCCTTCCACCTTTCTAAGAGTGATTTTAACAAGCCCCGTATAGGTAGGACGGTTCTTGGACAAGAAGCATGCTCTGGCAAAGTCATTATAGGGTTTAAGGCTTGTGGGAGACAGAGACAGCATAATAGGCATTATTTCTCCGCTGCGAAGAATATACAGATTCCGCATATTCTTACACGCCTTTCCTTTTGCGGGATTTCCCTTTCCGTCCGTCGCTGTACCGTATTTGTTATACATGCAAATATCGCAAGCGCCGCCGGGCTCGCCGCATCCTACCTTACCATCAAAAGAGGTACACAGGGGCGGAACGTTATCGTCGTATTCCGATCCGTCGGGCCAGTACGCGTAATTAAGGTGGGAATACAAGATAACTCCCTCTATCTCTTTGGTCGGTTCGGGGTCGTCGGGATTGTCACCGGGAATCTCAAAGAAAACCGCGCCACCCGCGGGTATCTTTACACGGGTAAAGCTAAGCTGTACGCCGTCAAGGTCGTCCTGAAGGTCATCATCCGAAAATTCTCCAGAAGCCATTTCGGGAAGTATAAAGGGCTTGTGTTCTACCATAGCGGTTTCATTGTTATTGTAAGTCATTTTATTTATTCTCCTAATTTTAAAATTTTGTTTTAGTCAGCTTACGCTACTATATGATTCATTCGTTCCCACTGATTATGGGGCATAGTAAGTATTTTGTAGCTAATCTCCTCAAGATCGGTTGCGCGCTCGTAGGTCTCCGCATCCACGCTCTGTCTTGTTACGGCTGTTGCGAGTCCAAAGAGTGTCATATCATTGCTGTCCATAAGATGCTGTAATACGCCCGCCTCCTCTGTTTCGGTAATTCCGAAGGTGTTTGCAGCAACGTTTACAACGTATGGAGGATCTGTTTCATTCAGTTGAGTGTTTGTTGCCTCACGCATAGCCATTACAGTCTGCTCGAACATCTCTTCGTCCAAAGCATCACGTACAGAGTCTCGTATCCGTTCAAGAAACGTAGTATCGTCCGCCATCAAAAACTGCTCGGGACGAAGCTGAAAATGCTCCGTTGTCCTATATACAGGTCCCGAATGCGTCCGCTTTACTTTTCCTATGTCGGTTATCATACCGAGCTTATGCTCGGGACAGTAAAGCATGGGAGATACATAAAACGTTCCAAGTCCCGTCTCGCTATTACAGATTACGATACCTGCCTGAACTGTTCGTCCGGGGGATATTTCGCGCTGCATATTCGGGTTGACAGCCTTGATATACAGATGATTATCCGTGAGCTGATTGCTGAGAAATCCTACGTTGGCAATCTCTCCAATAACAGGCATAACGGCGCATATTACCTCGTGATTGTCTATTCTGAGATAACGGTTGCTCAAAAAAGCCCGCACTCTTCCCTCCAATATTCGCAGCATACGCTGTTCCGGATTTTGTCTGAACCAATAGTTGACGTTCTGTGTCAAAATGGTCTTGCCCTCCTCAAGCATTCTGCTGTAATATTTTGCAGGAATACCGAGCCTTGCGCCTATCTGTCTGTGAGCGACCTCCGTAATGGACAACGGCTCAAGACGGTCAATCTCATCGTTATCCATAACACGGAGATACAGTTCGGAGTCATATAGCTCCATTTGAAGATTATTGCTGTTTACCACGTAATCCTCTTTGATTTCATTCTGACGCATGATCTCGGTCGCCAATTCTTCTATGGCAAGACCTTCTTTCATAGCTCATCTCTCCTTCCTGTTTTGCAAGGTCACCACGACACGTTCAGGGCATCATCCGTGATATCTGCCACCAAGCCCTCGCTTTGAAGCACCTTTGAAAGTCTATCCCAAGAGAATCTGTCGGGCATTGCCTCCAGCTTTGCTTTTATGATCGTTCTATCTGCTTGCTGAATAATAACGTTACCTTCCTCTGTGATTGATAGATTGCTATACCCTCTTGAACCAAGATCGGATATAAGGTTGTCAAGGACAACGCGCGCTTTCTGTTCATACCATATTCGTGGATCAACAGGATCCTTTGACGAACGCTTTGCATTGTTCTCACCGGATTGAGTTGGCTCTACGGTGCTCATCGGAACGACATTGATCATTTTGAAGCTCAGTTCGGCTTTGCTGTTTACCGTAACGTCGGCGTGACTGAAATCGGGAACGTTATATACCTTGATGCGCCCCGTACCACCCGATGATACGAGCTTTTCGGGAGCGTCTGTTTCCCACTCCCACGCCGCATCGGGATACGCCGATTTCAGATGATTTGTAATGCGGTAGTTGACATGGCGCAAAAGTGTTTTGCACGTTTTCTTTGCGTCATCCTTTCCGTTTGACTCAGCCTCGTATTCCGCCTCATAATACTCGCGCATCTGACGTGCTTCCATCTCGTCGAGTTTTCTGTTGATGTAGGGCACGCCAAACTTGAATACTACAAAGAGAGTCCACACAACGAGAGTTACAACACTCAAACCAAGCAGCACGTATCCTCTTGTAAATACTGCGATCAAAAGCAACGACGTTATAAGAACGCTTATCGCCGCCCATAAATTCGTTTTCTTTTTCATTCTTTTTTCTCATCCCTTCTGTTTTTAGATTTTCTTGAAAAACAAAAAAGAGGAACCGCCGACGTTCTTTCCTAAAAACATCTAACGGTTCCTCTTTTGCGCCGATTACTTTCGGCAACCATTCATTTTCGCATTGATTGCGCTTATCCCGAAGGACTTTTTCTGCGCTTCATCTTCATTCTCATTCCGACACTCCTTTCTGCCATACGGCTTTAATGATCTATATAAAAAAGTGCCGTCAAAACAGTTTTTCGCGAAAAAAGCGAAAACTGAAAAGTCAGCACTTTGCGTACAAAAATAACAACGTGTGCAACACGGCGAATGCCATGAAATAGTCCTGTCGGACAACGCACAAAAATCAATTACACTGGTATTATACCACAATATATTGATGTTGTCAATACCTTTTGCACAATATATAGTGTTTTGTTGGAATTATTTTTCTTGTTCGGATACTGCCTCATATCCAAGAAAGCAATCCGAGGATAACACTGTATCAAGATAATCGCTGCCAAGCGCCACTCTCGATGTCTTTTGAAAGTAAAAGCGGTATCGGTCGCCTATCTTCACCTTGGATTGCTTGTTGAGAAGCAGGGTTGTTTCGTTTCCATCGTTGTCTTTTATCCTGACCTTCCTGAACCTTTGCAGTGGTTTGGGGATTACACCTATACAGATACCCTCGATAATCTCATATTGCTGCTTTGACACTACGCGATAAACGGTATATGCCTTATATATGCTCACACCGAACACTGCAAGGCTCAGAAAGAGCATCATATTATCTTTGGAATAAACACACATTGCTACTCCAACAAGCAGACAAAGGATGCCTGCCGACACCGTCAGGACCAGTTTCCGCTTTAACGGTGCCGGCGCATTTTTCCAATTCTCCATACTCACATCCTCCCAAATACGATCTGCTGACGCAGATACAGATTTACAACGTCTATAAGTACAGGACGGCAAGCGAGCGAACTTCTTACACTGTAAGCAATATTCTCACTTGTAGTAAATTCATCGGAATATAGAGCGTCGAGTATATCCTCGTCACAATCAAATTTCGTTTTATCTTGCTCCACGCACTTAATAAGCTCCGCCGTGGAGAATATCGCTTGATTCGCAATACGCATAACCTTTTTCTCTCCATTGGTTCGCTTATCGCCCTTTAGGAGCTTGCGTGTACTTGTCAGCGGCACTCCCTTAAATGTAAGTCTTACAAACGAAAACATCCGAAGCAAGACATTCTGGGGAATGGGTACAACGTAAAGGTTGGAGAGAAGGTCGTACAATGCGTCTTCCCCAATATTACCCTTTCCCTCGGCTATTAGTCCTCTTTGAACAAGATAATACAGGCAGGTCTCAAAGGTCTTATGATAATCGAGCTTGAGCTCTACCAGCTTCTTTTCATAAAGCAATTTTACCTCTCCCTCGTCGAGTATTCTCCAATTAAGTACGGTCCATAGAACCATCTCCTGCATATCAAGTACGTATTCTTGCTTGCCAAGTTCAACGTAAGGATAGGTCATACCCTTTGGTCCGCGCCTCTGCTTAAAGGTTCCTACTGCGGTATAAAGTTTGATAGTCATTGTTTTTCTCCTTTTTTATGTATTTTAATTTGCTGTTCTTAATCTGTTGTAAACCTCGTCACAGGCGGCTATAACCTGATCGCACATATACTCGCTGAATTTTGCAATGTGCATCTGTTTTTCGCTAAGACCGAATTTAGCTTGAAGCCATTGATACACACGCGGGGTTGACATTATTCCGCTTTGCCACAGTCTGTCGATTGCCCTGTGAGCCAACATACGTTTGTGCCTAAGCTCCTTGTTTGCAAGACTTCCCATAGGCAATCCTGTTTTCTTATGCGCCGCAACGTAGGAATCGCATTTTGGATAACGGTTACAAACATACAGATATTTGTCCTCGTTTACGGCTTTTGTACTATCCCCGTATATAGCGCTTGCCGGTCGTAGCCTTGCTTCCGCACCGCAATACGGACAGTACACCTTATTCTTTTTCATTTTCTTCAACACCTCCGTTCTTTTTTCTTTTGTTGTCTATACATTTCACATATTCCACATCTACACTTGCTATCGGTATTCCACAACAGCCACTTACGGTATAAGCACTCAACCGTTTGACTATTTAGCGTACCCATCATCTCATCGCTTGACGGAAGCTCTCCTGTCAGATCATAAAATTTCTGTATCAGGTACAGCACAGGTTTTGCATCACGATCCATCGTGAGCATATATCCTTGTCCGTCAGCACATTCAATGTATATTGCGTTTCTGTAATTCCCATCGACGAGTGTAAGAAAGTGGTAAAGCTCTTGTGTCTCTTGTTCTGAGTGGATATTATTTTCTCCCCTCACTATCATTAAACGATTTTTCAAATCAATTCACCCCCCTATTTTTAGCCTTTTTTCGCAAAAATTCAAAAATAATTAACAATTATGTCCTCAAATAAGAAAATCGGAGCTCTGCCGATATGACAAAGCTCCGATATATTTAACTTACAGATTTTGCTTTATAATTCGCGTGATAATGCCTATTGCAACACCGCGCTCCTCATCAATGTGCGTAACTGCAAAGCTCACGTCATCCTTTTTGCCCGGCAGCCTGCGGTCATAGCAGGAATGGGCGATTGCGTTAACGCCGTTGGTAAGGCGAACGTAAATAACACCGTTATGAACGTCGGTTACCCTACCAGCATATTTGCTTTGAACACGGCAAAGACTGAGATTTGGACGTCTGTCCTGCTCGGTAACACTCTTAACGTCGGCTGTTACCGTGATGTTTTCTACGCTATCCCTATCTACAGTGAGAACACGAACGAGAATACGGTCTCCTACGGAGAATCGGTCGTGAGCGTCGCCTATCCAATCCCAGGACAGGTCTCTTGCCATAATGGAGCATTCAACTCCAAAGACTTCAATACGGATACCCTTTTCGGCAACGGCAAGAACACGAGCCTGAACGATACGCCCGTTGTAGATCTTATACGAGCCGTCCTCATTATGTTCCATATAGAAGGTCTTACGCTTTTTGAGCATTGCGTCTTTACGGCTTGCAACTACGCTTCTCGTTTCAAGGTCGATGCCTTTTACAATAAAGTCGATGTCTGCACCGAGCATATTGTTAAGCAACTTCTGCTGGCGGCTGACATAATCCTTATACTGACCGGGGTGCATTCCATTCAAGGTGAGTATGCCCATCTCCTTGAGGGGAATAACGATACGGTAGCCCTTATAATCTACAATGGCAACGGTAGTGCCATTCTCCATCTGCTCGATACCACCAAGCATTCCCGTGAGAATTCTCCGTGCAATATGCGAGGTACGGATCTCATGCCACGCGATCTCTGCGCGTTCGTTCTCCGTCTGAGCTTCATCACCTGCTTTGATGGTAAGAATGGTGACTTCTTCGGAGACAGTTCCCTCTTCTTTGGTATCATATGTTTCCGGCGTTTCTTTGATAATCTCCTCGTGAGCTTCCGCTGCCGTCTCCGTAGGTTCTTCACTTTTCTTTTTTGTTGCTCTTTTACGCTTGGGCGGTGCATCCTCGGGTTCTGTGATTTGCGCCATAGCTTCTTCTATCGATGTCTCTTCGGGAGCAATTTCAAGCAAGGTTGACTGCTCCTCTGCTTCTGTTGCCTCGGACGAGGTTATATTCATTGCAGCCTCAAGGTCTTCGTTTTTCTTTTTTGTCATAATAATTTCTCCTTTTTATTTCTAATTTCAAAATTAGACTTGATTTTACACATTTTATATTTTCGCTTTACATAAAACTATTGACAACTCAAAAATTATGTGATATAATTTAATAAATTATAGAAAAGGAGTTGTGTTATGATAAAGAGAACAAAATATTTAGATAAAATCATTCCGTTTATAGATAAGCCTTTAATAAAGGCTTTGGTGGGTGTAAGACGTAGCGGCAAGACCGTATTGCTTACACAGCTCAAAGAGCATTTGCTTGATAACGGTATTTCAGAAAATCAGATAGTGTATATTAACTTTGAATCCTTTGTGTACAGAAAATATCTTAATGGCGAGACTCTGTATCAGCATGTGATAGATAAGTACGAGGGACTCGGCGGAAAGAAGATATATCTTTTCTTTGACGAGATACAGGACGTATCCGAATGGGAAAAGATACTTGCCTCATTCCTTGTAGACATAAACTGCGATATTTATATCACGGGCTCTAACTCTAAGCTGCTCTCGGGAGAGCTTGCAACACACATCGCGGGGCGCCACGTGCATTTTGATATTTATCCCTTTACCTTCACCGAAGTAAGAGCGTACGCCAAAGAGCTTGGAAGAGATATTTCCGATGAAGCTCTCTTTAACGAGTATATTGAGTTCGGCGGACTTCCCCAGTGCTGTTCTCTTCCCGAAAAGCAATCCAAGCAGACCTATCTTGAGGATATTTTCAATACCATCGTTGTAAACGATATCGTTGAAAGAAATAAGATAAGTGATATTGACCTGCTTAAACGTATCATCGTTTTTCTGCTTGATAACATTGGAAATCCCTTCTCTGCTAACTCAATATGTAAGGCGCTAAAGTCCGAGGGCATCAACACCACGGTCAATACGGTAGTATCCTACGTTTCGTATATTCTCAAGGCGCTTGTTATCTGCTCGGTAAAGCGTTATGATACCAAGGGAAAGGCTTTGCTTTCGACCAACGAGAAATATTACAGCGTTGATCTCGGCATTCGCAATCACATTAAGAGCAGCGAGCTTATAGATTACAGTAAGCTCTTTGAGAACGTCGTATATCTCGAAATGCTCTCCCGCGGATATGAGATAAACGTAGGTAAGGTCGGAGAATATGAAATAGACTTTATCTGCTATAATCGCGATAAAGAAAAAATCTATATTCAGGTTGCTTACCTGCTCTCCGATGAATCGACTATAGAAAGAGAGTTCAGACCTTTCTCGTATATCGACGATAATTACCCCAAATACGTTATTTCAGCCGACATGTTTGATTTCTCACGAAACGGTATCAAGCACTACAATATAATAGATTTTCTGTTAAACACCTGATTTTTGAAGGACTGCGGATCATTTCGCAGTCCTTTTTAATTTGACATTATAGCATCTTTATTTGTTTTTACTACGCCTGTCTTTACAGACGATTTCTTTTTAGCCTTTTTCTCGTTTTTTTCCGTTATCTCTGGACGGAGGTGCTTGCTCCATTCAGGGATATGCTCGGATGCCTTGCACGGTATGAGCTTGTCAGCTTCGGGGTGCGAGGTGTAATCAAACTTATCCACCTGTAACACCTTACGCCCTCGGATTATTACGAGAGCTTTGTTTATAGGTAGCCGAAGTACCTCATCCATCGTGAGTAATTTTCTTTTGCCCACGCCACTGGTCTCTCGGTATTCGGGTGTATAGTCGCTGACTCGCCACGTACCGAGCTGCTTTGCTTTGCTTGTTACCGCAATAGATACCTCACCCGAACGGTCGCTGATGTATTTTGCCGTCAGCTCGTCAACACACCCAAGAAAGAGTTGGATATCCGAGTTGCCGAGTATCTCCTGCCATTGGTTATACGGATAGCGGTTTTGTAGTCCCGCGAGGTTTTGGAACACACAGGACATAGATATGTTTCGTGAGCGTATAACAGATATTTTGCGGCTTAGATCGGGAATAACACCGCAGGCGGTCAGCTCCTCTCCAAGCACGTGGACGGGTACGGGCAGCTTTCCGTTAGGGCAATTCTTATCCGCATACCGTACGAGCTTGATAAATACGAATGACAGGAACAGCGAAGAAAGAAAATCAAAGGTGCTATCCTGATCGCTCGTAATGCAGTAATAGGCGCAGGGCTTCTTGCCGGGAAGCTCCAAGTCTATTTCACTGTAAGAGGTGATATTCCGTATCTGTCTGTTTTGGAACACCTGCAACCTTGAGCCAAGTCCAATGATTACCCCGCTTCGTACCGTCTCGGATGCTTGCTTGAATATTGCATAAGGCGCTCTGGCTGGGTGCGTCGTCGGCAAATTTTCAAATAGCTCGTTTAACTTCTTTTCGGGATCTGTGTAGCTTGGTGTCAAAAGCGCATATACTTCTCCTATGTTCTTTCTATCCTCGGGATATCCCTGCTCTACACAAAGGACTAATGCTTTAAGCAAATTCATTTCCGCGCTGTCCCAGAAGTGGTCTCCTCTCTCCGAGCCTGTATTTTTAATAATGACGTCACAGAAGAGCTGTGCCATCAGCTCGTCGCCGCCGATCTCGCACAGACAGTTCCAAGAGTCAGAGGCTTCGGGAGTTACAAGATTGAACACCTTGACCTCATAACCCTTGGAGCGAAGATACTCACTCGTCTTTTCATACAGCTCTGACTTCGGATCGCAAATTATAAGCGACTCCCTTCGGTCATCCGCTGCGCTTTGCAATATTCTGTTAATACAAAACGCTCGTGTTTTCATAGAACCGCTCGCACCGTACACGGCAAGATTAGCGTTAAGCCGCGTTTCTTTTGGAACACATACCGCCCGTCCGTCGAGCTTACCGAGAATGGTTCCGCTGTGCTTACGCACATCATCAACCAAGTCCAGAACCTCGGACACCTCTTTCTTAGGCATAAAGCCCGCTGTACCGTAAGTACCTTTGGCGGAGTAAACGAGATTTCTCGTTCTGTCATACTCGCCCTTGTCTCCGTAGCCCATCTTCATTACCATAAAGATAAGCAAAGCAAGGACACCTATGCAGAGTGCGATACCGATGATACCGTAGGGGAATGAAAACATAGCCGCAAAGCACGCGCCTATAGCAAAGGACGGGGCGGCAGGGGAACTTCCGTCCCCCATCGTAGCGCCCGTGGCTTGCCACTCGTTATAGTTACGGATAAATTGCGCGACGTAACCGCCGCCGTAAAGCAGAGCGAACAAGAGCGGAACAAGGGCAGCAGCTATTTTGAAAAACTTTTTCTTATCTACTGAAATAACCTCCTCTCTGTTTTCTCAAAGTCAAGGGTTTGAAACTCTACCGCATCACAGCAATAACGGCGCAGGACCTCAGCTTGATAGTCAAAGCAGATAATGATACCTGTCTTTTCCTGTAGGGCAAGGGCGGTATCAAATTTGCGTATTCGCTTCAGGTCGCATTTATAGGCGAGAAGCACAGGTCTGCCGTCCTCGGTCACAGCGTCGTGGTCAATAAGAGCCCCCTTTCGTGCGGGATACAAGTCATCGGTCAATATCTCGTCAAGCTCATCACAGAGGTCAGGGCGGCATAAAAGCCGAACGAGCATTTCCCCCTTCTCGTCGTTGGTAACAAAATAAAAGTTTTCGTAGTTATCGTCAAGAATGAGATAATGCTGTCTGCTTTTTTTGAGTATCTCAAAGGCTAGCTCCATTGAGTTACCGAGAACAAGACCTTTAATTGACTCTGGGGAGTATTGTGTTGGTAGGCGTTCAATACAGAGCAGCCGTTCTAAAACGGCTTTTGTCCTCATTTCTGCTTTGTACGCCCACTTAATAAGACCGTTGCCAAGGTTATAAGTAACAAAGGCATTTTCGCTTGTCAGTAATATACCCACGTAACGCGCCCCCTTTGTCTTAAAGAACTCCACGCCCGTGTCTCTTATCTCACGTGAAGAATAGAACAGCGGGGATTGAATATAATCGTCTTCTTCCCAAGTCAGTGAAAAGATCGGAGGGTGTTCGTCACGGTAAACCGATGCGCCCGCATTTTTCATTGTAAGAGTTGCCTCGGCAATTCGATACAAACGCTCACGGCGGTGGGGCTCACTCCTTATGTGGTTGGTATCGGCGTTTTCGGACATATATGCGGAAAAGCGTTCGGGGTTGTCCGCAACAAGCAGCTTCTTTGCGGTGGTCGTTGGGCGCAGTCCTCGCCGTCCGTCCTTATAGTGTGTCTTTATAAGTCCTTGCTTTTTGAGAGCCGTGACAACTGTCTCCTTGTAGCTTGCACTACCGGACAGCCGCCACAGTGATGTTGTTGGGAACTCACCGAATATGGCGGCAAGTTCAAGTAATTCATAAGCCCTCGTTTGTTTATCGGGGAGGGCAATTTTGCGTGGTATAGATACCACCTCCTTGTTTTTCTTTTTTTACCGCACAAGTTTTAAATCAGGGTATTTTTTCGTCTGTTTTCTAATGACTGTCTCCAAAAATAACATATAAAACCCGTTTTTGCGGCATATAGAAAAAAATTCTCGAAAATTCGCTAAAAATCCGATATTGCTTTAAGCGTGCTTTTACGCTCCTCCAGCCACTTTGGAAACCGTTCCTTATCCATTACCGTTATACGTGTACAGCTTCTTTTTCCGACCTCAGTAGTGTTATATGCGTCGCACAGAAGTCCGCTGTCGTCTTTCATTACGAAAGCGGAAACAACGTCCAGAATTTGTTTTAACTCCAAGTTATCGTAATCTCTGATACATCTGTCTGACAGAGCTTCATCATATACGTGGGAGAAGCATACGACACAATGCTCAAAGCGCGGGATCTTATGCGTATTTACATAACCGCTTAAAGTAAAATATAACGGATCAATAAGAAATTCCGTACTCTTACGCTGACTGCGTTTCGGCATCAGGCACGGCAAGGTTATCTCCAAAATACCGTCCTCGCACTTAATTTCTATGCCCTGGACCACACCTGCCGAAGCGAGATAATCTGACTTTTTTATGCTTGTCGTGCTGTATATCAGATGCCTCAAACGGCAGGTTATAAGCTCACCTCGAAGTGCCGCATCAGTGGATAGCATTTCGTAGTTTTCGGGGTATTGCACAAGGTCTGTATGCTCCATCGCACGTAGGGTTCTAACGAGCTTTTCAACCTCATTCTGTATCCCAGTAATTCTTTTATTTATGGTTTGTCTGTCCAAAAAAACCTCCTTTCCTATTCCTTTTTGTAATACTGCACGTCACCGTTTTTCATATCTACGGTGCAAAAGATAGCTCCCTCAAGCTCGATATTTTCAATCTGCTCAACGCACTCCACAATAAGTATTTTCTTGCCGCAGTCGTTATCGTGACGCATATTCATTGCGTGTAAAATAAGTGTCTCTTTGTCTTGGGGAACGTAGATAATTTCGTATGTTTCACCGTCAGCAAAGAAGATGATTTGAGTCGGAAAAGAGTCTGTACTGTGATATTCCGTCTTATCTCCAAAGTCTGTGAGTACCCAGATTGCCGCCAACATTTCAGAATCAGTCTGCATATCGGGAGAATCGTAATATATACCTTTTTGAGCGTCATAATAGATGCGTCCTTGCTTTACGATATACGTCAAAAGTCTTTCAAGCTTGTCCTCTTGCATATGATATAGCCGCTTTAATTGCTCACCTTTCATACAGTGATAGGTGGTGATATCACGGAGCAAAGAACCAACTTCCTTGCTGTATAACTGTTCTCTTGTTATCATTTTTCATCCTCCTTGTTTGTCTGCGCCGCTCTTTCCTGCATAATATTTTGCAGTTCTCGGCGGTCTGTCGTAATAAGATTTTTTTCTAACTGACTGCACTTGAATTCCACCGAAATGTTATTGTTGTTGGTGCTTATAAGCCCATTTCCGCGTTCAAAATGCGTTATCTCCATAAGCTCCGCCTCGGACAATCGCAGTATCGACTGTACTCTCTGCGCTTCCTCATCCTCAAGATTGAGAACGATTTTCGTCTTGCAGTTGTTTATAATTCCCTTTCCGTATTTGCCGTCGTCAAGAGCAAAAAAGTCGTTAAGGTCCTGCGTAGCGCACACAGCAGAGCCGCCGTATCCACGGATAATTTTAAAGATCTCCAACACAAATTCAGCGGCAAGCCTGTTACCCGTACCGCCGATAAGCTGCCAACATTCGTCAATGAAAATGGTCTTCTCTACGGTACGGTTTTCCTTCGCCTTATCCCATACATAATCGAGCGCTACAAACATTCCCACGGGAAGAAGGTCGCCGCCAAGCTCGGATATGTCAAGCACCGTGTACTTGTTATCCAGATTGACGTTGGTTTGCTGTGAAAAGGTGCTTGCAGAACCGTTCACAAGGCGGTTCAGAATATTTGCCATACGCCGTGTTTGTGCGTCCTTTTTAAGTATGGCGTGAAGGTCTCCGAGAACGGGCATTTGACGGTAATGCTCGGGATTATCGGGAGCTGCAAGGGAGTCGTTATCGTGGGTAATGCCCTTTTCTTCATAGGTCTTTATGAGCGCTTCATCAAGCAACTGTCTTTCCTCGTGAGTCATATCGGGTATGAGCAGACTAAAGAAAATGTGCAGTCTTTGTATTTTCGAGGCAAGGGCTGACTTATTTGCGGTAATACCGTCAATGAGCTCGTCAGCGGATTTATCCGCCTTTCGTATCTCCATTATGTTAATACAGCTCTGAGATGCTGGAGAAATCTGTATGAACTCACCGCCGATATTCTGACAAGCTCGGTAAAACTCGTGTCCCTTTAATGGAGCTACGATAAACACCTGTATTCCCTTTCGTCTCATACGGAGAGCCATCAGTTGCATCAAGAATGTCTTACCCGCGCCCGACGTTCCGAGAATGGAAATGTTAGCGTTCTTATATACCTGTGAATTGAAAATATCCACTATGGTAAGAGAGTTATTGAAACGGTTGACGCCCAACAGAATGCCGTTATCGTCGCACATTTCAAAGCTGACGAAGGGGTAACAGCTCGCCGCGCCCCGTGTCAGTACGTTCCTTTTAGAACGCTCAAACAAGTGCTTTTCAAGTGTTGCGAGAGGCAGAGCGGAAAGAAAGGCTTGCTCCTCACGGAAGGTGCAACTGACCGCTGTAATATCGTGAGAAAGAAGCAGCTTTCTCATTTCTTTTTCTCTGTAATCAAGCTCGGCAGGACTCGTTCCCGTGACGGTAATGAGTGTATTCATATAGTAAAAATCCTCGTTCTCCGCAATACCGTGCTTGAGAAAATACCCACTTTGGATTGCATCATCGAGACTGTCAAAATTGGTATTTGTGTCACTCGTGTCCTTTATTTTAGAGTGATTGATACGAAGCTGTTGCCCTAGCTTTTGCACCATTCTATCCTTCGGTTGCTTTGTAAGGAACAGATCCACGTCGATTCCGTCACCCGCATTTATAAGAAGGCTCAACCATCCTGCCGTTACCTCTGACCTATATCCAAAAGACGGGATAAGCAGATATGATTGATAAAGACCGTCCACGCATACGTAACGCCCACGGGTAAAATCAATGGATTTTGGGGCAAAGAACTCCGAGCAAGGTATGTCATTGATGTTCTTCCCCGTCGCCACGTATTCGGCTATCACCTGCGGAATACGCTTGTGAAACGGTACCGTACTGCTTGTCTGTCGGCACAGTACACTGTAAAGGACCTCGGCTAAAAATTCATCCTCGTCTTCGGGCATCAGCACCTCATTACCGCACTGCTTTAAGAAATTAACCGCAGTTCGTGCGGCGGTATGTAAGAAAGAGATAGCTTCTGACTCCTCATTTCCGCGCCGAGCTCCTTCAGCCTCATATTCAAAGGCAATTAAAAAACGTCTTGTGGTCGCCTCACGAGAACCAAGCCGCCTGATAAGCTCCAGATAATCTTCTTGAAGCATACGGCAGTTTTCGTCCGTTTCTGTCTCCATTTCACGCCGTATCATTTCAATATGGCGGTTTATGTCAGCACCCTTTGAAATCACCTTAAACTGCATTTTTACGGGACTTATTTTAAGAAAGCTGACGAATGAATAGATTATGCTCCGCTGTTCTCTCGGACTACGGAGCATAAAGTTTATAGGATTGACCTCTACTATTTTTACGTATCGGTAATCCTTTGTGTAGATAATACCGTTTTCGATCTTATACACGGGCAGATATTCTGCGGCAGGGTTTAAGTATCTCGACTCCTGCGCGCCTCTGCCCGACTGTCTTTTGTTATTATCCGTTTTTGTCATTTTGACCTCTGCTATCAGCTGTAATATTCCTTTTTACGTTTGCCGGAAATTATCATCCATACAACTACTCCGACAACTCCGAGCACCGCTACAACGATAAGAACGATTGCCGCGGCAGGCATCTTCCAAAGGATCTCAAAGCTGTATTCGGTCACATTTCCCGCCTCATCAGTCAGCACGACCTTGTAAATGCCTATATCCTCAAGCTCGTCGCCCATTTCATAATCAATGGGCAAGTCATCGAGAAAGACCTGTATCGTAGCATCATCGCTCATATCGGTAAGAGTAACGCTTTTCTTGGTCGTACCGCCATTATCAACACCGTCAAGCGTAAGCGTAGGCGCGGTTGCATCGACTGTTACACTAAAGGAATGTGTAACGCCGCTCGCTATGACACTCACCTCATAAGTGCCGTCCGTGAGCAGTTCAAGAGTGCCGTAGTTAAGTCTCTTGTCCTCACCGTTAACAAGGATTTTTTCAAAGCCTTCGACGTTATCAAAGTTGTATTCAAGCTTCTGAACTACAGACGGTACGATGGTAAAGGCTATTTCCTCAGTGTTTCCAAAAGCATCTGTGAGCTTGATAAGATAATCCGCAGGCTCGGTAATTGCCGCTCCTGTTTCGTATTCTATAAGCTCTCCGTTTTTATAAACCAACACCTCTGCATCCTCATTGACTGTAAGTATCACACTTGTGGATACGCTTTCGTTATGAACATTGACGGTATACTCCACTTCTTTATCAATGGTAAAGCTTGTTTCCGATACGTTGTTTGCCCTGTCAGTTACCCTTATTGTGTACTGCCCGTGCTCTGTCACTGCCGTTCCCGAGATATACGGGCTTTCCGTTCCATCCTTTATAATGATAGCGGTAAGTCCATTTTCTGTGAAGCTGACCGTTACGGGAGTATTTACGGGCATATCGCTCCTTGCTCCCTCGACTGCGATCTCAGGCTTTATCTTGTCGATAACAAAACGGTATTCAGCCCTGTTGCCGTCGTGATTTTCAAAGATAATTGTGTATGCGCCGTTCTCATTAAGGACATCTCCCGAATTGTATTCGATAGTCTCTCCGTTCTTCGTGACGGAAACGATAGCCTCATCCGTCCAAGCAAACGTCACATTTGAGTTTGTATATCCGCCGTTTGTGACACCTTCAAGTGTACCTGCGGGCAACGGTTGCGTGTAATCAAGCTGCTTTACAACGGCATCCATACCCGTCCGAAATTCATCGGTTACCGTGACCTTATAAAGACCGCTTGTACGGAATTCATATACCGTTCTTTCAAGCGTTACAGCAGTTCCGTAATCGTCCTCGGTAAGCGTTTGCCAAGTAGAGCCTCCGTCCGCGGATTTCAGTATCTCAATGCTTTGGATATGGGATTCTCTGTCCTTGCTTGGTGTTACGGTGATTATAAGCCGTTTTTCTCCGTCATCCGCATTCATATCTACGGTGGGAGCATTGCGAGATATAACCAGCTTCAATGGCTGTGAGTCGCCTGCGTGGTTAATTGAGATAACGGTATAGCTTCCGCTCTCGGTGATCGTATAGCTCTCACCTACGCTTCGAATAGCAACAATATTTCCGTTCTCGTCAAGTATGCGGAACATTGCGAATGTGTCGATAGTATCCGATATTAAAAAACGCACCTCGTCCTTGAAGTAATAGGTACGATCAAAGGAAATACTGTTGTTCGTTCCCTCGCCTACGGCATAGAGAATATCGGGGGTATTGCGTACTATTGTAACCGTATAGTCGCGGGAATTACCAAAGCTGTCATACACGGTCACGGTATGTTTCCCCTCTGTTTCGATCACGCTTCCCGTAAATTCCTTACCGTCAAGAAGAACACCGATATTCTCTCCCAGTATGACGCTGTTCACGGTAAGCGTACCGCCGTCTGACTCTCTGTATAGGTTCTCACCATCGCCTTGCGTTGCGGGAGTCTTTTGCCAATAATAGTATGACTTGATACCGTCAGCGGCATATTCTGCTATCACCTCACCCAGACGCTCAAGGGTAAAATATGCGACTGTCTCATCGGGTTTTCCGGATTTTTTATAGATATAATACTCACCGTTTACCGCATTTACGCTGTCCTTCGCGTCCATAGGAATACCCGTATCCCATACGGAGCTGCTCCAAGTACCCTTGCTTACAAGCAAATTTTCGCGCTCGATTGCAAAGGCAAATGCGCTGTCGTAGGTTTCAAAGGAGAACACGTCGCCGTTAATATCTGTTGCCTCATAGTATTCCTTTTGCAAAGTATCGTTCAGGATGTTCTTTTTCGAGGACACGAAAGACGTAGACCAAGTGTTCCCCGCCGCATCGGTCACGCTTACCTCGTATTCGCCCGTAGCAATGGTATAAACTCTATCTCCGTTAGAAATGTCCTTTCCGTTGACAGTAACGCTTGTAATGGGAGCGTAGACATCTGCATCCCCATCCTTCCAATATACCCTTACGTCACCGTCTGTCTTTCCGTCAAACACATTATCGAGGGTGACGGTCTTTGCCGTGCGGTCAATTACGATAGAATATTCTCCTGTGTTGTTTCCCGCCGCGTCCGTAGCGTAGAATACGTATTTACCTGATTTGTCATATTCCGTACCCGATACATATTCTGAGAAGCTCGTGCTGTTCGGGAGCTTTACGTAACAGTTGCCGTTTGACTCAAAGGAGATATATTCTCCGTTTGTGTAAGAGCCGCTTGAAATGGGATCTCCGTCAACGTAAAGCTGCGCTGTCGGAAGTGTTCTGTCAAGTGTAATTGATACCACCGAGGACTGATTGCCACTTCGGTCAACACAGTAGAAATAGTATGTCCCCTCTGCCGTCAGTTGGCTTCCGTTTGTATAAGACACATAGGAGCTACTGCCCGGCTTCAACACATAACAGCTTGATATGCCGCTATGAGAGTCGGACGCCTGATACTTAATATATGATGCGTTAGTGTAGCTTCCCGATGATTTGGCAGAAGTTCCGCCATAAAGAGTACCGTACGGGGCTGTCGCATCATAATACACACTGGATGTTCCTGATGCATTTCCTGCTTTATCTACCGCACGGAAATAATACCAGCCGTGTGAGCTTGACAGCGCCGTTCCCGATGAATAGCTCGACCAAGAGGACGAGGTAGGTGTCAACACCTGATAATAGCTGATACCGCCCGAGTCGGTGGCTGTGTACTTGACAGGCTTGTTCGTATAGCTACCACTTAACAGCGTAGTACCGCTTGAATTGCTTATCTTACCTACTGGATAAACGGTATCCAGATATACGGAATACGTGCTTGAGCTTTGGTATCCGTCGCTTGCGTAGAAGTACCACCATCCATTATTAGAGGTTAACGCAGACACAGATTTACTGCTCGACGTCGTATATGTGTATGAGGATGACCCGGGAGATTTATAGTAGATCTTACAGGTCGAATAGGAATCACTGGCACTAAACTTAATAGCCTTATTCGTATAGCTACCGCTTGATATATATGAACCGCCTGCTGTAAGGGATACGGACGGAGCAGTTGTATCTACCGTAAAGTGATAAGTAAAGGTGTAGGTCTTCTTTGTAAATATACCCGACCAATACTCTCCAACATACGTAAGCACGTAATCACCGTCGGACAGTGAGCCTTGATACAAATATCCGCTACCATCACCCGAAAGGGATTTGCTTGTGTAGGTTGAGCCGTTGCGAGTTAGCTTGAATGAAGTATGCTCGTCAATATCTCCCGCGTGTATGTAAAACGTGAAATACGTCCAGTCATAGGTCGCATAATTGTATTTCGTTGTGGTTGAAGCATCATCACGAAAATACGACGTTCCAATCTGAATACCGAAGCGGTCGAGATATCCGCTTACGTTGCCGTCCCCGATATTATACGTTCCGTAAAGCATATACACACCCGCTCTGTTGGTTGCCGCTGAGGTGCTTACAGGCATAACTACCATCGTTCCTATGATTGTCAGTAATGTCATTACAAGCACAATAAGCCTTCTTAAAAATTTCTTTTTACCTTTCAATATTTTTCCTCCTTCTTTTTATTTGCTTTTGTTTATTTGCGCCGAGTACACGGCGTCTTTTTACGAATCTGAGAAACCCCATGATATAGGAGAAAAGACTTTCTCCCGATATACCGATCAAAGCTATAAGCGCCAGAGGCAATGCCGTAAAGCAAAGTATCACGACCTTGGCACTTATATCAAGATCGATCATAAAAATAGGCACTCCCACACCTAATGCAAGAATGCCCGCTTCAATTACGTTTCTTAATTTGAACAAACCGCCTAAGACCGTCCCACCCTCAATAAAGTTCGGCGGAATGTAATAGACGTCAAATTCGCTGTCGTTTCGTTCCATAGCTCTCCTTTCTTACTTTATTTGCTCCCATAAACTATCCTCACCAAGAAACAGCTTGAAATTTTCCCTATAATCTGCGGCAAGCGCTTTTTGCTTATCCGATAGGTGAAAAATATGGTCGGCAAAATATTCCTCTCCGTTATACACCACGGTATATACCGCCACCTTTTCGGTCTCGTCACTCTCAGGGACAGTTCTTTCCTCAAAGGCTCTCGTATAAGAAAACAGCTTGTGCCTGTTATTCTCCATCACGCTCTCCAGTTCTAAAATAGACACCGCTTGATAACTGTCGCTCTTTGATGCGGAATACTGCGAAACGAATGAGGCTACGCTATACGACAGAGTACTTTCATATGGGTCTATTATCTGTATCTGATCCGCGTCGGTGCGTTTGAAATCCCTTTCTATATCCGATAATATATCCTCTTTGGCTTTTGCCATCGTTTTTCCTATAGAGTTGGATATTCTGTTGATGTTATTCGTAATAACCGTGCTGTCATTAAGAATAAGTGCGTTACCGTTATCTATCGAATAAGGCTCGCTTAGCCCATTGAATATAACGCTTGGGAGCATGCAGATTATAAGGGACGGTATGAGAAGTATGAGCGACACCGCAAATACTATTTTCAAAATAAGTCCTTTGTTTTCCCATATGAATGCGGCAATCGCTCCGTATATACTGCCGACTGCCGCGCCTTTTGCGGTCGAGGCAATAGTTTTGGCGAGCTTTGCTATACTTTTGGCAAGCTTAACTGCAGCTTGCGCGGCTCGTTTTGTCGCCATTACCGCCTGCGAGGTCTTTTTTAAAGGCTCGGATACAGGATGCCCGTTATCCGCCATTATACCCTATCCTTTCTCTTAGGCGGATCAGGTAGTTTTTTGACTATCCTCTCGGAATATGTAATAGCCCCATTAGGAGCTGCATGAGGTGTGCGCTCCACAGTGTCCTTTGCATACTGCTTATACCACTTCGTTCCGTCTGCCGCCGTTACGACTGTATGCTCGCCCGAGGGCTTCATATAGGTATCAGTATGATACATTCCCACGGAAATACCGCTTGGATGCTCCTCATTTGCTTCTGTCGCCATTATACGACCGCCACCTATCTCAACGTCGGAATAGGACGGAACACCTTCCGCTTCGCTTCCCATCGCGGTATAACCGAGATAGGACATAAGTGCTTCGGATGAGCCTTCTCCTGAAATAGTACCCATCGAAGATATATTCCCCGTTGCAACTCTGCCGATAACATTGTTTGCAAAGCTACCGCCCCTGCTTACGGACGAGGTATAGGCTTTTCCACCAAGGCCTCCGCCGCTTTTTCCCGTAGCCTTATTTACTCCGCTCTTTGTAAATCTTCGACCGACCATTCCTACAAGACCGCCGCTCGCAAATCCACCGCCGCTATTCCCCGAGGAACCGCTGCCACCTCCGCCGCCTGAACCACCGCCAAAGTGGCTCGCAAACTGTTTTGCGGTAAATATGCCTCTTGTGGCAATGGCTGCCTCAGCGAGCAATGAACCGCCCGTATGTCCTACGCTGATACCGAGTCCGGCAAGAAAGCTATCTATCTTTTGACTGACCTTCAAAAATGCTATGGCGCACAGAAACCACACAAATATATTTCCTGTAATAAAGTTCTCTCCGTGTTCTGCAACTGCCGCCTGCACCTCACTGTCGGTCAAAGCAAAAGCCGACGTACTGAAAACGGATACCGTAATCAGCGCGACGGCTATAAATGTTATTAGTTTGTTTCGTTTTATCATTATACCTCCTTTACAGTGATAAGGGATTTGCAAAAAACGCTCCCATCATTGACGAGAATACTCTCAGGCACCAAGCATTCATTATGAGCAGGAATACCTGTCCGCCGAACATTCGACACCAGCTCTTGAAGATATTTCCCGTAGTCTGCGATGCTCCCATTGAGAACGCAACCGGCGCAGTAAATACGAGAACTCCAAGCAGTACATATCTTTCTGCCGCTTCAAATAACAGCTTGATGTAATTCCAAGCGAGGACAAGTGTCAGTATGAGAGCAACTATCGTAGCAGCTCCGTTTGCCGTAACTCCCGCAACCGTCAGGACCGTAGAATAATACGAGGAAAAGTCCAAGGGAGCTATCTCCGAGGACATTATCCACATATATGGTGTACCGCCAATCTTCAATATAATATCCACTATATCTCTTGCATAAAGGGCAAGGAAGATAAAGATAACGGAGCGAATGCTGAGCTTTACGGGATCCTCTGCTTCAAAGCCTAACCCTAAACCAAAGTTTTTAAAAAGCTGCCATACCCAATTCAGCAGAATAAGTCCGATTGCAAGTGCTACGAAAATATCGTACATTGTATCTACTGCGGGAAAATACCGAACGAAGGTGTCCATATTACATCCGAGAACACCCAAAACAGATGTGCTGGCAAGATCAAGCACCAGCATTACCTTTTGTGCACACCATTCTACGATACCGTCTAAAATACCTATATTGTATCACATCCTTTCTGTGACTGAAGCGCTACCCATTCCATTTACCGCCCGAGAAGAAGGGTGTGACGTAAGCCATAATAAATCCGAGACTGTTGAGTATCGCCCAAGTGATAGCAATTCGTTTGAGCCACGCCCGCGATTCGTCAACCGTCTTTCCGCTTTTTGAAAAGTTCATTAGAAGCAAGGCGACGGCGGCGCACACAACGGCGGCTATGGTTGAGATAAGAAGTATCTGGTTATATACGTCCTTCATTATTTCCGTTGCCTTTTCCCATATAGTAGGCGTTGCGGCAAAGGCAGGTAGGCACAAAGATGCCGCTAAAACCGCACACAGGAAGCCCATATAGAGAAGCCGTCCGTAGTCTATGTGCTTTCCTATCTTTTTTGTTCTTGTTTGTTTTCTTTTTTTCAAGCAAATTCCTCCCTATTTTTTACATTTTTCATATCTCGTAATTAAATATCCGTTTTCATCATAGCTTGACGGATCGGCAAGCGGTGTATCCCAACCGTAAATGGCGCCGTTCTGCATTGCGGATATCTGCGCTCGGTTTATGCCGTACATACCGTTTTGAGCCATAGCAAGAATTTTGTTGTCCTCAATCGTCGCGCCCTTCTCCGCGCACAGACTGTAGCTGTCCTCACCGAAGCGTATGATAATAAGTTCACCCGTAAAAGGCAAGATACCGAAGCACTCGCTGACCAAGCCCTTTTCTTCGGCAAGGCAGCTTATCAGCGTCTCTCTGTCATAGCAGTAAACGGTAAAGTGCCGTCCGTCGTTCCAAGGGGTACAGGCTATGTACCAAGCGTATTTGTCTGTAAATACCCGAAAGCCCCAACATTCACGATTAAACTTATACGGTACGCGAGCGTGAGGGTGGGAACGGCAATAGTCGCTCATTCTGCCGCGATCCTTTAAGAAGCATTCTCCCTCACATTGCGTGAAGCTGACGAGTCTGCCGAACTCGCATTGAATATCTCTGCCAAAGCCTGCTGGAAACTCTGTGCCGCAATCCACGGTACCGTCACGGAATACGCCATATATCGCACCGAGAAAACCATATTCTCTCGGTATTTCCTCGCTGAACAATTCGCGCTCACGCCACAGCTTCAGTTCTTCAAGCTTCATCGGTAGCACCTCCCGCAAGGAATGATATGACCTTCCCTGCCTTTACTGCCTTTTGAAGCTCACTTATGGCGTTAAGCTCCTGTATCGTTATATTTGGTATTTCCAAAAGGCGTGCTATACCAAGGCTTACGATCTCCTTTTCATCGGTAATGCCTGCCTCAATAAGCCTTGTAACCGCCCTTAAATTTTTCTTATTTATCTCTGCCATTCTTAATTCCTTTCATAATATTTTGCCGTTACTCTTACGGGAACGGTAATTTCTATCACCTCAGCATCAATCAGTCTGAAAGGTACTGTCAGCTCATACTCTGCCGTAATGGTTATATCCGTTCCCGTTATAACAGAAAAGGACGGTCGTGACATGGAATATCCGATACCGTCCTTTATCTGTATGCTTGTATCATAGAACCCAAGAGTTGAGAATGCTCTTTGCTCTATATCCTCTGTGCTTATCGTGGCTCCGTTCTCTATGTTCTCCCTTGCTGATTCGGCTGTGACCTTATCCAGTTCAAAGGATACCTCTTGCTTTTGGCTCTCCACTACACTCAATACGGAATTGTACTCCAAGCCCGCATATATGAGCATAGACGCAAACAGGACTATAACGCATACAAGAACGTAGCTCACACCGCTTTTATCCTTGAGTATCTTCATGGGTTACCTCCAATACACCTGCGACACGCTTGAAGCAGTAACCGTCATATCTATGGGAAACAGCTCTCCGCCGAAGCCTATGAGAGAAGTATCCATTGTAAGCGTACATGTAATAATGTCACCAATCTGTACCTTTCCCGCATCCTCGTCAAAGTAGTTCGCTTCAAAGGTCATTGTGGGTGTAATACCCATTTGCTCACACAACTGCTCATAACGCTCTTGTACCTCGTCACCGACACAGCCGTTTATTGCCGCCGTCTTCGCGAGCTGCTGCGCCATTTGGTTGAGTGTCTGCTTCTGATGTATCACTCCGAACACGCTTACAAGGAGTATAAGTAAGAAAGAGATTACAAGCACAGCAACAGCCACATCAACGTATCCTTCGCCTTTTTTATTACATATCCTTTTCATTTTTCTCCTTTTTTAAAGTTTCTTCTCTTTTTGTTTCTTTTTCTGCTTCTTTTCAAAGAAGAGAAAAAGAAAGCGCGTCCCCTCACAGTATAGAACCGAGAGAGGTCACGAGAACGTATCCTATGACTGCCACGTATATGAGCATAAAGCAGAACATAAGAGCCATAGACAGCTTCTTGACCTTCCTCGGTACTGCGTCCGCTTGCTGACGGAGTAATTGTCTTTGGTAGTCTGCCAGCTTCATAACGAGCTGTCCCCAATAGATGCGGTTGTCGTCGCCCCGGTTAAGAGCCACCAAACCTCTTGTGACGTCGCTCATCATAGTAGAGCCTACTCTTGTTTCAAGTCTTGTAAGAGCCACCTCAATGTTTCCCGAACGCATATCCGCTATGGTTATTTCAAGCTCGCTCTTTAATTCTTCTCCCGCAGTTTCCTTATAGGATTCGAGTATGTATATGACGTCTCTGTTGTGCTGCATCGTTTTCTCAATGGAACTTACGAAACGGGGGAGTTCGTATTCTATCTTTTGCCGTCTTGCCTTTATCTTTCCGCTTACCGCCTTGTATTCCTTGAAATAGATAAGTACGGCAATAAGAAGAACAACGGCAGCGGCTATCTTGAATACGAAGAACGCGGGTATTGCGAAAACACTTATAACGAGAGCTTTTGTAAGAGCGTCTGCTACGTAGCGTTCAGGCGTTATCTCCATTCCCGCTGTACGCAGATCTCCTTCAAGCTGAGCTTTCTTATACTCATTGAGCTTTAAGTGTTTTGAGATAAATACCGAAAAGTCCTTCAGGTATATCTCAATTACGCTTACCTTCTTATCTCCCTTTTTACCGAGGTTATTTACCGCCTTTTGAGCCTTGAGGGTGGGGATATGAAGAATGTCGATCAATATGGCACCAACTCCAACTGCGACAAGCGCACCGACGATTATTTGAATGATTATCATATCCTGCCCTCCTATCTCTTGTATTCTACAGGCTTGGTTATCTTATTAAGTCTCATTGCCGTAATAAAGATAACCACTGCGCAGATGGCAAGAACGATCTTGCCGAGCGTGGTATTCATAAGAGCGTTATACCAATCCTTGTTAATGAGGTAAAGAATAGGAATATTAGTCACTACCATTACCACCATTGTGTAATACTCTCGCCTTGCGTTATCCAGCATTGTTTTAAGACTGTTGTTTACAAGTCTCACATCGGTCAGCTTGGATACCACCGGCATAAGCGTGTCCTTTAAGGTTCTATCATTCTGACAGGAGATAAGCACGTCACACCATTCCTCAAATATGGTATCGTTTATCTTCTCTTTGAGGTGAGAGATTGCCACTCTAATATCGGGTGTAATGCTTGAGGTCTCTGCAAGAAAGCTCTCGAATATGCCCTTTATAGGCGGCTTTAAGTAACGGATGTTCTCTTTTACCGCATTGATGATGTTATCGTTGCGGACGTAAGAGGTCGTAATGATAGACAGCGCAGTTTCCAAGTCCTCTTTTACGTGCTTCTCGTAGATGCTTATGGTCTTTTTGAGATATGCAAATGGTATCATAGCAAAGGTCACGGCAAGGACGGGAATGAGGAAAAGGTTATCTATAACTACAGCTACCATGCAACCTACTATCATAAGGATAACGGATATAGCAAGAGCTACAGAAAAATGTTTAGCTTTTCCCGTTTCCTCAAGGGCGATCTTTATTCTCTGTATCTCCACGACAAATCTTTTGGTCTTTTTCTTACCCCTTGCCGTGAGAGATTTATCTCGCAGAGTTTTTCTTTTATTGAACAAGGGGGCAAGGTCGTTTGTAAGCCCCTCCGGTGTAAGACCAAAGGCGAATATTACTCCTACAGTTGCAAGAGCAAAGCATAGAAAATATATAAAGGTCACTTTTGTTCTCCTCCTTCCTCAAATCTTCGTATCAGCTCTTCGGGAACACCGCCCCTCATAAGCTTTTGTCGTAGGATTTCTGACGGAGCGTTTTCCTTGACAAACTCTCCCTTGATAGAGAATACTCCGTCTGTGTATTCGTTGCTGTGGATAGCATATCTGTATAGCGTTCTGTATTCAAGCTCTCCGCCGTCGTGGACGATACATTCCGTAATATCCATTACTTTACGGCTGTTATCCTCTAACTTATGAGCGAATACGACTATTGGAAACGCCAATGCCGCCTGCTGTAAGGATATACGCATATCTATGGGAAAGCGTCTTTGTGACAGAAAGGCAATACGTCTGTGAGCGTACTTACCGCCGCCACCGTGAACGGTTGTAACAACGGTATGGTCGGTGGAGCTTGCCTCGACTGCCGAATGAGCTTCGGCATCTCGCATCTCTCCCACGCAGATAACGTCGGGGTCGAAGCGCAGAGCCGCCATAACAAGATCCTCTTGGGATATGTCATAAGACGGATTATCCGATGGGCGGGAAAGTGTATGGACTACGTTATTTCTTACTCTACCGTCCTTATCTCTTTTTATGAGAGATAATTCCCTCGCTCCGCTTTCTATGGTGTAGATACGTTTGCCGTCGGGGATAGAGCCGAGTAAGCTATTGAGTAACGTGGTCTTTCCCGATGAGGTACGACCTGCTACAACGAACGACACACCGTAACGGATACACATTTCAAGAAAAGACAGCATTTCTTCGGATATAGACTCCGATTGGAGCAGCTTCTCTCTATCCACTCTCGCGGGGTGAAGCATACGAATCGATACCGCTATACCTCTGTCCGAGTCAACAATAGGCTCTTTAAGAGCTGTGACACGGGTGTTGTTTGGAAGGTGTCCCTGCGCTATGGGTGTAGCGTTGTCGATTATCATCCCCGAATGCTGTAAGAGCTTCTTTACCACGTCAACAGCGTGACCGGGGGTGAAGAAATATTCCGCTGCTTTCTCTATATGCCCGTCAAGATGTGTAAGAGCAACGTCGTCCCAGCCGTTGATGTTTATTTCCTCTATATCGGGATCTGTGAGGTATTTTGTAAGTATCGAATACTCTGCCATTTCACAGAAAAGACGCTCTATAAGGCTGTTTCTGTCATAGCCATCTACTGTATATCCCGTATCATAGAGATACTTCCCTATGTATGCTTTAAGCTCCGTACTTTTACTGTTATCTATGAGTGCCGAGGAATAATGCTCGGAGATATACCGCTGTGTGAGTTTGAGAAGATTATACAGCTCCATCTTTTCTCACCGCCTCTGCCGCTTTCTCTATCGCCTGCATGTACTTACGGTCATGTGTGGGCATATACAGCCGTCCTTCAAGGTATTGGTCTCTTATGCTTTGACTGTAAGGTAGCGTTATATCTATCTTCCCTATATGAGTTCCCGCATCGGATGCGAGCATCGAGAGGTCGATTGACGGGATATTCATAACCGTTACTGTCTTTTCCGGAAGATAACCGCCTGCTATCATAATACTGTTTTGGGATTGGTAGAAGCCTATACAGGAAAGCTCGGGGGTACACAGCTTGAAGGTCGCTCTTGCGTTCTTCAAAGCAAAATCGGTAAGTACACTGCTTGTGGGTACGGACTCGCAATCTACTACGATATAATCCGCTATCTCGGATATAGCCGTAAACAGTTCGCTTGCCTTTGCGGCATCGTATTCGGGAAAGGAGTATTTGTTCTCCTTGTTTTTGTATCCGAGAAAGCCGAGGTCTGCACGTTCCTTTACGGTTATGAGGTTGGATACTATGTCGTTTGCGAAAATATCCGTCTTTGACAGCACTGTACCAACGGAATAAAGCTCAGTTGCCTTATGATTGGGAAATAGTATAGGCAAGGCAGGAGTGGTTATATCGCAGAAAAGCACGATCACCGCCGCTCTTGTCTTTTCATAAAGGGTTTGTCCAAGCTTTAAGGAGAAAGCTGTTTTGCCTGAACGGGGGCTTCCCCATACGGCTATAATCTTATCTTTGTATGACATAGACTATCCCTCCGTATTCGCAGCAAAGTATTCCTCTTGCATATTAAGGAAGCGTTGCGCCGTTGCCATATCTCCTCTGTATTCGAGTGTAAAGTGCATAGATGATGTCTTTTCGTACTTCGCAAGAAGCTCTGCCTGTTTCTGATTGACAAGCACAGTAATGGTCACAGGCTGGGTGTTATCCGTCCTGTCCGCCTTATCTATTCCCTGTGAGGTGGTAGAGGTGATTACTCTTACGTATCGAAGCTCAGGGGGAGTATGCGCGTAGCCTTCCTTGGAATCGTAAACGATGACCGAGATTATATCTCCCGTCTCAAGTTTTCCTGAAAGACCGAGTGCAAACGAGCCTATTGTGATACTGATAGCTTTCTTCTCTCCGTTGAGACTGCCGAGAATGTCGTTAGCTGTGTTAATGTCAGAGGTGATATGCTCCGCGAAGATGTATTCTCCCTTATACATATCTCCCGTGGTATATTTGCCTATGACTTGGGATTTGTCCGTGATAACACCTTCGTATAGGTTATATGCCCCGACAGAAACGACCTCGATATCGTTCTCGGTAAGCTGTGTGCCTTTGAGAACGGTATTTCTCATCCTTACGATCTCCGTCTTTTCATCGGAGACTCTATTGATGATGGGAGCCGCGCCGAAGCAGACGATAAGGGCAAGGACAATACAGAGTATTCCTATAAAGGAACGTGAGGCAAATATGTTTTTGCCCGACTTGCTTTTCTTAACTGCGGGTTTGGTTTCGGGAGTGTCCCTTTTCTTAAAATTGAATTTCATATTCTTTCCTTTCTTAGAACATAAACATAGCCATTGCCGCTACCGACAAAAACGGTACAAGAGCAAAGGCTTTGCTTTCCTTATTTTTGCGTATCTTATTGACGATACACATAACGATGATAGCGAGAAGCAGACCGACGATATATGCCGCAAGTCCTCTTTGCCAACCGAGTAAGAACGCAAGGGCTGTGGAGAGCTTAATGTCCGCTCCACCGAGAGTTTTATGGGGTGGCAAGAGTGCCATAGCCATTTGCGGGATAAAGACACAGAAAGCTCCCATTACCATTGATGTTAGTCCTACGGTCTGAATGTTCAGCAAAGCGAGTGCGAATACGATTACCCACACATAGTCGTCCACGATATGATTGGTCAAGTCCGAACACGACGCATATAGCAGGACGAACATAAGAAACACGCCTTGTATTGCCGTTACCGACAGACCAAATCTGCCATATAGGAACAGTGACACCACAGCTGTAAGTATTAAGGTAATGGGGATACTTGTTACATACCCCTTTTCTTTCATCACCTTGGTAAGCACAACGCCAATGAGCATGGATACACCTACGAAAAGCATCATGCACAGAAGTGTCATAAGCACCGTTCGGTTAATACGCTCACCCGCGTGAATGATAGGACGAATGTATGTTGAGAACATATATACCTCCATATCAGTAATTTGCGGTTGAGGATAGTATCCAATCAACTCCGTTGGTGCTATAATACGATCTTCCATCGGAGCAATTAGCATAGACGGTTCTTCCTGAACTGCTTGCAGTTAGCGAAGCATTGCCGTAAACACATGGGATCCACTCCTT
Source organism: Clostridia bacterium (assembly GCA_017461365.1). Lineage (GTDB taxonomy): Bacteria > Bacillota > Clostridia > Oscillospirales > CAG-272 > HGM12713. The sequence continues at coordinate 4,915 of JAFTYG010000002.1, read as the reverse complement.
GCCATCTAAGCTGTAACATATACGACCGCTGGTATTAGTTTTATATGCTACTAAATGCACAAGGCTTTCGCCTTCACCTATTGTAAGGTATTTCGTAACTCTGCCGGTCTCATCCATACCTGTTATGGTGCATTCTTTCCATGTCTCACCGTCATAAGAATATAGGAGCTGTTCTCCCTCATGCTTGAGAGTAATTTCTCCGCCTGTATTGAACATATCGTAAACCTTGTTATCCGCTTGCTCCATAACGCCGTTATCTCCGGCAAAAATTAAATATAGTCCGCCGAGAAGAAGCCCTCCAATCACGACGGCGATTATAATAATCACCGCCGTGTTGATATAGCCCTCCCCGCGTTTGTTTGCGAGAAGTTTTTTCATTAATATTTTTTCCTTTCTGTATTAAGTTGGACGAATAAGATCAGACCACCCTCCTGTTGACCATGTAAGACCGCTACTTGTCATTGTAAAGTAGGTAGCGCCGCCACTCCAACGGCGAATTACAAACCTTTCACCACTGAAGGTACCTGATTCAGAAGGCAGAGGATCTGATGTTCCGTAATAGAAGTGGGTAATACCTTGCGCGGTAAAGTTACATTTTTCAGACCAAGTGATACCGCCATCGGTTGAAGCAAGAACATAATACGTACTGCCCTTTTGAATGAGAGCGATCTCGATAGGATCACTCTCGGAGTTATTTGACATCACTCCGTAAACTGTTGCTGTATCTCCATAATCTGGCATTTCAGGCTCGTTCCAATGTCTACCGTCATAGGAATATCTGATTGTATATGTACCGCTGGCCTCATCATAATATCTTTCATAACGAAGCTCTTGGGTATAATCCATCATTCCCGCAACCTCGTTGTTCATTGTATTTAAAACACCGTTGTCACTCGCAAATACGAGATAGAGTCCACCGAGAAGAAGTGCGCCAACAACTACGGAAGTTATGATTATGATCGCCGTTTTGACACTTGCTTCTCCGCGTTTGTTTGCAATGAATTTCTTCATCATATCACGCTTTCTTACGTGCCGGAGTAGTTGAAGAACTCTCCGATCTTCGTCTCAAGAGTGGGCATGACGGTTACATTGAACAGCGTATAGAGCGCTGCAAGGATAAGACCGCCGATTACTACCGAAATAATGATTTTCAGTGCTGTATCGATATAGCCCTCGCCCTTTTTCGCCGCAAGTGCGGTCTTTGCGGAAATGTAGGCTCCCGTTGCTTTGCTTCTGAGTTTATTGATAAACTTTCTCATGCTTTTATCCTCCTTTCCTCTAAATTACGCCGCCGCGCCCGAATAGCTGAAGAAGCCTGTGATCTTCTCAGTCAGCGTGGGCATAACGGTAGTGTTGAAGAGTGTGTAGAGTGCAGCGAGGATGAGACCGCCGATTACGACGGAAATGATGATCTTGAGGGCTGTATCGATGTAGCCCTCACCCTTCTTTGCTGAGAGTGCGGTCTTTCCCGCAATGTATGCCTTTGTTGCCTTGTTTCTGATGGTGTTTCCAATCTTTCTAATAGTGTTTCTCATGTTTTAAATCTCCTTTTTCATTAAAAAATATATTTTGAACTTTGTCCCGGATAAACTCTTCGGCCGGTTTCCGAAATAAAAAACGGCTCGATTTTTATTATCGAACCGTTTTTTCTTAACGTATTAAATTAAAGGTCTGAATTGAGAACCGCCATATATATCACCACTCCCTTCTATATCTTTTGTTGCTCGGCAAGATTGCCGATATATGCCAAGTGCCGAAAACACAAAAACCGCCTCAAAGTTTTATGCTTTGAAACGGTTTTTAATATTCGGATTGCACTTGATACATTTTTAAGCATACTAATTATACCACATATCCTTTTACGGCGCAAGAGCAAAGCCGCGCCAATTTAGTGCGATACTCTGCTTTTTATGTGCCATTTTCATTTTTGGGGAAAAACTTGTCTAAAATCTCAAGACTATCCCTTGAAGTATAGCCCCACAAGATTGAAGAGAAAGCATCTATAGCTTCTTTTCTCTTACGATAATAAGTACGAAAACTTATTTCCCTGATATGAGGTTCAAGCTCCTTGATTATAACCTCTGTACTACGGTATTGCTGAGGTGACAGAAAGCTATAAAAGAGTATCCAGTAATATTCTTCTCCGTTTTTGTGCTTTTCACGGAGCAGATTGACGGAATGATCCACGAGCTTTAACATCTTATTACTTCGTTCTATGCTCTTCGCTTGTTCGGCTATGTCAGTACCGTCAAGCTCTACCCCCGCTATGTAGATGGATTCCAAAAAATCCTCTATACTGCTTCCGTACTCGATTTGAAACTGCCTGCGTACCTTTTGAACTGAAAGCTCCAAGCTCCATACTACGTCACGGTATTTACGCAACAACGTCCAAGTGTCGTGGTACAACGTATTTTCCGATACATCCTTTTCTTTTGACTTCATTTTTCTTTCTCCTATCTTCTGAAAATATTTTTTACTGTCACATCGAATGCGGCGATCCGTCTGTGATCGCCGCAATAAAATAAGAGACGGTACCGAGTATGCCCCAAGGATAATAGATCGTTTCTTAATATATCCTTTCTCTTGCAATCGGATAATTTTAATAATATATGCCTCAAATTGCGGCACTCAAAGCACGAAAAGCCTTGTGCCGTAAGGATTTGACGTACTTTTCTGACAACTGCGTCGGTATTCAATTTTGAAACGCTAATGTCGCTGTTTGAAACGCTGTCGTCAAGCTCAACGTTAATATTCAGTGCCATCGCAATCTCCTCTTTATCCAAAATGACGTCGGATATACGAAACATAGTTGAAAGATATTTTTGCAAGTATATAACAGAGCCTTTTGTGCCGGAGAAATTCGTAAGGGATATGTATCCTAAACCCTTCAGCTTTTTAAGATATCTTCCTACGGTTGCTTTTGACATATTCCAACGTCTGGCAAGATAATCATAGCTGACAAGGGGATTTCCGCTACAATTTCTCATATAGACCACGGGACCGAGCATAGAGCCCTCAACTCGTTCATCACAGTACACGGTATTGAGCCAAAGGTCAAGCAGTATATCCATTTCGGACGGACGGCGCGTACCTATGATCTCCGATGCCACACTGATGGGTAGGAAGAAAAATCCTGTATCCTTTTGGCAAGGTGCGTTGTATTCAAATACACGGTTGAAGGTGTCCCAGCCATTGATCTTGAATTTAACAAGGCTACCGTTACCAAGGATAGTAAAGGTAATAAGGTGTCTATCCTGCAAGTCTGTTAGAATAGATATTGTCTGCCTTTTGCTATTTACACGGAGCAGAGACGAAAGCTCGTCTATTTTACAAAGCCATTCCCCCGGAAAGATAATATAATTTATACTTCCGAGCCTTTTATAAGACGTTCTGAAATTTGCGTAGCAAGACAGTACAGTGTAATAAAAAAGACCGGAACCGCCGCTTGTACGAATGTTCCGATCTGCTATTAAGGATTGCACGAACTCCCGATATATTCGGCAGCGTGGATAATCCACAAGTTGTTTGATTTCTAATTGATATACTGACATTTTTACCTCCTAAAAACAAAAAAGCACGATAAATCAATGTTTTTTCATCAATTTATCGTGCTAAAATTAAATTACTTTTTTCTTTTTGCGTAATATTCGTCCAAAGCCTTAAAAATAATTGCTTCAATGTGTGCTTGAGGCGTACCGCGAGAGAAATACTTTTCAAATTTACTGTAAGAGATCTTCACTTTCTCAATCTGATTAGGCTTTTGCTGTGTCATTATTGAGAAAATGGTATCCATTGTGAGCTTTCCTTGCTGACTTAACTTTTTCATTTTGATTGCCTGCGCGTGAGACGGAGTTGCATCCTCACTGTCGATAGTCTCAAAGAGATCCTTTTGCTCTCGAACAGAAAGATACGACAATTCAACGGCAGGTCGCAGCGCTATACGCTCTCCGTCAACCAAATCCAATAATTCTTTTATAAGATACGTAAGACGGATATAGCGTCTGACTTGCTCTCTGCTCTCGCCATTCTCCTGCGCAAGTGCTTCATAGCTATTTAACTTTGACACCACTGGAGTAAAAGTTAAATCGGTGCGTTTTCCCTGCCGTTTTCTTGCATCCATTTTCATTTTATATGCGTAAGCACGTTCGGAAGGTAGAATACGCTCTCTATGGAGATTAGAATCGACCATTGCAATAACGGCTTCATCCCTTGTCATTTCTCGTAAAATAACAGGTAATTCAGTTAAACCTAACTTTTTTGCAGCAAATTTTCGTCTGTGTCCTGCGATTATCTCATAGCGACCGTCTTCTTTTCTGCGAGCAATCAATGGAGTTAATATACCAAACTCTTTAATGCTCTCGATCAAAGCTTCCATTTCAGCATCCATCTTCACATTAAATGGGTGCTTGGGAAAATCATCAAAGAATTGAATTGGTATTACTCTGACCTTTTCTCTCTTAGCCTCGTTAGTTAATTCCTTTGCAACGGTTTTAGCAGTATCCATCTTTTTTCTCCTTTAACAAAAAGTTCGCTGAAATCATCCGTAAAGAAAGGACATCAGCGAACAGATTATTTAAAAGAAAAGCGTGATTAACACCCACTAAAACGTCCATTTAGACGAAAAAAGCCTTGAAAACTTAATGTTTTCAAGGCTTTCAGTGGCTCCCCCTGCTGGGCTTGAACCAGCGACATCATGATTAACAGTCATGCGCTCTACCGACTGAGCTAAGGAGGAATATGACGGATTTTTCAATCCGTATTTTTTTGTCCAACCATCGCCTTGCCGCTAAAACACCAACTTTTAACCTGTGTCGCTAACTAAATCAAGCGACATCATGATTAACAGTCATGCGCTCTACCGACTGAGCTAAGGAGGAATATGACGGATCTTTCAATCCGTATTTTTCAACCTTGC